>CAUUWX010000011.1:0-8022 GCA_963549225.1 uncultured Candidatus Saccharibacteria bacterium | reverse complement strand
CGGATCAAGACCTTCTGGATTGCTTTTATCTGAGGATTTGGTTTTCTTCTTGTCTACAGAGAATTTTCCGTCAATTGTTTTAATACTATCAGCCTCTTGTCGATAAACAAGCGCTGTAAGGGCGGTTGTCAACTCCCTGCGAGCCTCTTCCATAGCCACCCTGCGTTTCGCACCACCAAACCAATTCTTGAAAAAGCCCTCCTCATAATTAATCTTCGCTTCTACAAATTTCCGCCGCGCCTCATCTGCCTGCTCTTCAAGAGTCTTAGTACTAACATGCTCTTTATCGCCAGACTGTTGTTTTTTGTCATCTTTTGCAGTTTTAATTTTGTCAACAGATTTAGCGTTGTTAAGAAGAGCTTCTAGAGTACGAGCTGCCCCATATCTCTTAACTTCTGATACGCTCTTGTCATTTACTACTTTCTTCAAAGCATCGATTCTAGCCTGTGTATCTTTATCAATTGTCTTGTCATTGTCTTCCTGAGACTGAATAAACTCCACATACTCTTCAACACGCATCCCGTCTTTGGCGGCAGCACTGGCAAGTTCTGAATATCTACGACCAGCCGCTACACTAAACCTACGAAAATCAAGATCGCTAATATCCTCTTCAAGTAGACCCTGTTTAACAAGCTTGTCTTTAATTTCGCGAATATCTTCGTTAATATCCTCACCTCCGGCAGCCGCAGCTGCATCAGCATAAGCTAGAGCATCTCTCTCAGATACAGTATATTTTAGACCAGTCATATCATCTGTGTCGTCAATATTACTCCTTCCACCGTTAAAGACATCACTTGCTGCACGTCTTCCTAAATTAAAACGAGCCCACACTCTTCGCAATCTTTCTTTCAGACCCGGTCTGTGATCTTCTTCTGTACGCTGACGCTCCGCAGTCTGATTTAAGAAATCGTTAAACGACGGATTGTCTCCGCTCGTTTCGGACGCTGCATCCTGAGAACGCAAGGGTTTCCAGTCGACTTTTAGAGGAGTACCCCATGCCGGAGTCGCCACATCCCCTACACGACCCTCCCCTGGTCTAGATTGCCCTCTTCTCGCGCCGCTGCCGGGTGCTGTTTCTTTTGATGCCATGTGGTGGTTCCTTTCTTAGAAATACTTTTCTTAAAGATTATGTTAGTATGCTATCATACAGTGTACAAAATGTCAAGCTTTTTGCTTAGCTTAACTACTTTTGCCAAATCCGAACCACAAATGCTTTAATTTACCCCAGTAGGCTACAGGGTTTTCTTCACCAATTCCCGCGTAAAGAATTCCAGTTTGTCGCCAATTTCCAGGGTAATCTTTTTCTTCGTTTTCAGGCTCAAACCGCACATTTCGCCCTCAAAGACTTCCTTAGCTTCCTGCTGTTGGCGCTGCACTGATGATACTTCCACCTCGGCAATTTGCTCCTTGCCGCGCTTTACTCGCGCCAGCAGCCCTTTCGCCACCTTACCGCGTTTCACTTCGCCTCCAGCGATTATTTCCTCGCGCATCGTCCTAAACACGCCTTTTACTTCCAATTCGCCAATTTCTGTCTCGACAACCTCTGGCGCCAGCAGCGCTTCCATTGAATCTTTCGCATCGTCCAATAGCTCGTAAATCACCTTAAAAATCCGCACTTCCACGTGTTCGCGCGCCGCCAATCGCTTAACTGCCGGCGGAAGATCGACATTAAACCCGTAAATTACCGTATTCTCGCCTACTGCCAAGTGAATATCATTCTCAGAAATATTACCCACGCCCGTACCGACGACATGCAATTCAACTTCGCCGCCCGTATCAATCAACTTCAAACTATCCACCACCGACGTCACCGAACCCTGGACATCAGCCTTAATAATCACATTAAACTCCTCGGCATCAAGCTTCTGATTCATCATTTTTAGGATGTCCGCGCCAGTAATATTAGTAGTAGCGGCCATCTTTTCCTGCTCAATTTTCGCTTTTTGCGCCAAATTGCGCGCCTCTTTCTCGCTCTTAGCAATTTCAAATCCATCGCCAAACTGCGGCAATTCCTTAAATCCAGTCACGTTGACTGGCGTACTCGGACCGGCATCTTTAACTGTCTTACCGCGGAAGTCCTGAAGCGTCCTAACTCGTCCGTAAGCCGTTCCAGCAACCAAATAATGCCCCGGCCGCAAATGCCCGTTTTCCACCAGCAACCCGACCACCGCGCCGCGCCCAGTTTCCATATGCGCCTCAATCACCAAGCCTTCTGCCGGCACATCTTCATCCGCCCGCAAATCTTCCATATCTGCCACTAGCAGTACCATGTCCAGCAGCTTATCCAAATTCTGACCAGTCTTGGCGCTGACTTCCACCATCACCGTATCTCCACCCCACTCCTCAGGGTTGAGGCCGTGCTCAGACGCCAGCTGGGTTTTTACCAGCTGCGGATTAGCGGTATCTTTATCAATTTTATTGATTGCTACCACTATTTTCGCATTAGCCGAACGGGCAAATCGAATCGCCTCGACTGTCTGCGGCTTGACTCCGTCATCCGCCGCTACTACGATGATCACCACATCAGTTAGCACCGCGCCGTGTTGCCGCAACGCCGCAAACGCCTCGTGTCCTGGTGTATCCAACAGCGTAATCATCCGCCCGTTGCGCTTTGCCTGGTAAGCGCTAATATGCTGTGTTATCCCGCCAGCCTCGCCCTCAACTGTCTTTTTATCTAAAATTGCGTCCAATAAGCTCGTCTTACCATGATCGACATGCCCCATCACTGCCACAATTGGCGGACGCGGCACTGCCTTATCTGATAGTTTTCGTGCATGATGATGAATCTCCGCAGCAGCCGCCTTGCGCTTCAGCTGCACATCCAATCCCAATTCCTCGACCACAATCTGCGCCGTCTCAAAGTCCAGTCGCTGGTTAATCGTCGCCGCAATTCCGTTCTTAAACAACTCGCCAATCAGCGTAGTTACCGACAATCCCAGAGTTTCAGCCAGCTCGCCAACCGTTACCGAATCCGCGATATTGACGATTTTTTCTGCCATAGTAAGCTCCTCTCACCTCTGGGCGTAGCTACGCTTCAGGGGATTTGTATTATTTTTTCTTTGACTTGCCAAGCGAAAGAGAAATCTTGCGGTTTTCTTTATCAATATCCAAAACCGTAAATTCTTTACGCTCATTCAAGGTGAACACCTTTTCAGGATCCGTCCCGTCGCCGCCAAGCTCTGACACGTGAACCAACGCCTCAACTGCCGGACTAAGCTGCACAAACGCACCAAACGGCGTAATGCGAGTCACTGTTCCCTCGACCTTCTCGCCAGGCTTAAATTGCTCGACTTCATCCAACCAAGGATCTTTAGTCAATTGCTTCATACTCAAGCTCAGCCGCTCCTTATCAATCGCGATGATCTTCGCCTTGACCGTCTGACCAACCTTCACATAGTCAGCTGGATTATTAACACGCTCCCAACTGATTTCCGAAATATGAATCAATCCTTCAATACCTTCAACATTAACGAATACGCCAAAGTCGACAACGCCAGTCACCACGCCCTCAACTGTATCGCCAATCGCCATCTTCTGGAACCGCTCCGCCAAACCTTCTTTTACCGCCTCTTTCTCAGAAAAGATAAGTTTGTTTGTCTTACGATCAGCATCCAAGATTCGCACCTTAATGTCTTTATTTACCAAAGTATTAAGACGCTGCAAAATCTCGTCCTTATCGCTTGAACCGACGCGCGGATAATGTTCTGCTGACAACTGCGATACCGGCAAGAAGCCGCGAATACCCTCGTATTCCACCAGCATACCGCCGCGATTAGCATCGTACGGCACTACTGTAATAATCTCGCCCGTTTCAAGCTTAGCAAAGACTTCGTCCCAGCCGCGATCTTTGGCTGCCTTGCGTAGCGACAGCAGTGAATAGCCGTTGTCTAGCTCTGGATCAACCACGCTAGCGACAACTTCGTCGCCGACAGTATAATTTTTTGAAAAACCAACTTCGCGGCGCGGCACCAAACCAACGCCCAAAGGTCCTAAATCGATCAAAACCTCGTGTTTTCTAACCGACAACACAGTTCCATTAACCATGTCGCCAGCAGCAATTTGCTTTATATTATCGCCTGCTTGCGCCAGCAGGTCGTCCATTGTAATTTTGGCATTTGCCATAAGTCTTCCTAAAGACCCCTTCCTTAAAATTGATATTACTTCCTAGGGACAGCATGAAAAACTTCCCTATAGATCAATAGTAATTGTACCACAACAGATGTAGTTAAGTCAAAATCAGACAACCCGGCGCGACTGAACGTACGCCAAAACGATAAAGGTCAAACCGCCAACCGCCAGAATAGCCGCCGCCGATTCAGCCGGGCCAGTTTTTGGCAAGTCCTTATCGTTAGTTTGTGCTGCCGGCGTCTGCGGAACGGTCTGAGTATCAGCTTTCTTATCTTCAGATTTACTCTCTGTTTTAGTATCCGAACCGCTTATTATAGGAGAACTGTCACTGCCAGACTTGGAGTCGGTATTCTGATCTTTGCCAGTTTCAGTCTTTTGCTCCGAATTACCGCCTGATTTATTTTCCGTTTTAGCGTCTTTGCTGTCTTTAGTATCTTTATTGCCCTTATTGTCTTTATTATCAGATTTATTATCTGCCGCGACCAATTCGCTTGAAATCGGCGGATTCTGCTGATTGCTTAGCGAATGGCGGGCGCCATACAACACCGCCAAAGCCGCCGCTGCTAGCACAGCACCAACCACTACAAATGTTCCGACAGCTCCTCGTTGATTATTTCTATTCATTGCCTGCTTCTCCAAACTCAAATTTTCTTTATTATATCATGATAGCCCGCAATCAGTAAAGAGCTATGGTATAATCCAATTATGATAGTTGCCGTAGATACTGGAGGAACAAAAACGCTCGTCGCCCGCTTTAACGATAACGGGCAGCCCGAACAAATCATAAAATTCCCAACGCCGAAAGATATTGAACAATATATCCAGCGCGTTACCGATCAAATACACTTAATTTCAGGCGATTCCGCTACTACGTTATCTGTCGCTCTGCCAGGCGTTGTCCATGACGGAGTCGCTGTTTGGTGCCAAAATCTCAATTGGCAAAACGTACCCATCCGGCAGCTTTTTGCAAAAAACTTCCCCAATACCAATATTATAGTTGCCAACGACGCTAACATGGCTGGGCTCGCCAGTATGCACCGCTTAGACAAGTTACCTCGCTGCGGATTGTACATCACGATCGGCACCGGTATCGGCACTTCCCTGATCTTAAACGGCGCGCTAGATAAATCCTTAAATGATTGCGAAGGCGGGCACATGATGCTGTCATATGGCGGACGCACCCTATCCTGGGAACAAATTGCAGCCGGACGAGTATTTTATGAACTATTTGGCGAATTATCGAAAGAAACCTCCCTGGAAGTTTGGTCAGAAATCGCTAAGAGAATTAGCGTCGGACTGCAACCGCTCATCGCTTTTACTCAGCCAGATGTCATCATAATCGGCGGCAGTATTGGTTCGTTTGTCCCCTATTTTACCGATATATTAAGCGGTTTGCTAGCAGAAAACCTACCAGCCGCCATAGCCGTACCGAAAATCGCTAGCGCGCCGAAGCCGGAAGAAATTGTATTATATGGATGCTATGACAATGCTCTGGCCTACTCTCGCCAAAATTAAACGAGATTTTCCGGATATTACCTTTAAAAAAAGCGACGTTTTTTCATGGTCTCCAAAAACACAAACAGTTTTTTATAAAAACCTGCGGCAAAAAAACGATTTTGCCCAATTACTGCATGAAATTGCCCACGCCAAACTGCAGCACGAATCCTACCAGCGGGATATTACGTTAATTGATATGGAGCGATCAGCCTGGGAATATGCCGTAGACATGCTTGCTCCCGCATACAATCTGCCGCTACAAATGGACGACGACATCGTTCAAGATTCGCTGGATAGCTACCGCGACTGGCTGCACTCACGCAGTATTTGCCCAAATTGTGAAGCAGTCGGTATGGAAATTGCTAAACACCGCTACCGCTGCCTTCAATGCCATAGCGAATGGCGCGTCAACGAGGCTCGCTCCTGCGAACTCCGCCGCTACCGTAAATAAATAACCCTCTTTGCAAAGAGGGTTATTTTATATTATCACGCTCGGGCGCTAGAACTACGCAGCTAGCGTTACATCATCTTGGGTTGCTACTTGCGCTGCTGACGCGGCTGCTGCCGATACAGTCGTCGTTGCTATCGCCTTGCGCCGGCGAGAAATTTTTCCGCCCTTTGCGCCGGCAATTCGCGCCAAAGCCGGATTAGCCGCAAAACCGCCGGTCTTGCCATTCTTACCGCCCTTTGCGCCAATTTTCGCGTAAAAGTTTGGATCACGCGCTAAGTTTTTCTTCGCAGCCTTCAGACCGCCAGCTTTTGTTCCTGCCATGAGTTTTCCTCCGTATTAAAAAAGATTTCCACATAAAATTATGCAGAAACCCTCACCTTTATATATCACACATGGTATGTGTTATAATTTTATGTTATCATACTGCTCATACTTTGTCAATATTTACATAAGCGCTCTTTAATTGTGAATAAAATATTGCATTCTGCCTCTCTGTTAGCTATACTAAGTATTGTCGGCAACATCATGCTGGCTACCTACTGGAACTTTAGAAATCGTAGTTCCACCACAAATACAATTCTCGTTTTCTGCGAGATTCGAGAATAGAGAAAATAACGCTCTTTCAGGGGCGTTATTTTATTTGCTATAATTACAGTATGCTAGTCAAATTTAAGATGAAGAAGAAAGACTGGACTGGAATATTTCTGACAGCCCGCGTCCAAAGGTTATATAAAGAATACGAGAACAATATCGTCTCTGGCCTTGAAACGGCTTCTGGACTATCGTTTCGCGGAGGGTTTACTATTGTAGTAGGCGACGTAACTGGCGATCACAGCACGTGGTTTCTCGGCTCAGGCATTGACAAAAAAGAGGCAGCACTAATTGAGCTAGACGCATCAGCAGTAATAGGAGATGATCTTATCCTTTGGATTCTTGTTAACCTGATTGGATGTAAATTGCTTGGACAAAATCATGTGTGGCCGCAAACCGTAAAAAACAAAGAAATCTTAAACGAGCGATGGAGTCGATTGGTGTACTCATTTTCAGTTGACGCAATAGAAATAGGCTTTGGTAGCCAGCATGCCAAATATATAATGGAACATATCGCAAAGGATAGCCTTGGAATTAGTAGCGACAAAGCATGGAAATGGGCAATAAGCATGACGCCGAAGCAGCGCAAAGCAGCTTGGAATAAATTTAAAAAGACTCACTCCCATTAGCAGCACCATGAGCGTCATTAAATGAAAATGACAAAAAACTAATAGCAATTTTATCTCGTAGAACTAATATGCAAAATAAAAACCATCCTATTCGGATGGTCTCTATATAATTCGGCACCGTGCTAGTTTCCCACTAAAAGCAGTATAATCGCCGCTGGGGAGCTTAACTTCTGTGTTCGGAATGAGAACAGGTGTTTCCTCCTCGCCATGGGCACCGAAGGAGGGGGTTTAAAGCGCTTGGTTCCGTATATCTTCCACGGTGGGCCAAACCCCTTTCTTCGATGTCCAATCAAATCAGCACGAAATTGAATTGTTAATTGGCTGGTACTTGTTGAAAAGCACCAATTACTAGTCAAGTCTACCTTATCCGCGAGCGTTATGCAAGCATAAACGCTAGCAGACAAGGACATAAAAAGGCAATGGGACTATTAGTACGCTTTAGCTCCATGCATTGCTGCACTTCCACCTTGCGCCTATCAAACAGATAGTCTTTCTGTGTCCTCATAGGGAAACCTTATCTTGAGGTTAGTTTCGCGCTTAATATGCTTTCAGCACTTATCTAGTCCGCACATAGCTACTCGACAATGCAGCAGGTGGCCACAATCGATACACCAGAGGTGCGTCCGCCCCGGTCCTCTCGTACTAGGGGTAGATCCTCTCAAGTTTCCTATCGTCCATACCGGATATAAACCGAACTGTCTCACGACGTTCTGAACCCAGCTCGCG
>CAUUWX010000010.1:0-8406 GCA_963549225.1 uncultured Candidatus Saccharibacteria bacterium | reverse complement strand
CGGGAACGGTGTATTGATTGCCGAAGACGTCTTTGCAGGTGATGGATTTGGTCATGAGATTACTCCTTATTTATAATAATTTGTCTTATCTATTACCTTTGCATTAGAAAATCCAGCCTTTCGTTCACGGCAAGCATAACATTCACCGCAATGATATAATATCCCATTTTCAAACACCGGCGTCCAACAAGTCATTGTCCGCTCGTCTGGAATATTATTTTCTTTTGCCCATAAAATCTCGTCATGTTTGCTAAACAGTTTCTTGGATACTTCTTCGTCAATATTTATTGATAGTATGTTCCATTCAACTTCTTTTGTCATCTCGCAGATTGCTAAAGTGTTAATTCGATTAATTACGACACTTGCTATACTGTCGGTTTCAATAACACCATTACAAATCGTTCGGACATTGCCATCAAGTGAAGCAGCGTACTGTACGGCAAACATTTGCATGATAAAATCTCGCATTGGATAGCGATGAGTTTTGGCATATTCTTGCAACTGGTCTTTTATTTCTTTCGGAGGCACGCTTATTTTTGGAATAAATACATCATGAAACGAGGACGCCCCAAACGTTCTTTGAAAATAGTTCGTAAAGAACTCAACAGATGCCAATTCCCCATCACGATTGCGCGATCCGCGGTCAATATAAACAGGAAATAGCTCCATCTCATGATCTTTTATTAAACGAGCTGCTGTGATCATCGAATCATAGCCGCCGGAAACTAAAATAACAGCTTTCTTGTTTTCTGGAAGTTTCGAGATCCAGCCGCGCTTATCTAAAAGTAACTCGTTATACGTGCGTAGCTGATTCATTTTACATCTCTTTCGTTTTTATAAGCAAAGTGAACACTCTGCGCCGCCTCGTAGGTATTCTCATAGATATGTACGTCTGTCACTAGACCGTCAAGTCTACCTGTCTCAATCTTCATAGATAGTTTTTTCTCTAAAGCCTCTCGAATTTTATTGCCTAACATTGATACAACAGTTAGGTCGCCTGCTCCTTTTTGAAAACCATCCCATGAACGCATAAATAATGTCAAATCAAGATAGTTTTTACCAAGTCGCTGGTTCACCCTAAATTGTAGAGCAGTAATACATGGTAGATAATCATTCCATGGGCTATTCAATACTGCGATATAGTCTTCATATGTCGGAAATACCATTACAGCCTTTTTCGATTCCGGGATCTTTGCTAATCGCTCAATGACAAATTCCATCATTTTACCCTCTTCTAGTCGTTTTTTGTAGCTTTTTGCGCCATTACGAAAAGAAGGTGTAATATCAAAATCTTTCATCGTGTCTGAATTGAAAACTACGTTTTTCATAGCATCAATTTTTGCCTTATCGCCATATTTTTCAATTAGTTTATCGTCTGGATTTGCTATGCTAGCGGCAAATCTCAAGTTTCTTACAGCAAATCTCCCTCTGTTCTCATCTAGCTCAAATTGACCGTTCTTTAATATAGTCTCTACCATATCAAGCCACAACTCTCCGAGCGTTTCTCCATATACAGAATATCCAACATTTTCAACTTTGGTAATCATTTTATCTCCTTATTATTAAATACGTGTTTGGCCACCAAAAAAGCGACCACATGCTAGTCGCTAAACTCCTACAGAAAGCTCTGACACTTTTCTGCGCACATGGCCGCATTATTATGTCAGAGCAAACAGTACTATCTGCTGACTGTAGAAGTTTAGTATTGTTATTGTAACATGGGCGGGCGGGAAGTTATAGGTTTACTGCGATTTTTGTAAAATTGCTTGACAAAGGATTCCAGTATTGATATATGTATCAGCCTTTGCAACCGCAGAGGTCGGCGTTTCGCACGAGTCAATCGGGCTTGAGACGCCCCACTTCGCAGAGAATTTGTTCTCTGCCCGACTCCAAGAGGAGTTTGATATGGAAACCACCGGATGGTTTGACGGGAAGCCGGCAAAGATTCGGCGCTCCGGCGGAACTACTGAGATCTTCTACGGTGGCGCTTGGGGCAATATCCCTGGTGATGGTCACGGACACGTGAAGGCGCAGGGAGGCTCTCTCGGCGAGTTCATTGTCTACTGGCGACTGCCTGAGAGCGAGGGCGGTGCTACTGTCATTGACAACTGGGCCAGCTCTGAGCGTCTCTCGGACCACATGTCTGGTCTCTGGTAGAGTTCCTAGACCTGGACAAGTCACAAAACTGTCCATTTTCCCACTCAAAATAGTACAATTATAGAGACATGAAAAATAGCATCAATATCGCAATACCAGACTTTATTACCCAAGCTTTTCCTATACTTAAAGAAGCTACATACATCCGTGAGTTTGCTTCTTTTATCACACTATATCCAGACGCAGTCTATTATTTGTTTCAGATAACATCCAATCAGTCGCTCATACTTGTAGCAATTGATTATCCTGACCCCATCGACGAAAGCCGGCAGGTAAAGATTTTGTCCGGCGAATTTGAGTTTGAATTTATACACCTCATCAAGCCGTACGCCAACGACCAGTATATTGAGATCCGTCCGAATGACAACATGGATGAAATGTTTTCTGTCCCAGACCCAGATAGCTATTACCACTATTATCTGGCGGCAGTGAAGCAGAAGATGGATTGGTAGATTTGTTAAGAGCTTCTGAATTCGAGAAGACCCCGCCCCGGCAGTACAATCTGTTGGGGCGGGGTACTCACCTTGCTACAATAAACCTATGATTCACAAGATACTCTACCTACGACTTGCCAGCCGACCATGATGTCTGCCATTTGTTTGAGTATTTGGTTATTCGGCGGTTCTTACGAGCGGCAGAAAAATCTGGCAAGCTGGATGAGATGATCGGACTGAATAAGGAGCTCGGCCGAATGTAGATCGCTGAAAGTTAGTAGTACTAGACTGTTGTGCAGTACGGCAAATTATCCTATCCTTAATCTACGAACACTATTACTAGCCGAATCGCCGCCGCTATTTGCGCCAATGACTTCTCGGCCTATCAGCGCGAGCGCTACCCCGCCACCCAAGAGGGCGCGAGTTTTTAGCAAAACAAGGCGCACGATTTTAACCTTAACTATCCACCAGCACTTCCCTAGCGAAATTCTTTACCGCATCAAAAGTATCATATTCGCTCAACAGTTCGCTTTTCGCTACCCACCGGACGTCATGGACTTCTTTGGTTTGAACAATTAATTCTGCAGTGTCATCGGCTTCCAGTAAAAACACCATGTCCAGATGGATATGCTCGACATCCTTTTTACTCTCTGGAATGATCTGATACATCAGCGCGTACGGGCGCGGAATTTGGGCTTCCGTGATGTTTTTTAGCCGCAAATCATGTTCGTCTTCAAGGATTGGCGCGGCGCTTATGCCTGTCTCTTCGTAAACCTCGCGGATAGCTGCTTCGTGCGGCACTTCATTTTCCTCAATATGTCCGCCCGGCGGCAACCACTTGCCCAAACCCTTGTGGTGAATAAGCAGCATCTTAGTCCGGTCTTTATTAACCGTATAGCCAGTCGCTGTAAAGTGCTTTTTATGGTTTTTCGTGATTTGGAAGATGGGCTGCATGGTGTTCCTACTTTATCTAGGCGGCGGGTTTGTGCTTATTATTTATAGCTTTGCGACCAATTGCATAAACGCCGAGCTTTCCTTTACGCAGAGGTTAAGTCTTATGCATGCTTAATATTATATCAGCATTATCCCTTCAATTTTTTGTCCTTCAACGTCAACACCACATCCGCCTCTTTGGCCAGCTGTTTACTGTGAGTGACGACGATGACGCATTTGTCGTTTTCATGGGCGGCTCGGCGCAGGATGTCGATGATGTCAGCGGCGGTGGTTTCGTCCAGGTTGCCGGTCGGCTCGTCCGCCAAGATAATCGGTGCGGAGGACACCAGTGCTCGACCGATTGCCACGCGCTGCTGCTGTCCGCCGGAAAGTTTCATGACGTTGCGGTGAATGTGATCGTCGTCCAAGCCCATGGAGTGCAACGTTTCGTTGGTGGCCTTGGAATTAACCAATTTCAAGTTTTCCAGCGGCGTCAGATAATCGATCAGATTATAATTCTGAAACACCAGCGAGATATTGTGTTTGCGATGATGCGAGTAGCCCTGCTCGGCGATGTCTTGATCTTTGAACAAAATCTGCCCGCCAGTCGGCGTGTCCAGCCCCGCTAGCAGCCCCAGCAGCGTCGATTTACCAGCCCCAGAACTACCGACAATGGCGTAGAACTTGCCCTTTTCAAATTGATAATTGATGCCGTTCAGCACATTGCTGGTGCCGTCGGCGTATGAATAGATGATATCGCGTAACGTAAGTAGTGACATAATAACTCCTAACTTAATTTTGCTAAAATTTGCTTTGGTGATTGGCGCATGATTGGCGCGGTGGCAGCGATGGCTGACAGCAGAACGACCATGTAGCCGAAGGCGAAAGCTTGCAGATAGGTCACCGGTGGCGCGGCTTGCACCACGGTTGTTTCTATGCGCTGGCTTTGGTCGGTTTGTGCCGTGAGGGCGGTAGAAATCTGCGACGAGGCGACCGAACCGATGGCGAGCGCGAACACCGAGCTAACTAGAGCAATGATCGCCAGCTCTGCCAAGAACTGCCCGATGATCTGTCGCTTTGATGTGCCGATGGACAGCAAGATGCCAATTTCATGCAAGCGGCCGCGCACCCAGAACACCAGCACCAGTGACAGCACCGCCAGCCCCGCCGCGGCTGCGCCAATGGTGGCAATCGTCAAAATGTTTTGCATACCAGCGATGTTTTGGAGAACCCCAGCGAATACCGCCCCGTTGTCAGTCAGGCTAAATTTTTGCCAATCGACGTTTGATAGGCTTTTGGTGTGGTCCGTTAGTGACTTCAGTTGATGTGGATTTTCGGCAAAATATGTCGCCCGCGTCAACTGCTGGCTACCTGTCAGCTGCTGTGCCGCAGCCAAGTTGGTGATGAGATGATTCTCCGCCATGTCGGATTGCAAGACCGCTGGCTTTTCGCCTTTGCCACTGAAGATACCCATGACAGTCACCGTCACCCGCCGGCCGTCTTTGGTGATGTCCAGCTTGTCGCTTGGCTTGATATTATTTTTCTCAGCGAATGTTTTGTGAACCAGCGCCGCATTTTGATCGTTCGTCGATAGGTGCTTACCCTGCTCTAGTTGGTAGAATCGACCGGTGAACTCGCCGAGCAGATTACTCTCTGTCGCGCCCGTCACCTTCGCCTCGCCAGCCACGTTAGCGTCCAGCTGCACGCCGCTGCCTGCCGTGTCGACCAATTGCTTGCCCGGCAGTCCCGCGGTGGTTTCTGCCTGGAAATTGTGCGCTTTGACCTTGTCCAGGCGCTGCACTCGCTGCGCGATGTCCATCGGCACCTCGCCCGATGGCTGCTTGCTGGCGATACTAAAGCCGGCGCGGATGTTCCGCTCGACCGATTGCTTCAGCTGCGCCATCGTTTGCTGCACCGTCAGCGTGCCGATAAGCAGTGTGAAAATCAGCGTCATGATCAGGGCGATGGTTAGGCTGCGACGCCGCTTGCGCGTCACAGCCGTCCAGGCTCGTTTGATAATCGTCATCATTCGCCCCTAGTCCACTTCGGTTAGTAATTCTTTTGGCGTTGATTGGGTAATCGGCCGCGAAGCCAGGAGCACCGCTATGATAATCACCGCTAGTCCAGCGCCCCACACCGCCAGTAGATCCGTCGGTTGCACACCAACCGTCACCTTGTCCAGCGTGCGCGATGACGTCACTGAGTCAGCGTCAGCACCAAGCGATGCACCGTTGAGGGAACTGCCAGCTTGACGTGTGGCGCTCTGTGCCGCCTGCGACACCACGTGATCGCCCAGTTGCTGGGCAATGAGCCCTGCGGTAAAGTACGACGCACCGAAGCTCAGCACTGCGATCATCACTAGCTCAGCGATGTATTGCAACACAATCTTTGACTGCGGCACACCCGTCGCCAAGAGCACGCCCGCTTCGCGCTTGCGCTCGTTCATCCACAAGTACAGCACCATGCCGATCACCGCAACGCTGACCAGTGCCGTCGCCCATAACATACCGTCGATCAAGCCGTACACGCCGTTCACTGCACCAATCACGCCAGCCAGTTCCTGACTATTCTTATTCAATTGATACTTTTGCCAATTGACCGGCAATTTATTTGCCCGCGCCATTACCTCATCCAACTGTTTGGTGCCTTTGGTGAAGAACGTGGCGTCCTGGTAAATCTCATTTTGCTCGGTATAGGCATTCAGCTGGCGGGTTGTCGTGAGGTCAGTCAAGAACAAATTCTCGAACAGCTCCACCTGGTACGTCGCCTGCTTTGGGTTCTTGCCGTTAAATATACCGACGATTTCTACCTCGACCTCGTCCTTGGACGGATGCTCATTATCGGTGTCGTATTGATTGGCCTTCAGTTTAATTTTACTGCCAAGCTTCAGGTTGTTAGCCTTGGCGAAATCTTCGTGCACCAAAATCTTGTGCGAATCGTTCTCGGTGATGTGCCGGCCAGCGATGAGCTTGAGCGACTCGGCCCGGAACTTCTTCTCGGACTCAGATTTATTGACGCCGATGATGGTGGCGGCGTTGCCAAACTGTTTGTCTTTCTCGGCATCATAGCCGCTGCCACCGCTCGGTAGTGGCACTAGTTTGGTATTGATAAAATCGACCGTAGCATTCTGGCGCTTGACATAATCCGTCACGCCCTCCAGATTCTTCACCGCGTCGATGTCTTTGTTCGACACCGTTCCTGAACCGCGGGCGGTTCCTGGATTGGTGCGCGGATTATTGCCCAGCGTGAAGCCGGCCTTGAGCGTTTTGTCTAGCGACTGCGCCGCCGCGTCGGTCGAATGCTTAATGGCAAATCCACTCAGCATAATCGTCGACATACACAGCAAAATCGCCAGCAAAATCAGCGTTTTGAGTTTTTTCCTGGTGATATACAACCAGGCACGTTGTATAAATGACATAGATCTCCTTTCTTGGTTCTATGTCAGTGTAGCAGGGGTATGTGAAGGGAATGTGAAATGGGCGGGGATTATCTGGCTATTTTTCCTCAAGCTTAGAAACCCGTTTCTTCAAATCATCTAGTTCGGCGCGAAGCTCGTTGGTGCTTGCTACGGGACTGCTTGGTTCTGTCTTTTTAGTTTTAGCGTCTTTTTCTTGCTGAGCTTTTTGCTTCTTGCTTGCTTTTACGGCAATATATGTAGAAATAGCGCTACTTGATACTACGATAATAATACCTATCATAGATACTATGTCTAGAGGTTTGATATTCATATATTCCTTTGTTTATGGTTTATTGATAGGATTAATTATACACCCTGCTGATGGCGTACGGCTAGCAGGTTGACTTTAGCTAACCTTTTTTTTACTTAACCCCAGCCAATTTCTGCTGCCGCCTAACCGCGCCTTGAGCGGCGGAACGAATTTTCTTCGGATCCTCTAGGATCTTTTTCATTTTATTTTGACGAGCTATCGCTGCTTGCTTTTTGATTCTATTTCTTAGAGAGTTTACTCCTACGGTCTTTCTAAGCTTATCCATATGGAGTATTCTATCATTCTTTGTATAAGTCATCAATGCTAGACCACGTTATTTTGTAGCTAACCGTGCTATTTTGCCAATGTTTCTTGATAAACTTAACGGCAACAGGTAATCCTTTATCAACAAATTCACTCTGGATAATTTTAAGATTCTTTTTTATTCCCAATATTGTCTTAGTAAATGCCTCGTCTTTAACTTCTCTTTTGGTTTTTTCTTTACGGATACGCGTGTATTCTTTAGCTTGCTCAACATCCTCGATTAGCACAACGATATACACAAGATAGCCATGGCGAATGGCGCGTCGCACATTATTGATTGCTTTGGCGCCAGCAAATGTGCCATCTAGTATAAAGTTATAGCCGCCCTTAAAAGCACGATCCAAAATATTCTCAACAATCCTATTGCCGATACTGCGAAATCTACTGTCTTCTTCAGGCTGATATTCTTCAAAAATAGTGATGATTTCATCCAAGTCAATCCTCAGTGCGTTACGCTTGAATATTTCATTTTCTTCAATGAACGAGCTAATATACTCTGTTTTACCAGCGCCTGGCACACCAGCCATAATGAGCGCTAGCGAGAAGTCAACGCCCTCTTCGCGGGGTTTTGCCTCTGTTTTGTCAAAAAATGCTTGAGTTGCCTGGCGCTTTATTGCAGTGTTAGGCTGGAACAAGGAGATCTTCATACTACCCTCTATTATATCATTTGGATAAATAAGAAAAGGCGCGAGACACCTCGCCTCGCACCTCAAAAAACACTCATTACTTTTGGGCGGTTTATGTTCTTGTTTGGTGTTGGGGTATCTTATGTTTTTGCTAGATAATCTCTCAGCGCCACAAATCCATCAACCGTCTCAATTGCCGCCAAATATTCTTTCCACTCCTCATTA
>CAUUWX010000009.1:0-10267 GCA_963549225.1 uncultured Candidatus Saccharibacteria bacterium | reverse complement strand
CGATGGATGTCATATTAGGCACGGGCAAAACCTGGCCGATGGAAGTCGATTGGGTCCGGATTTGGCAATCGCCGCAGTAAACTGTCTTTTTGACGCGGAATTCACGGTGGCAGTCGCTTGTTGCGCTTTTGGCTAATTATTGCTGCTAATAATGATAGTCGCTGGATCTTATAATAGCATGGTGGCTAGCCGCGAGTCGGTTAATACAGCATGGAGCAAGGTTGAGTCGCAATATCAACGGCGCAGCGACTTAATTCCTAACCTCGTGAACACCGTCAAGGGCGCGGCTAATTTCGAGCAAGAGACATTAACAAAGGTGGTCGAGGCGCGCGCTAAAGCTACGCAAATCAAAGTCGATGCCAATAATCCCGACGATATCGCCAGATTCCAGCAGGCGCAGAGCCAAGTCAGCTCGTCGCTTAGCCGATTGTTAGCAGTTGCCGAAAATTACCCGCAGCTCAAAGCAACGGAAAACTTCAAGGATTTGCAATCGCAGTTAGAAGGTACAGAAAATCGTATAACTGTGGCGCGCAATGACTTTAATGACGTTGCTAAATCATATAACACGAAGGTTAAATCTTTCCCGACAAATTTGTTAGCGGGCATGTTCGGTTTCAAGGAGCGACCATATTTTGAGTCGGATGCTGGTGCTAATAAAGCTCCGTCGGTTGATTTCAACGCAGCAAATTCAACCAAACAAGAAAACTAGATATGCGTTGGCGAAGCTCTGTTATTAATTTAGTTGGATTGTTGTCATTGGCGGTGTTATTTGGCTACCTGTTTAATAATACAGCTTTCGCTAAACTAGAAGTGCCAGCTGCGCCGCCGCTTGAACGTCCTATAATTGACCAGACGGAAAGTTTGGCAAATGAAGATATTGACCGCATTGCGCAGCTGATTAATGCTGAGCGCCAGAAAAAATCATTCCAAATCGGTGTGCTGATGATTCCAACGCTTGGTAGTGATGATAGTCTGGAGGAATATAGCCTCAAAGTAGCCCGCCAATGGGGTATCGGCGACAAGAAAAAGAGTAATGGCGTATTACTACTTATTGCCAAGAATGACCGTAAAATGCGCATCGAGGTCGGCAATGGTATGGAAGGTTCGTTAACAGATGCGCGAGCTAGTCAAATTATCCGTAACACAATCGCACCGAAGTTTCGCAGCGGCGATTATGCTGGCGGCGTTGAAGCTGGCGTGAAACGAATCATTGACGCCGCGGAAAGTAAAGACCAATCAGCCGATAGCGAGGATATGGAATCGATAATCTCCTTAATATTCATCATAATCCTCATATTTATTGTTGCAATAATAGCTACAAGAAGGGGTGGCCGATCTGGCAGACGCCGATCAAGCCGCTGGTGGTGGATTGGCGGTATCGGTTCGGGCGGCAGTTCTAACAGCTCAGGCAGCTCGTCTGGCGGCAGCTTTGGCGGCGGCGGATTCTCGGGCGGCGGCGCCAGCGGCGGTTGGTAAAATTTAACTTTCTGTATTATAATTCTAAGTATGCGTAAAGTTTTTGGGATAATTTTAGCTGCGCTTGTCGCAGTGTCGGCTGGGGGCTCGTTTGCTAGTGCAGCCGGTTATGTAAATCAAGCTGATATTGATATAATTACCGCTTCGGACAAGGCGTATACAGATTTTATAAAATCGACAAATGACGAGAAATCCGTAACCAACGGTATGGTACTTGTTCAAGCTGCAGCTGCGTCATCGGCATTCAGAAATGTTGCCAATCATAATTTTTCTTCCAAGCTAGGTGCTGAATATAGCAGGAAAGCGGCGGAAGTTAAAAAGTATGCCGGAGAAACCAAGGTGCTGCTCGACAAGATTGCTGCCGCTTTGCGCGGAAATGACTATAATAGCGCTAACCAATATTTGGACCAAATCCAGAACTCTGCCAAGAAATACTATGCAGCTATGGAAGGGATGAATAAAGCTGTTAGCGAGTCTAATTCGCATTCAGGAATTTTGTACTTGTCGGTGACAATTGTTGCAGCGGTCATAGCAGCCGGATCGTTTGTTTGGTTCGCTATTGGCAGAGGTAAGCAGTTGAGCCCTAGTCTTTTGGCGGCGCGTAAATCGGTTGCCTTTTCGTCATTAGCTCCGCTGATTGGCGCTGTTATCACGTATGCAACGTTTATATTAGCCAGCAATACTGGCGGCACTTACACGATTGCTTACGGTTTGATTTTGATTGGTTCGGTAGTTTATATTCTTTCAGTTGTGCAATATATTAATCTAGCCAAAAAGACGCCAGCGGTACCGCCAGTCCAGCCGACTACTACAAAATAGACAGTAATGCAAAAATCTAAATTAGCACTCTTGACACCAGAGTGCTAATTATTTATACTGAAATAGTTGGCACTCGATGCAAAAGAGTGCTAAAATGAATATAAGAAAAACCAGATGTGATCATAACAGAAAGGGGAATCATATGGGTAAAATTATCGGAATTGACCTCGGTACAACCAACAGTGCCTTTGCGTACATGCTGGCAGGTAAGCCAGAAGTTATCGCTAACGCCGAAGGTAACCGTACCACGCCATCAGTGGTGGCGATTAATAAAAAGGGTGAGCGATTGGTCGGGCAAGTAGCGCAGCGTCAGCGGGTGACCAATCCAAAGAACACCATTTACGGTGTCAAGCGTTTGATCGGTCGTAAGTTTACTGACAAAGAGGTTCAAAAAGACCTAGATATCATGCCGTACCAGATTGTCAAAAAGGGTACCGGCGTGGCGGTAAAGATGGGCGATAAGGAATACACGCCAGAAGAAGTTTCAGCTATGATCCTCAGCAAGATCAAAGCTGATGCCGAAGCATTCCTGGGCGAAAAAGTCACCGAAGCGGTCATCACCGTGCCGGCCTACTTTGACGATTCGCAGCGCCAGGCGACCAAAGACGCTGGTAAAATCGCTGGCCTGGAAGTCAAGCGCATCATCAATGAGCCAACGGCAGCTGCTCTGGCGTACGGCCTGGAAAAAGGCAAAAATGACGAAACTATCGTGGTGTTTGACCTTGGCGGTGGCACCTTCGACGTTTCTATTTTGGAACTCGGCGACGGTGTGTTTGAGGTGAAAGCCACGAATGGTGATACCCACCTGGGCGGTGAGGACTTTGACAATGTCATCGTTAACTATTTCTTGGACGACTTTAAGTCTAAAGAAGGCATCGATCTACGTAAAGACAACGCGGCTATGCAGCGCCTGAAGGATGAAGCTGAAAAGGCCAAGAAAGAACTATCGACAGTTACTGAATACGAAGTTAATATTCCATTCATTACCGCTGATGCTGATGGGCCAAAGCACTTCGAGTTGAGCCTAACGCGGGCCAAGTTGGAAGATTTGGTGAAAGATCTACTAGCGCGCCTCGACGGCCCAGTTGAAAAAGCGCTCAAAGACGCCAAACTCTCTAAATCAGACATCCAAAACGTGGTGATGGTTGGCGGTATGACTCGCATGCCGGCAGTGGTTGAGCGCGTCAAGAAATTGTTTGGTAAAGACCCAATGCAAGGCGTCAACCCAGACGAAGTGGTGGCCGTCGGTGCAGCTATTCAGGGTGGCGTGTTGGCGGGCGACGTCAAGGATGTGCTGCTGCTGGACGTGACACCGCTGAGCCTCGGTATCGAGACGATGGGCGGCGTGTCGACCAAGCTGATCGAGCGCAACACTACTGTGCCAACCAGCAAGTCGGAAGTATTCTCGACGGCCGCTGACAATCAGCCGCAGGTGGAAATTCACGTCTTGCAGGGTGAGCGCGAATTTGCCAATGATAACAAGAGCTTGGGTCGCTTTGTGCTTGATGGTATCGCACCAGCGCCACGTGGTATTCCACAAATTGAAGTGACGTTTAATATCGACGCCAACGGTATCCTTAATGTGACTGCCAAAGACAAGGGTACTGGCAAGGAGCAATCAATTACCATCCAAAACTCTGGCAACATGAGCAAGGAAGATATCGAAAAAGCCCAAAAAGAAGCTGAGCTGCACGCTGATGAAGATAAGAAAAAGCGTGAAGCAGTTGACGCTAAAAACCAGCTAGAAAACGCCATCTATCAGGCAAAGAAAATGCCAGATGAGTTCAAGGATAAAATTTCTGACGACGACAAGAAGGCAATTGACGAAGCTGTTCAGGAAGCGGAAAAGTATAAAGACGCTGATGACAAAGACGAGCTGGAAGCAGCAGCTAAGGCCTTGCAGGACGCCATCATGCCAATTGGCGCCAAAATGTACCAGCAAGCCGCTGAGGATAACAAGGCTGATGAGTCTAAGGATGACAAAAAATCTGATAAAGATGAGCCAGTCGAGGGAGAGGTGGTTGACGAGAAGTAGCCCCAGAGCTTTAGGCTATAAAATTATGATGCTGCGGTTTTATGAGACCGCGGCATTTTATTAAACTTAAGATTTTCCTGTTTCAGTTTTTCTTGCTCCAGTCTTCTCTGGCTATCCTTGAGTCGTTTTACTGACACGATCCCTGTTGCTACAAGATGAGCGTCAGTTACTGTTGCTAGGGCTTCGCGAGCCCAGCCCGGTATTTTTTTGCCAAGTGGGGAATCAAGAATAGCGTTCACAAAAAGATAATTCACAGTACTGTATTTACCGCTGAACGGATCACTTTTTGGCGAGGCGTCAACGCTAATGGCGCCGCCAGTTTCCTCAGTTATTTTATCGCGCTGGTATGTAACGTAAAGGTCGCGGCCTATTCGTATTATCACATGAGTAGCAGATAATCGTCCGCGAGAAGCCATACTAAGCTCCTTAATCCAACGGGGGACTTTGTCGCCAAGAAATTGGTCGGCGAATCCGCCAAAAGCAGTTTTTCCGCCAGTTCCTCTGGCAATCATGCCGTCAAGCCCGTCGCTGGCGGCAAAGATTACATCGCCAATTGTATCTATCCATCCGCGTTCGCTGTCTGGTTTGCCAAACTTAACACCTTCCCGAACCAGCCGCCCGAAAGAAACTGCTGTTGCTGCAATAGCGCCGAGTTTTTGCCTGGTTGTCATATTCGGCCATTCTTCATCTTTGGTCTGCTGAAATTTTTCGCCAACCAAATTAACTCCCGTTGCTCTGGCGGCTACTTCAGTTATTTTTCTTAAAACAGCTACAGGGGGTTTTGAATGTTTCTTGCGTTCTGGCGATAAATGAGGGCTAGGTGCTTTCATGGATTAAGTATAGCAGATGCTAAAGTCGCCATAACGTGAAAGCCGAATTTTTGACAGTAAAACCAAATTTAGCTACAAAAATCTACCAAAGTTTTTGACTAATAATTTTCTTGAGACTAATGCTGCCCAGCAAGTTAGACATCGGCGACCTATCGTCTTTATGTCTTCTATACCATATATAATTTCGCTTAACTTCAGAAGTAACTGATTCACTCCAATTTAGTACTTTCTGGCGCAACTGTTCATTCAGCGGTGCTATTGCCCGGTGTATAATCTGCTCGGATTCTTCCCAAGAAAGAAATTCGGTAAAATCAAACATGCTCATATTATGCGAGCCTTGCGAACCTGATAATGTTAGAACTCCATAATTCTTTTCTTTTGCTAAGTTTTCCTTTTTGGCTTCGCCGTGCTTGTCGATGCTTATCCTTACTTCTGATTCGCCGTATCCTGTGAAATAGCGAATGTTATCTATTTCTCCATTATCATCAAAAAATACCTTTGGAGTTTGTCTGTCTTTATCATGTTCGGCGTAGGCTTGTCTAATTGTTTCTGCTTGCTTATCATCAATGAAACTTCGATCAATTGATACATGCAGCACATACTCAAGTTCTTCTGGGCTTATGAAATAGTCTTTTTGACTTTCGTTGAAAACTATAAATCTATAGGCGTCTCCTTGCGATATTAAATATCGCCGGCCGTTCAAATGAATAGCGGTCGTATTATCATTGATAAATTCATCTTTGCTGTACGGAGACGGTTCGGAGATTTCAACAACAGGCAACCCTAGTCTATTTGCATGACCTGTAATAACCTCAGTTAATGTTTCATCTTTTGGTCTGCCGCAAACTGTCTTATAGAAAAAGCCGGAGAGTTGAAGTTTACTGTCACCGATACTTGCTAAAGCTACCACCTCGTTATAGTTAAAATCACCAGTGGCTGCTAATAATGAGTCGCCATCTAATATGGGCGAGGCTGCCTTGCGCGCTTGTAAATCAGATATGCTGCTGTTTTGTGTTCCGGCATCAACGCCTGACGTAACCATTATATTTTCTGGCGGCGCTGTTATAATCAACCCTGCGTCGTGAAATGTTCTTGTATGATTTTCGTCAATAAGCGACATACTGAGCGATACTCTGTTAGCTACTTGTTCGGGCTGCTCTATCAAATTTATTTTTTGGTCGCCGAACTGCTGGCTGTACTCAATTTCGTCTAGGCCTACATACAGGCTAGCTAATGCCTGGGGTGGATTCCCATAAGGACGAAGCGCGTGCACTAAATAACGGAATTTTTCTGGGTCGTGAAATCTAGGGTCGGTAGTACCCCCCCATGATGTAGGGATACTCTCATACTCAAAGGATGAATCGTGGTGTTGGGGAAGCATTTTTGGATTTTAGCATTGAAAGCGTAATTTGTCAAGTATAAATCATAGAATGATCTAACTAAACCAGGAAGCTATACATTTGGAAATCGAAACAGTAGCCGTAAAATCCAAATATCAGACTGTCTGTTAAGTTTTATTCTGGTGCGGGTTCATTAGCTGTTGCATTGATAATATATCTAGCCGCCACTACAGCTGACGGAACGGTTGCCAGCTCGCCGTTTTCTGGTCTATAATCTCCGAAAACCTCTTCGTCAATGCGCGTGCCTATTTCGCGAGCCATAGCTTCGTTAAGAAGTTCAATGTCGATAATTTGACCTGACTGGCGCAGTCCATTGAAATATTGCGCCTGCCAGGCATGGTAATCTCTATCCAACTTGACCGTAATACGCTCCAAATCGCACATTGGAACTCTACCAATTCCTGGCCGGCTCAGCGGAGGTATATTATCGTAATTGCCTGGCTTCAAGACAATGTCAGCATGTCTTTTGGCGTCTATAGTGACGCCCAAAACATCAATGCGGCTAGTTTCTCCAGTTTGTAAATCTAGCCAGGTGACACGTCAAGCATCAGGATCTTCGCGCCAATTATCTTTCATGACAGAAACGGCGCTATACCGGACTGCACCGTCCCACTTATCTTTTAAGGGCAGTATTCCAGCTACTACCGGAACGGAATAAACATATTCCTGTCCGTTGATTTCGCGTTCTGGTAGAGGGTGTTTGCCAGAGAACCGTCTACTGCGGTCGGAGTCTCCCATCTCCTCCCATTTCATAACGCCAAAGGCGCTGGCAATCTCGGGATTGGTAGCGATGGTGTTCGCTAGTGGTATAAGTTCGGTAATTAACCGTTCTTCTTCTGGCGAGTAAACCCGATGCTCCAATGCTTCGCTGCTGGGCGGCAAAGGATTAAAGTTGCTATACGGCTGCTCTACGGCGGCCAATATTTCGCTTGCCATGGTTTCCTCGCTTCGACTTATATAATTATTTAACAAAGTCTATGCTCCCTATATATCACAAGGCGGGTTAAATGTCAATGATTTTAACGATTTTTCCAAATTTCCTGGTATAATAAAATCATGAGTAGAGATTCGTCTCTTCGGTTTTGCCGTCGTAATCGCTTGCAGATTCTTTGCGTACTATATACGGCAATTCTGACGTTTGGCGTGCTGGTGGCGGCAATTCTATCTGATGACTCGCGCTGGATGGGCTGGAGTCTTAGCCGGCTGGGCGAGACGGTAGTTAACCGTCATTCTGCTTTAGCCTTTAATGCCGGAGTTTTTATGTCAAGCTTGGTGCTTATTATGATAGGCGTTGGCATGTCTAAAGGTTATGTCAAGTTGCGGCAGCTGCGTACTGCCAAGGTATCTGTTTGGTTGATAACACTGCTGGCGATTTGTATGATTGGCGTGGCGCTTTGTCCTAACGATACCATGCATGCAGTGCACTTTATTTTTTCGCGGGGCGTAGTTGTTATGATGGTGGCTGTCATGCTGATGTTGCCGTCAAGCCTCAGCTATTTAACGCGCCGCCAGCGGATGTTGTCGTTTAGTTTTCCGGTTTTCATGGCTTTATTGGCAGCGCAGGGTTATGTTTTGAGAAGTTTTTGGTTTGTAATTGTTGAAGTAATACTTGGGCTTTTTGCGGCCGCTTGGCTTTTTGCAGTCTGCCGCCATCTGGATATGCGCCTACAGGAGCAGAGCGACTAATTTAGCACTCTTGCGCGTCGAGTGCTAAAAGCGTATAATAAACATATATGAGCAAGCGTGATTATTATGAAGTGCTAGGTGTGTCAAAAACCGCTTCTGAGGATGCGATAAAGAAGGCTTTTCGCAAATTGGCGGTGAAATATCACCCGGATAAACAGGGCGGCGACGAGGCGAAATTCAAAGAGATTAATGAAGCATACGAAGTTCTGAAAGATAAGCAAAAGCGCCAGCGCTACGATCAATTTGGCCATGCTGGCGTCGGCGGTGCGTCGGGCGGCGGTTTTTCTGGCAATCCGTTTGAAGGGTTTGGCGGCTTTGGCGGGCAAAATATTCATTTTGACTTTGGCGATGGCGGCTTGGGAGATATTTTCAGCCAGTTTTTTGGCAGCGCGGCTGGCAGTTCAGGCGGCGGACGTCCGCGTGGGCGCGATATTGAAACGAACATAACATTAAGCTTTGAAGATGCGGTGTTTGGCGTGGAAAAGAAAATTAGCTTGAATCTGGAGGACGAGTGTGAACACTGTCATGGCAATGGCGCCGAGCCGGGATTTGGTATGAAAACATGTCCGACCTGTAAAGGCGCCGGCCAGCAAACGCGGGTGATGAATTCGTTGTTCGGGCAAATCCAGCAGGCGGTTACTTGTGAAACCTGTCGGGGCAAGGGGAAAATTCCGGAAAAAGAATGCTCGGTTTGCCGCGGTAAAGGTACGACTCGCCAACATCAAGATATTACTGTCAAGATTCCGGCAGGGATTGACGATGGCGCGACCATTCGCTTGCGTGAGCGCGGCGAGGCGGCAGCTGGCGGCAGTAAGGGAGATTTATATATCCATATCCGCGTTAAGGCGCATAAAAAGTTCACCCGCGAGGGCGATATTATCCTTTCAGAAGAGCATATTTCCATGGTTGATGCGGCATTGGGGACGGAAATTGATGTGGAGACTGTGGACGGCGTTATTACTATGAAAATTCCAGCTGGCACGCAGAGCGGTACCGATTTCAAGCTATCAGGCCACGGTGTGCCGCATCTCAGGAATGAATCGCGCGGTCCGCATATTGTGGGGGTTGTGGTTGACACGCCAACCAAATTGACGAAAAAACAGAAAGAACTTTTGGAACAGTTTAAGGGAACGAAGAAACGCGGCTTGTTCTCTTAGTAAAATTTCTCTATGAAAAGCTCTCTCGTGCTATACTAAAATTAGCATAAGGGGAATTAGGTATGGAATTGATTTTTCTACTAGTGATTATCATCGTGATAATTAAGGTGGCGCAGGGAGGCAGCAATCGGCTATCTCGTCAATCTGAGGATTATCAGCGCGGTTATTGGGACGGTGTGCGCGATGCGCAGAACGGCCATGCAAAAATTGAAGATAGCGACGGTCAAGCCAAGCTTATTACCGAGAATCAGGCTGCAGTTTCGCAGTCTACTGGTCTTGTGCTAATTGGCGACGAAGAGGAAGAATCTGGCGATTCATCAGCTACTGATGCTGCGCCAATTGAAGAAAAGACTAATATTCCTGACGAAAAGACGCAGATTATCCAGTGGCCATCTCCAGCTAGTAATAAAGATAAAGAGAAAAGTCGTCAAACTACCATCAATGTGGCGCTTTACACGGCATCATTATTGCTAACCGCTGGTATATTATTGTTGGCGCAAACGATTGAGCTTTCGGCGCAGCTCAGGTTTAGTCTGGTGTGGCTGTTTATTTTTGTCTATTATGTCATTGGCCAGGTGTTGTACGCCCGATTGCCGATTTTAAAGCCAGCCTCGACGGCGTTTATTGGCACGGCGCTGGCTGCTGTGCCAATCGGCGGCTGGAGTATGCATTTGCTTTTGGGGATTGATCCGGCATTGTGCTGGCTTGCTACCTCATTCATTGGTACTTTCCTATGCGTGGATGCTACAGTCAGGCTCAATAGCCAACCGCTTGCCTATATTTCGCTGCTGTCGATGTTCACGATGACGACCAGCTTGCCGGCTGTTATGCATGCTCAGTTGGTGTGGTATTATGCTGCGGTGC
>CAUUWX010000008.1:0-27035 GCA_963549225.1 uncultured Candidatus Saccharibacteria bacterium | reverse complement strand
TTCGCGGATGTAAGTCAGAGAACTGTCTTTAGCCCCGCCGCAAAATATCCAACACACCAAATTTTCCAGTCAACATGGCCTGGTCAATGATGTGCGGCGTGAGGGCGGCGATGAGTTCTTTGGGTTTGGTGTCGCTTGGTAAATCCAGTGTCGTGTTCAGCGCGTACACGTAAAATTGATAGCGGTGCGTGCCAAATGGCGGCTGCGGTCCGCCCCAGCCAGGCCGACCCCAACTGGTAACGCCTTCGACGGCGCCCGCCGGTAGTGATTCGCTGGTGATTTCAGTGGTTCCGGTCGGCAAATTCCAAGCCGTCCAGTGGTAAAATCCATCGCGCCCAGGCGCGTCAGGGTCGTGGCAGACGATTGCCAGACTTTTGGCATCTGTTGGCACGTCGCTGACCTCGAGCGGCGGGCGCTGATTACCGCCGAGCTTGGAGTAGATTTTTGGTATTTTGGCGTTTTCGGCGAACGTAGAGCTGGATATCTTCATGATTTAATTTTACCATGCCAGTGCCGTCAGGTGTGAGGCGCGGTGAAATACGAAACCTTAAACACAGTAGTTGCTGAAGCAAAACAGTTTTCAGTCAGATTTTATCGACAGTTAGTTTACCGAATAATCCCTGGAGAGCTACTGGGCTGTATGCTAAAATAAACATGTGAGATATGCTTTTGTTTTCGTAAGTATAGTGGCGATTTGACTGGCTTTACTAGTGTACATCATTTACAATAAGAATCCGCATGAAATCTAAAACCGCTGCTCAAAAAATACTAGAATTTTACGACAGTCTGAAAAATATTGACATAAATTTGCCGGAAAAATATCGCCTAATCAATCCATTCGCTGGCGCTAATCAGCAGCAAATAGCACAAATAACACAAATAACACAGCGGTTTTATCGTCAGCACTATCATGATAATAAGCGGCGGTTTATGATTTTGGGCAGTTCACCAGCACGGCGCGGGACAGCGCTTACCGGTGTGCCATTTGAAGACGTTAATCATTTACAAAAAGACACTGGGATTTCTATAGATGTTTTTGGAGCGAATAAACGCTCGTCAAGTTTCTTGTATGAAGTGATGGAAGAATACGGCGGGCGCCAGAATTTTTATAAACAATTTTACATGAGTTTTGTATGTCCGCTAGGTATTGAAAAGATAAATTTGAAAGGTAATTGGGTAAATTGTAACTACTATGAAAATGCAGTTCTGAAAAAATGCCTCTATCCTTTTATCGTAGATTCGCTGAGGCGCCAGATCGATTTTAATATTGATACGTCCGTTTGTTTTTGTATCGGCAGCGGTGAAAATTCTAAGTTTTTGACCAATATAAATAATGAGCATCATTTCTTTGACACTATCGTGCCGTTGGAGCATCCGCGGTTCATTATGCAGTATAATGCGGATCGCAAAGAAGAGTTTATTCAAAAGTATGTAAATATTTTCAGACAATATGGTATGGGGAAATGATAGCGAACGACATTAATCCAAGATAGTACTGTATAATTTAGTAATGATCACCGACCAACTCCTCGCCAAATATCCCATCATTTCCAACCAAGTCGACGTCAAAGAACTCGGCGTCTTGCTACGAGAATTGGAAAAGGTGCTGCAAAGCGGAGCGGCAGGCAACATTGTGGAATTTGGCTGTTATGTTGGCACGACCAGCCTGTTCATCCGGCGGCTGCTGGACGCCTATGATTCCACGGGCGAGTTTCACGTTTATGATTCGTTTATGGGCTTGCCAGAAAAAACCCAAGCAGACAACAGTGCTGCTGGCGAGCAGTTCAAGGCGGGCGAACTATTGGCGTCACGTAAAACATTCATCCAGAATTTCAAAAAGGCTGGCTTAAAACTACCAACTATTCACAAAGGCTGGTTTGCTGATTTCACCCCTGACGACGTACCGGAAAGTATCATCTTTGCGTTTTTTGACGGCGATTTTTATGAGTCAATTGCCGATTCATTCCGCGTCTGCGACGGCAAATTTCAGAAAACGGCGACTATCATCGTTGATGACTATGCCAATGAAGCTTTGCCAGGCGCCGCGCGAGCGGTCGATAAGTGGCTGGCTAATAATCGGCAATATACGTCGAGAACAGAGTCTAGTCTGGCAATTATTTCCTCTTGTCCAAAAACATAAACGTGTTACAATAGAAGCATTAACAATATAAACAGGGGGGTCTGTGATGGATGAGCCAATTCACATCACGTCTGAAATAGGAAAACTTAAAACCGTTTTATTGCATCGGCCGGGTAAGGAGCTAGAAAATTTAACTCCAGATTATCTGACCGATCTTTTGTTTGACGATATTCCGTATTTGGAAGTTGCGCAGAAGGAACACGACGCGTTTGCTCAAACCTTGCGCGATCATGGCGTCGAAGTTCTGTATCTGGACGAGCTGGTTGCTGAAGCCTTGAGCTCCGACCAGCTTCGCGAGCAATTTGTCGACGAAATGCTGGCGGCTTCCAAGCAGGGTTCGCGCCGAATCACGCAGATTCTGCGCCAATTCTTATTGGATTTGCCGACTCACGCTATGGTTCGTAAGATTATGGCCGGCGTGCGCAAGGACGAGATTACGCTGCCGCCAGATCAGCACCAGCAGCTGCACAATATGATCGAGAAAAATCACTATCCATTCTATCTCGATCCGATGCCGAACTTGTACTTTACGCGTGACCCGGCTGCAACCATTGGTCACGGTCTGACGATCAACAAGATGCACTGGCCGGCGCGTCGTCGAGAGTCGCTATTCATGCGCTACATCATTGATCATCATCCACGGTTTGCTGGTAAGAATGTGCCGGTGTGGTATGATCGTCACGAAAAGTTCTCAATTGAAGGTGGTGACGAGCTAGTGTTGAGCAGTGAAGTGATGGCCATCGGCGTATCGGAGCGCACCACGGCTGAGGCGATTGAAAAGATGGCGACGAAACTGTTTGCCGGCTCTGGCTTTAAGAAAGTCGTTGCTATGGAGATTCCGAAGTCGCACGCCTTTATGCACCTGGATACGGTGTTTACCATGATTGATCGGGACAAGTTTACTATTCATCCGGAAATTCGCGATCGCGGCGGCAAGATGAATTGTTTCGTATTGGAAAAGGTTGAGGGACAGCCGTTCCCGCGCATTACGCACGAGACGGATCTCGAGCATGTCTTGCGGGTGGCCTTGGGTCTGCCGAGCGTTACCTTGATCGAATGTGGCGGCGGCGATCCGATCGCAGCAGCCCGCGAGCAGTGGAATGACGGCTCCAATACCTTGGCGATTGCGCCGGGCGTGGTGGTGACGTATGACCGCAACTATGTTACCAACCAAAAATTGCGCGAGCACGGCGTTGAAGTTATCGAAGTCAGCGGCGCTGAGCTTGGCCGCGGCCGTGGTGGTCCGCGCTGTATGAGTATGCCGCTGGTACGGGAGGATGTATTTTAATGGCGCAAAGTTTGAAAGGCCGGTCGCTACTAACCTTAAGCGACTACACGGCGGAAGAAATTCGTTTACTGCTGGATACGGCTCGTGAATATAAGCGGCTGAAATATGCTGGCGTGCCGCACCGGATTCATGAGGGAAAAAATGTGGCGTTGTTGTTTGAAAAAACCTCGACCCGCACGCGCTGTGCCTTTACGGTGGCAGCTAATGACCTAGGTGCCGCGCCGGAATACCTCGGTAAAGATGATATCCAATTGGGTAAGAAAGAGACAGTTGAAGATACCGCCAAGGTGCTAGGCCGGATGTTTGACGGTATTGAGTTTCGCGGCTTTGCGCACAAGACTGTGGAAGATTTGGCGAAGCATGCCGGCGTGCCGGTGTGGAACGGATTGACCGATCAATTCCATCCAACGCAGATTTTGGCTGACTTCATGACTATTGAGGAACATGTTGGCAGGCTGAAAGATACGAAGCTAGTGTTCGTTGGCGATGGTCGTAATAACATGGCCAATAGCTTGCTGATTGGTTCGGCAAAAATGGGCGTTGATTTCCGGATTTTAGCGCCGCGCGAACTGTTCCCGGACGATAGTTTGGTGCATAAGGCTAATAATTTTGCCCGGCAAAGCCATGGCAAAGTTACGATCACTGACAATTTCGAAGAAGCTCTGCATGGCGCCGACGTAATTTACACCGACGTTTGGGTGTCGATGGGCGAGGAAGATAAGTTTGCTGAGCGCATCAATTTACTGCGCTATTTCCAGGTAAACCGCGACATGTTGAATCTGACAGGTAATCCGGAAGTTAAGTTTATGCACTGCTTGCCAGCCTTTCATGATGCCTTAACCTCTACTGGCAAGAGTGTTCAGGAAGAGTTTGGCTTGGACGCAATGGAGGTTTCGGATGAAGTGTTCCGTTCGCCAAATTCAATAGTATTTGATCAAGCGGAAAATAGGATGCATACAATCAAAGCTGTTATGGCTTTGACGCTGTAGTTGTCGTAATAAGGGAGTTAAGGAGGCTCCGGGACAATGGTAGAAAAAATTAAAAAAACAAAGCAGAAACTCCGGTCGCCATCGGCGTTTACGATTTTGTTTGTCGTGATTGCTATCATGGCAGCGCTCACATGGGTTATTCCATCAGGATTATATAAGACAGATAAAGAGGGTAATCGCATCGCGGGGTCGTATCAGGTAGTTAACAAAGACCGCACTGTCACTGAAGAGAAGGATGGCAAAAAGAAAGAAGTTAATAAGCATGACCGACAAGGTCTGTGGGATATCTTCACTGCGCCGACTAAAGGGATGTCCGACAAGCTTGATGTAATCGTCTTCGTCATGGTGCTTGGTGGATTCTTGGGTGTTACTATGAAGACCGGTGCTCTTGATGCTTCTCTTGGTGCGCTACTTCGCAAGCTTAAGGGTAAAGAAAAATGGCTCATTCCAATTTTGATGACGCTGTTTGCTATCGGTGGTACAACTTACGGCATGCAGGAAGAAACAGTGGCGTTTTATGCGTTGGTTATACCGATGATGATTGCTGCTGGCTACAATGCAATGACTGGCGTGATGGTAATCGTGCTCGGTGCTGGTACGGGTGTGCTTGGCTCGACGATTAACCCATTCTCCACTGGTACTGCTGCTGCGACAGCAGACGTAAAGTTGGGTAGCGTAATTCCAATTATGTCTATCATTTTAGTGCTGTGTCTGATCGCGGCGATCATCTTTACTATGCGTTACGCTGCAAAAGTAAAAGCAGGCAAATACAAGGAAGATGTTCGTTATAAGCCAGCTACAGCTGCTCTAGATATGGAAAATATACCAAAGCTTACCACTCCGCGAAAAGTTGTTATGGGAGTGTTCGCTATTACATTCGTGTTAATGATTCTTTCATTGATTCCGTGGGGAAGTTGGGAGATTACTTTCTTTGACGACATGTTTAAGCAAGCTTCAACTTTGCCAGTTATCGGTGCATTACTCGGCGTGGTTCATAGTGCCGCCTTTGGCGAATGGCTGTTTGGTGAAATCACTACACTGTTCTTAATGTCAACTATTGTCATAACTGCAATTTACTATAAAGAGTTTAAGAAAGAAGGTATTTTCCCGGTCGACACATTCATTGATGGCGTGAAAGATATCTTACCAGTTGCTTTGATTATCGCAGTGGCAACCGGCGTCTCTGTCGTGATGACTAACGGTGAGATCCAGGATACTATTATCAGCTGGGGCGAAGCACTTCTGAAAGATGCTGGCGGTGGCGTTGTTGGTGTATTAGCATATCTGTTCTACTTGCCAATGTCATTCATCGTGCCATCATCATCAGGTTTGGCGGCAGCAACTATGCCAGTTATTGCGCCAATTGCTGATTTGGTTGGCTCAAGCAAAGAAGTCATGGTGGCAGCCTTTGCTACAGCGTCAGGTCTACTTAACATGATGGCTCCAACCATCGCTTCTCTGATGGGCGGCTTGGCGCTGGCGGGTGTGTCATATCGCGACTGGCTGAAACGCTCAGCCCCAATTATGGCAGTATTCGCGATTATTAGCGTTGCGGTCATTGCAGTGTTTGGAGCGTTATAACTGTTATGGATAATAAACGTACAATAGTAGTCGCGCTCGGAGGCAATGCCCTGCAAAAGCAGGGCGAAGCCTCATCCGCGCAGCAGCAGCGGGTGGCTGACGAGACGGTTCGCCAGCTTTTACCGCTCATCCAGGCGGGTCATAATGTGGCAATTGTTCATGGCAATGGACCGCAAGTCGGCAATATCGTCCTGCACGAAGAAGCGATTAACACGGCTGATGTGCCGAGCTTGCCGCTGGAGGATTGCGGCGCCATGAGCCAGGGCTTGATCGGTTTCTGGCTGCAGCAGGCGCTGCACGATGCGTTCGCGTCTAACGGTATTGACCGCAGCGCAGTCAGTATGATTACGCAGACCATTGTCGATTCAAGCGACCCGGCCTTTCAGAATCCGACCAAACCAATCGGGCCGTTTTATTCCGAGGAGGAGGCTAAAACTGTTGCTAGCGAGCGCGGCTACACGGTGAAAGAAGATGCTGGCCGCGGCTGGCGGCGCGTCGTACCTTCGCCGAAACCGCAGACCATTGTCGAGGCAGATGTTATAAAATCGCTGGTTTCTACTGGCGTGACTGTAGTTTCGACTGGCGGCGGCGGTATTCCTGTTTTGCAGGACGAAGCCGGACAATTGAAGGGCGTGGCGGCAGTGATTGATAAAGACTTTGGCGCTGCCAAATTGGCGGATCTTCTGGATGCAGATACGCTATTGATTTTGACATCGGTTGATGCTGCTAAGATTAATTTTGGCAAGCCGGACGAACAATCGCTTGAAGAAGTCTCGATGGCAGAATTGCAAAAGCATATTGACGACGGGCAATTTGCAGCTGGCTCTATGCTGCCGAAAACCCAAGCAGCTCTAAGCTTCTTGGCTGGCAGCACTGGACGTACAGCAATTATTACTTCACTGGAAAAGACCGCCGAAGCGATCACTGGTACGGCAGGTACGCGGATTAAATCGTAGCTTGTAGATTTATCTAAATAAAGTCTCCCCGTTTTTTCGCGAAGCGGGGAGATTTTAGTACGGCAAACTATGATCAAGATTGCCAAAGCATAACAGTTTATCGTATAATTTTTCCATGGTGGTGGGCTACTTTGAACGGCGATCGCTGTCTGAAAATTTGGCACAAACTAATATTATGCACGCAAATTGCTGGGTGCATGTTAATGGCAAGCTTGCTGGCACGGATATAAGTGATCTGGCAGACGGTTTTTCGCTGAATCCTAATATCATTCGCGACGCTGCTGATGTTCACGAACTGCCGAGAGTTGAGCTTTCTGGCGGCGTTGAATATATTTTCGCCCGCGTACCGCTTGGCGCGGTTGATTCCGGCAAGACCGTACCGTTCCTGATGATTATCCATAAAAATCACTATATTACGATTGCGCCGCAAGCGAAGTTTTCGCCGCTTGATGTCAGAGATTTTTTGGCAGCAACTACTGAACGTCCGGCTGGCATTTTTAGCGCAAATCTGGCGTATATTATTTCGCAGTACGAACAGCGCGTTCATTCGCTGACTGAGAAAATTAGCGGCGCCAGGCAGCGGCTGAGCCGGTATGAGGTGCAAAATGCCGACTTTATTCAATTTGTGGCCATAGAAGGCAGTCTTAACGGCTATCGCAGCAGCTTGGAGGGTATCTCCAGCGTGATAACCCAATTGAGGGATAATCGCCACGGTTTATTTAATACGCGCGATTTGGAAGACCTTGAGGATATCGACTTGCATATTCGCCAAATCTTGGTAGCTATCAGTTCCAGCGTGCATACGATCTCCAGTATCCAAAACGCTTATTCGACAATTGCCAATAATGTCTTAAACCAGCGCATGAAAGTTTTGACCGCCATTACGATTTTACTGGCGATTCCGAACGTTTTTTATGGTATGTACGGTATGAATATCGGGCTGCCGTTTCAGCACGAGCCTTGGGCGTATGTGGGAATTGTCGGTTTTACAGTGGTACTAATCTTGTTTGTGTCGGTTTTTGCCAGGCGAATCCGTCTGTTTTAGCTCAAAATATATGGCGCATTCCGCTTGACGCGCCTAAAATCGTTTGGTAATATTGGTGACGTGTCTCGCGCCGAAGCATTCAATTGCTAAAGATGGGTAATAAAGGTCGAAGCGCGTGAGGCTGCGCATAAGTACGAGGAGTACAAAACACATGCCAATAGCAATCAATTTTGTGTCTTCCAGGCGCAAAAAGATAGCCGTTGATGTGGTGCCTGCCGAATGGCAAACATACATAGCACAATAAATAATGTGCAGTCGCTCTTGACTAAAGCAAAAGGGGGACGACTATAAATAAATCCCGCTCCAAAGGCACCGGAGCGGGATTTTGGTATTGATAAGAAATTAATCTTTAACTTCGACGCCAGCGCTTTTTAGAGCGTCTTTGATAGCCGATTCAATTGAGCCAGTATTGTCCATCTGGACGTTCTTGCCGTTAACATAAAAGGTTGGCGTAGCCTTAACGCCGTGCTGCCGTCCGACTGCCAGATCGAAATCAATTTTATTCTTTACCTTGGCGCTGGCGATGTCTGACTTATATTGATCGACATTAAGCTTTAACTGTTCGGCGTACGACTGGAAAATATTGCTGCGTTCGCTGGTGTTGGCGTTATTCCAGGCGTTTTGGTTGGCATAAAGGAGCCCATTCATCTCCCAGAATTTACCCTGCAATCCAGCCGCTTCAGCTACCGCCGCCGCTGCTCGCGCGTTCGGGTGAGAGCTGGCGATCGGGAAATTACGGAAAATCAGCAGCGTATTATCTTTATACTTTTCAACAACGCTTTTCGCTTTTGGCGCAGCAGTGCTGCATCCTGGACATTGGTAGTCGGCGTACTCAATGACAGTTACCTTGGCATTTTTATTGCCGTAAGTATGGTCGGCGATGTTGCTATTGCGTTTTTCAGCGCCGATTATTTTATTCATACTTTCTTCGGTAATATTGCTAACATCCAGCCGGTCTTGGGTTGACATATAAATCATCCCGGCAATCACCATCCCGACAATTATCATAAAAACTATCCAACTTTTTTTATTCATAGTTCCTCCAAATTACTCTAGTCAGTATAGCATAAGATAGGGTACAATTAAACCATGATGGTTGTGCTGCCAGTTGTCTATATTGTCGTTTTTTTATGCCTTTTGGTGGTGTTGGGAGTTCATCCGCAGTTATCGTCTCATAGCCGGTTTGAGTTGCAGCGGCGGGTACACGCTGGCGATAGCGAAGCAGAGCTGTTATTAAAGCGCCATATGCTGCTGCGCGATATTTTTTCTTTGCAGCGCGTTATTTCGGCAATTTTATTGGTGGTGCTAAGCGTTATCGGCGTGGAATTATTCCATTGGGCGGTCGGCTTTTTTATATCGATTTTAATCGCGCTGGAAGCGGGTGCTTTAGCGCGGGTGAGTTTGTGGCAAAAGTATTCGCAAAAATTGTATGAAAAATACGAAGCTAAAATTTTGGCAGTAATTGAAAAATATCCGGCAATATTCAGAACAATTCGTTCGGTCGCGCCGATTCCTAATGACCATTACGATATTGAATCGAAAGACGAGCTGTTGTCGATGGTTAAGCAATCCGGCGACGTGTTGACGAAAGATGAAAAGCGGCTGGTTATCAACGGCTTGAGTTTTAATGAAATTTCTATCGACACGGTGATGACGCCGCGGAGTATGATTGAGTCGGTCAAGTCAGACGAGCTGCTTGGGCCGCTGGTATTGGATGATTTGCATAAAAAAGGCTATAGTCGGTTTCCGGTGGTTAAGGATGACATTGATCATGTGGTCGGTATTTTGTACGTGCAAGATTTGCTGATGATCGATCCGAAGTCTAAGTCGCGCCGCGCGGACGCGGTTATGGATAAGAACGTGTATTATATTCGCAATGATCGTTCGCTGAAGTATGCGCTGGCGGCATTCTTAAAAGCGCAGCGGCATCTGTTTGTGGTAGTGAACGAGTTTCGAGAAACGGTTGGACTGCTTAGCCTGGAAGACGTTATTGAAGCGCTACTAGGGCGGAAAATTGTTGACGAGTTTGACGTCTATGAAGATCTGCGCAAGGCTGCCGGGACGAATCCGCAAAAGAACAACCTATCGACTAAAAAACGCCGCGACGTTTAACGTCTAGTTAGCGCCGGCAAGTGTGTCTATAAGTTTAAGATAGCAGTATTAGGAGACAAACTTTCGTTTCTGTTTTTGGCGGCTGAGTGTTTGCCGCGGCGATTGCGGTATTTTGGTTGGCGCTGCCTCGGGTTTGGCGGTGCTAATGTTGCTACTGCCAGGGAAGGGTATCGGACGAGACGAAGCTTTCTCGGCTGACTGTATTAAGCGGATCAGTCTTTGCCCGTCGATAAGCATGATGTTGCTAGTATGTTTTGGGTTTTTAGCAAATCGCTTGGCATCCTCTGAAAAACTATTTATCGTTATTATAAAGGCGAAACCTCCGTTAAGACGGCTGGCAATTGGTTCGTAAAAATCTTTGACAGCGCTGGCTTCAACTGTGCTAATGTTGTGTTTTTTACATTGCACATAACTTTGCAGATTATTTTTGCGCATAATGATATCGATACCGTTATCGCGGTTATAAGGCGTAACCTTGGTCTGGTATCCGAATGATTTGAATATTTCTGCTACGTACTTTTTGAAAGAATAAGCGTCGAGAGCGCGAATTTTATCTAATAATTCTTGGTCTGCTGTTTTTAGGCTATTTTCTGGTGCTGGCTGATCTACGGCGGCTGGCGCCGGCGCGGCAGGTAAAGGCTCGTTTTCTGGGCGGCTGCTTGGCTGATTTTTAATATAGTTGTCTGTCGGTCCTCGTTTTGCCTCTTTTAATTCAAGCTTTTTAATCCTCTTAGATAAGGATAAATACAGATAGGCGAGAAAAACCCACAAGCAGATGCTTACAGATAAGAGAATAAACCCACCGCTATTCATAAAATCATTATAACAGCTAATGTGCTATAATAACAGATATGAAAAATAGAATTTTGGCGGTAAAGACCTCTGATGAAGTTGGGAAAAATATTATGGTATCTGGCTGGGTGCATTCCCGGCGTGATCACGGCGGACTGATTTTTATTGATTTGCGTGACCATACTGGCTTGGTGCAGTTGGTGATTAATCCTGATAGGGCAGAGGCCTTTCGTTTGGCGGAAAGCTTGCGCGATGAGTTTGTGATTCGCGCTAGCGGTGCGGTGACGGAGCGCGGCGAAGGTTTGAAAAATCCAAATATTGCCAGTGGTAATGTGGAAATTGTGGTGGAAAACTTGGAAATTTTGAACCGTGCTGAGACCTTGCCAATCCAGCCGTTTGCTGAGGAGAATCAGGCAGGTGAGGACTTGCGTTTTAAGTATCGCTACCTCGACTTGCGCCGTCCAAAGATGCAACAGATGCTGAAAAAACGTGCTGAAATGTACCGGCGCATGCATCAGTACATGGATACTCGGGGCTTCATCGAGATTCAGACGCCGATTTTGGCAAATTCTAGCCCTGAGGGCGCGCGCGATTTTTTGATCCCCAGTCGTTTGCAGGAAAATAAGTTCTACGCTCTGCCGCAAGCGCCGCAACAGTTCAAGCAGCTGCTGATGGTTGGCGGCGTGCCGCGATATTATCAGCTGGCAGCGTGTTTCCGCGATGAAGATCCGCGGGCTGATCGACTGTACGGTGAGTTTTACCAGCTGGATCTGGAGATGAGCTTCGTTGAAGACGGCGAGGAAGTTCGCCAGGAAGTTGAGCCGTTGATGCGGCAGCTAGCGACCGATTTTGCTGGCAAGAAATTGCTGGATTTGAGCGATCTATCAGTAGGCGATGGCCAGCCAATTCCGCGCATTTCTTACCGCGACGCCATGGAGACGTATGGCTCGGACAAGCCGGACCTACGTTTTGGCATGGAGCTGATTGAGCTGACCGACGTGTTCGCCAATACCGAGTTTGGCGTGTTCAAAAACGCTGAGTGCATCAAGGCGATTTGCGTGAAAAACGGCGCTAGTTTGAGCCGCAAGCAAATGGACGAATTTACAAAGATTGCACAGTCTGAGGGGGCTGGTGGACTACCGTACATAAAAGTTGGTGAAAACGGCTCATATACAGCAGGAGTTAAGATTAATCTAAATAGTGGCGATGGAGTAAAGTCGGATTTTATAGAGGCTCTATCCTCTCCAATTATTAAGTTTCTTACTCGAGATGAAATGGTGCAAACTGCGAATATATTGGATGCTGAATCTGGTGATCTCATTGTTTTTGGCGCTGATAACCGCTCGGTCGTCAACGCCGTGCTTGGTCGCCTGCGAAACGAATTTGCCGCTCACTTCAACCTGAAAAAATCGGATGAGGTAGCCTTGGCTTGGATTATCGATTTTCCGTTCTATGAATGGGACGACCACGGCAAGAAGCTTGATTTTGGGCACAACCCATTCGGTATGCCAAAGGGCGGCTTGCAGGCGTTGGAGTCAGTCACCACTGACGCGGAAAAACTAGCCATCGTGGCTGATCAATTCGACATGGTGATGAACGGCTACGAAATTTGCTCCGGCGGCGTGCGAAACCACAACCCGGCGGTGCTATACAAAGTGTTTGACCTGCTTGGCTTTAGCGAAAGCTATGTTGAAGAAAAGTTTGGCGCCATGCTAAACGCCTTCAAATACGGTGCGCCGCCGCACGCTGGTTGTGCCTTTGGTGTTGACCGCATTCTCATGGAGCTCATTGATGAAACCAATGTCCGCGAAACATTAGCCTTTCCAAAGAACGGTTCGGGCGTTGACGTGATGATGGATTCGCCGTCAACGGTTGACCCAGCGCAGCTAAAGGAACTGGGGTTATGAGCGCAATGTATGATCGACACGAAGTTAGCGTAAAAGTGGCGCTGTATAGCGAGGATGGTAAACAGGTATTGCTGATGTATCACCTAAGCAGCGATGGTTTTGGCTTGCCAGGCGGGCATATTGACGCCGGCGAAACGCCTGATGCGGCACTAGAGCGGGAGCTGCGCGAGGAATTAGGCGTCACAATTGATGCGACGCCAGCCGATTTCTATGTCCGCAACCCTTATGATGACAATATTAAGGATCATAAAATTATCCTCGGCTATACGGCGACGGCAAAAAAGGGTATGACTTTGCCAAATAGTGCATGTGATGGTAGCGAAGGAGATATCGTCTGGCTGACGCGGGCAGAAGTTGAAACTACCGATAAACTTTCGCCAGGCTATCGGGATTTTGTGCTGAAGTGGTGGCCGCAAGAAGCGTAATGTTTTAGGAGGTACAAGCAGGCTATGAAATCAATTCCCAAACGAACGCTAAAATTCATTGACTCGTGGCTAACGCTGCGCAGCCAATGGGCGCGCTGGCCGGGATTTACTGTCGCGATAGCCAAAGACAGCGAGGTGGTTTTTAATAAAGCCTATGGCCTGGCAAATATAGAAAATAATGAGAAATTAACAACTAACCACCTTTTTCACATTGCTTCGCACTCAAAAACCTTTACCGCCACGGCCGTGATGCAGCTGCAGGAGCGCGGCAAGTTGCGCATTGATGATTCAGTTACAACACATCTGCCATGGCTGGCGCAGCACAGCGACCAGCGTTGGCGCGACGTAACCTTGCGTCAATTATTGAGCCACTCAGCAGGCGTGATTCGCGATGGACAGGCGTCAGGCTTTTGGCAGTTCCAAGGAGAATTTCCAGATGAAGACGAATTCAAGAAGCAAATCATGCAATCGCAGCTGGTGTTCGAACCAAATTCTGAGTTCAAGTATTCCAATTTTGGTTTTGGCTTGCTGGGTTTGGTGATTGAACAAGTCAGCGGCAAATCGTACGCTGATTTTATGGCAGAAAACATCATCACACCGCTCGGCTTAACTCAAACCGCCACGGAATATTCGCCAGAACTTCGTATGGCTACTGGCTATAGTAGGTTTGATTTGCAGCAGCAGCGTCGACCGTTTCAACACGTCACAACTGGCGTATTACAGCCAGCCACAGGATTTTGCTCAACGGCGCATGACTTGGTAAAGTTCTTTGCTGCTCTGCAAATTGGCTCAGGTAAACTATTGAGCGATGCTTCTAAAAGGGAAATGCAGCGCCCATCGTGGCAAGTCGCCGACGAGGCAAACGCAGGAAGTTACGGATTGGGTGTTGATGTCGCAAAAGCTAAAGATGGTAAGCGGCTCGTCGGTCATAGCGGCGGTTATCCAGGATTTGTCGGCCGCACTTGGTCGCGGATAGACGACGGAATAACTGTTTCGGTGCTGGCGAACGCATATGATACAGCGCCAGGAATAGTTGCAAATTCGATACTAGGAATTATTGATCAATTTGGTGACGTTTCTGATAAAAAACATCGAAAGTTTGAAGCGCGGTTCGTTAACGATTACGGCGTGTACGAGGTCGTTGATACAGCAAAAGGATTGAGGGGTTTATGGTCTAATGATTGGCAACCGTTCAACATGGCTGAGGAGCTGGAAATAGTCGATGACGCCACCTTAAAAATTGCAAAGGGTAATCATTTTAGCTATTTTGGCGAACTGATGAAATATGAGTTTGACGCCAAAAATAAACCTTCGGCCATGTATCGCAGCGGCGCTAAGAATTGTGTTAATTTAGATGGCGATGTGAATATTTAAAAGGATCTTCGTGTCAAACATAGGTAGAATAAATATAAATAAAACGAAATCACCAACCGACCCTCAGATTAAAAGTTTTCACAAAAAATACGCCAAAACTGATGCTGATTTTGCGCTGATTTATACTCATTGCCAAGTGGTTGACGCGATTGCGGCGCAGCTTTTAGATGCTAAACCGAACTCGCAGATCGACCGTGATTTGCTGCATGTTGCCTGCATGCTTCATGATATCGGTGCGTATGATGTTCTGGAAAACGGCAAATTTGTCGACGGCGTTCGCCACGGCGTGATTGGTGAAAAGATTCTGCGAAATGAAGGTTTTTCTGAACAAATTTGGCGGTTTGCTTCGCACCATACTGGCGTAGGCTTGACCAAGCAGGACGTAATTAACCAAAACTTGTCTATCCCGCCAGCCGACTATATCGCTAACACACCCGAGGAGCGACTGCTAATGTACGCCGACAAATTTCATTCCAAAAGCAAACCGCCCAAAGAGCCGCCATATTTTTGCACGTTTGAATGGTATTATAATCTGGTGCAAAAATTTGGCAGCGACAAACAAGCCAAATTTCAGGCGCTAGCAGACGAGTTTGGCAAACCGGATATTGCGCTTGTCGCTGGTAAGTTTGGTTTTAGTATTAAAGATGTAAATTAGCGTCGGTGTGAATTGATTAAACGGTATTTTAGTGCTAATATTACACTAAAGTTAGTTTAGCAGACATGAAGAATAAATCAACTTCTACTCGCAAGGATGCAGCTCAAACAGTCATTGTTGTTCTTTTTGTTGCTGTATTGCTTATTTCAAATCTTGTTTCAACGAAGCTTGTAGGTATACCTGGTATAAATATTATTATTGATGGCGGAACAATTTTGTTTCCTTTTGCCTATATTCTTGGGGATGTTATCACTGAAGTGTACGGTTTTCGAAAAGCTAGACTTGCTATTTTGTGTGGTTTTATGTCGATGATAATTATGAGTCTTGTAGTTTTTATTGTACAGGTGGCACCACCATCCCAAGAATGGGGCAACCAAGTTGCTTATGAAACTATTCTAGGTATTGTGCCAAGAATTGCGATTGGAAGTCTTGCCGCTTATCTTGTTGGTGAAATACTTAATTCGTACGTAATGGCAAGAATGAAGGTTGCGTCACAAGGTAAATGTCTTTGGATGAGGGCTATTGGATCAACAGTTGTTGCGGCTTTAGTCGATACAGCCATATTCTCTACAGTTGCTTTCTATGGGGTTATCTCGCTTGATTCACTATTGGAATTGATGGTGACTGTATACACAATCAAGATATTAGTGGAGGTGTGTGTCTTGCCGATAACATATAAAATAGTTCGTTTTCTGAAGCGCCTAGAGAGAGAGGACTATTTTGATAATGATCTATCACTAAAAACTATTTTTAAGGAGTAAAATGAAGTACATAGCTAGCGTTCAGAGTGCGTACGACGAATATGTCAATCAGAAACCATTGGATTTGAGAAAAGACACCGGGGAACAGTTGGATGTTTGGAGGGAGGTTATACGATATAGTCTACCTGAGTATGTCCGAAAAGTTTCAGCACTTGCTCAATCGTCAACACTCGACGAATTTGTGATCTGTAGCGGGGGTGATTTTGATAACCTTGCGCCTGTTATTAGGACTGCAATTGGCGGTTCTCTTCTAAGCATATCGCCTGAAGGAAAGATTATTCCAGAACAAGAACCTTATACAACAGAAATTGCATATACTAATAATAAAATTCTTGTACCCCATGCTGAATATAATCAGTTTCCTTGTGATAACGAATCCGCTGATTTTCGAGCACAGTTCATACTTGACAGGTATCCGTATCGTGAAGATATTCATATTGGACTTATTGGAGACGACGACTTTATTAGTTTACGTTTAGTAAAAGATCCATCTGTGAGAGTGTCTATCGTTGAGAAAGACGTGCGTATCGTTAAAATGATTAAAGAACAGGAATATTTTCGACATGCTGTCAATGTGTATGATTTTGATGTTAGGGATGTTGCGCCAGATGTTGGGCTAGATACTTTTGTTACTGATCCTCCTTATACATTTGATGGCTCTTTGGCTTTTATTGCGTGTGGTTTGTCGATGATGGGCTCCGCCAAGGGCAAGGAGTTTTATGTTGTCTTAAATCCAACAATGATGGGTCGGCGTTGGGGTCGTCTCGTCAAAATTCTGGCATTACATGGAATTGTGCTGACTAATGCGCAAGAGAATGTTAGCAACTACAAGTTGCCTAATAATTTTGATGAACGTAATCGTGCAGATGTGTTTCTTGAGTTGATTAACGTTAGAAGAAAAGCATTGAACTATAGTTCCAGCTCAACAATGTATACATTCCTTTGTACAGATGAAGTAGACGTTGATGCATTGCGGGCAGTTGTAAAAGGTGAAAATATTTATGAGCACTACTCTTAATTTTAATATTGCGAGACTAACAGTTGATTCTATTGAGGAACTGAACCAGGACGGGACGATGTATATCGTTGACTTTCGAGCAACTGGCGAAAGTTTGAACCACGAAATAAATAGTATGTTTATTTATGAAAATCTCTCGCAGTGGCTATCAGGTATCGGTACAGCTGCGCGGGGTGTATATGTTGTTAATAATTATGATATTCAACGCACAGACCTCGATTCATCTCAGCTTGTAGTAGCTCTGCCAGTGTCTAACGCATCGTGTAGTGTTGTCGATCGTATTAAAAATATTCCTGATGGCGTGTTACGCGTCTGGGCTGGCATTCCTCATCCATCTATTGACGCCTATGTTTCTAATATGAAAATGACGCATAACTATCGATATGTTGATTTCTTGAAGTATAACGATAAGCTGCAGCAGAAAATATTTCTCGGTGATATTTCGCCTCAATATTTTAAGATTAGAAACCAAGATGATCTTGACAGCGCTATAGCACTTGGTTCAGGGTATATTAAATCAGCTATTGGCGCGGGCGGTTTTAGTGTTTTCAAAATTGATGGTCAAGCTGATGAAATCAACAAGAAATCTGATGAAATTGTCGGTAGTGAGGGTTCTTGGTATTACGAAAAGCCAATTAAGGGTAAGCCGTATAGCGTCCAGATTTATAAAAAAGGAGGCGATTATACAGTGTTTGGCTATGCTGAACAGTATATGGAAGGAGTAAACTATGTGGGTGCAAAATTGATTGATGTTCACGATATGAGTGTGTCTCTTAAGGATTTTGTGCGGACTGCTTGTGAGCGTATCAATCCTTTTTTGTCTGCGTATGATGGCTTTTTTGGAATAGATATTATGGTAAACGGAGCTGAGCTATCGGTTTTGGAGTTTAACGTTCGTCTTACGGCGACAACCATACCCACGCTGCTAGCAAATAGTACAGGAACGCATGAGAAGGTTGAGTATCTTGAGGAAGTACCATCAGGGGTATTTCAAAAAAATGATATTGTCTTGGCGCAATCTATCACCAAGGATACACTGTGTTTACTTAGGATGAAGGATTTCCAGAAGGCATATGTCGGAAAAAGTTCTTTTATCCAACTCATAAAGTGTAAGAAGTTACCTTCGAAACTTGAAAGTAGCCATATTAATAAAATAAAATCAATTATAACAAAAAATGTTAGTGCAGTTGTTGGTGTACAGGTAAAAAATTTTTGGCCATATGGCTGGACGATCAGCCTTATTCTAGCTGAATCGCATTGTGTAATGAGCTCCTGGCATCTTCAAAACAATATCTTTATTGATATATTCTGTTGTACCGATATCGACACCGAACATCTTCTTATTGATTTGTGTTCTTTCTTTGACGGTAAAGTTGTGGTCAGCGAAAATTCAGAGAGGTGGTCGTTGTGATCTGCAATCGTTCACTTTTTGTCGTTCCTTGCTACTATACGGGTACATCATTTGAACGTATATACACGGCGATTCTTCATACTATCAAGATTAATGACCTCCCAATTGATACCATGTTAGGTGTACGCATTGATAATACTCTAGCAGGAGGCGTTCTTGATGACATACAGTATACCCAAGCGCAAGCCAATATGCTATCAAGTTTACTAAAGAAGCTCTTGTCAAAGAAATACGACCGTATATTATTCATTGATTTCTTTAATCCAGGCATGGAGCTTGTACGTTATTTTGTTGAACAAACTGGACAAGACATCAAGATGGCTGCACTGCTTCATGGTGGCACTTTTGTAGAGGGTGACGTGTACGAAGCTGAGTGGGTAATGAAGGCCGAGAAATTATGGGGTAATTTGTTTGATAAAATTTTTGTTCCCTCTCGTTATGCGTATAACCAGCTTCCTCTGTATATCAAGGATAAGGCGAGTATTCATCCGTGGGGTATGGATGATATAATCTCGGAGGGTTTTGCAAAGCCTTATAATCAACGTATGATTGATGTTATTTTCCCCCACAGACTAAACAGTGACAAGGGCATTGATGACCTAGCGGCTATCGCACGAAAACTTCCGCAGGTTACTTTTATTGTAACTTCGCCGAGTCCGCTTCAAGGCATAATACCACCTGAACTCAAAGGTATTGAGAATATATCATACGCTACCTGCGCATCGACGGACGATCTTCATAAGGTCATGGGTAATGCAAAGCTAGTCTTGAGCTGCGCAAAACAAGAGCTATTTGGCTACTCTGTCGCAGAAGCGGTTTCGTTAGGGTGTATTCCTGTTGTTCCTAATAACCAAGTATATGTAGATCTTTATAGTGAAGATGCTCTATATCATGATATCGCGGAAGCTTGCTCTCTTATTATCGAAAGACTTACTTTCTCTGATAAAATTTTTCAAAGTAGAATTGCAACAAGTTTTTTGCCTCTTTTAAATGAATTTATGGATATAGGATGATGATTGACATTGAAGACAAGAAAACTTCTGTGGCTGAAAGAAATATTTTACTGCCAATCTTTGCGTATGGTACGTTGCAGGGTGAGGGCATGTTGACGAATACCAAAAATCAAGCATTGTTACTCGGTCGTTTTTCAGTTAGGGGTGTGCTGATTGGAAAGGGAGACAGATATCCGTGTGCGGACATTACTTTTAATATGTCAAACGTTGCATTTGGGGATAGCCTAGAGCTGTGCGATAAATCGCAAGATACAATAGATCGGGTCGATAAGTATGAGGGAGTTGATGATGGTTATTATCAAAGACGTATAATCTTTGCGTCACCTGAAGGACATTATGATTTGTTTGTTCCAATGTGGATATATGTAAGAGGAAGGAAGTTGGGGCGTGGATGATGAAAAGCTCTTTAGAAGTAGACTCGCTTATAGCGGTGATTTATTCCCAGTGGTACGCCGTGCCTGTGCTTTCTTTGCTCTGCCTGAGCCGCGGTCAATGCAACTCTTTACGACGGGCTTTGAAAACTATAGCATGAAAATTGACGTGGGAAGCAAGGAGGCCTGGGTGCTTAAGATATTCTCAAAGGAGGCAACTTTATCAGACATAAGTAGATACAATAATATTGTTAGACAGGCAGTTCAGGGTGGCGTTAATCACCCAGTATTAAGAAGTGGATTAAATAGAGAGATTATTTATACTGATCTACCTAGTGACATGCATATGGTAATGGTTGAATATATTCCGGGGATTCTTATGAAAAACGTCACGTCCATACCTGAAAACATATTTAAAAAAGTTATCAATGAGGCGGTAAAAATAAGCACTCTTCCGATACGCCCCTTGTATAGATTTGATATGTGGCAAGTTGATAATATTGAGTGGCTGTATAATGAAACAAAACATATATTACACTCTGATGTTAGAAGTAAAATTGAACATGTTATAAATAACTATTTGAACATAGTGGATAGTCTACCTCGGGGTTTTATTCACGGTGATATGACGAGGACAAATGTTATTGCACGAAGCGACAAAAAGGGTGAAGTTTCTATTCTTGATTTTGGATCTGCTGGAGTATATCCAAGGATTCGTGAGCTGTCTATCATAGCAGTACATTTTTTAGCTGATGGAACGCTATCTTTATCGAAATGTATTCGAAAAGTGTGTGATGAATTTGTTCTACAGGGCGGTTTATTGTCTGATATTGAACAAGATTCAATGTTGGTATATGCACAGGCAATACTTGCTACAAAGTATATGTGTAACGTTTATCAAATTGATAAAAGCACTGAAACGGGGGAGATGGCATATTGGCGCAACGCATCAATTATATACTTGATGTCGGATAGCGATACAGAGACCCCAAAAAGATTTACTGAGAAATACGCGGCATACTATTCGCCAGACATGTGGATTAAAAAACCATAGACTTCTCCTGGTGGCATTGGAAATTAAAGATGAGAGACTCTGACGCTAGTACAAGATCTGCTATTTGCTTATATACGTGTGCAGGAGTGGAAAATGCACTAAATTAGAAGTTGACATTGTATGGGGGGGCGACAGACGAGTATTATTAATGCATTATCTAAACAATGGCGGTCTTGGTCTGTCTAGTAGCATGCGCGACGCCAGCCGATTTCTATGTCCGCAACCCTTATGATGACAATATTAAGGATCATAAAATTATCCTCGGCTATACGGCGACGGCAAAAAAGGGTATGACTTTGCCAAATAGTGCATGTGATGGTAGCGAAGGAGATATCGTCTGGCTGACGCGGACAGAAGTCGAAGCCGCCGCGGATAAAGTCGCGCCAGGCTACCAAGATTTTTTGTTGAAGTGGTGGCTGTAAACGTAATATCTGAGGAGGCACAACAAGACTATGAAATCAATTTCCAAACGAACGCTGAAATTCATTGACTCATGGCTAACGTTACGCAGCCAATGGGCGCGCTGGCCAGGATTTACGGTCGCGATAGCCAAAGACGGCGCTTCACATTCAAAAACGTTTATCGCTTAGCGTCAGGATAATTGCCGGTATGTTTGCACCGCTTTAGGCAAATATGTATAATCTATACAGATTATGAATGATAGCGAAGTGCTCGCGGTAGGCAAACAGGTGATCGTTGCCTGCGCGTTTATTCATCACAATTTTGACGGCGTTGAGAAAATCTTTATGCCTAAGCGTGCTGCAACGAAGAAATTTATGCCAAGCGTATTTGAACTGCCTGGCGGTCATGTGGATTTTGGAGAAGATATCGTGGCTGGATTGAAGCGCGAAATCCGCGAAGAATTCGGCAAGACTATTACAGTTGGCGATCCGTTTGCCGCATTTACGTATCATAATTCGGTGAAAGGTTCGCATTCAATTGAAGTAGTATATTTTGCACAATTTGACGACATCGGCAATATTCAACTAAATCCGAAAGACCACAGCGAATATAAATGGCTATCGTTTGACGAGCTGCCGAAGGTATTTGGGAATGGTAAAGATGAAACTGACGAAGAAATCCAGCTGATAAAACGCGGCTTTGCCTTGTTGGATGGTGCTCAGTTGAAATTTTAGCCAAATGCCAGTCAATATTAAAAAATCCAGAAAAGATATGGTAGCTGTCTTTGCGCGCGTGAAAAATTTGACTAAGTACTTACGGCATGATATAAGTAATCATACAATGCACGATAAATTACGCTGCGTCACCGCTGAAGAGTTTTATACGGTAATAAGTCATTCTATGTCAGATGACGATAGAAGATGCTTTTTATCTGATTATTCATTAGATAGTTATATAAATATGAATCATAGAGTTCTTATGTATAATAATCACGCTGGTTTTGCCGTTAAGGAAGGCGATATAGTTAGTGTTTTTAGTTCAAGGCAAAACCCAGTGAAGCAATCGCTTGATATTATGATGCCGTCTGCAATTTCTCTGGGGGGGTAAAACTTGATTGTCTCGGTGGGCTGTTACGTCGTAAGTATACTAAGTACGGTTTTGTAGCGGTGGCTGCCGTACGATTTCTTGACGAATGTGCTCCAGATAACTGGGATTATGATAAATTTGGCAGACCTGATGTCTATTTTATGGCGCATGAACAACAATTATCATGTAAGGCTCGTGATGACTTAGCGGGGGGCATACCCTACTTATCTTACGATGAGGCTTATGAACATAGAGAAGACTTGCTTGGTAATGTGCAATAATATCCTTATTCACATCCCGCACGCTTCATTGCATCTGCCACAGGATTTTTGGCGCGACGTTGCGGTTGATCGGGAAGTTATCGAGAAGAATCTACACTTTATAGCTGATTATAAAGTGGACGAACTTGCCAGAGATATTGATTGCCATAAAATAACAGCCAAGTATTCGCGGCTATATTGCGACGTTGAGCGGTTTCAAAATGACGCCGATGAGCCGATGGCGAGGCTGGGGATGGGCGCGGTCTATACGCATTTGCCGGGAGGTATGCAGTATCGCCAGGTAACACCTGAGCGCCACAAGGAAATTATCAGGCAAGCGTATGAGCCTCATCATGTACAGCTAAACAAATTGAGCCAAAAAATTGTTGCTCAGCACGGCTCGTGTATGATGATTGATCTGCATAGCTACAGTGATGATTTGGTGCGAAAATTGTTTGGCTATACGGAAAATCTGCCTGATATTTGCCTTGGCTACGACGCTGAATGGTTTAGTGAAAATGATGCCTTAAAACTGAAAATGTATATAGAAAAACTGGGCTATAGCTGCGCGCTGAATTATCCGTATGCGGGTGCGCTGGTGCCGATGGACTTTTACCGTGATAAAACGCCAGGACTGCGCTCGGTGATGTTGGAGGTTAATCGGCGTGTTTATCTGGAGGGTGGAACGGTGCGCCAAGAATCAGTGCGCAACATTGGTAAAATAATCAAATATATCGCTAATGAATTTTAAGGATTATAACTGAACGCCCAGCCACGCCGCCAATACATCGCCGGCAAAGTACGCCAGTCCAGCGGCGACCGCTCCCAGGAGCAAGGTGATGATAGCTTCCCGCCACGGTGATTGCTTGCCGACTTTGCCTTTAATAAAGCCGATTGTTAAGAAAGTAATTGCCGTTAGCAGTGAGCTAATATAGAATAGGGTGGTGCTTGGTACTTTTAGGACTGTGACCACGTCGATTAAGTAAGGCAATACCGACACGCTGCCGACTGCCACGAAAGCCAAGAATGTAACTAAACCGATAACCTTAGGAGAAGCTCGTTTTTGGGTGCCGCGGGCCGATTCGTCGTGTTCGGCGCTGGCTGCCAAGTAGGCGCTGGAACCCATTGAAAAACCATCGGCAATTAAGTTAGCCACGCCTAAAATAAGGATGACCGCACTGGAAATCCCCGCGCCAGCCGACGCTGCCACCACGGCAAAGGTTGTCACGGTACCGTCAACTGCGCCGTAAACAAATTCTGGAATATACCGTTTGAAAAATGCCCGCATAACCATAGCCAGTGTAGCATATTTGGGCTGATTAAGCTGAGTTTAAGCATGGGAATAGCGCAAGAACAAGCCGTTTTCACGGCCGCTATCAGCAAACTATTGACATTTTAATACGCTTATGCTACAATAAGAAATGTTGGATTATCTAACACAAAAACAACCAAAGCATGCTAAAATAAAAACATAAACATTGTAAGCTTCGCGGAAAGGTAGAACGTGGAAGACGCACAAACAATCATCGTTCTTTTAACAATCATCGCTGCTTTATTGTCAATTGTCATCTTGGTGCTTTTAGGAACAATCATCTCTTTGCTGATAAGAATAAACGCCATCATGAAAAAAGTCGATAAGATTACGATGAATGTAGCTAGCGCTACCGATTGGTTGTCGCCAGCAAAAGTATTTAGCGAAATTACAAAGCTGTTTCGTAAAAAATAAATAACAAAGGAGTAAATATTATGAAAAAAGTATTAGCAGTTCTGGGTGCAGCAGTGGCAGGCTTTGCGGCAGGAATTTTAACCGCGCCAAAGAGCGGTAAAGAAACTCGAAAAGACCTGAAAAAGAAAGCAGGGAAGTTGAAATCTGACGCAGAGAAAGTTGCCGGTAAGGCGGCTGCGGCTGCTAAAGATAGCGTTGATTCGTTAAAAACTGGCTCGCAAAAAGTTGGCGATGCAGTAACAGAAACTGCTAAAGGCGTCAAGAGTAGCGTTGAAAAATAGCAAATAGTTCAAGTAATCTTGACAACATTTGACGATAATTAAGAAGACGTGAGATAATAGGATAGATGAGAAAATTTGTTCTGTATCTTGCGTCTTTTTTGATTGCTGGCGGTCTGCTGATAAGCCCTCAACCGGTTTTGGCGCAGTCAATCGAAATGCCCAATTCGGAGATTACCAGCATCATCAGGAAGAATTGCAGCTCGCTGAAGGTTACCATAAAGCAGATTCATACCAATGACGCCTTGGCCAGGGTCAGTATCGGGCAGAAATACAATGCTGTGTCAACGAAGCTGATGGCGCGGTTTAACAGCCGGTTATCGCTTAATAAACTGGACAGCTCAGGGCTTGTTAGAATTACCAGCGATTTTGAAACACAGCGGCTGAAGTTTAACAGCGACTATAATAAGTATGATACGGCGATGACTAACCTAGATAAAGCAAGCTGTAAAACAGATCAGGCAAAGTTTTACGAAAAAATAATTGAAGCGCGCGACGCCCGCAATTATTTATCTGACAGTGTAAAATCGATGAACGGGCTGCTGGCGCAATATAAAAGCGAAGTGCGCCTGATAAAAGATTCTTTGTCGGGAGGCGGTAATGAATAATATAAAAAAGTTTGCCGGCAGGTATAATAAATTTGCGGTTTTTATTGGATCGACTATTCTAGTTTCGGTTCTTCTGGTGTCGATCTCGATGTTTGTTTATTACCAATCGGATGCGTACCGGCTGGATTTAAGCCGCCCAGAATACACCTCCAGGCGGTCGGAGATTAGCAAGAATTTGGAGGATAAGAGCAAGGATTTCGATGCGCAGGGTCCGGTTAATGAACAGACAATTAAGGAATTTCTGAAATTATACGATGACGAGGCGAAAGGCATTGCTAAAACGAAGGCTTTTTCTAACGATGTGCTAAGCGATAAGGAACTGCTGGGCATCAGCAATAACGACAATAACAATGTTGCCGGCGATTAACTGTTCAAGCTATAAATTGGCGCTTTTATAGAGGTGCTGCTACTTTTTACTGCTTAGAATTGGCGCTGGTAAAGTTGCTAGTAAAATACCTTCTTTGTCGAATTTTTGTAGCAGTCTGTGACGCATTTCAGAAGTGACAGACCATTGGTCTGACGGCTGGGTTTTGCCAGAAATAATTATCTCAGTGCTGCGGCCGGTAATCTCGCCGACTGACACAAATTTCGGCGGGTCGATAATCTTTTTATGCCAAGCTTTTTCCTGGGCTATCTTCTCTCCAGTAGCGTTAATAATTTCCGTAGCCTCGGATATGTCGGTGTTTGGGTCTAAATACAGGCTAAACCGCGATATGCTGTAGCCCATAGTTTTATTGATAACATGCTGGATTGTGCCGTTTGGGACGTAATGTACGTTACCTTCGGCGTCGCGAACGACTGTCGTGCGAGTACCGACGCGTTCGACTTTGCCGGACGCCCCCATGATGTCGACAACGTCGCCAACGCGGTATTGGTTTTCAGCGATAATGAAGATACCGGATAAAAAATCCTTGACAAGCGACTGCGCGCCAAATCCGAGCGCCACGCCGACTATTCCAGCGCTAGCAAACAGCGGCGATAAGTCGAGCAGAAATAACTTGTTAGCGATAATAGCGGCAACGTAAAAGATCATTAAAATCCGCCAAAACCCGCGGCTTAATTGGATGAGCGTTTTTTCTCGTTTTTCAATATCCTTGCGATGCCAAGAGCGGTGCTTGGCGGTGGAGCGGATTGTGTAATGAATGACCCACTTAATAAGATATTTGCCAATGAAGTAAATGATGAATGATCCGATAATAATACTGGCTGTTTCCAGCATGCGATCGCTGATCAGCCAGCCAAGGCCGTTATTATGTAACCATTCGTCGGCGGCCGATATATTTAGTATTTGTTTTATAAATGTGTCCATCATATTTAGTATAATGAAAGGTATGAGTTTTGTCGATCCAAATCAGTTTGTTATCGCCCGCAAGCGCAAAAAATACAAATTTGCTAAGTTTCATAACGCCGATAATTGCTTCGAGTTTGATGAATGGCGCGATTTTTACCAGCAGCGCCAGCCGGGCGTCTCTAGGCTGGAGGTTGGTGCTGGCACTGGTTTGTTTAGCGTCGAATTGGCAGCGCGTTATCCAGATAAGCTGTTTGCGGCGATTGATGTTAAGGCTGACCGCTTGCAAAAAGGCGCGTACGCCGCGCTGGAACAGGGCGTGAAAAATATATTTTTTGTGCGTGCTCGGGCTGATCAAATTGGGGATTTAATTCCGCCAAAATCGTTAGAAAATATTTGGATTACTTTTCCCGACCCGTTTCCGAAAAAGCGGGCTGCCGGGCGGCGGTTGACGCATCCGTATTTTTTGCGCCGTTACGCGCAATTATTGCAGCC
>CAUUWX010000007.1:0-29635 GCA_963549225.1 uncultured Candidatus Saccharibacteria bacterium | reverse complement strand
GGAAAGTTGTTGTACAGATAGCGGCTGACGCGCGGCGAAGAAATTACGCGGTACAGGCTAACCTTTTGCAGGCGGCAAGTACTTAATATATCGCGCAAAATATTTGCCAAACCTTCGTCGCCCTCGTAAAATGCCGCCATATGCCGGGTTTTGGCGATTTTGTTTGCGGTTCGCAGGCGGACAATGTATTGATCAAGTTGCTGGCCAGCTGTTTGTAAAGCTTGCTGCTTCTCGCGTAAAATTTCTGCCAAGACAGCTGGATCTTCGGCGCGGTAGCGCAGCTGCTTGCCCTTAGTAACGCTGTTGACGAGTCCGGCTGCGCGCAGACTTTTGATAGATTCGTAGACGCTGCCGCGGTTAATATTCGTTGTTTCTGCGATGGCTCGCAGCGAACTATTGGGAATTGCCAGCAGCGCTTCATACACGCGTTTGTCACGAGTAGACAAGCCGATAATAGAAAAATCCATATCTGTAATATAGCATGAATTATAAAATTGTCATAAAATATCAACCATTTTGTCTGGAATCGGCAGCAGCGGTACGATATGATTTGCTGGTAACGAAAGGAGAATTTTATGGCAAATATTGAAAGATTTGATTCGGATAGTAAAGATTCAAGAGTAAGTGTCTTAACGGGCGAAAGTGCGATTACACTTTCGGTTAGCGGCGTGCCTGAGGAACAGTTTAAGGACTTGTGTAGAGAAGTACAGATGAGCGAAGGAAAAAAGACTATAGGCAGTATTATTCGCGGAGCTATTGATAAATACACCAAAGAAGTCTTACGAGACCCAAAGTTTCAAGATGAAATGGGCAGACTAGCTGTTCTCTTAGAGAAATACAGCCAACCGGATAATCAGGATTGCACTGAATAGTGCAAAATAGCAATTATTGCTATAATACAAACAACAAACAGGAGGGGAACATGAATTTTCAAGATTATTCGCAAAAAGCTATTTCAACGCTGACGAGCGATCACGCCTACGGCGACATTAGCGCTGATTTGATGGCGCAAATACTAGGTTTGGCTGGCGAATCGGGCGAGGTGATGGAGAAGTTCAAAAAGCTAATCCGCGATAAACAGGGCAAACTAACTGCCGATGATCGCGCAGAAATTATCAAAGAATTGGGCGACGTGCTGTGGTATGTCAATTCGGCGGCACACTTGCTCGGCTCTAGCTTGGAAGAGGTGGCGCGGCTTAATAACGAAAAACTAGCCAGCCGCCAGCAGCGCGGCCGGCTGCATGGCAGCGGCGATAATCGGTAAAACTCTAAATCTTCAGATGCTGCCGCAGCCACTCGTCAATGGTGCCAGCGCCCATGCAGAGGACGAGCTTGCCTAACTCGCGGTCAAGCATGATAGACTTCCACAAATCATCGTTGAGGCTGGCAATATGTACTTCGGGGCGGGTGAGGTTTTTGGTTAAGTCTGCAGGCGTCAGTATCGGCAAGTCCGGATTCTCGCGCGTCAAATATGTCGGCAGCCAATATACGCTGTCAGCGTAGCGAAAAACCTCATTTGTGTACATTGATTGAATTTCGTGCTGGCGAACATTTTGGTGCGGCTGGTAAACAAGCACGACATGATCAGATAGCTCGCGCGCCATTTGCAGCGTAGCTTTAATCTCGGTTGGGTGATGGCCGTAATCGGAGTAAAGATTATCGGCTAATTTTTCAAAGCGCCGCCCAGAGCCAGGAAACGACTCAATGGCTGCTTTTGCCTCAGCTAAGCCAACGCCTCTATTTTTTAGCTCGGTTAAAACTAAATAGGCGTTTTCGCGGTTATGGCGTCCTGGCAAGATAAGGCTATTGATGTCGTCAAGCGCTGCGTTTTTATCTATTGTGTCAAGTACTACACTACTATCTCTAGCGATGTCTAAGCCGCTCAAATCCTGCTGGTACATAATACAACGCTGGGACTGGCAAATAAATTGCCGGAAAGCCGCCAGATAGTCCGCCCTCTCTGGATAAGTGTCGGGGTGGTCATAGTCAATTGATGTGATAATCGACAGCCACGGCTGAAAATGGAGAAAATTTTTATCAAATTCGTCGCATTCGTAAATGAAAAATTGGCTGGCTGGGTCGAATCGGCCGCTCGGCCCGAAGCTAAGGGTTGAACCGACGGAATAACTGGCCGGAATGTTTAATTGTCGAAAAGCCCAAACCAGCATGCTGGTGGTCGTAGTCTTGCCATGAGTACCGGCAACTGCGATGAGCTTTAATTTTTTATCAGTAATGATATGTGCTAGCAGTTCGTCGCGCTTGCCTGTTTTTATACCTAGCTGCTTGGCTAATACCAGTTCGGGATGATCGCCAGGCAGCGCTGCCGTGTAAACAAACCAGTCAAACGGTGATTTTTCATGCTCTGATCGTAAAAAATCTCCTGATTGGTCAAATGATATCTGAACGCCGCGTTTTTGCAGCGACTTGGTCATGGGGCTGGCCTGGCGGTCAGAGCCGTATACGTCGTATCCGGCATCCAGCGCAATTTCCGCCAGCGGCCCGATACCAACGCCGCCAATCCCTGAAAAATAAATCCTCATATAGGTAATTGTAACGCAAAACCGCCAGTTCCGCATCTGCCGGTAGTTTGATATACTTAATATAAATAAGGCGGTGGGTTATGGTGATAGATAAGCGCAAGACCAAATTTAGGATTAAGAAGCTTAGCCAGATAAAGACGTGGCAGCTGGCTGTTTTGTTGATTATGGCTGGTTTCGTGGCGGCGACTTTTTTACGGCTGAATAATGTAGGCATGATTGAGCGGCGCGAAGCAGTGGAAGATGCTGACAAATCGGGGGATGTGATCGCGCTTAGTCAGCGGCTATATGATTTGCAGCGCTATGTCTCGGCGCATATGAATGCCGATCCGGGAAGGATTGCCCTGGATCATACGTATAAACGGGTTTATGACAGAGAACTGAAGAACTTTGAGGAAGCTATAAAAAATAAGTCTAACAACGATACTATCTCCAAAGTTCGGGCAGTATGCGACGCCAGGGCGCAGCAGGGCGGCTACGGCAGGTTTACGACGCAGGCCGACCCGCGCTATGTCAGCTGCATTAATGAAGAATGGTCAAAATATCCGGCTGCCAGGACGTCTAATATACAGTTTGAAGCGCCGTCCACCGAGCCGTATTACCACACGTTTGTTTCGCCAGCGTGGTCGGCTGATTTTGCTGGCTGGTCGCTGGTGGTAGCGGGAATGATACTTCTGGCGATTATCGTCCGCCTGGTGGTGCTTGGCATATTGAAATTGCTGCTGAAGAGAAGAAATAATCCTTTTTGACTTGACAGGGGTGGCTCGGAGATAGTAACCTAGAGTAGTATAGCATTAACTAGGAGGTATAAGACTAATGGCTTACAAGCATACGAATTCAAAGGGCATTACATACTATTTACATAAATCAGAAGTTACGCTGCGCGGCGGCAAGAAGCAGACGATTTATTTCTTCACTAAAACGGAGAAGAACGCCAAGGGCGAGCCATGCGATTTGCCAGAAGATCGCATTGTTGCCGAGAATCCTCGCAACGGTTTTTTGACGATCAAAAAGAAGAAATAAGCACTTGCATTATGCGCCGGTTTGTTAGTACAATGGTAGTATAAAATAAACAGGTGCCTAGGAACTCCCGTCTACCGCGGGAGTTTCTTAATGTTTGATGATAGGCTACAAAGAAATAACCCCTTCTAGGCGAAGAGGTTATTTCTTTGGTTGCGGGGGCAGGATTTGAACCTGCGACCTTTTGGTTATGAGCCAAACGAGCTACCAGGCTGCTCTACCCCGCGGCACATAAACAATGGTAACAGATTGGCAGATAATTCGCAAGGCTAGGGAGGCTATTTTTTATTACGGCTATTGCCGCCGAACAAAAAATTCATCCATTGCTGGAAGTTGCTGCGAGCTGGCGTCGATCTTACGCTAGTCGTTGCCGCCTGCTGTCCGTAGGAATCGTCGGTTGACGGTACGATCAGCTGTTTTTCTCCTGGCTGTCCTTTTCCAGTGCGCTGGCGTGCTGCTAATTCTTGGTATTCGTCGCTCTCATAATATTTTGACTCATATTGTAGTAAGGCGACTTTTATTTTTTCTATTTCAATTTGCTGCCGCTTATTATCGATAGATCTTTGCAGCTCGTAATTTTGCTGCATTGCTTCAACTGATCCCCAAGCCCAGCCAAAGGCAACCAAAATAGCCGCGGCAGTAACCAGATTATTCATGGTCAAATAATCGTGCCGCAGTGCGTAAAGCTGGCGTTTTATGAGAATGATGTTCATTTTGTACAGTCTACTGATTATATTATAGCAGAGTAAGCAAAGTTTTAAGTCCTGCTTATAGTTAACTATATTGTCTACTACACATATCATTTGCGTTTATATTTTTATTTGCTAGAATATAAGCAAGGTGTAATAAGACACAAACAGTGAGGGGAAAATGAAGATTCATCAGCAATACAAAAGATTTATACCAAAAGTTGTCGGCATTACTGCTGCCGTCATTGTGGCGTTTGGCGCTATACTGCTGCAAATACCGTCGACCAAGGCGGCCTCTTTGCATAAAAAATACCAGTTTATTGACACAAATTACAGCGTCCCGTCCTCTAATGTGGCGTGGGTAGCTCCGAACGGTAATGATGCTACTGGCAATGGCAGCGAAAACTCGCCGTATAAGACCTTTGCTAAAGCCTTGGCGGTTCTTCCAAGCGGCGGTACTGTAGTTGCGAAAAGCGGTATTTATCGCGAGCCGCACTTCTTTGTGTCTAAGAATAATATTACGCTGCAGGCCGCGCCGCATGCTGAAGTTTGGCTGAAAGGAAGCGATATCGTTACGAATTGGACGAGCGACAATGGCGTCTGGAAAACTACAGGTAATTATCATAATTTTTGCCATGTTTGCACGACGAATTCCGATCCTGGCAAAGAAGGCGTAGCTGCGTATCCGGAGCAAGTGTTCATCAATGACGAGCCAATGCAGCAGGTCGCTACTAAAGCCGAGGTAACCCCGGGCAGTAATACGTTTTATGTCGAGGATAAAACGCCAACTACGCTAAAAGTGCCGGGTGACAACTCCAAGGGTTATAACATCGGTGCTCAGGATAATATAACGTACTATATTGGTAAAAATCCGGCTGCTGGCCAAGTCGAGATTTCCGAGCGGCCGAGGGCGTTCACGGCTACTGGCCAAAACTTTACAGCCAGGGGTATCAACGTCGCACAATACGCATCAGTCCAGGCATGGGGATTTGCAGATCCTGTGTATGGCAAGGACATTTCCGGGCCGACGGCGGTGAGTTTGAATGGCAACAACTCGCTTGCGCAGAATATGATTATCACTCAAAATTCAAACCAGGGATTATTCTTTAATCAAGTAAAAGCTTCGGCTAACGGTGTTAAAGTTATTGACAATGGCGGTTCTGGAGCTGGCGCTAATAAGGCTCACGATTCGATATTCGAGAATAGCGAATTGCACGGTAATAATACGGCTGGTTTTATAACGTCAGGTTGCGGCGCTTACTGTACGATGGCTGATATTAAGGTGGCGCATACTAAGAATTTTATATTTCGCAATAATATTTTAGACAATTCAAGCAGCGGCAAAGTGCAATCCGCGCCTACCAATGTTGATAATGTCGGTACAATTAATTTTTGGTGTGATGAAGGTTGTATTGATACGAAAATTGTTAACAATTTCTTTACAAACTCGTCGCTGGCGATTATGTATGAAGTTTCAGGCAGCGCCGTCATTGCTTCGAATATAATCGAAAGTTCCGGTACGGGAATCCGCGTGTCTGGCAGCGAGAAAGTTAAGCTGTATAATAATACAATTTCGCGTACCTACCGGCCGGTCTATCTTTTTGAAGATTGGCGCATGAATGGCTGTAATGCCTGGAATGCTGCCGGAGTGTGTACTGCGACGGAAAAATGGTCGGCATCGCAAGGTCTGAGCTGGAATACTTCTGGTGTTGAGATGTATAACAATATTATTTCATCGCGGCCGCTGGCGGACTCAAATGACCTGGCGGGCGAGGCGTATCAGCGCGCTTATTCGCTGCGGGTCGAGGGCGCAAAAAATGAACCGAAAGGACCGTATGTTGATGCAAATAGTATGCTGAAGGGTTTTGATTATAATGCATATTATCGGAATGACGCCAAGGATGTGAATTTATCGGTTTGGGATTTTGAAAGCGTGCCTGGCAAAACGGATACTGTGCTTAAAAGCGTGGCAGAAATATCGTCGAGCAGTAAGCTGTCAGGTACTATTGATGGTAGAGACAGTCATTCGTATGATACGTTTGGCACTCGCGCCGCAAATCCGTATTTCATAAAAGAGGCTGCTGCTAATACGGATTATAATAAAAGCAATTACAACTTAAAACCTGGCAGCAGTGCTGTCGGATCTGGGAAAGCTTTGCCAAACGATGTTGCGCTGGCAATTGATCCGTCCGGCGCTAAGGTAAAGCCTGGAGCGGCGGTAAACCGCGGGGCGCTGCTTAATGTAAAAATGAACGCGGCTGGCGGAACTACTCCAGCAGTCGAGGTTGTCCATATCCCAGACGCTAATCTAAAGGCTAAATTGAATGCGCTATTAGCGAAAAATAGCGGTACAGCACGCGCTGACAATCAAGACATAACCAAGGATGAGATGAAAAGCCTAACAGCCATTTCTCTTAAGGCTGATTCAAACACTCCGGCTAATAAAAAGATTGCTGATATTACTGGCCTGGAGGAGGCTGTGAATGTGTCGCAGTTGTCGCTGGATAATAATGCTATTTCTAATCTGTCGCCGATTGCTAATCTTGCGAAGCTGCAGGAGCTGACCTTTTCTGATAACAAGGTAACGTCTTTAGCAAACATAGCTTCTTTATCTAAGCTTACGGTACTGCATGCCGCTGCAAATCCCATAAAGTCGTTCTCGCCTGTTTCCGGGCTGTCAAAGCTAAGCGATGTGTCGCTGTCTGGAGAATCGCTGGAAACTCCTCTTGATATGGCCAATTTTAGCGCTAGCGCTGCTACGATTAAGTCGTTCAAGTTTTACAGCTATAACAATAAAATAACCGCGAAGAATATCACCGCGCTGAAGTCGATGTCTGGCTTAAAGATTCTTCGCTTAAGCGGCGTGCCGCTGTCCGCTGGCGACGTAAACTCCATCGGCAGTATGGCGCAGTTGGCTTCTTTGGAAATTGACGGCAGTACGGTGGCGGATATATCGCCGCTGGCGGGGTTAACTAATTTGGCTAAGCTTAACCTGAGTAATCAGAATGTATCTATGTCTATTACTGCCGTGTCAGCGCCGTCGCCACTGATAGGCAAAGGCGGGACTGCAGTGCCTATTTCCGATAATAGCCAGGTTGCTAACGACAGCGGAGCTCCGGGGAATATTAAGCTGGTGTCGCCTGTGTATGATGGAAATTCTCATAATGTCAATGCCGTGTGGTCTGTTCCTGTAACTATTGGTGCGGCGAGTACCAACTTTAGCGGTAATCTAAACATTACATATAAGTTAAGCAAAACTGACCTGACTGCACTGAACAGTGAAATCGCCCGCGCCAAATCATCGCCAAGCTACATCCAGAATGATGCAGCCGTTAAAGCAGCGCTGGCGGCCGCTGAAGCTGTTGCCGGCAAGCCGTCGCCGTCTCCGAATGAAATAAAGACCGCTGTCGAGGGATTGAAGCAAGCCTTGGATAATGCCTATAAAAAGGAAGCTGACGCCCAGGCCAAAGCGCAGGCTGCTGTCGATAAAGCAAAAAACAGCAAATTGCCGGCGGATATTCAGGCGGCAGAAAATCTACTGAGCAAGGTTCAAGACACGGCTAAAAAGAACGAATTGCAGAATGTTTTGAACGGTATTAAGCAAGAAATTACTAATGTGCGCACTAGTCTGTTGCAGCTGGTGACTGATGCTAAACAAGTCTCGACCGACGGCATGACAGCAGCTTCGGCGAATGCCTTGCGAGCTGGAATTACTGCTGCAGAATCGGTAATTGCTGATCACGGTGCTTCTCTGGGCCAATTAACTGCCGCTAAAAACACATTACAAGCGGCGCTTGACGGGTTGCGTGCCGACAAAACTAGCCTGCAAAAAGCTATCCACGATGCTGAAAGCGAACCAAGTTATATTAAAAATCAAGGCGGTGTTAAGCAAGCTTTGCAGGAGGCAAAAGCTGTCAACGCTGCGTCAAATCCGACGCCCTCAGTAGTACGCGCTGCTACTAAGAAGCTTAATGACGCCGTGGCTGCTGCCAAGCAAAGCGAAGCTGCTATCCAATCGGCGGCGTTGGCTGCTGTCGTTAAGGCAGAAAACGATAAAACCGCTCAAGCTAAAAATGATGCCCAAGCTTTAGTTAATCAAGTAAAAGACCCGCAGAAGAAGTCCGAACTGCAGCGGCGCTTAGATAACGTTGTCGTGCCGGCTTCGGCGAGCAGGGTGGCTGTTGCCCAGCCAAATGGTAAAAACACCATCATTAACGCAACTGGCGACAAGTGCTATAACATAGCGAGTGCCAGTACCGCCGCGTCGCAGCAGGGAAAACCAGCGGGGTATCAGCTTGGCGAGTCGGTCGCGTTCAAAATTGATTGTGCCAACTATGGTAGTGCTCAGTTTGGCTATACAACGAAGATAACCTTAGAGCTAACTAAAAAATACGCAAACACGGCTGGTGTAAGGGTAGTCAAGTATAGCGGTGCTGGCACAGATGCGGTTGATATAACCAGCAAAGTATCTTTCGGCGTTACAGCGGACGGACAGCGGACGACGATTAGCTATTCGGTGACCGACGGCGGTTTTGGCGACCAAGATAAAACCGCAAACGGCATAATTGAAGATCCAGTGGCTGTGTACGAGCGTAGGAATGCTGTGAATCCAGCGCATAATAATTCAGGACAAACGAGTTCAGGGCAGACGGGGAGAGTAGCGACAAAGGCTGGCGGCACTCTTTCTGATACTGGCGTGAGTTTTTACGGTTATATCGCGGCTGCTGCAGCTATAGTAATTGTTGGCGGCGGTCTGTATAAACTAAGTAGCACGCTAAAAAAGCGCCGGTCATAAAGCCGGCGCCGCGGTATTCTAAAAAAGTAGTTAAATTTATTCCGCGTTTTTAGGTAGCTACAATCTGGATTGGTGGGGGCGGCTGGGATCGAACCAGCGACCAATCGGTTATGAGCCGACTGCTCTAACCCCTGAGCTACGCCCCCGCCAGAGAATATTATAACGCATCAGAGATAATTAGAGAAGTTTTCCAGCAGCAATTCTTATGGCTTCCGACCAGGAGGTGAAGCAATGCGGCGTCTCCATGAGTTGTTTGCCGGTTAACTTATAGCGAATTGCCAAAGTTAGTTCAGCGATCATGTCGCTGGCATTTGGGGCAACGATGGACGCGCCAATGATAGTGTCTTTTTTATCGGTAATTATTTTTACAAAACCAGTTCGCTGATCAGTAATATTGCTGCGCGCTGTTAAAGTTAGCGGCGCTATTGATATTCTTAGGTCTTGTCTTTCGCTTGTTTCTTCGCTGACTCCGACTTGGGCAATTTCCGGCTGTGTAAAGGCAACCAGCAGGCGCGGCTGGATATCGGCTTTCATTGAATTTTTATGCAGCAAATTATGTGCGCATACGCGGCTTTGCGCTAAAATATCGTGCGTTTGTATAGTTGTATCGACAACGCTGCCCGCCGCGAAGACGTGCCGAGCCGAGGTTTGCAAATAAGCATTGGTGGATATTCCTTCCGCAGTGTATTTAATGCCGGCATTTTCCAGTCCCAAATCAGTTGCCGGGCGGCGCTCGCTGGCGATTAATATCTCATCGACGCGTACTGAGCGTTCGGCTCGTCCTTGAACAAAGGTAACTCGTTTTTGCAAGCCAGATTTTTGCACGGCGATAACTTCTGTTTGTATCAATATATTTATACCGCGGTTTTCCTTCGCGTCATCAATGATTAGCCTGCTCGCTTCATTATCGAAATCAGCCAAGATGTGTTTGGAAGCCTCAGCCAGGTAAATTTTTGTACCGAGAGTGGAGAACAAATGCGCCAGCTCCCAGGCCTCTATACCCGAACCGATAATAAACAGCGTTTTCGGCGGTCTGGCAAGGGAGAATATGGTTTTTGGCGTGTGGTGCGGCGTACTTTCTAATCCGGGAATTTCTGGAACGTGCCATTCTGATCCAGTGGCAATGAGAAACTTGCGGGCCGATAAATGCCGCCGATTGACCGTAATTTCATTTGGGCTTAAAAAATGCGCATTGCCAGCGAAAACGCTAATATCTTGTTTTTCGTAGTAATGACGGTTTCCGCCTGCCCCGGTGCGTTTGATGGCAATATCTTTCCAGGATAATAAGGAAGGGTAGTTATAGCCGACAGAGCCGGTTCGTAATCCGAACTTCGCTGCCATCTTAGCGTTATAATATGTGCTGGCTGCGTGGATTAGGGCGCCTGCCGGAACGTCGCCCCAGTTTGGCGACTCGCCGCCGAACGTCGATTTCTCAACGATAGCGACTTTTTTTCCGGAATTTGCCAGGATGCTGGCAGCCGGCGAACCGCCTGCTCCGCTGCCGATAACGATATAATCATAGTCAAACGTCGGTTTCTGCGCCATGCTGCCCCCTACAATATATTTTTGTAATTTTCATATAAATATGCCGCGTCCGGATGCAATCCTTTCAGTACTTGGCAAGCTCGCCGCCTGATGTCGGCAGAAGTGATTTCCGGGCGGGTTTCGCACCAGTTCATAACGCCCAGCGTTACGGTCTTGGCAATATCTTCAGCCTGTCCTTCGGGAATACGAACGCTTAAACAGGTAGCAATAATTGAATCATGTATCTTATCCGGGCTGAATTCTTCGGCTGGTCGTTTGCCTCGCTTTATCACGTCGATTCTCGGCGATTTTACCACAGGCTGCCTCCGTAGCTGGCAATGCCGATGACGCGGTCAACGAACATAAAGCCAGCCAAGATTAACAAGCTGCCGCCGCTGGCGAATTGTAAGAATCTTTTATGCGATTCGCGCCATTGCTGCAGGCTGGCGATGTTGCGGCCAGCACCGACCAGCGCCACCATAATTGCTAGCGGTAAAATTGATACCATAACATATAGTCCAACTCCGGCAATTTGCATCATAAAATCAGGCAGGGTAATAATAGCCAAGCTGGCGGCGATAACCGGTCCGATAATAAAAATAGTTTCTGCGGCTACGCTAGCCATGCCAAGCGCAAAACTTTCTGCGCTGTTTTTTGTCTTTTTCGTGCGTTTGGTTAAATAGTCGGCGAAACTTCTGGGTATCCACAGCGCTGTACCGCGTCCGCGCCGGTAATAGAATACCCAAATAGCAACTCCCAAGGCGATCATCAAGTCGCAGCAAATCGCTGCAATGTATTGCTCGGCGGAGTCAATATGATTAATAAACAGGGCAAAATAATAAGAAACTGCGCTTAAAATCAGGCAAGTCAGTAACAGCACGCCAGCGGTAAATCCGCCCATTCGGCGCAGAACTCTTTTATAAGCAGTTTTTTTACCAATGGCATGACCGCTGAGCAGCGTTAATACGCTAATACTGAGCTGAAAACTAGCGTGAATCAATGCCGCGAAGACGATGATGGCTAGAGACGATATCATTACAGGGGTCATGTTTGTATATAAATCCTTCCCCGCCAGTATAGCATAAGCAGCATAAAAACGAAAGATTTTCATAAAAAGCTATTGCTTTTTTGTCAAATTTGTGATATCATGAAAATAGGTCAAATAAATTAACACAAAAAAGGAAAAAACCATGCGGATTAACGACAGCGAGTTAGCAGAATTTTTAGAAGCAACGAAAAAGAAGGAATTGGAAACCTGGAATCAGGGGCGCAGCTCGCGGGAGCTTAGCGGCTTCGTGGCGCGGCGGCTGGCTGCCTTGGACGGCGTTGAACTTGACAATTTTGACGGCGATTTGGAAGAGGTGCTTTAGTAAGCAATTTAGTCAAAAGGGTGTTGCGAGGGGGCGGGGACGCCTGGATCGTTCATAGTGTGATTTCTTAAGTACATCCTTAGATGATCCTGTACTGCTGGGTTTGATGAATCGCCCTTGCTTAATTTTCGGGGATCGAACGGATTAAGTGTGCGAATTATTCCTAGTGCAATCCTGCCAAGTCTTGTGTCGCTACCACCATGTTCAAGGCCGTATTGAATCTCATGATAAAGGCCGCAAGCCCGTAAGTACCTTTCATGATCTGATGGTTTTTTCCTGCCCGGCATAAGCCTATTCTATCATACTCATTATATGAGGCATGAAAAAACCTCTGCGAATCAAATTGTTCACAGAGGTTTTTATAACTAGTCCTGGTAGCACCGGGTGGACCCGAACCACCGACCTCAGGCTTATGAGTCCTGCGCTCTAACCAGCTGAGCTACGGTGCCACGCCTCATGATTGTAACAGATGTGCTTAATTTTGCCAAACCGCCGTTGGCGTGTTTTTCTGGTTTTATGATTCCGCCGAGAGATAATGGCATTATAATGTAGATTTCGTTCGGCTCTGCGCGTAATTTGTGAGATAATGGTTATGTGAGATATGTCTTAGCGATCAGCGGCGGGGTTGATTCGGTAGTTCTACTGGATGTAATGTCGCGGACAGAAAAAGATATCGTAGTGGCGCATTTTGACCATGGTATTCGCCAAGATTCGGCTGCCGATGCGCGGTTTGTTGAGGCTTTGGCGGCGAAATACCGGGTGCAGTATATCGGCCAGAGGGAAGAGCTGGGTAGTGACGCCAGCGAGGAGCGAGCCCGCGAACGGCGATATGCGTTTTTGAACGATATTGCTGCGGATTTTGGCGGTACTGTGGCGACGGCGCATCATCAGGATGATATTGTCGAGACAGTGGCGCTAAATCTTCGGCGCGGCGCGCGCTGGCGCGGCTTGGCAGGCATGAGCGATTCGCGGATTCTGCGCCCGCTGAGCAGCTGGACAAAACAGCAGATTTATGAATATGCCGCCAAACACAGATTAGAATGGTGCGAGGACGAGACTAATAGCAGCGAAAAATACACGCGCAACATTTTACGCCGGCGCATACACCAGCAGATAAGTCCGGAAGCCCGATCTGAAATATATGAGTTATGGCGGGCGCAGCGAAAATTGCGGCGTACCCTTGAAGCTGAACTAAAAAGATTCGATAAACAAGTTCTGAGCCGGCATTTTTTAATACAAATCGAGGAAAATGTGGCGTTGGAATTATTATATTATTACGTCTTGCGGCATGCCGGCGCGTCGCTTATGACTGCTCAGCTGGAACGAATGCTTGTCGCCATAAAAACTGGTCGTCCCGGGACAGTATGGCAGCTTGGTTCTGGCGCGGTGATGAAATTGACGGCAAGAGATGTTATAATAGACGAAGTTGATTAGTATAGGCGAAAGGATTATGCGAGAATGGCTGTTAAGATGCCGAAAAAAAATGGTAAGAACGGAATAAAGCAGGTTGCGCGATTTGGGTTGTTTTGGGCGATTATAATTTTCGTGGCGCTGATTTTTTATGCAGTTTTATTCCCCGCTGCTAACTTAAAAGAGGCGGCGCTGTCTGACGTAGTGCGGCGGGCAAACGAGGGTAAAATTGCTAGGCTAGAAATTCAGGGCAATGACATAAAAGTAACCGGCAAAGATCAAAACAAACCGACTGAGCGTTCGGTTAAGGAGTCGGGTAGTATTTACGAGCAGGGCCTGAATAAGAATGCTAAGGTTGAGGTGAAGGTGATTCCGCCGTCAACTACTGGCGAAACGATGTGGAATTTGGCGGTACTGATTTTGCCGGTGCTGGTTATCGTAGTGTTTTTCATGTTTATGATGCGCCAGGCGCAGGGGCAGAATAATCAAGCGATGGGCTTTGGCAAATCAAAGGCGCGGCTGTACGGCGAGGATAAAGAGAAAATTGTGTTTGAGGATATCGCCGGCAATGATAACGCCAAGCAGGATTTACAAGAGGTTGTCGATTTCTTAAAGCATCCAAAGAAGTACAAGGAGCTAGGTGCTAAGATTCCGAAAGGTGTCTTGTTGGTCGGTAATCCGGGTACTGGTAAAACCATGCTGGCGCGGGCAGTGGCTGGCGAGGCAGGCGTGCCGTTCTTCTCGATTTCTGGATCAGAGTTTGTGGAGATGTTCGTCGGTGTTGGGGCGAGCCGGGTGCGCGACCTCTTTTCAAAGGCTAAGAAAAATGCGCCGTGTATCGTCTTTATCGATGAAATTGACGCGGTAGGCCGTAAGCGCGGCTCGGGTATGGGCGGCGGCCATGATGAGCGCGAGCAGACCTTGAACCAGATTTTGGTGGAAATGGATGGCTTTGACGGCGATACTAATGTGATTGTGCTGGCGGCAACCAACCGGGCGGATGTGCTTGATCCTGCCCTGCTACGACCGGGGCGGTTTGATAGGCGAGTGACGATTACTCTGCCGGAGCGCAAAGACCGCGAGGCAATCCTTAAGGTTCACTTTAAGAAAAAGCCGACTGACGAGACGGTTGACCTGGATAAGTTAGCAGCCAAGACAGCTGGCTCATCGGGAGCGGATCTCGCTAATATGGCTAACGAGGCAGCAATCATTGCAGCAAGGCGTAATAAAAAGAAAATCTCTAATGATGAATTGACCGAGGCGTTTGAGCGGGTGGCGATCGGACCGGAGCGCAAGGCCAAGGTGATGAACGACCATGAGAAAGAGTTGACGGCGTACCACGAGGCGGGCCACGCCATCGTCGGCCACGTCTTGCCAGATTCTGATCCGGTTCACAAAGTGACGATCATTCCGCGCGGCGGTACCGGCGGCGTGACATGGTTCTTGCCGCCAGAGGATAAGAGCTACACTAACGTCTACGAGTTCAAGGATATCTTGGCGCGGGCGATGGGCGGCCGGATCGCTGAGCAGATTATTTACGGCGATGATGGCATTACGACTGGCGCTGGCTCGGACTTGCGTAAAGCCACTGAGATTGCTCGGGAAATGGTGATTGAGCAGGGTATGGGTAAGAGCTTGCGCGATCAAGTGTTCCACGAAGACAACGGCGGGCTGATGTTTGATAAGATGACCCGCGAGCGGCCGTACTCGGATGAGACTGCTAAGCTGATCGATCAGGAAGTGTCGCAGCTGATCACCGAGGCCAAACAGCGGGCGATGCTGGTACTCAAAGCCAATCGTACGTTCCTTGACAAATTGGCTGAGGCGCTGCTAAAAGACGAGACATTGGAAGAAGAAGCGGTGGATGAGATTCTTAAAGGAACGAAACTGCCAAAGGAAGCAAAATTACACGCGTAAATTGTTATGGGACGCGTCAGGAGAACTGTCGATAAGATAAATCAGCGGCTGACAGTCAAGTTAGCTGCAACCATTTTAGCTGGCTCAACGCTATTGTCAAGCTTGCTGGGATTTTTCCGCGACCGGTTGCTCAACTCTGCTTATATGCCGAGCAAAGAAGCTGGCTTGGCTGGCTATCCAGTCGGCTTGGATGCCTACACGGCGGCGTTTATGGTGCCGGATTTCATGTTTGCCGTGCTGGTGTCCGGCGCGTTAAGTGTGACATTTATTCCAGTGTTTAACGAACGCTGGATGAAGGGTAATAAACAATCAGCGTGGCAAATTAGCTCCAGCATGATTAATTTTATGGCGCTGGTGACGCTGGCGGCGAGCATATTGATTATCATTTTTGCTGATCCGCTGATGAAATACCTAATTGCGCCGGGTCTGAGCGAATCAGGCCACGCATTGGCGGTCAGTATGATGCGGGTAATTGCGGTTAATCCATTTATTTTCGCCATTGCTTCGGTAATTGCCAGTATTCAGCAAGCGGTCGGGCGGTTCATGTTCTGTGCCCTGGCGCCAATGATTTACAACATCGGCATCATTATTGGTACTGTGTGGTTTACTAATGGTATCAATTTATTCGGCTGGCAGATCTTTGACGGCGGTATTATGGGTGTGGCACTAGGCGTAGTTCTGGGATCGTTTCTGCAGTTGATCGTGAGTGCTGTTGGTTTGGTTGGTTTGGGCTTTGATTATAATTTTAAGTTATATTGTCGGAACAGAGGTTTTCGGAAAGTATTGTCACTATTACCAGCGCGGTCGGTTGATCAGGGAATGGATTACGTAGTAAGCCTGGTGGAGGTCAACTTAGCGTCGCGGTTGGCGGACGGTACAATTCGCGCTTATCAGCAGGCGCTGACATTGCATTTAATGCCGATTAATCTTATCGGTGTGGCTATTTCTAATGCCGCTTTTCCGCAGCTAACCGAGCGGCTAGGCGAAGGAAGACTTGATCTGTTCCAGAAGGATCTGCGGTCGCTACTGAGGATTATTTTTTGGATGGCGCTGCCGACGTCGGTTGTGATATTTTTCACGCGCGGCTACATTGTCCATTTTATCCGAAATACTGGCGATCAGCTGATGGCGGGGATATTAGGCTGCTTGGTGGTGGCGATTCTGTTTCGGACGATTTATCATATGGCGGCGCGGGCATTTTATGCGCGGCAGGATACTAAAACGCCGTTGTATATTTCTGTATTCTCTATTTCTTTGAATATTGCTTTGGCGATTATTTTAACGATGAACCTTAATATGGGTGCGTATGGCTTGGCGTGGGCGCAGTCGACAGTAGCGGTGTTTGAAGTGGTGATACTTTTATTAGTGATGAGCAAGCGGATGCCGAGGATGTTTAATCGGGCGTTTGTTAAGGCTATCGGTAAGATGATTGCCGCCAGTGCGGTAGCCGGAGTAGTATGCTATATCGGTGTTTCCGTGATGCCGTTCCGCGATACTGATAGCAGCTTTTTCAGCGCTTTTCCAAAATTTACGATTATTTCAATTGTTAGTTTCGGCGTTTATCTGCTGATGTCGAAGTTGTTGCGTCTGCCGGAAGTTGATCCGATCTTAAAGAAGGGTAAGAAATTGCTGTTTGGGCGGCTGGATGGCGTGTGGCGATGAATAATATCCGCAATTTTTGCATCATCGCTCACATCGATCACGGTAAATCGACGCTGGCGGATCGGATGATGGAGATGACGGGGACGGTGGAGAAGCGCGAGATGAAGTCGCAGCTGCTGGATAGTATGGATTTGGAGCGCGAGAAGGGGATCACTATTAAGCTGGCGCCGGTGCGGATGAGATATGAATATCAGGAGGTGGAAGCGAGTGGTACATTACCGCTCCCATCGTCGAAGACTCTTGCAGAGTCTTCACGTCGGTCGCTAGACGCGGGTCCTGCCAGTCGATCCGCCCCTTCTTCTGAAAAATCAGAGATTTCTTCAGAAGCGGGCGCCGCCCCATCGACTGCCACCCGCTTAGCGCAGTCTGACTCTCGGGTTTGTGCAGATGTTGGCGTGAATGGACTGGCTCAGTCAACTGTCTACGATCTCAACCTCATCGACACGCCTGGTCATGTTGATTTTAGTTACGAAGTTAGCCGTTCGTTGCAGGCTTGCGAGGGTGCGGTGTTGGTGGTTGACGCCAGCCAGGGTATCCAGGCGCAGACGCTGGCGAATGTGTACTTGGCGATGGAGCAAGACTTGACAATTATTCCGGTGCTGAATAAAGTCGATTTGCCAGCCGCCGATGTGCCGCGCGTATCCAAGCAGGTGATCAATTTGCTGGGCTGCGATGAAAGCGAAATTATTCACATCTCAGCCAAAACTGGGCAGAATGTTGATCAGGTTTTGGAAGCAATTGTTGAGCGAATCTCGGCACCAACTGGTCAGCCAGATGACCCGACTCGGGCGTTGATTTTCGATAGTTATTATGATGATTATCGCGGGGTGATTTTGTACGTCAGGGTGGTTGACGGGCAAATTAAGAAGGGCGACGCAATTCACATGATGGCGACTGGCGCTAACGGCTTGGCGCTAGAAGTCGGCCATCTCAGCCCCGGTATGATCCCCGACCCGTCGCTCGACACCGGTGAAATTGGCTACATCGTCACCAACCTGAAGACTACGCGTGAAGCGCGGGTGGGTGATACGGTGACGCTGAAAAAGTATTTTACAAAAGATTAATAATGACAAGGAGTGTAGTTAGGCGATGACGTTATCTATAACCCAGACGACACAACTTGCTAATTTAATATTATTAGTTAGAAGGCTGCGGCTAAAGAGAGTTTTGTATGCGCATAAGCAGTATTGAATTACCGTCAGCAGATGAGATTCGTGCGATAATAAGCGAAGAGTCGCCTCGATTAGCGGTACACGGGGACTATCTTGCTGTGCGGCCATGGTTATTTATGGAGCTTAGCCGTGTAGCGGCGCAAGCAGGTATAGATGCGGCTGTCTTTGAGCGATATCAGGCATGGGATTTTGATAAAGTCGTCGGTGCGCTACACGTTTTTGTGTCGGAATATTCGGCTTATTTAGCTCAACATGTCGACAATATTAAGGCAGAGCAACTCTATGAGCCGCTTAAAACAGGAAATTCTCCCAAGCAATCTGACATCATCTTCGTGTTTGGTTCGGCAAAGAATATGCGGATTGCAAAGGCGGTAGAACTGTATCATTCTGGCGTCGCTTCCAAAATAATGGCAACTGGTGCGGCGCCGCATTGGGCGGCTTCTCAGGGTGAAAATAATATAACCGAAGCGCAGCGTATGGCAGATTATGCTATAACGCACGGTGTTCCGGCGGACGATATTATCATTGAAGATCAGGCAATATCAATCCCAGATAATGTGAAGCGTAGCATTGACCTTTGGGAGGCGATGCAGTGGCATCCGCAGCGTATCACATTGGTAACGAGCGAATTTAATGTTCGCCGCGCTGAGATGAATATATACGAGTTTACGCCGTGGCCAGTGGAAATTTTTACCGCAAGCCCTGAGCCTAGTTCAACGCTGAGAGCGGATACGTGGATAGCGACCGAGAGTGGCCGTCGGCTCATTCTTAACGAATATGCTAAACTTGTTATAGAAAGCGCCATTGACCACTTGCTGGCGACTAAAGGAAAAATATAATTTAGCACGCGGCAGTGGAAATAATATATACTATTATTGAAAGGTGCAGATGTAATAAAATGCACGAAATAGGTATTGATATATCTGTTGTTAGCAATTATGAGTAACTTCAAAAACTTTACAGAGAAAATTAGATGTCGGGTGATTCCAGTAACACGCGACCGCCGCGTGTGGCTGGACGAAAAAGTTGTCGATGATGATTCGTATTGTGCTTTTATAAATGGCCGATCGTACGAGCTTGGCGAGGAATATGATGACTTTTTATGCGTTACGGCTGACAACTTTGCCGAACTAGCAGATGTTATCCTCCGCGAATTGTATGCGCGCGGATTTTCGTCGTCAGGCTATAAACTGATCAACGAAAATCATGTTCATTTAGACTACAGCTTTATGAGCGATGACAGACCTTGGATTGCTTGGCGCAATGTCGATGCGATAGTTACGGGCGATATCACCGATGAGAACGACCATCGCCGCGACAAAACTAAACGCGGTCGGTGGATGAGCTATACTGAATTGGTTCAGGCTATTGGTAAGAATCAAGCTCATAAGATTTTTGAGCAGTTATAGAATAAGTTGCAATACTCCCAAGGGATAATTAATAAAATAAAAGCGTAAGAAACGCGACAATTTATTATTGACATTATATTAACAAAATAGTATAATTGCGACCTATGGACACATATCATGATGGTGGTAAAAATAACGAGCTAGATGCTCTTAAAACAGAGTTCGCCGCGCGATTAACAGCGGCGGTTAATGAACCATTGACGCTGGAAAATACGGACACGTATGTCGATGATGCGTTGGAAAAGGTCATTGATTTGGTTGGCGCTGTGGTCGACAAGTACGACGCCCAGCCGGGTGCTGAGTGGCAGCAGCTTGGAGAAGCCAATGGAAAAAAACACGAGGACGCGGCGCTTGCGTATTTTGAATTGGAGGGCATAGAAGACATCCTTAATAACTTGGATGGTAAAGCTGAGGAATTTGCGGCAATTGATCGGGTGATTGCGCAGGTTAACGAATCTAGCGAGGTGTTCGTGCCGACAGACAGCACGCCCATTCCGCAGACAACAGGCAGCGGTGTTGGAATGGAGAAAAAAGATAAGCAGCCGAAGCTGGAAAATCTGCTGTTTGTGTTAATGAATGATTTTGGCATAGATCCTGACGACTCTGAGGCGGTGTCTATTGTTCGGGGAAGCGTTAATCCGAATATGATGCGCGAAGAGCCGTATTATCAAGTTACCGTGCCTGGAATTGATAAAGTTATTCTAGTCTGCCAGGAATATGGAAATGCTACGTTTGTATTTAATGGCGAATGGGTGCGCGAACAAGTTAGCGCTAACCGTCCGTCGGAGAATGAGCCGAACGCCCGCTAACGGACTATACGAAAGAGGAGCTGAGCAAGCTAATAAAGGACAATCCAGAACAAGGTGCGCGAATTCTAACCAAGAAGAATTTTACAGCCAATTTGGTAAATGCGCTAAAAGGCGGATTCAGCCAACAGAAATTGGATAAGCCTGTTGATACGAGGTATTTAAGAAGCTCAAGAAGTTCAAAAGATTTGCCTCCGGTTCCGGATGGGTATGTTACTACTAAAGATATGGCAAAAGAATTAGGCTTAAAAGATGGAACTATGCTTTCAAGACTCGCCGGAGAATTGGCTAAGAAAGGAAAAATAACAATGGGCGTATATCGTAGTGAAAAAAACCGTCGAATACTTGCTTTTACCAGAGAAGATGCCCAAATTATTGTGGACGAGAAAAGAAAGCGAACAAGATCAATTCCAGAAGGTTTTGTTGGGGTTCGAGATATTATGAATGAGACAGGTGTGCCAAGTTATATTGTAAGACGTACGGCCGAGAAGCTTGGATTGTTGGATAAAGCTGGACTACCTATTATTTTTTCTCCGTCGGAAGCTGAAGATATTTGCGCTGCTATAGGGAACCGTCAGCCTATTCCAGAGGGTTATGTTCCTGTCACTAAGTTCGTAAGAAAAGATCAACAGCATAGAGGTAGACAAGACGTATCTTACGGGGATGTTTGGCGTGCTATTGAGCAACTTGAATTAAGTCCAGTTAGGGCAGGAGGAATATTCTATCTTTCCGAAGATGAAGCCGGGCAGGTTGCAGATAAGGTTGAACAGTTAGTAAGCGAGCGACTGGCAGTCAAGCGGCGCGAGAAGATAAGCCTAAAAGGACTTAGCGACGCGACTGGAGAGGACCATGGTGTCGTTCGTAGGGCCGCAGAAAAACTTGGAATAATAAAGAAAGGCGAAAGCAGTAGAGGAAGATATCTTTCGGTAGCGGAGCAAGGAGAGATGATCAAATACCTTGAAAAGAGACGAGCGCGACGAGATAGAACCAAAGGGCAGCTTGGCGGAACAGCTCTAAAATAGACGTAAAAAATGATAGATGTCGGTAGCCAACCATCACGATAATATTGACAATTAGACAAAAGAATATTAACATTAATAACTAATTATGATTGATAGCTATCCAAATTCATCGTCTCGCCGTCACGCCGGATCAGAGATGTCGCATGATGGCGCTTCGCTTCCTGATTCGGCGAACGGCACTGCCCTTGATCCAGATTTAGAAGGTATACTCCGCAAGGATAGGTTTCTAGCCTTTATTGATGGTGAAAATATGAGTCAAGTTGCAGAAAAACTGCGAGAAGAAAAGCCCGACGAGTTTGATATAGCCGAACAAATGGCTGAGGCTATTCGCGTATCTTTGGATGATTACGAAGATCCGGAGGAGGGCTGGAGGCCTCGAAAAAGAAGCGAGAGACTGCTGGCGATTTTTGACGTTATGGCGAACCTGGCTACTCCTGAGGAGATGAAGCGGTTCTTAAACAGCGATGCAGCCGCAAGGTTAACGGATGAGTGGGGCGATGACAAGCTAAATACATTGCTGCAGAGATGTGGGCGTTTAGGCGGTTCGTATCGTCAGGAAAAAAATCCGGGCGATTCAAAGAAGCTGAAATTATTGACCCAGTATGTTCTGGGGAGAACAGCTAATGAGGAAGAGGAGAGAACAGCACAAATAGCCGAGGAAACGAGGCAAGAAATGGAGGCTACACAAGAGAACATTGCGCATCGGGAGGCTGAACGAAAACGGGAGAGTGTGTTTAATGAGCAGCTAGATGGGTTCGTCGCGGCTATCTTCTCTGATCCAAATAAATGTTTTGGCGAGATTGTAAGTAAAGAATTTGAGATAGATGTGCCAGATGCAGATAGGTATAGTGAAAACGTTAAAAGCCGCTGTGCTGATGCATATTTGAAAGCAACGGCAATTGAAGGCTCAGATCCGCAACTTCATGATCGTGCAGTTCTCGCTTTATCGGAGGTTTTGTATAAAAAACTAGCAGAGTACAGCAAAGAAGAGCGCGGCGGCGAAATGTGGTGGCAGAACTACCCTTATATTCGCCATAACTTAGCAGTGATTGTTCCAGATATTGAATCGTATAAAGAGCTTGTCTGTAAATATCCAGGTCTGGAAGAAAATGACGAGATGTATGAAGATTGGAAAAAATCATTCATAGACTTGCGTTTGAAAGAACGCGCGCTGCAGGAAATCGATCCTTCGGTGCTTAGTTTGCTTCGTGAAGCTGATGTCTCCTGTCTTGATATAGAAGTAGGGCAGATGTATGTTAAATATACCAGTAAGGCGGATTTATATAGCGACTTGAAGAAGTATTTTATCGGTCCAAACAATGGTGAAAACAGTGTGAATATATGGGGTTGTCGAAATAGCAGTAGCATTCTTCAAGAAGATATAATTGAGTCACTGAATCAATTTGTAGAGGAGGGTTCTTGGCAACCAGGCGAGCATAGGAGGTTTATGCCAAGAAGCGCTGAATATCCGGATGCTCCCTACGAATATATAGGAACTTCTTTCGAAGATAGTGTGATAACCGTTGATGTCACGAAACAGAACGATGGTACGTTTGAATATGCGTTCGGTATTCGAGGCGATTTAACGTCTCGGTTTGCTGCTTTCGTTGGGAAACCTGTTGGACTTTTAAAGCCAACCACTCAAGCTTATGTACGTATAGGTATTGCAACACGAGATAATAAAGCTGCTGCGGAGCAATTAGAGAATCAGTATCAAGCAATCAAAGACGAGAGATGTCCGGATATAACATCAGAAATAGGAACGAAAACGTATCGCTACTGGTATTTACCATACAGCGGCACGCCGAATCATACTACTGCGCACCTGTTGCAGGATTTAGCGGGTGACTCGCAACTATATATGAAAAGATTTGGGCCTTATAATGATGAATTGCCTATTGAGGCAGACCTATCCAACTTGCCAGAGGCTCAGCGAATGTTGTGCGCTGTAATAGATGTAAAATCAGGAGAGCTCAAGCGGTTAGATGAGATTATACCGCATGCGGACATGAGGGTTAAAAATATCCGACCAGACCAAGCTAGGAAGCTAAAAGCTCTTGAATATCTGCTATCTATCACACAAACTGATAGAGATTGGTGATGTGTGATATATTTTCTCGCAGTAACAATATATTTTGCTGTGTATCGGTTATGGCGAGCGGCAGGCTTATTCCAAGCGGCGGCCTGTTGGGGATGTTATTGCGGCGGATTGAGTACTTCCAACTTGAAGATCGCGCGCGATGTGCAAATTAGTACTAAGAAAGGAGTGACACTAATGATTGATGTTTGGTTTGATTGTCGTCAAGACGCTAACAATAAAGATCCAGATCAGCACAGTCCGACATTAAAACGCTACCATGCTGAATTGTGGACTAAACCACTGCCTGATGGTCGTCAACTGACCATGTTGGATCAAGGAGCGTACTTAATGGCCAGTGATGGTCGGTGTCAGATTCCTGTTTCAAGTGATAATATGGCAGCTACTTTTAGATCTTGGAAGCGTAATAAATTGCTTGTTGAGAAAATGCCGCGAGATGTTTTGACTATAATAGAGGATGTTGACTGGACGATCGGTTCAGAAATTATTTTCCCCAGCGAGCTACGCGGCGGAACGCAGACCATCAATCGTGCGAGAGGTTGGCATCGCAAAATTGGTGATCGGTTTGACCTGACTTTAGAATGTATTGCCCGCTGGTATCAAGGCAAGGACAGTCCGCTCGCTAATGTTTTTGATCGTTACGGTGACTTTTTTGAGTGGTTTGGTGATTTTCAGGGCTATGCCGATTTTTTCTTGTTGCAAGATTTTGTTGACGATAAATACCAAGTTAACATACTAACAGATTTTGATGATTTCCAATCGTCACCGTTGCCTCAGACTGTTGAGCAGTATACAGTATATTTGCAAGGCTTGACTGAGGCGCTAACTCTGCGAGCTGAGCGTATTGAGCGGTATGTCAATTAGCGTGGTTTTTGTGAAGTCTTCGGACAAAAATGTTATAATACACTTTACTAATATGTCGCAAATAATAGTCCAGCCCCTACCCGGCTACAAAGAAGTCAAGCCCTTCGTCTATGCAGGCTTCTTTCCGGTGAGCAATGAAGATTATAATGACCTGAAAGAGGCTATCGAAAAGCTGAGCCTCAGCGATTCGGCGCTGCAGTTTGAGCCGGAAAATTCGCCAGTGCTGGGTTATGGTGTGCGGATTGGTTTCCTCGGTTTATTACATATGGACATCATTCGTGAGCGGCTGGAGCGCGAGTATAATCTGGACCTCATCGTCACCAATCCGAGTACTGATTATCAAGTTAGCCTGACCAATGGCGAGGAGTTGGATATTAAGTCAGCCAGCGAACTGCCCGATCCAGCGCAGATCACCGAGGTTCGCGAGCCGTGGATTGATGGTGAAATTGTGGTGCCGCAGGACTACATCGGTGCGGTGATTCAGCTGATTGTCGCCAAGCGTGGTCGGCAAAAAAACCTTAGTTACATCGACGAGCGGGCGCTGATTTCTTTTACGGCGCCGCTGGCCAATTTGCTGACGGATTTTTATGACCAATTGAAGTCGGTAACTAGCGGCTACGGTTCGTTTAATTATGAACTGGCGGGCTACCAGCCGGAAGATTTGGTACGGGTTGATTTTTATGTGGCAGGCGAGATGATTGATGCGCTGAGCGTGATGTGCCACCGCTCGGAGGCACCAGGTTTGGGTCGCGAGATTGTCAAAAAACTCAAAGAAGTGGTACCGCGCCAGAGTTTTGAAGTGGCACTTCAAGCGGCGATTGGCGGTAAATTCATTGCCCGCAAAAACATCGGTGCTTACCGTAAAGACGTCACTGGCTATCTGTACGGCGGTGACGTCAGCCGTAAAAAGAAGCTTCTCGCCAAACAAGCTCGTGGTAAAAAACGCATGAAACGCTTTGGTAAGGTTGACATTCCGAGTGAGGCATTTATGGTGATGCTGAAGAGGGATTGATTGCTTGTATTGAAGCGAATATTTATTAGTCCCGAGTTTCCTGATTGGCAATCGGTGCTAGATGAGTTATCATAAATAAATATTATGTCGGAGATTGAAAAACTTATCGCAGAATATCAGCCGGTTGAGTCGACGATTCAGCTGGTGCGGGATACAAAGATTGCGCTGCTGGCGGGGATTTCTGGCGCTGGCAAAGACACTATAAAAAAGCAGTTATTAAAGCTGCCGGAATTTCGCGATATCGTATCTCACACCACGCGCCCGCCACGGATTAATAATGGCCGTGCCGAGCAAGATGGTGTCGATTATCATTTTATTGATCAAAAAATAGCCGAGGAAATGCTGCTTGGCCATAAATTCATTGAGGCAAAATTTGTGCATGGCACGGTCTACGGAACCTCGTCGGCCGAGTTAAAATTGGCACATGAAAATAATCAAGTGGCAATTACTGACGTCGATGTTCAGGGCGTAGCGGAATATGAACAATTAGCCCCAGGTTGTATCGCGATTTTTATAGTGCCGCCGGATTATAAAACATGGCTGGAGCGGCTGAAAAAGCGCTACGCCACCGAGGAGGATTTTCAAGCCGAATGGCCAAAGCGTTATCAATCGGCCATCAAAGAGCTGGCGCATGCACTGGAAGTACCGTATTACCACGTGATTATTAATGATGATCTGGAGCGGGCCGTTAGGGTGTGCAAGGAGATTATTGAGCGCGGTGATTTGTTCAGCCGCAAGGATGACGAGGCTAGGCTGGCGGCTCGCAATCTCCTGAATGATATAATGAAGCTATGAGTTTGGCAAAATCGCCCAAAAAACTGGCTGCCGCGTTGATGCGACCGTTAAAATCAATTAACGTCTTATTAGACCAGGCGTTCTTTATTTTTGCCGGTCTGGCGTCGTTATGGCTGGCGTGGCTGGTTTTTAGGGAAAGCTGGTTTACTGGAGGTTGGTGGATGGTCGGGCTGTTTTTTGTGGTTTGGATAATTGTAGCTTATTTGGCCTTGCCGCGGCTGCACCGGATTTTAAGCAGCATTTACGTGCCGAATTATTTTATTGGCCGGACGCGGACGGCGGATGGAATGTTATGCGATCCGGTCAATCTGGCGGCGCGCGGATCGGAAGAACAGCTGCATAAAGTGATGGACGCAGCGGGCTGGAGTTTGGCGGATGACATTACTCCCCGGTCGGCATGGAAAATGGTGACGACTGTTTTACGGCGTAAAAGTTATCCGAATGCGCCAGTATCGCCGGCTTTTTTGTTTGGACGCAAGCAGGATTTTACATACCAGCAAGAAGTTAACGGTAATCCTAGCCAGCGGCATCATGTGCGTTTTTGGCGCTGTCCAAAGGGCTGGTTGCTGCCGGGCGGCCACCGGGTGGATTGGCTGGCTGCGGGAACATACGACAGAAGTATCGGCGTGTCGCTGTTCACATTTCAATTGACGCATCGGATTGACGAGAATACCGACATTGAGCGCGATTATATTATTCAAACAGTACAGGACAGTGCCGAGCCAGTGCGGGTGGCAATTTTGAAAGATTTTTCCTCCGGTTATCATTCGCGACACCCTGGAGGAGATTTTGTCCGAACAGACGGCGATTTGCCTATCCTGGAATTGTCGAAGGTAAAGTCGCAAAAAAGCACGCTGCAGCAGTTTGGTATCATTATGGATGGAACAATTCACGACCGCTTGCCGAAAAACCACGAAACGTTATTGAAGGAATTGTGGAGCCGCCGGCCGCCGCAAATTCTGTTCGGCTGCGGGTTGATAGTAATCGTATCGCTGTTTACAATTGGGCAAATGCTGTTTGATACGGTAAATTGGCCGGAATTTGCACAGGAAATGGTTACTGAAACTGCCGTTAGCGTTGAGTCGGCTAATGTAATTATTCTTAGTACGATGGTTCTGAATTTTGCGATTGTGATTATTGAATTAGCGCTAGCGGGAGCGCTGCTGAGGGGTAGCAATCGGGCGCGAATTATGCTGCTGGCAGTGGCTAGCGCGACGATCATTACCGAATCTTTGTCAATTACTGTCGGGCGGATCAATATGGCGATGGCTTTTTTATTTGTGATGATTGGCATTCATATTATGGTCGTGATGCTGTTTTCTTCGGACGCGGCGCGGTTTTTTACAGATAAGCGTTTTCGATGAGTTATTTGGCACTCGCTTGAATAGAGTGCTAATTTTTGATACAATTTATGCATGACCGAACGTCAACAGGCGATTCTCGCCGCCATCATTGAGCAGTATGCCGAGATTGCGGCACCGGTTGGCAGTGTGACGCTGGCCAAATTGTTTGGCGTGTCCAGCGCCACCATTCGCAGCGAAATGGCCAAACTCGAGGAGATGGGTTTTATTGAGGCGCCGCACACTAGCGCTGGGCGAATTCCCACCGACAAGGGCTACCGGTTGTACGTCAATGGCATCACCGATGCTCAGATGACCGAGCTGCCGAGCGGTATCGATCGCAGTGCGAGAGCGATCAAAGCGCATGTTAATTCGCACGTTGATAAGTCTGACCGGGCGATTCGTAGTGCGGTTGATAGTTTAGTGGAGTTGACAGGCAATTTTGGCTTTGCGTCGTTTGGCGAACATCTATATATGAATGGCATGACGCAGTTGTTTAGCCAGCCGGAGTTTGTCGAGGGCGATCACGTGCAAGCGATTGCCAGACTGATTGATAATATCGAGCCGTGGCTACATGAAGCAGCACCGAACCAGCCGCTGAATGTGTTTATCGGCAGCGAAAACCCGATTGGCAAAAGTTCTGGTGCGACATTGATTATCAGCAAATTCCGCTCGCAGTTTAGCGACGATAGCTATATTGGCGTAATCGGCCCGACGCGGCAAAATTATCGCCGGACGATGGAGCTGGTTAGGCGAACGGGTGCTATGCTGGAGGAAATGTTGTAATGGCTGAATGGATCGGCGGACTGCTGAGCGGTTTGCCGACGTGGTTAACTGTCGTTATTTTGGTCGTTATGTTTATAGTTATAGCGGTCGGCGAATTAATAATTTCGCCTTCCATGTACCATAAAGAGCCGTTTTGGCCGTTCAGAAGGAGGAAAAAATGACGAAAAGTAAGACTAAGAAAACTGAAGATTTAGAGCAGCAATTGGGCGAGTTGACGCTGGATTTGCAGCGGACGCGGGCGGATTTCGAGAATTATCGCAAGCGTGTCGAGGCGGAAAAGCAGTCGGCGCACCAAATGGGCCAGGCGAAGTCGGTGATGAAGCTGTTGCCGGTAGTTGACACGATTGAGCGAGCGATTGCCAACGTGCCAGAGGAGCTGAAAGATAATCCGTGGGCAAAAGGCGTGGCTGGCCTGAATAAGCAGCTCGACAAACAGCTGAAGGATCTGGGATTAGAAAAAATCGATGCCAAACCTGGCACGCCGTTCAATCCTGAACTTCACCAAGCGGTTCAGTTTGACGAAACGGCCGAGGGCGACAAGGAAGTCATCGCTGAGGAATTGCGTGCTGGCTATATCTTGAATGGCGCGGTGGCTCGCGACGCTATGGTCAAAGTCACGCGGCAATAAATCCCGCATTCCCGTACTTATTTCGCTTGCATTGTATCGTCATTAGCTATATAATCATAAGCGTCATCAGGCGTTAAAACAAAAAGAGTTGAGGGATTCAATGAAAAAGAAAATAGTAGGATTATTCATCGCCGCTGTTGTTGCGGTGAATTTTATCGCGCCGCCGGCTGCGCATGCCGGTTCAAAAACCATTCGGCTTCGCAGTGCGGTCAAAAGTTCGCTATCGAAAACCGAACAGAATTCCATCGCCTCAGGAAAAATAACGTTGACTACTAACGACGCCAATTCGGAATTTTTGCTGGCGTATCAAGGCGGCGGACGCTTGGCTGAGACGGGCAGCGATGCGAGGATTTTGGTAGCGTATTTTGCTGTTGGCGGCTTGCTGGCGGCGCTGGGCGGCTATTTCTTGCTGCGCAGCAAAAAGGGCCGAGCTCTGCTGTTACTAGCGGTTAGCGTTGGCGGGTTGGCGCTTAACAATCAAGCGGCTTCGGCTATCATTGATAGTATCGGCGCAACCGACACAGTGACCGTGCAAGACGGCGAAAGTGTTGAGTATTCTCCACCAAAGATCGACGGCTATGAATATCTGGGGTATGCCAAGAGACCGGTTTCTGCGGCTTCGGCAAATAATAACACAACTCCAAATCCGACGCCTACGCCTACACCGACGCCGTCGCCGATCGTCCCGGTGGCAGCTGGCAAATATAATCGCTTGGCTTTTGAAGATGATTTTGACTCAATCAGCACCATCGACACCGGCAATACTGGCGCGCCAGGCT
>CAUUWX010000006.1:0-37183 GCA_963549225.1 uncultured Candidatus Saccharibacteria bacterium | reverse complement strand
CGGGAACGGTGTATTGATTGCCGAAGACGTCTTTGCAGGTGATGGATTTGGTCATCTTTGCTCCTTATCGCAGTAACTTTCTAAAATTTGTACTAATCAATCCGCTCGGCAAGCGACATCACCTGATAGCCGTATTGATCAATATCTTCTTGTCTCCAAAAATCAACTTCTTTCGTGCGTAAAACCTCGCCGACTACGTGACGAACTGTGCGGCCGGTCGGCGCTCCGTCATAATTTACCTCAATCTGTTCCAGGATATCGCCGGGTTGGACATCAAAATCAGCCACCCTCATATCAAATGTTTTCTCGCCTGCTAGGACTTTTTCGAATAAATCGGGGTAGGATTTTTTGGTGATGATTTTCATACGTTTTATTATCTTCCTCTCCGCGCCGCCACCGCAAACCACATAAAGTAATCCTCCAACGATTCGTCCTCCATGCCGGCGAATAGTTCGCGGGCGCGTAGGACTTCGCGGAGTTTTGGCGATTTTTGGCGGGCGAGCTGCTCGGCGGTGGCGTCCAATAAGTCCAAGCCGCGCCGCCAGGCGCCAGTCATCGCAGCTGTATCGCCGCGGCGCCGGGCGGCAAACGCTCGCCCGACCTCTGAGCCGATGTTGCCCATTTGCTCAAATATCGTTAGACTCTGCCACTTTTGCCGGTCAAAAACATGTTCACTCACGGACGACCCCGGCGATAATATCGATAATTTGCTGGCGTACTGTTGGGTCGAGCACATCGCGTGACGGATTGTTTTGCCGCGGACGAATGTTTATCATGCTGTCAAACTCGATAAATTCATCGGTACCAAATTTATTCGGATACAGGTTGATCCCCCATAGATCTGCTTGCTGCGCAACATCAACATCCGCCTTGACCATCGTCCCGTACATTCTCTCGGCCATCGAGCGAAGCTCGGTGAGGGTTATGGTATCAATAATCTTCATGATTTAATTGTAGCACAGACGGCTGGTGCTTTAGCAGGATATGCTTTTAGCGGTGGATATGTCGTATGGGGTGGCAGGAGCTGGAGTTTTGTTTGATAGTAAGTGGTGCTTCTCCGCTTATTAAATATATAAGTCTTATTTGCTGCTTTTTTGCAGCCACGCCGCCAACTTTTTCCAAACTTCCGCAGTCAGTTCCACCTTTTCATCATCAGTCATTTCAGCCAGCGTTTTATTTTTACCGTCTGGCAAGAAATACTTATCGTAATTGCGCCCGTTGTTGCTGCGCGGTTCTTTTAATAACGCGCCGTGCAGTTTTAAGGTAAAGGTTTGCGGTTTGTCACCGTCAAAGTAAGTGATTGTACGCTGCGTGTACGCCCGAGCGCCGCCGCCGAGCAGCCGAATTATCCTGTCAATACCGATGGTGTCGAGCGCGTATTTGGTGTAAACGCCGGGAAAGCCGTTTAGTTCGTCGATGAACAGACCTGAATCCATCACCACCAGCGGACGCTTAAGTAGATCGTAATATTTTAGCGCTTTATCGACAGAGACGGCTTGTTGATCGTCGGATTGGATTTCTGGCACGTCAGGTAGGGTTTTATCTGGCACAATCAGGTTAATGTTCGTTTCTGCCAGCGCCTGCTTAGCGCCGGCAAGTTTGTGTTTGTTAGTCGTCGCGTAAATTAAGTCCATAATTATAGTTTAGCACTATCTGTTTCAGGCAAACCGCACCACAAACCGCATACCCCGCCCGTGTGGCGTGAAGTCATAGTCCAGGCCCTTGGCGTCGAGTAGCATTTTCATGGTGTAGAGGCCGATGCCACTGCTGTCAGCGTGTTGCTTCTTGTCGCCGTTGCTCCGATAAAACGGGTCGAAGACGCGCTGGAGTTGCTGTTTGGTGAGTGGTTTGCAGGCGTTTTCGATGGCCAGCTCATGCTGGTCGCAGGTAATTTTTATCACGCTCCTGGCATCGCCGTGGCGCACTGCGTTTGATACCAGGTTCGAGATGACGTGGCGCATCATGTCGCGGTTAGCACGCACGGTCGTTGGGTGTGCGTCAACCGCGAAAGTCATGCCGCGCGTTTTTGCCAGCAGTGTATAGTCAGCAACCACCTCGGCGATTAGCTTGTCAATCCTCAGTCGTTTCTCCTGACGCAGAGCCTGCTCGGCGACGCTGCCAGAGCGCAAAACGTCATTCACCATCGCCGCCAAGCGGTCAACCTGTGCCACCGATTCCGCCAGGTACTGATCACGATTTTTATATTCACCAATGCTTAGCTGCATATTTTCGAGCATAATCCTGAGGGCTGCTAACGGCGTTTTCAACTCATGCGAAGCTGCGCGGAGGAAGGCGATTTTTTCTTTCTCAAGCTGCGTGATCCGCTTATTTTCATGCTCCAGCGAACGAATCGTTTGCCACAAATTTTGATAGAGCTCATTAATATTTCGTCCCAGCACGCCGATCTCATCATGACTATTGACTGGGTAGTGCGCACCCTTTTCCAGCCGCTGCATGGTCGTGGTCACTGCCGCCATCTGACGAATCGGCCGCGTCACAAAACGGCTATACATGTACGAAAACACGAGCGCCACCAGCAGCGAGCCGAGCATGGTATATGGCAATACGTGTAAGGTAGCGAGTTTAGCCTGGGTGACGGGCGCTACGTCGGCCAGCAGCTTGACTGTAATCGCTCGCCCCTGCTTATCAGTCACACTACCCTGCTGCAAAATAACCGAGCGCGGATCGACCGTTTGGCCATCAGCAATTTTTACCACGCTAGTATCGACCGATTTGCCGCTATCCGTCACTATATTGATCGACTGAAAACCTTGAAAATACTGGTCGCGACCGTCAATCGTCAGCGTGATATTAACATTTTTCACCTGAGCAAACTCCTGGCTGAGACGGCGCATTTCCTCAGTCGATTTACCGCGTAGTTCAGCCACGAGCGCCGTGAGATTGTCCGCCGCCTCGCGCTCTTTTTGTTGCAGATAAAACTGCGGCATCAAGGTGTAGACCAGCGCCTGCACCAGGATGATCAACGCTGCAAATAAGCCGATTGACACCAAAAATGTTTTGGGGAATAATTTAAGATTCTTCATAGCGGTAGCCCACTCCCTTCACAGTGATGATGCAGTCCAGGTGCAATTTCTTGCGCAGGTTTTTGATATAAACGTCAATCACTCGGTCGAACGGCACCTCGTCATCATGCCACAACTTGTCAATGATAGCCTGCCGGCTCCAGACCATATTTGGATTATCGACAAGCAGTTTGAGTAGCTGCACTTCCTTGGGCTTGAGGTGAGCGTCGCTGTCATCATAAAACCCTTGATAGGCTGCAAAATCCACCGAAGCCATGCCGCGCTGCCACAAGGTTTTGGCGGGCTTCTGGCGGCGAAGCAGCGCCCTAATTCGCTTCTCCAAAAGCACTAGCGAGAATGGCTTATTCATATAATCATCCGCCAGCTCGTCAAAGCTGGCAACTTGCGTTGGCTCATCATGCAGCGCCGTCAGCATCAGCACCGGCACGTCGCTAGTCTGGCGAATACGCCGCAGCACTTCAATACCGCTCAGCCCCGGCAACATGATATCCAGGATCACCACATCCGCCCGAGTAAATTTCTTTAGTGCCTCCTCGCCGCTGGTCGCCGTCACCACCGTGAAGCCGCGCTGGCGGAGGAATTGCTCGGTGCCCTGGCGTACGGCAGGTTCGTCTTCAACGAGGAGAATAGTGTTTTTGTGCGCCATCAAAACGCCAGACCGCCTGTCTTATAATTAGTTATAGTAATTTTCCTTTCCAGCGCGAACTTCGACACTTCCAATCACTTTTCATATACTCGCACGTACATGTCGTACAGCTCTTTTTTGTACTTCTTGACAATTTTATCATCCGGCGACAGCAATTCGTGCCCAGCGCCCATGTAGACTGGCGTCGTCTCGTAGCTGAATCTGGCGCCACTGGCTTTAGCCATACCTTCGGCGATATTCAGCGCCATGGTTTTATCAATCAAATCGTCTTCGCTGCCGATTATCAAGCCGACATATTTCAGACCCTCGGCTTTGAGGTCATTGCGATAATTCTGCTTGATAATCACGTAATTCGCCAGCGCCCGGTACGACAAGATATCGTCGAAGAACTGATCTGGTAGCAGATGGTTGCCGTAAACATTGCGCAGCAGCGGCATTTGCCATTTCGGCGCTTTTGAAGCGTCCGGTTCGTAGTACGGCGCTATCAGCAGTACCCGCGAGAACAACCCGCCGCCATATTGCGCCAACCATGTCGCTAGCGTACCGCCGCCGGAATGTCCGATAACACCCAGCTCGTCGCCTAAACCGCTGACTAATCCAGCGCTGTCGCTCATGAATTTCACCAATTCGGCGGCGCGCACTTGGCTATGTAATTTCTTATCGCTCAGTCCATGGTGCGGCGCCCGCGGCACGTAAACATTGTACCCAGCTTGATAGAAACGCTCCGCCAACTCCGCTGGGCCGTTCGGACAACCGCTAACGCCGTGAAGAATCATCACCGCGCGAGCAGTTTTCTTGCCGTGAGTTTTCAATATCGGACGGCAATCCGGACGCACCTGGCTGTTGGCGGTATCGTCAGCGATAACTTTTTTAATATCCGCCACCGACTGGTTATAATCGCGCCGTTTGATGTCGGCTTTTTGCAACTCAGCGCTGCGGCTCGGCCACAGAAAAGCCCAAGCCGCGAATCCCGCTATCAGCGCAATTATCACGCATATTATAATTAGTATTATTTTCTTACCGCTTAGCGCTGTAGCCATTTTACACCTCCAATTTACATAAACAAATTATTTACCCTGCGCTGCCAAAATCTTTGCCTGAATTTCGTCCAGCTGCGTGTCGTCCATCTTTGGACCATCAGCAGTAGTCAGCCAGCCTGGATATTCCGCGTAAAATGCCTGCTCATGCGACACCGCCGAACCAATCCCCTTCGCCAAATCGCCGTGCAGCGGCACCAGCTTGGCATGCACATGCGCCACGCCCGTACCCTCAAAAATCAACGCTACTCGCGGCGTATCGAAAGCTTTTTCTAAGATATTGGCAACCTTTTTCACTGCCAGCATCATCTCAGAATACAATTCATCATCCAAAGAAAATACGTAATCGCCTGGATTTTCTTTGGGGATTACCACGGTAAAGCCCGGTGTATTTGGAAACGGCGTGAGAAACGCCAAAAATTTCTCGTCCTCCCAGACCTTCCAAGATTTCATTTTACCTGACACGATATCGTCAAAAATTGTATGATTCATAGTTACTCCTTTAGAATAATTATAGCAACTATGAGCCGTCTATTTCAATTTATTGTTGCAGGTATTTATCGCAGCTTCAACAAACTCATCCTCGCTGATTTCATGTTCTACTCCAGCCAAGTCAAGCCTATCCATCACGAGACTGACTGTATCGCCAATTTCATCTTCATAGATTTTGCGATTTACTATACTTTCGTAAACATTTTTTGCCCCCAGCAGCATTAGACACTTTCGCTCCTCTTCCGTAAACTCACTTTTAAGCAAAGAGCCAATGACATCAAGATCTCCGAATTTTCTGGAGTCCCGTCCTTCTTGAAGTATTGCTTTAACTTTGTTAGCCTCATCTGTTAAATTTAATTCTCGTATAAAATTCTCATCTTCAGACGCCAAAACATGAAGGGCACGAGATGTTAATTCATCAAAAACAAAGTCGCCGCCGTTAGCAAGCTCCCTAGCAAGCCTAACCGGATCAATTGCAAGCCTAACTTCCTGGGCAAACCTTTTTCTAAAATCCTCATCATCAAGTATAACCTGTCTGTATTCTGAAAAATCATCGCCATCATCCATCCCAAGCGGCGAATATTCTCTTACTATATTTTCATATTGGACAATTTTTTCTCTTAGGGCTAGATATTGACCTTTTTCCGCTTCTGTCATTATTCCCGAATACATGCGTTCATCTATTTCTTTAATAGATATCGGCGGCTTCGCTCTTAATGATTTTTCGCCAAGTATATCTGAACTGTCCATGTACTCAATGTCGTCGAACGCATCAGTAACAAACGCGCGCCATTTCTCTAAGCTTTCAATCGCGGCGGCGGCATCGTCTTCATTTATTTGAGAACGTACCGAGTCATAGCTTAAGCGTCTTTGCAAATCGTCAAGCGCATAACCATAGTCGCGAGGACTTGAAAGAAGAATGCCGCCCCTGTATTTATTAATTTCTTCCTTAACACTGTCTACTTCTGACTGCACGCATTGTTCTAATAGCTCAGACCTTTCCTCTTGAATTCTTGCCATAAGGGAGGTCTTTATTTGTTCTGTAGTGTCATCATCAAAAGGCAAAGCCTTTAGGTTGCCTAAAGCCTGGCGAATACCAGCGCCGCAAATTAAATCGAATTTATCTAAAGCCCTCGAATGGCTAGATACGAACTTACTAGCCAACTCGTAAAGCGGATCTTTTAGAGCATTAGCCATTACTTCTTGGTTATTAGAAAACCACTCTCTTGCTGCCGAGATGTTTGTATTTCTTTCGTTGTCAGCATCGGAGGGAAAAATAGGCTTTTCTGTACCAAATGTTGTCGACCAATAAAAACCTACATGCTTCATGGTCTCAGGTTTAGCAGTAGCAGCTCCTAAAGTATACCGCATAACATCAGCGACAGACGCGTCTCCCGCTTTATAATAATCGTAAAAACCACCCTTAGTACGGGACAATATGTCAAACTCAGGAAGGTCGCTAAGTTCTTTTCTGGCTGCTATAATCGGATTTGTTATTATTCCCGATCTATCTTCAGCCTGAGCACGCAAAATTTCTGCATTTCGTAGCGCTGTCTCGACATCTTCTGGAAATTCAAAAGAATGCAAATTTTGCTCAATAGGCGGCACAACGTCCGATACCCACGGATTATGTACGGAGGTTTCCGCGCTACCAAAATTTCTACCAAAACATCTATCTAAACTCATGATTATTATTTTACACTTTCATTGATATTTTAGCAAATAACTTGTAAAGATTAAGTTTTCCTGCCTATTCTTTGAGCATGCCTCTGACCCGCCGCGGATGACCCCTGAGCGTTGCGGCGTTTTTTACCGGATGGACGCAGTTTTTTCGGGACGGAGCGGAGAGTTTTCGGCGCTTTGGCTGCCCCTTTCAGGGCTGCACGTTTAAGTTTCGTCGGAACAGCTTTAAGCCGCGGCGGCTTTTTACGCGGATATTCACCCACTAGGTGCTGCTTGATAAGTCCAGACAAACGTTTGGCGTAAGCGTCTGTCACTTCGTGCCCCTGCATAGTCATCGACCGGCGGATGATATTTTTATGCTCTTTGGCTAATTTCTTCAAATTCCCTTCGACGATCAATGGGTCAAGCTTGCCGGACAGAATAGTAATTGGCAATTTCAATTGAGCAACGTCATCCAGTGCCGTCTGGTTGATTATGGCAGTATTAAGGGCGGTCAGGAAAGACTCGGCAGTGACCTGGTCGGCTTGAAAGCCAGCGTCAGGCCAGATATTATGATGGTCGGCAAATTGCAGAATGCGCTTTGAACCGTCCGGATGGCGGCGAATAAATCGATAAAAAGCACGCAAAACTTTTTCTGGATGATGAAACCGCTCGTCTATTTGCGGGCGATACATCGGCGTACTGCACAGGATGAGCGAACGGCTTAAATGCGGATGCTGTTTGGCTAGCTCCACTGCGGCCAGCGAACCCATGGAATGTCCGATGACAACGTCGAGGCGAGTAATTGCTTTTTGGCGTAAGGTGGCAGCAATGCTGGCGGCTTGGTCGCGCACATCATAAGACTTCCAATCAGGCTTGGGTGAATTGCCAAAACCCAGCATATCAATGGCAATTACCCGCGTGTCCTTCGGTAGGTACGGTTCCAGCGGTTTCCAAGTTTGCCACGACGTACCCAGCCCGTGGATCAAGAGAATGGTCGCCTTCGGTCGGCTCGGACGAGAAAAATAATGCAAATTAAGCACATACGGAATACGCAGCCAGCGATGGATGAGGCGATCAAACATATTACTTAGTGTAACATTTATAGGGATAAAGCGCGACATAGTTCTAGCTAATCTGTGTCGCGAACTATACTGAAGTACGTGCAATAACCGTCCTAGTTGTCTAACGTTTGTTGTGATATAATTATCCACATGAGAAGAGAAAGTAGATCTAGCTGGAGTGCAGTAGAGAGAAGAGCTAATAACGAACTAAAGAGAAGCTCAGCTATTCAAGGATTTGGCGCTTTTGTGTTAGTATGTGTGGGCGTTGGCTTGGGCTTCAAGGTAGTTTCAGGTGTGAAAAATATTGAAGAAAGATACGAAGAAGGATTGAATAACCAAACTTGCACTGGCGAGGTTGTTGATAAAACATATACGCCGGAACATGAAGAACTCTCTCTCATAGGTCGGACGCCCGTCTTAAGTAAAGTACCTGAAAATCGAACAATAACGATGCAGCTGGGCGTAGGTTGCCGCCCTTATGGGGCTGGTGACAAGATAGAGATAAACACCGATAGTCAGCTGTGGGATAAAGCAGATAATGGTGACATGCTTTACCATCCTGGCGGATCTACCGGTTGGGATGTATATGATAACTATCCGGTTTCTATGGATGATTCGACCGGCTCAAAGGAGAATAATCCAATGAATAATAACGGCGATGATGTCATTGTCCGCGATTTGCCAACTGTCGGTACTGGTCAGGTAAGCCCAGCTGCAGCTCAAGAGAAATATTCTGAGCCAGCCGCCAGCGAGTTTCATATTAGCCCTCAAGCACTGGAAGAGATAGTTAGTAATTAGCACCGTGCGTTATCGCGGCTTTTTGTTTTCGCCAGAGACTATCTGCACGATCATGGCTATAAGAAAAGTTATTACGCCAGCCATATTAGCGACTAGGCAGACGGATTTGTATTTATTAGGCGCTAGCACCTGCAGCAGCGCGCCCGCGCCCATCAGCGCGAAAGATACGAAAAATAGCGGATGAAGTTTAATGCGCGATCTCATACGGATCATATTATATAGCATTGCCGATAAAATGAAAATCCGCCTAGGTCAAACGCCAGCTGGGGGCGCTCGCTAGGCGGATTTGCAAAAGAGCCGAATCGTAGGGAGGCAACCGCTAAAAGTTAGCTTCGCCTGGCTGTTCGCCTCGTCTTACGTCGCTGTCATTTAGTTGATTAAGTGCATCTAAAACAGCGTCTTGTGCTTCTAGTAATAACTCTTTAAGCATTCCTGCAACTGTCTCTGGATCAACGACAGCAGCTCTATCGCCAAGTTCTCTGTGTTTTCTCACTCCTAAGAGGTAGCCAACAAACACGGCTTCCTTCATAACTTCCGGGTCAGCAAACATACCCTCAGTTTCTTCTGCTAGCGCTGCGAAATCGCCTTGCAGGTCGGCAAACATGCGCCATGACTTTGTTCTATCGCCTGAATACCCCCCCATTAAACTTTCATTCATAATACGTAAAACTCCTTTTCTTTAATTTATACTTGTCGGCACTGTAGCAGGAAACTGCTTAAAATGCAAATTCCAGAAGCAAATCCTAGATACATTGTATCCATGAGCTTATTACATCATAAAAGCGCCCGGACTCCCGAGCGCTTTTCTTTTGCCAGCAGTGTTAGGCTTAGTACACCTTCAACAGCAACTCACCGCCAAGCTTCGCCTTGGCTGCTTCGGCACCAGTCATGACACCCTTTGAGGTTGAGATGAGTACTAGACCGCGGCCGCTTTTCACCTTTGGAATCTCGCTAGCGCCGACGTAGACACGACGACCTGGCTTGGAGACGCGGGTGATCTCGTTGATGGTGCTGTTGGTGCCTTCTTCGTTGATAGTCACGACCAACACACCACGAGGCTTAGCATCCTCTAGCTTAACATCTGCCAGGTAGCCGTTTTTGACTAATTGTTCAGCGATGACTTTTTTCATCTTGCTGGACGGAACACGAACTTCCGTCTTGCCAACCAGTTTCGCATTGCGAATGCGCGTCAGAAGGTCGGCGATTGGGTCTGTAGTTTGCATAGACATTGTCGAATCTCCTTTCCTTCTTACCAACTACTCTTTGTTATGCCTGGGATTTCGCCCTTGGCTGCTTTTTCGCGGAAATTGATGCGGCTCAGGCCGAACTGGCGCATGTAGCCGCGTGGACGGCCGGAAATGCTGTCGCGGTTCTTGTGCCGGGTTGGGCTCGAGTTGCGAGGCAATTTCTGCAAACCGTCGAGGTCGCCAAGTTCTTTCAATTTAGCGCGTTTGGCCGCAAACTTAGCGATCAGCTTCAGGCGCTTTTTGTCGCGAGCGATCATTGATTTCTTAGCCATTACCTGACGCCTCCTTTCTTCTCAAACGGCATGCCAAATTTCTCCAGCAAAGCTTTTGATGCTTCCTTGCTGCCATTCTTGATGACAAATGTTACCTGCAAGCCGTGCAAAATCTGCGTTTCCTCAAACGTCAGTTCTGGGAAAATTGATTGCTCAATGATACCCAGGTTGTAGTTACCACCTTTGTCAAATTTCAGGCCAACACCGTGGAAGTCGCGCACGCGAGGCAGTGCCACGTTGATCAAACGATCCATGAACTCATACATCCGAGCACCACGTAGGGTTACACTAACACCAATTGGTGCACCCATGCCTTTACGGATACTAAAGCCAGCGATCGACTTCTTTGCTTGGCGGGCAACTGGCGCCTGACCGGTGATTTTTTCAACGGTGTTTTTGACAATTTCAAAATGACGCTTGTCATCTTTCTTTTTGCCGGTGCCAACGCTCACGATGATCTTTTCCAAAGCTGGCACTTGGTGCACGTTCTTTAGATCTAGTTCGGCTTGCAGTTCCTTCAGGTATTTGTCCTGGTACAAGGCTTTCAAGCGAGGAGCTGGCACGACGGTTTTCTTCTCTGCCATTATTTAATCTCCTTATTTTTTGCTTGGCGAGCGACGCGAGTTTTGCCGCCGTCAGCGTTCTTTACTAAACCAACCCGGCTGGTTTTGCCTGACTTTTCGTCAACAACCAGGGCAACTTTGCTGATATCCATCGGTACGTGGATATCTTTCTTGCCGCCTTTTGGATTGTACTGGCTTGGCTTGACGTGGCGGTGTCCGACGCCAACACCTTCGACCAAAACGGTCTGATCCTTGGTGTTAACTTTCAAGACTTTACCAGTCGTACCCTTGTTCTTACCAGCAATGATTTTTACGGTGTCATCTTTGTGAATACGAGCCATTAGAGTACCTCCGGAGCAAGGCTGATGATCTTCATGTAGCCCATGTCGCGAAGTTCGCGCGGTACTGGGCCGAAGACACGGGTAGCCTTTGGCTGCTTGTCATCGTTGATAATCACCACGGCGTTGTCATCAAAGCAAATGGTTGAGCCGTCCTTGCGGTGGATTTGGTCGCGGGTGCGAACTACCACAGCTTTAACGACAGATTTCTTTTTGACGTTGCCGGTTGGGCTGGCGTCCTTGACTGAACAGACGATCACGTCACCAACGCGAGCGTAGCGGCGGCGGGTACCACCGAGGACGCGGATGCACAATACTTCTTTGGCGCCCGAGTTGTCAGCTACCTTGAGGCGAGATTCTTGTTGGATCATTTGTCGTCCTCCTTGGTCTCTTCCTCAGTTTCACCAGAAACTTCAGCCTTTAGTTTGATAGAACCGCGAGACTTTTCGATCACCTTGACCAGCGTAAAGCTCTTGGTCTTGGAAATTGGGCGAGTCTCTTCGATTTGCACCTTGTCGCCTTCGCCTGCCTCATTGGTCTCATCATGAGCAGTGTACTTGCGAGTCACGGTGTACTGTTTGCCGTAGAGCGGATGCGTTTCGCGGCTGGTGACCGTCACAGTGATGGTCTTGTCGCGCTTGGCACTCGTTACGACGCCAATCAGTGTTCGTCGGGCCATTACTTGCTCTCCTTTTCGTTAAGTTGTGTCAGCAGGCGTGCGATATCCTTGCGGAGTGAACGCAGCGCTTTTGGATTAACTAATTCGCCAGCAACGTGAGAACGTTTTGCCTGAAGCAGGTCATGTCGCTTTTCGGCGAGTTCCTTCTTCAAATCATCAACGGTCTTCACAACTGCTGCCTTTGCGGTTTTCTTTACTTCAGCCATTATGCGTCCTCCCGCTTGATGAACTTACATTTGACTGGTAGTTTGTGACTAGCCAGACGCATCGCCTCGCGGGCTACTTCCTCGGAAACGCCCTGCATTTCAAATAGCACCGTACCAGCCTTCGCCTTGGCGACAAAGAACTCTGGATTACCCTTACCCTGACCCATCTTCAAACCAAGTGGCTTGCGAGTAACTGGGGTGTGTGGGAAAATCCGGATCCAAATCTTACCACCACGCTTGATGTAGCGGGTCATTGCCTGACGAGCAGACTCGATTTGGCGGGAGTTGATGCGCTCGTTTGATTGTGATTGCAGTGCAAAGTCGCCGAACGCGATGTAATTACCACGGGTTGCTCGACCACGGTTTTTACCGATGCGCACTTTGCGATATTTAGTCTTTTTCGGTAACAGCATTTAGCGACTCCTTTCTCCCTTATAAATCCACACTTTCACGCCGATGATACCAGCTGGTGTCTGGGCGCGAGCACAGTGGAAGTCAATATCAGCGCGAAGGGTGTGAAGCGGCACTGAGCCTTCGATCACCTTTTCACGGCGTGCCATTTCAGCGCCGTTCAAACGACCAGCTACCTCGATGCGGATACCTTTAGCACCAGCGCTCATGGTGTTTTGTGCGGTCATTTTGGTTGCGCGGCGGAAGTTGATGCGGCGTTCCAACTGGCGGGCGATGTTTTCGGCCACCAATTTGGCTGCTAGTTCTGGTCGGCGGACTTCTTCGATGTTGATGCGAACTGCCTGACCGACGATTTTCTCAACTTGCTTTTTCAATTCATTCACGCCAGCACCACCACGGCCGATCACCACACCAGCTTTCGCCGTGTGAATGGTTACCGTGATTAGGTTAGCACTCCGCTCAATCTCAATGCGATTGATGGTTGGGCGTGAGGCAAATTTCTTCTCAATCAATTCGCGGATTTCGTGATCCTGGCGAATTGCCTCCGCAAACTCTTTCTTATTGGCCGTAAACCAACGAGAGCTCCAGTTCTTGTGAACTTGTAGGCGGAAGTTGATTGGATTCACTTTTTGACCCATTTACTTCTCCTCCTTTTTTGCCGTGGTTTCGGCGGCTTTTTTCGCTGCAGGCTTGGCAGATTTGGTCTCTGCCTTAGCCTTGGTCTCTGGTTTCTTCGCAGGCGCTTTCTTTGGCTTCTCCACGCCAGTTACTTCAACCAAGATGTTTGACGTTTTTTTCTGGAATGGCAAGGCACGACCGCGTGACGCTGGCTTAAAGCGGCGCAGACGCGTACCAGTGGTAACGCTCAAGGTGGTAATCACCAAGCTTTTAGCGTCCAAACCGTGGTTGTTGATGGCGTTTGCCTTGGCACTGTCGATTGCCTTTTTGACTGGCAGGGCAGCGCGTTTTGGCACATGTTCCAAGATAACCAATGCATCAGCGACGGTGCGGCCGCGTACTAGGGCTGCCACCAAGCTAACCTTGCGTGGTGTTTGGTCAACACCTTTGGCGTAAGCGCGAACAGTATACGTAGTATCAGCCATGATTACTTCTTATCCTTTCCGCCGTGCTTACGGAACTTACGAGTTGGACTAAACTCACCGAGTTTGTGGCCAACCATGTTTTCGGTAATTAGCACTGGCACGTGCATCTTACCGTTGTAGACAGCAATCGTTCGACCGACCATTTCTGGTGTGATAGTCGAAGCGCGCGCCCACGTTTTGATAACGGTTCGATCGTCAAGGCTGAGAGCAGCGACTTTTTTCGCAAGCTTCACATCGACGAATGGACCTTTCTTTAATGAACGACTCATCGTGATTTACCTCTTCCTCTTCGCGTCGTGACGCGTGCGTACGATTAATTTATTTGAGCCTTTGCGGCGGCGAGTTCGATAACCCAGCGTCAATTGACCCCATGGCGTACGTGGTGCTTTACCAGTACCGTGGCGACCACCGTCACCACCACCATGCGGGTGATCTGCGGCGTTCATGACGACACCGCGAACCGTTGGGCGAATACCCTTGCGGCGGCGGCGGCCAGCTGAACCGATCTTCACGTTCTGGTGCTGGACGTTACCGACTGTACCGATGGCAGCGGTAGCTTCCAGGCGAACTTTGCGAACTTCACCAGATGGCAATTTGATAGTTGCGTAATTGCCTTCTTTGGCCATCAACTGAGCCTTGGCGCCAGCGGCACGCACCATTTGCGCACCTTTGCCGGCAGTCAGTTCAATAGCATAAATCATCGTACCAACAGGGATAGCAGACAATGGCAGGCGGTTTGAAGCCTCGATTGGCGCTTCCTCGCCAGTCTGAATCGTCTTGCCCTTGACCATCGAGGTGTCGGCCAATACGTAGTGGTACAAATTGTACTGATCCTTCACTCGAGCGATGCGCGCTGAGCGGTTTGGATCGTACTCAATTTCTTCAACCGTCAGAGTCAGACCAGCCGGCAAATTGTGGTTCACCAAACGGTAGTGACGACGAACGCCACCGCCGCGATGACGCACGGTGATGCGGCCTTGGTTGTTGCGGCCAGCATTTTGCTTTTTGGCTTTGATCAGACTTTTGAGCGGTTTTCTTGTCGTGATATCCGACAAGTCCTGACTCGTCATGCCGCGACGAGCAGGAGTGGTTGGATTGTAAGCTTTCACTGGCATTACTTGGTCTCCTCCATCTGCTGCTCTACTGCGTCAAACACATCGAGCTTATCGCCATCTTTCAGCGTCACGTAAGCCTTCTTCCAATCCTTGCGCGTAGTCGTGCCAGGATAGCGGTTCTTGCCTCGTGAGAAACGCACAGCTTTGCCGTCTTGGACCAAGGTTTTCACCTTTAGGACAGTAACGTCAAATTGCGCTTCAACTGCTGCTTTGATCTCGTTTTTATTCAGGTTCAGCGGAACGCGGAACACGTACACGCCATTGGCGCTCTGTGCGTAGGCTTTCTCGCTGATGCGTGGGATAATTGTCATCTGTTTCATATTACGCTTCCTCCTTGCCGAGCCACTCAGTAATTACTGGCAGAGCTTTCGGTGTCATGACAATAGTATCCGCATTCAGAATGTGGTAGACGCTGAGGTAGCTCGCGCGAATCACCAATACGTTCTGAATGTTGTTTGTGGCGCGCATCAATTCTGGCGTCTTTTCGTCCACGACGATTAGCACGCGGCGCTCAAACTTGTTGTCAGCCAAGAAGGTCGCGACCTCTTTGGTCTTGCCAGTCGTCTTAATGTCTTTGACGACGATCTTCTTCGCTTCATTGGCTACCGTCAAGGCTTGGCGAATTGCCACTTTCTTGGCGGTTTTAGACAATTTTTTAGTGTAGTTTTCGTTGCCGCGTGGGCCAAAGACCACACCACCACCGCGCCAGATTGGGTTGCGGGTTGAACCGAAACGTGCTCGGCCAGTTCCCTTTTGCTTCCATGGTTTTTTACCGCCACCGGAAACTTCACCGCGCTGTTTGGTGGTTGCGCTTGCCTGGCGGGCGCCCGCGAGGTAGCTGTCATATGCCAATTTCAACAGTTCGTGGTTTGGCACTTCAACAGCAAAAATGTCTTTAGGAAGTTTGGTTGATTCAGCCATTACTTGTTACCTCCTAAAATGATCAGCCCTTTTCGCGGCCCAGGCACAGCGCCCTTCACCCCGATCAGATTGGTCTCTGGATCAACATATGCCACTTCCAGGTTCTTGACGGTAACGCGCTCGTGACCCATGTGGCCAGCCATCGTCTTACCCTTGAACACTTTTTGTGGATACATCGAGCCAATTGAACCTGGCTTACGAGTGTTACCTTTACCACCGTGCGTCTTGCGGTGACGCTTAAAGTTGTGGCGTTTAATGGTTCCAGCGAAACCTTTACCTTTGCTGGTTCCGGTCGCATCGACAGAATCGCCGACTTCGAACGCGGAAACGTTAATTTCATCGCCAACTTTGATACCCTCAGGGATCTCGTCGACGCGGAATTCCCGAATATGCTTCGGGGTCACTTGGGCTGGCTTGACGTGTCCAGCCACGGCCTTGCTCAGGTTCTTACCCTCTCCATAAGCAACCTGTACCGCATTGTAACCGTCGGTTTCGACAGTCTTCACCTGAGTCACGGTGACAGGGCCGGCTTGGATCAGCGTCACCGGAATGGCTTTGCCGTCTTCAGCCAAGAGCTGGGTCATACCAAGTTTGGTACCGAGAAGTGTTTTCACTTTTCCTCACTCCCACTTAAATACTCCTGATGACGTGCGGTTTCTGGGTTCTGAGTGAGGCGTCCATGACAAGCACTTCAATCATAGCCAGACCTGCTCATTCATCAAGGAGAACAGTTGATATTACGCGTAATAGAAATTACCTCGTAATTTTAACACACTCCCTGTCAAATTGTCAATATAAATTTAAGAAAGATAGTCCCTAAGAAGATCAGCTCTCATACGGTTTTTTACGACGGCCTGTTTCAAAAAAATACTCACGCTCACGATCACGACGCTCCCAATCAATAATAGTGTTCCTTAGTCTCATACAATTCCCGCCCCCAAGTACTACCATGTTATCGGCAGCTTCGTCGCGTTTCTCTCTGTCAGATCGCCTTGTCGCAATCACATACTTGGCATTATAAAGAAGCTGTGCCAGCCACATCTCGCGCTCATCGTCTGTCTTACTGAAGAATCGCTCGCTCCCCAAGACTTCCCCATGACTTTTCATGTTGTAGTTATCCATACCTTTAAACGCAATAGAGCCTTTGACGTTTTCTTCATTAAATCCAAGACTCTCCAATATAGTCAGTCTGCCTAAAGCCGAGCTTCCCGGCTGAAGAGGCTCATATAGAGGGCTATCTTCAGGCAATCCGCCCAAAAGAGCTTGATCTTCGATTTCATAACTCACCCACCCAAATCGCTTTGCGTAGTAGTCTATCTTACTCTCTCTGTCTTCTGGAAATATCTTTCCTTGCCTAATCTCCTTATTTACTCGTTCTTCTGCTGCTTGCTGCCTACGAGCTTCAATAGCTGCTTTTACCCGTAAATCTGCCAATTTTAGTGCCTCTTCATACCCAGGATCTGCCCGCAATTCGTCCGCTTTATCAAAAACAGCCAGCGCCTCCCGCGCTTGCGGATTGAGCTGATCTCTTGGCGGAAGTACAGGCCAGACGTCCGGACGAGATCCTTCAAAATAGGCTCTAACTTCTGGATCTGGCGTAGACCACGGTTCAATTGCGATGAGTTCCGGGTAAACACTAACACCTGCTAATGGATTTGATAAAGATGGGGGGGTAGATTCAATATTTTTCATGTTTTAGACTGTAACTAAAAATGGTTAAAATGTCAAATATACGTTACGACATCCGCTTTTTCCAAGGTTTGTTTTAACCATCTCAACTGCAAGCGTCAATCAAATCATCACGCCCACCGGCGTAAACGAGGTTAAAATTGCCATTAAAATGAGGGTGACGTACCAAATTTTTCGGTTAAATTGGTATTTTTCAATTTTTAAGACTAAGAGCAGCGCAATCAGCAAGCCGGCCGGCACAGCCTGTACGGAAAAGATACCTATTTCAAATGGATTTTTCAGCCTAATCCACAAAGCGCTAAGGACTACGAATATTACCAGTTTGGTAAAAAATGCGCTATCATTTTCGTAAATTTTCTCGCGACCCTTGCGGTTAAACAGCTCGCTGGATTTTGAACGGTTGCGTGCATAGGTGTGCGGTCTTTTTTGTTTTGCCATAAGCTTGATGAAATTATAGCATAAAAAATCCGCCCCGTTCAAGAGGCGGAAGTTTCTGACGTAGTAAAATTACATACGAATTTCAGCATCAACGCCAGCTGGCAAGTTCAAATTCTGCAAGCTGTCGATAGTCTTTGGCGTGGCGTTAGTGATATCGATCAAACGCTTGTGGACGCGGCGCTCGTAGGTTTCACCGCCTGTTTTATAAACGTGCGGGCTTTTTACCACCGTATAGGTACTGCGGCGAGTTGGCAGCGGCACCGGACCGGCGACGTTCGCGCCAGTGCGAATTGCGGTGTCAATGATTTGCTTTGCTGATTGGTCGATAACCTTATGGTCGTACGCCTTCAACCGAATGCGGATTTTAATCCCGGTATCTTGAGCCATAGCTCCTCCTTTGTGCGACCCCGTAACCTCTGCTCGCATCGCGGACATCTCCTAACGGCTGGCCGAGTTCTCGGGGCAATTTAATAATACTCGACAATTATACCACGATGTCTGGTGTATGACTAGTCCAGAATCACTGGATTTGCCGCAACCCATTGACGCCACTGAGCAGCGTCTTCGATAGGCGGTTGATAACCCACAGCTTCACCCAACTGGCTTGCTGCCAAAATACAAGCTGCGATGTAATCAGCATTAGCTTCACGATCAGACTGGACATATGCTTGATACTGCTCAGGTGTATAGTCCATCGGTAGCGGCACGATAGTATTGTCTATTTCGCCGAAAGCCCGCATCACCCTATCGTCAAGCTGGATTATGTGGCCCAACTCATGGCAAAATGCTACCAACCCAACAACACGGCGACCAGTCCTTTCATTTTCAAGGTACTCGCGCGGTATACCTAGTCGAGACGACATCCGTGCTACAAGATTCGGACTGGCAAGCGTTTCTTGCATACCAATAACAATCATCGGAACTTTTTCGCCATCCTGCTCGCCTTCGCCACCCCTGAAATCGCCGCTATCTTCTTTAATAACAACTCGCATTTCCTCCAGTGTGCGAGCCGGAAACAGATTCAAGGCGGTTTGATACATATCAGCGATCAGCGGGCTGACATACTCTCCAAGCGCTTTAGCCATTGACTCTCGCTTCTCTCTGCGTGATACATGTGACAACTTTTCCATATCTGTTTAACTATACTATGGATAATATATTTTGTCAAACAACAGCACTTGTACGGATTTTACTACAAACTGCGGATTATCTCAGATACGACTTCGGCTGAATGACGTAGCGCTGCTTGTTCGCGCTCGGTCAAAGGATAACCCGCCAGAATCTTCACGCCGTCCGACGAAATGGCGGATGGCAGGCCTAGAACTACATTATCCAAACCATATTCACCTTCAGCCAGCGAACAAACCGGATACACAGTGTGAGCTGAATGACGCAGCGCCGAGACAATCTTAGAAATAACGAAGCCAATAGCGAAATATGTCGATTTTTTCGTGTCAATCACCCGGTAGGCGCGGTCGCGGATTTTTTGCTCAATATTATCCACCAACTCATCAGTAAAACCTGGATACTCCCTGATTGGCACTTCGCCGACTTGCGCTGTCTCAATGGTTGAGAACGAAGAGTCGCCGTGCTCGCCGAGAATGTAGGCGTCAACCGCCTTACTGTCAACATTCAGCGCGTCTGCTAGGTACGACTTCAGGCGTGAGGTGTCAAGCGTCGTACCCGTACCAAACACTCTGGCTTTCGGCAATCCCGATTCTTTCAACGCCACATAGGTCAATACATCAACCGGATTACTGACAATGACCAGATACGGTTTGGCGCCGCCCGCCATAATGTTTTTTACAATATCACGCATGATGTTAGCATTGACGCCAACCAATTCCAGCCGCGTCTGTCCTGGCTGCTGCGGCGCTCCAGCAGTGATTACCACAATGTCGTCGGTAGCGATATCGCTATAATCGCCGGCGCGCACCTCAACATTACGGTCAAGTCCCATGGCATCGTTAATATCCGCTGCCTGGCCCCAAACCAAATCCGCGTTACGGTCAATCAGCACGATCTCCTCAACCACACTGCGCAGCGCACACGCATACGCCGCCGTTGCGCCAACCATTCCGCCGCCGCCAATAATCACCAATTTCTGTTTATTCACCAAAATCTCCTTTTGATTTTTATGATATTCGCTAATTTATTTTGGCATAAGCTGTAACGAATTGTCAAGATTTTTACTTTTTTACAAATAGTGTATAATCTGGGGTAACTAGACCGAGGTGGTCTAGAGAACATCATAATTGTCCGACAGCGGACGAAAGGGGTTAACATTATGGCAAGCGGTGAAAAACCTTCATGGGGAGGCAACTTCTTAGATAGTTTTAGAAAAGGTAAGTTAGCTAGGATAGCTGGCATATTGGCGGTGGTTGCGTCAGCCGCTGGCGGAGTTGCTGGATGCGAAAGCACTGCGGCTGGTGGCGGCTCGGGTTCGCGATCTGTCAATAATGTTATTAAACAATCAACGACCGGCAGCCCAGAGGAAGGCTGGGTAGGACGTTGCGATCTTGACGAAGACGAAATGGGGCGCTGCTATGTAAGCGTTTGCGATGGAAGCACGCTTGTTAGTTTTGAAAGCGGTTATACAGCTAGATACAGCAGCAGTGATACTGACGAAAAACTCATCAACAGCGAACTTATCGGTGATTCGTTTACTAAGGACAGCGAGATACCAAACTCTAATGAATGTCTAAACCCAACGTACGGATTTAAAGTAACAAGAGAAGCTAACCTATTAGACGAAAGTGTGTTAATATTTGATGATTTAGCTTTAGTTGATGACAGGTTTACTATTAAAAAGCAGGATTATAAAAAAGAAGGTCTCCCTACATCTTATATAATTTACCGCGAAAGCGAAGTAGACTAAAACTCACCTGAAAGCAACTATCACATAGACACTTTACCTTGACTGTCTGCAAAGCAATAAATTTAATACCTCCCCACTAAAAATCCCCCGGTACAATCCGGGGGATTTCATTAGGTTTGCGGCGCGAGATTACTTATCAATCTTCGTCACAACACCAGCACCAACGGTACGGCCGCCTTCGCGGATAGCAAAGTTCAGACCTTGCTCCATAGCGATTGGGGCGAGCAACTTAACCTTAAAGGTTACAGTGTCGCCTGGCATGACCATTTCTTTGTCAGCTGGAAGTTCAACTTCACCAGTCACATCCGTGGTGCGGAAGTAGAACTGCGGTTTGTAGCCCTTGGAGAATGGAGTGTGGCGACCGCCTTCTTCCTTCTTCAAGATGTAAACCTCAGCCTCAAACTCTGTGTGCGGCGTAATAGTGCCTGGCTTACACAGAACCTGACCGCGCTCAATGTCAGTACGCTCAATACCGCGCAGCAAGACACCAGCGTTGTCACCTGCTTGACCTTGATCAAGACTCTTCTTAAATGCCTCAATACCAGTCACCACTGACTTCTGAGTTGGCTTCAAACCAACGATTTCAACTTCGTCGTTCAATTTAACAACACCCTGCTCGATACGACCAGTTGCCACAGTACCGCGACCCTTGATTGAGAAGACATCCTCAATTGGCATCAAGAATGGCTTGTCCAGGTCACGTTTCGGCTCTGGGATGTATTCGTCCATAGCCTCGACTAGTTCCATGATGGAATCTTCGTACTTCTCATCGCCTTCCAATGCCTTAAGAGCTGAGCCCTTGATAATTGGAGCATTCTCGTCAAAGCCGTTCTTGGCAAGCAGCTCGCGGACTTCCTCTTCGATCAGCTCGACCATGTCTGCGTCGGCCATGTCCATCTTGTTAAGGAAGACAACGATCTTTGGCACGCCAACCTGCTTTGCTAGCAGCACATGCTCGCGGGTTTGCGGCATTGGGCCGTCGGTTGCAGCAATCACCAAGATTGCGCCGTCAACCTGGGCAGCACCAGTGATCATATTCTTGACGTAGTCAGCGTGGCCTGGCATGTCAACATGCGCATAGTGGCGCTTTGGCGACTCGTATTCTTGGTGCGAAGCAGCGATCGTAATACCGCGCTGGCGCTCTTCCGGAGCATTGTCAATCTGATTGTACGCAACGGGTTTGTTAACTGCGCTTGGGAGGCGCTTTGCCAACACTGCGGTAATTGCAGCAGTCAGCGTCGTCTTACCGTGGTCAACGTGGCCCATTGTACCCACGTTAACGTGCGGTTTGCTTCGGTCAAATGCATCTGCCATTTGTAGAAGTTCTCCTTTATTTAATTATATTTTCACGCGGGTACAGTCCATTAAACAGACCTCACGGCGTATGCGTTTAATTATAGCGAATAACCGAATAATTGTAAATAACGGTTAGGTAATTTAGATATGAAAACTGTTTTATTTTAAGAGTTGGTTTCTTTAGTAAAAGGACATCCGCCCCTTAGTGTTATCGGATCGCCATTGCCTAATGCGTAAATTTCCGCCTTCTTTTCTTCGCCCGCTTCTCTGTAGGTCACGCATGATACAAAACTTTCAGGCCTAGTACTAGTACGGCCACCTATTTTAAACTCAGTCCATCCGCTACTGCTGTCGGGACGAGATCCTATGCAAGCTGGATCATTAGCAGAAACAAGGTTCTCACTAGTTACAGGTATAGGAGATACTGTTTGATCTGGCGAATTGAAACGAAGCAAATCATCTCCCATACAAGCTGTCAGAGTTCCATCAACCACGGCGAAACCGATACTTGGGTCAGTGTTGGTGCCCGCTGTAGCTTCAACTTTTTCCCATTGGCCATTATCACTATTATGGTTCACACCCGGTGCTGCCTCATCGCCATTACTTACGCCAGTAGAAACCTCGCTGCCGCTGTTTGAGCCAGTTGCGTTTGTCGTTCCGCAGGCGGAAAGAGGCAACGCTAACATTCCAGCTACTACGGCTGCAGCTCCCCGTCTTAATAGTGAATTTTCTGGCGTACCAAAATATCTTTCTCTACTACCCATATTGTTCCTCCTATTCCGTCCGCTTCGGACTTGTTAATACTACGAACCAAACACCTCTGTTTAGTTAGGTAAATTGTATTATTTTATATATCAGAAGTAAAGCATTATGGGCTAATTTTCATGATTTTGCATAATATTTATGAAGAAACGCCTCGCGAAACTCGTAAAATGTCCCGTTCTCTAGGCTGGCGCGGATGTCATCAACCAGTTTAACGATAAATCGTTCATTGTGGATCGACAGCAATGTGCCAGCCAGAGATTCGCGAGCGCGCAGCAAATGACAGAGGTAGGCAGCAGTATAATGGCGGCAGGTATAGCAATCGCAATTTTCCATAATTGGTTCAAACAGTTCGCGGTATTTTTGGCCGCGAACATTGACCCGCCCAAACGGCGTATAGGCGGCACCGTTTCTGGCCACGCGCGTCGGACTGACACAGTCAAAGGTGTCAATTCCCTGCTCAATCGCCGCAAAGATATCGTCCGGCTCAGAGATACCGAGCAAATGCCGTGGCTTATTCTCGGGTAAGATCTGATTGACCCACTGAATCGTCTGCACCATGGTTTCCTTTTCCAACGCGCCACCGATGCCGTAGCCGTCAAAATCCATCGCGCCTAAAAATTCAGCCGTTTGCTTGCGTAAATCTTCATAATTTGCGCCTTGCAGCACGGCAAATAGTGCTTGATACGGCTTGTCGGGACGAGCTTCACGCAGACGTTTTACTTCTGCCAAACTGCGCTCCGCCCAAGCGTGCGTCCGCGCCAATGCCTCCACCTGATAATCATATGGATCAATCAGCGAGGTTAGCTCGTCAAAAGCAAAAGTAATGTCGGCGCCAATGCCCGCCTGAATTTGCATGGATAATTCCGGCGTAAATTTATGGTACGAGCCGTCCAGGTGCGATTTGAACATTACGCTGTTTTCATCCACCCAAGCGTGGCGCGACGATTTTTTAGCGATAGCGATCTCCTCATCAACATCGGTACTCATAGCCAATACTTTCTTAAAACCAGAGCCCAGACTTAGCACCTGAAAGCCGCCACTATCAGTGAACGTCGGCCCGTCCCAGTGCATAAACTTAGCCAAATAGCCGGCCTTCTCGATAAGTTCATGACCCGGCTGCAAATACAGATGATAGGCATTCGCCAGCACCGCCTGCGCACCAACATCCGCCACCATCTCGGGCAGCATCGCTTTGATATTAGCCTTAGTGCCGACCACGATAAATGCCGGCGTTTTAATATCCCCGTGCGGCGTGTGAATAATACCGGTACGCGCCAAAGTGTCGTCGAGCCTAGACGTTATTTCAAAAGAAAATGGTTTTTGCTGCATAATCTGTCTGATTATATCATGAAATATCCTGAGGATTGCCTCGCGATAGATTGCCTAGCAGACAAATAAACCAAAGAACTCATAAAAAACTTAGGTTTTTAAAATGACCCAAGCCAATAATTAAAAGTCTGTTTCGTCGCCAAGTCTAATAATCTTTTTTCCTCTCTGAAATGCTTCAATAGCCTCTTCAGTAAGCCTATCAATCACAACATGCCTGCCCTCAGGCATCTTTTCTAGTGCAATGTGCGTCTCCCCATATTGATCAATAACACCGCGCAGATAGTCAGCCGCCTCTGATGCCGACGAGATTTTTACCGTTTCAGCACCGGAACTCTTCAACAGCTCGGCAATTTCTTCATTCTCAAGCAAGAACTCTCTCACCTCGCCAAATATACGCACAGGACCTGTAATTGTAGAAGTGTTAGGATCGTCCGTAACATGATCAGCGATCTGCAGCATCATGCCCATATTATCAGAACCATTTCTACGAGGAACTAATGTGCGTCCAGACAAAAATTGCAAAACATCCCCGACATAAAAACTTTTCGTTTTGTCATCCACCGTACGCGGTTCCCACGACTCTTCTTTTCCAAGTATTTGCTCTACGCGAAGATATTCCTGTTCATTTTGCCAAGTACCATCATTAACATACTCAATTATTTCAGCCAGCGTCTCTAGAGTATCATCTGACAGCGGATCTTCATATTCTGGAACCGGTTCACCATCAATATAATCTACAACAGTCCGCTTAAACTCATAGCCGCCTGTTTCCGTCTTAACGCCATGAATTCTCACTCCGCCGCTACTACAATCTACGTCAATTATTACATCAGGAGAAGGTTCATCCGGTACTGTGTCAACACCTTCCATCATATACCGTCCAATAGATACTTTTAATGCCGTCGTCTTTCTTTCTGTATCATCGCCGCTATTCGACTCTCCCCCCCTGCAAGTCGCCAAGAATTCTCGCACTTTTTGCGCCATATCTGCAGTAACTGGAACACAAGGACTCTCCCAAGCGATAGGCAACGACTCCCAGTCTTCTCCATGATAATCACGATTTGGATCTCGCATTTTATTATAAACAATTTCAGCATTATCGACCTCATCTGGACGTAACGGTGCTACCGTCTCACCAGGAGGCACGCCTAAAGTCTTAGCAAGATCGTACACGCTAAGCACAACTTTTTCGTCACAACTAAGATTTCTTTCGATACTATTAATTTCGTTATACGGGGATAATTCTTCTGACATGATTTTTATCATAATATATTTTTTCTATTTTTACAATTTTATTTGTATATTTCATGTATGAGGGCAAAGCATCTTCCGCTATAAATCACCGCCAAACTACAGTCCAATTTACTCGCCGCACCACAAATCCATATATGTATCGTATATCGCAACGTGACGAGCTTCAAGCATAAACACCATCTTATGCGGTATACTATAACCATGAGCAAGAAAACGCTGGTTGAGCTTGATCCGTGGTTAGCACCGCACGAGGACGTCATCAACGCCCGTGAGGCTTATATTTCGTCGACGCTAACGAAGGTTCTGGATGGAAAATCGCCGGCGGATTTTGCGCTGGGATTTCGTCATTTTGGACTGCACCGCACTCAAGATGGTTGGATTTTTAGAGAATGGGCGCCGAATGCTACGCGCATAGTGATGGTTGGCGATTTTTCTGATTGGTGTGAATCGGAAGAATTTACCTTACGGCCTACCAAGCATGGCGAGTGGGAAGTCCAACTACCTTTGAGCGCTGTTAAACGCGGTGACAAATTTAAACTGCGCGTATATTGGCCGGGCGGAGCTGGTTGGCGCTTGCCATCATATACTACTTACGTCGTCCAAGATGATGATTCGGTGGAGTTTTCGGCGGTCGTGTGGCAGCCTGATGAGCCATACCAATGGCAGCATGACATTCCGCCTGCGCCGCGCGTGCCGCTGATTTACGAGGCGCATGTCGGCATGAGCAGCGAGGAGGAAAAAGTCGCCAGCTTCAATGAATTTACCGCGGGCGTCCTGCCGCGCATCAAGCAGGCGGGCTACAACACCATTCAGCTGATGGCCATCGCCGAGCACCCGTACTACGGCAGCTTCGGCTATCACGTCAGCAATTTTTTCGCCGTGTCGTCGCGGTTTGGCACGCCCGATGATTTTAAGCGGTTGGTTGATACGGCGCACGGATTGGGGCTGCGCGTCATTATTGACATCGTTCATGCTCATGCCGCCAGAAATGAAGTCGAAGGCCTCAGTAATTTCGCAGGTGATCCAACGCAATATTTCAAAGCTCACGATCATCCAGCGTGGGATTCGCGGCTGTTTGATTATGGCAAGCCGGAAGTGCTGCACTTTCTAGCCAGTAATTGCCGCTGGTGGCTGGATGAGTACCATGTTGACGGTTTTCGGTTTGATGGCGTGACCAGCATGCTATATCACGACCACGGTTTGGGAAAAAGCTTCACCAGTTATGATGATTATTTTGGCGACGATGTCGATAAGGACGCCTTGGTCTATCTCAGACTGGCAAATGACGTCATTCACGCCGTTCGCCCCGATGTCACGACCATTGCCGAGGAGATGAGCGGGCTACCGGGCTTGGCGGCACCGACAGAACACGGCGGCCTAGACTTTGATTATCGACTGGCGATGGGCGCGCCCGACCTCTGGATCAAGACATTGAAGGAGAGGCGTGATGAAGATTGGGATTTGGGCGAGCTGGTGCACACCTTAAGTTCGCACCGCCCAGAGGAAAAGGTCATCACCTACGCCGAGAGTCACGACCAGGCCTTGGTTGGTGATAAGACGCTGATTTTTCGCCTGATTGATAAAGAAATGTATTGGCATATGAACAAAGACGATCCGGACCTGGCGGTGGAACGCGGCATAGCCCTACATAAACTGACTCGGCTGCTGACGACCGGACTACATGGTGGCGGCTACCTTAATTTCATGGGTAATGAATTTGGGCATCCCGAATGGATCGATTTTCCGCGCCAAGGTAATAATTGGTCGTTCAAGCACGCCCGGCGCCAGTGGAGTTTACGCGACAACGGCTTTCTCAAATACCAATGGCTGGGCGAATTTGACGCCAGCCTGATGAAACTCATCCAAGCGGTTGACGACCCAAATATCCACTATCTCACCATTCGCCAACACGACCATGTGGTTAGTTTCATACGCGGCGATCTGCTGTTTATTATGAATTTTTCACCCAACCAGTCGTGGACGGATTATGGCGTGCCGGCAGCGGCTGGGTCATACAATGTAATTTTGGACAGCGACGACAAGCGGTTTGGCGGACAAAATCGCATCGACGATTCAACGCGATATTTTACCTCGCCCCAGGAAAATGGACATCAGCTGCAGGTATATTTGCCGGCCAGAACCGGGATTGTTTTACAAAAAATCGACTAGGAAACTTGCCGCAGAACGAAAGATCTTAATTTAACACATGCTGTTGTAGCCAGCAATACATCGCCACAGTCGCTGCCGCGCCAACATTGATGGAGCGGGTCGAGCCGAACTGTTCAATGGCAATAATTTTATCTGCCGCCTGCGCCATCTCCTCGGAAATTCCCGGCCCTTCCTGACCAAACACTAGCACCGCGCGCTCTGGTAAGTTCGTCTCCGACATATTGACGCTACCTGGGATATTATCAATCGCAATAATTTCTCTGTCTTCAGTCCGCATTAACTCGACAAACTCTGCCGTCGAACCGACATAATGCACGTGTAAATATTTATCCGTCATCATGGCGCCGCGCTTATTCCATTGCCGCCTGCCAATCACATAAATCTGCCGTACGCCAAACGCATTGGCGCTCCTGACAATCGTCCCCATATTAAAATCCCGCTCGGTATTTTCCAGAGCGATCACCAAGCCGTGATCCTTGGCGTCCAACTCTTTTACAATCTCCGCCTCGCTCCGGCCTTTGAATTTATCGATTACATTCCGCGTGTCTTGCATCTCTGTTATTTTAGCAAAAGTTGTAAAAAACAGAAAAACTTGACAAGATAGTTGACATTTTTCTTATAAAGTGATAGTATTGTTATTATGAGCAAGAAAGAATACTATACAAGCCAAGCGAAAGCGAAAGCAACGAGGAAGAACCTAAGGGTACGATTCACGATATCAAAATATCTACATTTACTGAAGACCCTTCAGATCCTCAAAGTGCGTACTACACCAGAATACTTAACGAGTCAATTGGCCATCTCGTTAAGTGGGCGAAGCCTAAAATTCCAGATAACCCAGAGAGTCATGCTGGTCAAACATCTCTGGTGTATGCTAATATTCTTAACAGTGGGATTAATGAACTAAATCGTTGTTTGATGGAAGGAGCCGTATACATTGAAGATAGTACTTCAGTGTATGACGGCTACGCTAAACGTGTCGCCTGGGGAGCTAGTGGTCTTATTCAGTGCATAGATATTGCTAGTAGGGATGATGAGGCATCACCCGTTGACGACAATTCTCCAGCTTATGCATATCTTAATATAATTAAAGACACATCCAATGCTCTTGCAAATCTTATAGTTGACCGTGTTTTACGCAACGACACAGAGCTCATCAAAGGTGCATTTTCTCTTCTTAGAGATCTCGCAGTACACGTTAACAACTCTCATAATAATGAGGGCAGAAGATCCGTAAAACATATTGAAGAAATACAAGAAAGACTTAGAACTTTTGGAGAGTTCTTGCTAAGCCACACCCAGCAATAAACCCCGAGCCTAGTTCAATTACTTAGATAAAGTCTACAAGTTCAAGCCAGCGCGTATATTTCTTTTCGCCGCATTCTTCCCTCCACACTAAAAATTTGCTATCATAAGCTTAATACCTCATGAAAAAACACAAAATTATCAAACTCATTCTCATAACAATCATCAGCGGCGTCGCTACGTTCAGTTATTTGGTATACACGTGCGATTTGGTTAAAGAGGAAGACTTGACCCGAACTTCGCTAGACCGCACATCTTGGTTATTGCCCAGGCAATGGAAAAAATACAATAAAGAAGCAAGAGATACATCAGATGACACCGTAACTCGAGTGATTTACGGCGACGGTTCGCTGAAGGATAACAAATCGTCGTCAGTTCTGCTAATCAGCCAGATGAAGCAGCAAACGTCACCGACCAATGCCCTGCCGGAATATTATGAAACCTTGCGGGAATCTCTTTTGAATGAGTTTGACCCAAGTCAAATCCGCGATGAACTTGCCTCGGCTGGCAATATCGGTTGCAAGCAGAAGCCAAGCGTCAATAAATCCCCCGACAAATCCGATACAAACGGCGTCGTAGGATTGATTTCTGTCACTGCCAGCTGCCCAATAGAGTATTCGTCGTTCATCATAAAAATCCGCCTTGTCGTCGGCAAAAACGATGGTATTGTCCGCGCAATATCTTTATCTTCAGCGGAAACTACCTGGAAAAAGAACAAAGCGGCATTCGACAAGATGCTGGGCAGTATTTCCACCAGCGGAAGTTACGCGATGGAGACTACCATAGCACAAAATTGAAAAAGTCGCCATTTCAAGCGACAATTCCGAAATTTTCCATACCTTGGTGCGGATGAAAGGACTTGAACCTTCACGCCATTGCTGGCACTAGCACCTGAAGCTAGCGCGTCTACCAATTCCGCCACATCCGCGTACTGATTATTATAATCCAAAAGAAATCCAACATCAAGCTTGATTACGAATTTTGCACCACGCGTTCATTTCTGCCGCCAAATCTTTCATCGGCGTTTCCGCTTTCACGCCCGGGCAGAAAATTCCCATCGGGTCAAAAATCTTTTTCACCTTGGCATACAACTGTTTTTCGTCGCTTGGCATATGCTTGTACATAAAACTCGACTTCAGCCGGCCATCGCCGCCAAACGCCGCAAACGAGCCTTCATGCTTATCAACAAGCTGCGCCACCTCTGCAAACAATTGCAAAATCTTCTGGCGTTCGCTAACTTTTTTACTATCAAACTTCGGATATAAGGCCGTATAATTATTACTAAAATCGACAAACATAGGCAGCGCATAGCCGTACGTCGATTCCAGAGCCTTCAAATCCTCCGCGAAACCAGCGATCTGCTGATCTGCCAGCCAAATTCCGGAAAAGGCCCTTGGCGCGGTCATATGCGGCTCGCTTGGCGCTTCCATCAAAGCCAAACTAGAATGCAAACTAGCCAATCCTTGGACTTCCATGTCAATCAATGAAATGTTTATGGCGTCTATAGCGCTTAACTTCTTCATCATTTTCTTAGCGGCTTTCACCCGCGCACGGTCTGAGAATTCATCAAATATCGCGATGACAACCGCGCCTCTGAAACACTCCTTCGGCGCCCACTCAAGCCGCTTGCCCGCCAGATATGCCTGGCGTAAAATCCGCCCGTCGATCAATTCGACCGAGGCTGCTTTATTTTTCATCGCCAAACTTGCCGCCTCCTGAGCATCGGCAATATGCTTAAATGGCGCAGCGACCACCGAATATTCCGGATGAACGAAGTTCGCGCGTAAAATCGCCTCGCAAACAATACCCAAACTTCCCTGGCTGCCTATAAATAACGGCGTTAGGTCAAACGACCCATCCTTCTGTTTGACTTTGGCGATCGCGCTATAACCCGCCGTATCCGGCAAACCGGGATCAAGCTGAGAAATTAGCTCTGCATTATCGGCGATCAAGTTGTCAATTTCCCGGTAAACTTCGCCTTCAAATGTCGACAAGCCCTTTTTCTTATTCAGTTCGCGCTTGGAAATCCGCCCGGTTTGAATAGCGTCGCCATTGCTTAAGACGACCTCCAATTGCTGAACCGTATCGGCGAAAAAGCCGTGCGCACCCGTCATCGTGCCAGCCGGAGAAGTGTTTATCGCGCCGCCAATCGTTCCGTCTTCGTCGGTGTAAGAAACGTTTGGTAAACCTAATCCTTTGTGCGTCGTCAGCGCCGCATTTGCCGCCGAAACAGCGAGTCCGGCTTGAACATGAATCAGCCGCTGCTTCGGATCGCTGCCCACCACTCGGTTCATGTGTGTTTTCAAATCAATTGCGATGCCTTTATTGATCGCTGCTCCCGTCGCGTCTGTAGCGCTACCTCTGGCAAAAACTGGCAGCACGTGACCTTTTTCCGCCAACTGCGAGCAAAAGCGCAGCACCTTGCGAATATCATTCATATCAGCCGCCCGCACCACCATGTCTGGCCGACGCGCCAGAATACTGCCGTCTGTCTCGGCTTGGCGTAAAACAGAATCATGAGTAATGACTTCACCCGCCAAATGCTCATTCAGATATGTCGCAATTTTATTCATCAATCCTCCTTGGTCTATTGATTTAATTTTAGCATAAGCGCGCTCAGTTGATAAGTACATTTTGCTTTGATATAATTTGGAAGTGCGCGGATGTGCGCTTAACAATTAGTTATACGGATGTGGTGACTGCGTGGGTAACGTAAGTCATTAGTAGACACGGAGCGTGTCCTTAACAATTGAGTATGCGGATGTGGTGGAATTGGTAGACACGCATGCCTTAGGAGCATGTGCCTCACGGCGTGAAGGTTCAAGTCCTTTCATCCGCACCAAATCTGAATTGTTGAAGAATTTTTACATTCATATCCATACATAAATAACAAAGAGCTATCAAGAGAGATTTTTGTTTGTTATACTGTTATCATAATGCGTATGAATAAAATATTGCTTATAGCTGCCATTCTGGTTATTCTCGCCGGAGGAGCGGCTTGTTATTTTTATCGTGATAAGTTCAGCGAACCGCCAAAACAAACCGCTATCAAGCCTAAGCATAATAAGCCTTTTAGTCCGGATATCGTTATGACGGTTGGCGATAAGAAATTTGACGTGAGGTTGGCGGAGAATGAAACGACACGAACTCTCTTCACTCAGCTTCCTTTTACAGTGAAGATGGAAGACCATTTGGCAAATGAAAAATTTGCCGCCTCGCCGGAAGATTTGCCAGCAAATCACACGAAACCCAAACGAGTCGAGACAGGCGACATTATGCTATACGGCGTACGAACGATTGTCTTGTTTTATAAATCAATTGACACTCCATATAAGTACGTTCGCATCGGCAAAGTTACCAATCCCGAGCAGCTAGAAGAAGTGCTTGGTGCGAATGTCAAAAAGGTTGACGTTACTTTTAGTATGCGGTAGTTCAGCTTCGCTCTACTAGGTCTTTGCTTGATTAAAAAACTTTTCACACTTTTATAACACAAATCAGCGCAGTATAATTTTCTTTTTTCATCGTTTTGGTATAAAATATCTCTGAGCGGTTTTTATTGAGGAAAATCGCGGCTGGTGCGGGAAATTAGCTCAGTTGGCTAGAGCGCACGATTCACATTCGTGAGGTCACAGGTTCAAGCCCTGTATTTCCCACCATTTTTGATTCAATTCACGGGGATATAGCTCAGCTGATAGAGCGCAGCATTCGCATTGCTGAGGCCGAGGGTTTGAGTCCCTCTATCTCCACCAATTTATGACTGAAACGTTCGAGAGGCCTGATGCAATCGACGCAAAAACATATGAAACTTCTTTATCGATAGAAAAAGGTGTGTTTCGTCGAAGGCAAATTCCAGCAGTTGTTGAGGCGCGCCAGCTTCAGCCTGATAAGCATGCCACCAGAAAGTAGGCAACACTTGGGATAATCAGCCGTATTTCTATTGGCGACGTCATACGATATGATTTAACTCTACAGCGCGGCGGTAACCATAAGGATTTACGACCGTCTCAAGATAATGAGCGGATTTGCCGCGCCGATGGAACATCAATAGTAGGTATAATCACGAGAGGTTGGAATTGCGACAAACTCGACTCCGTCGTCCGCGCTTGGTACGATAGAGGCAGCGTTAAAGAACGAATACAGCCTGGCGCGCGGCGCATAACGCCGAAGATACTGCTTGTTGGATGTTATGCATTGTGCGAACTAATGCAAGCAATGCAAATCACCGATAAACTGCCAGATAGCCTGACGCTAACTAATGATCGTATTGAACAATCAGAGACATTAGACCATTCCAGCGTCTACATTGAGAGTGTCCCTACTAAAAAGTTTGCTCAGCTTGTTGAATCTGTTTATCTTTAGCGTTGGATAACACAGCTAACTTCCCTGCCATAACACGACTCCGGAGCAATAGTACTAAAATAAGCTTAAGACATTTTTGCAAGCAATAATTCACGCAGTGCAGGATAAGTAATATCTAGTTTTTGCAGCTCATCGCGTGTAAAATAGCCAATTTCCGCTACGTCATCATTTGGCATCGGGTCGCCATCAATTATTTTTGCAGTAAAGTAAATTGCTAAAAACGGTACAGCAACTCCGCTAAACTCATAAATCTCAGGAAAGCTGCCTAGATAATGATCTATTTCTATATTCACGCCAAGCTCCTCTTTAGCCTCGCGCACGGCGGCTTCTTCCAGAGATTCATCTAATCCGACAAATCCGCCGATTGACTGCCATGTTCCTTTTTTCGGCTCAAACTTTCGCTTAGCCATCATTACCCTACCCTCGCTATTAAAAATAATTACTCCGGCGGTCGGCGCTTGATTGACAAAATAGCTATAGTCGCAGTCTTGGCATTTCAGATGATTGCCGCCGCGATGAACAAATTTACCGCCGCATTTTGGGCAGAATTTATATAATTGTAAAGCTGAATTTGAGTGTGATGTTTGAGGCATTGGTTTAATTCTCCTATTTAACTAAGTCTTTATATTTTATATCATTTAACAAGATGATTTTATTTGCCGAACTTAAACTTATACAGTAATGTAATCTTTTTTATTATAGCTTCTTTAATCACATTATAATTATACATCAAATAGCGTACCTGTTCTTGTAAAGATATCGCAAAAATCGTCGAAATAGCACTAGGCGAATCCTTGACAAAAACCCGCCGCCCTGCTAAGATTTTCAGAGGTCAATACGTTGCTTTTGTAGTGGTTGAATTTCGCTAGATCTACCAGCAAAAGCGTAATGTTGTAAATATAAAACACCCTAGTTGCACCGATAAAGCGCATCTTTTTTGTTGCCAAAAAATCATTAATCAAAGGAGGAAATATGCCCCGCACTAAGCGAGAAGGAATATTTTATGGCGTCGTCATGGCGTTTACTATGTCAATTTTCATGAATTTGCTGAATACATTTTTACACGCTGGCGTGTCAATGGAATCGCTAGGAAGAGCGCTGATACTACAGCCGGTGATTCTTACCATTGTTATGATTGTTGAGAGTTTGATCGTGTCGAATCTGGCGCAAAAAACTATGAAGCGTTTTGTCCGCGCGAAGGACAGTGTAGAAGCTCGTGCACTGGCGCGAACGGTGTGTATGGTGACGGGTATGTCGCTGGCGATGAGCTTGATCGGGCTTGTCTTGGCTGGTACGCCGCTAACCGAGTTGCCGCTGCGCTTTGCCTTGGCTTGGCCGATGAATTTCTGCGCGGCGTTTTGGTGGCAAATACTGGCTGCTGGGCCGATTGCCAGAACAGCATTGAAAATAGCGCGAGCATACCGGTCGGAGCGCGTTTTAATTTCAGAATAATTCCGACATATATTGCAATAATAAATAGAATTTGCTAAAAATATAGTCTACTATGCTAAACCAGAAATCTCCAGATATATATGTCGGATTGTTTGATATACAAGGTAGTGGCTCTTTTATAGTTCCTATAGGCATAGCTTATTGCTACCCGGATAGTAGTGCTATTAACATCGCCATTGCCGAAGAAGGTTCTCATAGGCAACTACATAACCTCTATATGCGTGGATCAACTGGCAACGATACTAGCCCGCTTAGCAAATCCGATGACATTACCGCTTGTGGTTGGCAGGAAGAACAATCCAAAAAATTACTTACTTATATTGCTTGTTTCACACCAGAAAAACCGCCATATCTTGAACAAAAGAAATATGGAAACTTCATTACGACAAGTAGATTGGCGGTCCATGCCCTAGCAATTATCTTATGTCACAGAATATACAAACATCTACCCGATACAGGAACTATGTATCAGACAAATATCCCCGACGAAATTCTTAACAGCGACCCGGATGCTACTATATATCCTGTAGTTTTTCGCGATAATCAGCATAGCCTTGACGCCTGCTAAATTATTTAATAAACGCTAATCTTCTCATCCCCGCTCATCTGTGCTACAATTAATCACCAAAGGAAGGTCTGCGTTAACATCAGACCATATTTTTATGAAGGACGCTAGCAAGATTCGAAATATTGCCATTATTGCCCACGTCGATCACGGCAAGACGACCATGGTTGATGGGCTACTCAAACAGTCGCGCACATTTCGCGACAACCAGGCCGAGATGAGCCAGGAATTGATCATGGATTCGGGCGATCAGGAGCACGAACGCGGTATCACCATCACCGCCAAACAGACCTCGATTTTTTACGGTGATTATAAAATCAATATCATCGACACGCCAGGACACGCCGACTTTTCAGGCGAGGTCGAGCGGACACTGCAGATGGCGGACGGTGTGCTGTTGATCGTTGATGCACAGGAAGGGCCGATGCCACAGACGAAGTTCGTGTTGAGCAAGGCGCTAGAACTGGGCTTGAGGCCGGTGGTGGTGATCAATAAAATTGACAAACCTGCCCGGCGAATCGCTGAGGTTGAAGATGAGCTGAGCGATCTATTTCTGGAACTAGCGACTGATGATAGCCAGCTACACTATCCGATTTATTATGCCGTTGGGCGCGATGGCAAGGCGTGGCGGGAGATCCCTGCTGACCCGAGCGAAGACGCCGATCTCACACCAATTTTTGAAGCAATTATCAACGATATCCCGGCGCCGAGCGTCACGGCTGACGGCGGTTTTCAGATGCTGGTGACCAGCCTGCAGTATGACACCTTCCAGGGCAAATACGCTATTGGGCGGATTACTCGCGGGTCGGTTAAGCGCGGCCTGGCGGTTAGCTTGCTGAAGCACGGCGAAGTGTCAGGTTCAGCGCGAATTGAGAAAGTTTTTGGCTACCGCGGACTGAACCGCGAAGAGCTTGACGAAGCGTTTGCCGGCGACATCGTGGCGCTGGTTGGTGTCAGTGAAGCGCACATTGGCGATACGATTGCCGACAAAGAACAGCCGGAAGCCTTGCCAACGATCGCCATCGAAGCACCGACGCTGAGCATGTACTTGGGTCCAAACACCAGCCCGATGAAAGGGCGTGAGGGCGAGTTTACCACCTCGCGGCAAATCGGCGACCGATTGCGGCGGGAGCTGGAGACCAACGTGGCGCTGCGCGTTGAAGAAAACGGCATTGGCTTTACAGTGTCTGGCCGCGGCGAGCTGCATCTCAGTGTCTTGATCGAGACCATGCGGCGCGAAGGCTTTGAGTTTGAAGTCGGCCGCCCGCAAGTGGTCACTATTACCGAGGACGGCGTGGAAAAAGAGCCAATCGAAGAACTGCAAATCGAGATTAGCAGCGAATTCATCGGCGCGATTAGCCAAGAACTCGGTACGCGCCACGCCGAAATGAAATCGCAAGAAACCACCACCAGCGGTGCTACCCGCATCACCTATGTATTGCCGACAAGAGCCTTGATTGGTCTACGCAACGTACTATTGACCGCCACCAAAGGCACCGTGATTATGAATTCCCTGCCGTACGGCTACCAACCGCTGGGCGGCAAATTGCCAAAAACCCGCGGCGGCGTGCTGATTGCTTTCGAAGCCGGTACGACGACGCCGTATGCGCTACAGGCGGCTGAGGCGCGCGGCGAACTCTTGGTCGGACCTGGCACGGAAGTGTACGCTGGTATGATCGTCGGTATTTACAATCGCCAAGAAGATATTGAGATTAACGTTTGCAAGGCTAAACACCTAACCAACATGCGCTCCAAATCGTCCGATGGCACAGTGCAATTGACGCCATTTACGCAGTTTAGTCTGGAGCAATGCATAGACTTCATCGAGGATGACGAGCTGTTGGAAGTAACGCCAAAGTCCTTGCGCCTGCATAAACGCTACCTTGACGCTAATGAGCGAAAGCGCGCTAACAAAAAGTAAATTTTAATTTTTAATATAATAAATAAGAGGGGGTGATTATGGCAAAGAAATGGCGCGACGTTAACGGATTTTATCAAATCTATCCGCGATCGTTTAAGGATTCTAATGATGATGGCGTCGGCGACTTGCGCGGCGTGATTGATAAGCTTGACCATATTAAGGGCA
>CAUUWX010000005.1:0-49748 GCA_963549225.1 uncultured Candidatus Saccharibacteria bacterium | reverse complement strand
ACCAGCTTGCCGGCTGTTATGCATGCTCAGTTGGTGTGGTATTATGCTGCGGTGCTATTGTTCGGATGTCTGATGACCTTGGCTGCGTATTTTTCTAGTCGTTTTCCACGCCAATTCACCGAGCCGTTGACACTGGTTAATCCGTTTATCGTCCCGTCCACTTTGCTTCTCGCTATCGGTTCGTCGGTGCATATGGGAACGCTTGACGTCAGTATGCTGCTGCTCATCAGCGTTATATATTATTTTACTGTTGCCCTCGTCGAGAAATCAAAGGATATGCGCACGTATGAACTAACGACGGCGCGCGTGCTGCTGATGGCGATGACTGCTAGTTTTGCGCTGTACTTATCGAATAACGACAGGCTGGTTACGGGTGTAGCGCTGGGGGTAGCGGCACTTGGTAATATGATTTGGTCTGTCAGATCGACGTATGTCCAAAAGCAGCCTGACAAGCAGCACGAAATAGTGCTGTGGGTTAGTTTCGTTGCTTCGCTGACTGCTGTATCGACTATAGCTGCTGTCGAAAGTCCGCTAAGAGATATGATTATATTTATCCTGCTGGGTATGATATCGGCAGTAAGTTTTATGGCGCTTGCATTGCTGCGCCGCGCCCGTTTTGGCGGCATGGTAGTAACGTCTGGAATTTTGTTAGTGCCGGCTGGTGTCAGGCTATTTAGCCTCAATCCCATAACAGCCCTGCATGCACATTACTCTATCTTTATGCTTATGACTTTCCTGCCGGTTGTCTGCCGATTATTAGTCTTGAAACGTCCAAATATTACTAAAAGTCAAGCAATATTAGTGTACGGCGCTGCGGCCGCTTGGTGGTTAATGACGGTGTTTATAGCCTTAGCTTTTTTGAATGCTTATCCAGCAGGAGAAGGCATGCTGTATCTGTCAGATTCGGTGGCAGTTGCCGCTATCATCATGGGTATTGCTGCGTGGCGTGAGAAGGTTTATGGCTTAGTGATTGGTATTCATACTTCTCTACTTCTGATGGCACTGCTGATGGCTTTGTATTTCAAGATGGCTGGCGAAAATCTTGCTATTTTGATGGCGTGGTTGAACGGCTTGTCGTTGCTGTTATTAGTAGAGTGGCTGTACAATTACCGCAAAGAGGCGGCCGTTAAGTGTCGCGAATTGCTATTATATTCTGCCATTGGCGCGGCTATCTTGATTATCTTTTCGTCTATTCATCCGGCGGTTTGGTTGCCGTTAGTAGCGCTGCTGTACTATACGTTTTATCGGCGGCGTGAGAACGGTTATCTGGGCGGAGCATACTTGGCGACGATTGCTTTGGTGCTGTTATTCTTGCATTGGTTGAGTGTACCGCTAAGCGACAGTTTCACCATCACTGCTTGGGTGGCGCTCGTTGGCTTCGGGGTAGTGTATTGGTCGCTAGCGATGAATAAGCGAGCGTCAATCACTAGCGATATGACTCTATTGGCTGCTGCGGTACCAGCGGTGATATTACCGATGATAAATCTATCGACGGCATATGAATTGCCGTTCAAAATCTTGGGCTGGTTGGCAGCTGTCGCGGCACTTTATATGGTAGTGTATGCCAAGCGGGATTGGCGGCCGATGGCGATATTGGCGCATCCAAGTTTGGTATTGTTATTCTACTTAACTGCAGAGTGGCTCGGCGTTAAGCTTGAGTTTATGTCGATCGTTTCGCTGATTATCTTTGCGGTGTTTTATAGCGCCGCCGTGACTGCGCGAACCAAGAAATTATCAGTTTATTGGTATTATGCATCATTTTGGAGCGCCATCGGCTGGTCGATGACTTTACTGCTGATGGCTATGCCAGCCAGTGTTGCGACGGAGGCGGTATTACTGGCAACCTTGACGTGGATAGTCAACGGCAGTGCTCTAATAGCTGAGGGGTTGCCGAAGAAGAATGTTCCGTATTTCGATTCGGGTATCCTTTTGGTACTGTGCGGTATTTTATTTGCTATTCATATGCTAATTGCGCCTATTCACGACATAGTGGTGCCATATCTGTGTTCAGCAGCAATTCTTTCAGGGGCGGTGATGTCGTGGCGCTGGCTAGGGTATGCTCATGTATACACCATCGCGCATTTGGTGCTGGCGCTTACTGTGTTCAGCTTATCGACCCTTGTCCTGGCGCTAAGGGGAGATAATGCTATGGAAATATTGTTCCTGGTCGAGCATTCGCTGATGGTTATCATCGGCTTGGCGCTTGGCAGGCGGCTGATTACTATCTGGGGTGCTGTCGGCGTGACGCTGGCTTTAATTTATCTGCTGTCAGGCTATGCCTACGCGCTGGCTATTTTAGCCGGACTGTCGATTATCACGGCAGTGGTGGTTGTGGTAGCCAGAGGACAGAGGAATAAGCAGAAAAAAGTTGCAAAGAATAGCATTAGAAAAAGTAAAAAAACTCCTGAAAATAAGTAAAGGAAACGATAAGGCAGAGGTTCTTTATAGCGCTATTGCAGGTTATTCGTTTTGCTCTTCTTCGTCGTAATATCTACGTCTGAGCTCAAGCACTGATTCTGGTATGGTGGGATGAATACGGTAGACAAGGAAAGTCCCGATTTTTTGTTTTTTTTGTGGTTTGTCGCTATGTTTTGATGTTATCAGTCTATTTAACGCCGCGCGTCCTAATTTTAACAGTCGCTCAAACAACATGGGGGGGCGGTATCTGTATATTCAAGACTTGAGGATTTACAAGTCTCCTTGTACCGACGGAGACCTGCTTGCGGATAAATTCTTCCTCTCATTATTCTCACCATGTGTCTATTGTAAATAAGTTTGCGAATTAGCACAACCAGCAATTGAAATGTACTGCAATTTCCGTACACACCTCCCCACCCTTGCAACATCTCATAAGGAGTTTGCAAGTTTATTCCTAGGTGGATTCTATCAATAGTTATAACAATCTATGAATCGATTAAGTTCTTCTTCCAGCGCCAGATAGTTGTTCGATGCTTACCGTATCTTCTAGCGACTTGAGCGATACTTCTTCGTTCGAGAATAAGTTCCCGCATAGCATTGCCTCTTGCTTTTTCTACATCTTTACCCGCATAATATGCCACAAGGTAGTTCTTTCTTATTGTTAGCTAGTTCCTAGGAATAAGCTTAGAGACTACCTTATTTTTGTGCAAACTTTATGCTTTACATGCTTTATGTTATGTTGCAGAGGTGGTGGAGTTGGTGCGGAGCAATTTACTTTATAGTGACTATATGATACAAAAGTAATTAATGTATGCGCAGATTTGATTCAATCATCACAGTTACTGGTACAAAAGGTAAGACGACAACAGTTCACGTTATTGAGGCTGTTTTGCGTCGTCTTAACTTTCCCACGATAAAGGTTGACACGACAGGGCATTTTGTGAATGGTGAGCGTCAAAGCACGCTGGATGATTCTAGAAAAATATGGCGTTTAGCGCCAACAGTGTGCCCGGGGCGTTATCTGTGGGAGATTTATGGTAATCCGGAGTTGGTAGATGGTGTTGCGGTGCTTGAGGCGGCTCTTGGTAGCAGTGCTTCTTCTGGGCTAGGGTATCGGAATCATAAGGTAGGGGTTTTTCTTAATGTTTTTGAGGATCATATTGGTAGTTCTGACCGAATCCAGAGCAAAGATGATATAGTTAGCGCTAAAGAGTTTGTTTTCCAGCGTATTAAGCCAGGGGGCTGGGCGGTATTTAATGCTGATGATGAGTATGTTGCTAAAGTTTTTGATAAAATTCCTGACGGCGTCCATAAAATACCAGTTGGTTTCGCATTTTCGCACTTTGATATCAAAGCGCATTTACAGTCTGGCGGGGAGGCTATTACTATTGATGAGTCTGCCAACCAGATTATTTTGTTAAAAGGTGGCGAGAAAAGGATATTGGCAGATGTCTCGACTGTTCCGTGGTCGTTTGGTGGCAAGTTTCGGCCATCGGTTTGGAACCTCGCATTGGCGATGGGGGCGCTATACGGTTATTTTGATGGCAATCTTCCAGATAATTTACGTCAAGCATTTGAAGCGGTACGACTTGATAAATATGGTGGTCGCTTGACGCTGCTACAGAATCAGCGAGGAGTGAAGATATTAGCCGACTATGCGCATGAAAAGTTTTCCTTGCGACAGATTGGCGAGTTAGCCCGTACCATGACTGGGGAAGGCGGTCGAGTGATTGGTGTAATCCGCCTGGCTTATGATAGAACAGACGAGTTAATTCAGGAAACGGCCGAATATATCGCAGAAGCTTATGACGCTTTTATCGTTTATGATAAAATTGACGGCTACTGGCGTCAGCCTGATTCGCAGATTAATGGTTCACGCTTTCCGCAAAGGATTGGCTATATATCGCAAATATTAGCCAATAGCTTAAAAACCCATAGTTCAAGGGTAGAGCGAATTGTACGCGAAGATGAGGCGGTTCAATACGCCGCTGAAATTTCACATCCTGGCGATGTTGTTGTAGTGATTGTTAATGATAATATTGAGCGCTCGATTAAGTTCATCCAGGATAGCTTTAATGCGGAGTTTGTATAAATGGGCCGGCAGTCTATACTTGGTCGTACAGTACGTGTTGATTTTGGTACGCGTGCTGTTGGCGTACCAGCCAAAATTGACACTGGCGCCGACGGCTCCTCGGTGTGGGCAAGCAATATTCGCGTTGACAGAGATGGTGTGCTGAAGTTCTCGCTATTTGGCGAAGGATCACCTCATTATAGCGGCAAGGTTTTTCGGCGCACCGATTATTCGGTGGCGATGGTAAAAAGCGCCTCCGGGCATGAAATTATTAAGTACCGGACGCATTTTACGATTACTCTTGGGGGTAAAAAGATCAAGGCGTTGTTTAACTTGTCTGATAGGGCTGTGCATAATTTCCCGGTGCTAATCGGACGACGGACGTTAAGCGGTAAGTTTCTGGTTGATGTCAGTATGAATGAGGTAAAAAGTCCGAAGAAGAGGCGGACGATGGGGTTAAATAAAGAACTAGCTAAAAATCCGCATAAGTTTTATAAAAAATACCATAAACCAAAGGACAAGCAATCATGAATATTGCAGTCCTGAGTAATGGCAGCATCAACTACTCCACGCTTCGCCTGAAAGAAGAGGCCGAAAAACACGGACATCAGGTTAAGGTTATTAAGTATAAGAATTGCTATGTGTCAATCGATGAGCAGCATCCGAAAGTCATTTATCGCGGCAGGGAAATCGGCAATTTTGATGTATTTATCCCGCGGATTGCCAGCTATATGACGCGTTACGGGACGGCAGTGCTGCGGCAATTGGAAATGGCGAATCCGCAAGCGTTTTTTATGAATCGGTCAATCGCCATTACGCGGGCGCGGGATAAATTACGTTCGACGCAGCTATTAGCGCGGGCTGGCGTGGCAATCCCGAAGACAGTGTTCTCGCGCAATGAAACGGATATTGATGTGCTCTTGGACGAGATTGGCGGCACGCCGGCGATTATCAAGTTGGCGCGCGGTACGCATGGCAACGGCGTGGTGCTGGCGGAGACAATTAAAGCCGCTAAGTCGGTTATGCAAGCGTTTTATCTCAGCGATTCTGACGGCACGAACGTGCTGCTGCAAGAGTTTGTCAAAGAATCGGCTGGCACAGATGTTCGGGCGTTTGTGGTTGGCAGCCAAGTGGTGGCTAGTATGAAGCGGCAGAGTTTGGATGATGATTTTCGCAGTAATCTGCATAAGGGCGGATTGGGAGAAATTGTGAAACTGACTCCTGACGAGCGAAAAATGTGCGTCAAAGCCGCCAAGGCGATGGGCTTGACGGTGGCAGGCGTCGATTTTATGCGCTCGGAGCGCGGTGCATTGGTGCTGGAGGTGAACGCCAGTCCGGGATTTGGCATTGAAAAAGTTACGGGCCGTAATGTGGCTGGCAGAATCATTGATTATATTGACCGCAATGCTAAGCGCGGCAGCAAAAAAGACCGCATTGGCGCATGAATCTGTATCGGCTCTCATAAAACTTGTTATAATAAGGTTATGCAGGCAGCTCAAACGGTAATGAAGTGGTTGATAATCCTTGGCGTTTTGGGGATGATTGGCTGGGCGATTTCTTCCACGATGACTGCCATGAACACAAAAACCACGACAGTGTACGCTGGCAAGGCAATCCTACAAGCGCAAGTCGCCGATAACGACGCATTAAGGCAGAAGGGTCTTGGCGGGCGCTCGTCGATCGGCAGGGATGCAGCGATGATTTTTGTTTTTGATAAAGACGGCGATTTGCCAATGTGGATGAAAGATATGGAAACATCAATTGATATCATTTGGCTGAACGATAAGAAGAAGGTTGTCCATGTCGAGAATAGCGTCGAGCCGGATTTTGAGCCGCATCAAGTGTATAAATCGCCGATGCCGGCACGCTATGTTTTAGAGACGCGGGCGGGCACGGCAAAAAAGTTTGGAATTAAGCCGGGGTTGTTGGTCAGGTTTGAGCTGGAGGATCAGAAGTGAGCGTCGCGATTTTATTTGGCGTAATTGTGGCGGTGATTTTCGCAGCTGCATTCGTGTCGTCGTGCCGGTTCGGGCCGCTGGCATTGGCGCTGGCCACTGGTTTTTTACTGGCTGAATGGTGGTCAAGTTGGCTGGGCAGCATATTGGACGGCTTCGGCATGGAGCTGGATTGGCTGCCGAACGGCGTGATTGCAGTTTTATTATTATTGTTAGCGCCGTTGTTCGCGCTGCTGGCTAGCGGGCCGAAGTACCAGAAAAAGCATATGAAGATTGTTTCTGCGGCGGGTATCGCTTTTCTGGCGGCAGCTTTGCTAGTCATGCCGCTTGGCAAGTTTATGTCGCTGGACGGTCAGGCTTTGGAATTGTATAAAATGTTTGCCGGTGCTTGGCGGTATATAGCGACAACTGGTTTGGTATTGGGGGTGGTTGATTTATTCTTGGCGCATACAGCGAGCGGCCGCAGTTCAAAGAAGCATTGACTCAGGTAGTCGGTTCGTAGTAGCATGAAATAGCGGACAGATAGTCCCGGCGGTTTACGACGGGCCCATAGCTCAGCTGGTTAGAGCACCTGCCTTTTAAGCAGGGTGTCCCGGGTTCAAGCCCCGGTGGGCCCTCCATATAATTAATATCTGGCGTAGTGGGTCAGATTTTTTATTTCCGGGTGCGGCAGAAAGTTGTGAGAGATGGGACGGTATATAGACGGGTTAGATGTGCCTCCTCGGTATGAAGGAATAGTAGAAGAATATAGAAATGGTGATTTAGGTAATTTCGTTGGATCCTACTGCGGTCATCCCGTGTTTTCTGGATCGCAGAAGATTATTCATCCAACATCAGGTGAGGTTGTTGGATATTCTAATGACGTACAGGTAGGTCGTCAGAAGTATGTAAGTCAAATGCTATACAGTGAATTCATGTATATGTATGGAGGCGATATAGCATTTGGTGAGCTTTTGGAGCGCGGTGATGCACTTTTGGAAAAAGAACGCCGCCGCCGAAATGCCCCTCTCGATATGGGTTGGACCGGAATAAAAGCAGCGGCTGCTTCGGGCGCGGCGGGTAGTTTGATGGGGTTACTTGACCTTAGTACGCCGACGAGCGTGGCTGTAGCCACTGCCGTTTCGGCGATTGGCGGCGGTCTAAGTTCGGTCTGTTGTCGCCACCGGGGTGAAAAACAATTTAGGCGATACCTTGAATGGCTTTCTAAGGTACTCTTTGATATGGAAAAGACTGTCTTTTCCGTTAACTTATTAGCGCCTGATTCTCTCATCGATAGCGACGCGCAAACTGGCTCAGCGGACAATAGGCAAGCAAGAAATGTCTATCTTATTGGCGGAGTGCCGGTTGACCAGCAGCAGCGATTTGATTCATTCTGGGATCAAGCCGATGAGATTTTAGAAGAATACGGATTTACAGAATGGCAAGAATATAGAACTGTCGGTATGCCGGAGCTAATTAGAAGGATATTAGAAGATGTTCATAACAACTGCGATCTTGATAATGACCATAAAGAAATAATAGTCTCTAAAATAAGACATTTTGGACACAGCCGATCTTCTGCTATTAAGGGCGTAGAAGAGATTCAAGAGGATTCTGATACTAGAAACCTTTGTATAAACCACGGCCTTGAAGAGAACGATCTTACAGATCCGGATGAGCTGGTTACTGATCAAATTAAACAAACTGACCAAAAGTACGCGGAAGCGTTTCGCGATTTTATTGCGGGTATTAGAGAAGTTTTTACTGAGGCTAAAAAAGAGTCTGTTCAGGAATTATTGGTGCGTATTTACGGCGGGAAAAGTTCGCTGCAAGGATATTTCTGGGGTGAGCTGAGCCAGGCTTTGGCTATAAATAGTATTGATCCGTACGATGAAGCAGTAGCTGAACCCGCGCAGTTTATCGTAGATATACTAAAGATGATACCATCAGGCAGCGAAGAATCTTCATCTGAAGATAAGGTATGTAAGCTGTATGAAGGTTTCTATAGATTGTATTCAGAGAAATATCCTGGGATGTTGCCGCCTGATGAATTTATCAGCAAGCTCTCTAAAGACATATCGTTGTCCAAAATGGACGATCTTATATATAGAATCAAGCATCCCCAGCGGATAATCTTTAATATTTAATAACCTATGCCATACTAAATACATGGCGATACGCAGGTTGACTGAAAAAATGCACATTTCTTGGTCGGTGGCGGCGTGGTGTTTGGGGTTGATGGTTGGTATAATTGCGGTTTATTATCTACAGCGAGCGGTCACGCCTCAAAGAAACATTGACTTAGCTGGCTATTTCGTAGTAGCATGAAATAGCGGACAGATAGTCCCGGCGGTTTACGACGGGCCCATAGCTCAGCTGGTTAGAGCACCTGCCTTTTAAGCAGGGTGTCCCGGGTTCAAGCCCCGGTGGGCCCTCCATATAATTAATATCTGGCGTAGTGGGTCAGATTTTTTATTTTCGGGTGGCAGAAAGTTGTTGGAAGTGGATAGATATATAGATGGACTAGATGTTCCCAAACAATATGAAAGAATAGTAGAAGATAGTGATGATTTGAAGAATTTTATTGGGATGCGTTGTGGCCTCCCAGTTTTTTCTGGTACGCAAGGAGTAACCAATCCTAATACTGAAGGGTTGGTTGGATATGGTCAATACATTCAATTGGGACAATGTCTAGTGTCTATGGGTAGTGGCCGTCTTTGTCGTCGGGTGGGCATTCAAAATGAGTTGACAGGGATTGATGAGTTTTTGGAACGAGAACGCAAACGAAAGGTTATCGACATGGGCCGTGCTGGTGTTGGGGGGACGGTACTTGCGGGTGCTGCTGGCGGAGCATTGGAATGGCTCAACGCTGATCCGACGGTCAGCCTGTCAGGAGTGGTGGCGGGAATCACTGTTGGTGGATTGAGTTTTGCTTATAATCGCCGGCGACGTAAAAAAGAGTTTGAAGCACGGGTCAAAGGGTTGGCTAATTGTTTTTCAGATATGCCCAAAAAGGTGGTTACGCCGAATTTATTAGCCCCCGACTCGTATATTGATGATGATATGCGGATTAGTTTGACAGATGACGAAGATATGGGTAACGTTTATTACATTGGTAATACGCCGGTTGATCAGCAAAAACGGGCTGGTCATTTTTGGCGCTATGCTGATGAGGTTTTGGCAAAACATGGTTTTTCGACATGGCAGGGGTATGCTTCTATGGGTATGCCAGCACTCCTCCAACAAATACTTGACGACATTGATGGCGATGATACATTTGACTATGGTGAAAAAAATCTTGTGGGCGATGCGGTAAAGTCTTTTATGGATTGGCGTGAGAATGCAATTAGTAGTATGCAGCAGCTAAAGGAAGAAGCTGAGGTAAAAAAACTTCAGCAGTATGATGATACTAATCATTCTGAGCAGTCAGCGCCAGATAAAAAGAATGCAGTGGCAATGTCTGCTCGAGCGGTTTTGTCAAAAGTGCTTGGCCATAAAGATGATACAACGCAAGAATTTACTGGTTCACTGCCAGGAGATAATCCTCAGAATAGGCTAACTCAGCAAATTGGGGATATTGACCGCCAGTATAGAGAGGATTTTTATAGATTTATTACAAACCTAAGAGAAGCTGTCATCCTTTCAAAGAGAAGAGCTATCCAAGATAGGCTAATGAAAACTCATGGAGGCAAAAGTAATTTACAAAAAATTTTCTGGGGAGAGCTCAGTGAAATTTTGGCTAGAAACAACATTGATACGTATGATGAGTCCGTCTCCCGACTTGCGCGATTTATTTTAGACCTACCCAAAATGGTTTCAGAGGAGGATATGTGTCGTCCATATCCTACCGGCAGTTTAAGTAGACTATATAAATCATTTCGGAAAACATGTTCCCAAGAATATACTAATATTGAAACATCCACTACATCTTTACGTATATTTTTTAGGTAGATGTGTCATACTAAAGATATATGACGATACGCCGCCTGACTAGGAATCTACACATTTCTTGGCTGGTGGCGGCTTGGTGCTTGGGGTTGACGGTTGGTGTAATTGCGGTTCATCATTTGCCGCGGTCGGTCGAATTTAATATGCTGGCGTTATTTGGCGGGATAATATTGTTTGTGCCAGTACTTGTTTGGCGGTGGCGAGTGCTGATGATTGCGGCAGTTATTTCTGGCGGTTTGGTAGGATTGTGGCGCGGTGAACTGGGCCGAGCGGGTTTGGAGGTGTACGATTCATTGATTGGTAAAACCGCCGTTATTCAGGGTCGCGTTTTGGAAGATCCTGACATTGATAAGAAAGGGCAAACAGTGCTGCGGTTGAGTGATTTGCGGATCAGTGGCGAGAAATTAGCGGGGCAACTGTGGGTGGTGACGGCCGACAAGCGTCCCATCAAACGCAGCGACATCGTTCAAGCTCAAGGAAAATTGACGGCGGGATTTGGGGCTTTTTCGACGAGTATGTATCGGGCGAAAATTGGTAGCGTCGAGCGTCCGGTTTCTGGCGATGTGGCGGTTGGAGCGCGCGATTGGTTTGCTGAGCGAGTGCGCAAGCATATTCCAGAGTCCGAGTCGGCGCTGGGTTTGGGATTTTTGTTGGGGCTGCGGCGAGCCATGCCGACGGAGTTAAGCGACAACCTAAAGATTGCTGGACTGACGCACATTGTAGTGGCTAGCGGTTATAACTTGACGATTTTAGTGCGCCTAGCGCGGCGGTTATTTGCCAAGCGGTCAAAATATCTGGCGATGCTCAGCGCGGCAACGATGATCCTTGGTTTCATGGCGGTAACGGGCTTGAGTCCGAGCATGTCGCGGGCTGGGCTGGTGGCGGGACTTAGTTTGGCGGTCTGGTATTATGGCCGGACGATTCATCCGCTAGTGCTGCTGCCAGTCTCAGCGGCGATTACGCTGATGGTCAATCCGCAATTTGGCTGGGGCGATTTGGGCTGGCAACTGAGCTTCGCGTCGTTCACTGGCGTGATCATTCTGGCGCCGCTGCTGCACAAGTATTTCTTTGGTGGCAAAGACCCTGGCACGTTTCGGCAAATTCTGATCGAGACGTTGTCGGCGCAGCTTGCGACGCTGCCGCTGTTGATGATGAGCTTCGGTGTGGTTAGTAATGTAGCGCTAATCGCTAATATGCTGATTTTGCCGTTTGTGCCGCTGGCGATGCTATTGACCTTTGCGTCAGGCGTGCTGGCCGTAGTGCCGATAATTGGCGCGGCCATTGCCCTGCCGACAACCTGGCTGCTGGGCTATATGATCCGGGCGGCTAATTGGCTGGCGAGCCTGGAGTGGGCGCAGATGGAAGTGAATATCACTTGGTGGCAGTGCGGTTTGATGTATGCGGCGATGATTGGTGCTATGTGGTGGATGAAGAAGCAGACGAAATTAGATCTCATTCAGGTGAATATCGTGGAGTAGTGTATAATAGTAACAGATTGAAATAGCAAATAAACGGTAGGAGAAATGTATGTCAGGACACAGTAAGTGGGCAACGACACACCGACAGAAGGCAGTTGTGGACGCCAAACGCGGTGCGATTTTTACGAAATTGGGTAATCAAATTGCGATCGCGGCACGCGGCGGTACCGACCCGGCGCTCAATTCAAGTTTGGCGATGGCGATCGAAAAAGCCAAGGCTGCTAACATGCCGAGCGCTAATATTCAGCGGGCGATTGACCGCGTGGCGGATAAAAATGCAGCGGCTCTGGAAGAGATTACTTATGAAGGTTACGGCCCGGGCGGCGTTGGTATCATCATCGAAACAGCGACCGACAATCGTAATCGCACGTTGCCGGAAGTAAAAACCGCATTGGTGAAGAACGGCGGGCGAATCGCTGACGCTGGCAGCGTGGCGTTTCAGTTTACTCGCAAGGGGGTAATCACTGTGGAAGGCACGGGCGAGGAATTGCTATTACAAGTGCTGGATGCTGGCGCTGAGGATGCGGTCGAAGAAGACGGCGAACTTATCGTTTACACGGAGTTGAAGGATTTGGCGAGTGTTAGGAATAAATTAGTCGAGCAGGGATTGAAAGTAAAAGACGCTGAGCTGCGCTACATCGCCAATACGCCAGTTGAGATTGCTGATTCGGAAACAGCACAGAAATTGATGAAGGTCGTTGACGCACTGGATGATTTGGACGATGTGGTGAACGTCCACACAAATGCTGATATTACCGCAGAATAAAAATTGATATCAGAAAAAAATCGCCTCATTTTCCGGGGCGGTTTTTATTTTAGTAAAAAGTACGCTACACTAAGGGTAGCCAAACATAAGGAAGGGGCGAGCATGAAATATTTGCGTACTGGACTACTTATGACTCTAGTTATACCATTAGTGTTACCTGTGTCTATAGCAAGCGCAAATTCGTATCTGGGTGCAAATGACTTGCCGGACAATTCTTTGTCTACAAACTCTCCTGTGGCACCTTCGTCTCCTGTAGTGTCTAGCGCGCCGTCGGCGCCGTCAAGTGAGTCGTCTGCAGGTGATGTTAAATCTATATCTTCATCTGTTAGAGATCAACAGACAAGTGTCGCGCCTGCTCCTGGCATTGAGACAACCTCGTCTCAGGCAAAATCTCAGCCCACAGCATCTACTGGCACTCAATCGCCAGCAACGAATGAATCAGCACAGTCAACTGCCGTATCGCCGCCAGTTCCGTCGCCTGTCGTTCCAACTGCAACAACGCCAGATATTGCTATCACGGCGTTTTTGGGCGGCGTGAGACTTGAGCTGGTTGAGCTATATAATCAGTCGGATCGTGCTTTAGCTCTCAGTAAAGTAGCAATTCGTTTGACTGATAGGAATGGCGAGACTCAGCAAATCCATTACACTGACGCTGAGGGATATATTCTGCCGGGTCGCTATGTAAGTTACGCCGCTGATAATGACGGTTTTCGTCGGCTTCCGCAGCTGCCTCGGGATTTTCAGCACGATATTGTCCGTATCGAACTGATTTACAATGGAGCTGCTGTTCAGACGATCAATGATATCCCAGAAAATCAATCTGCTACTATTGCCGTCCATAAGCAGCGTTCAAATAAAGTAAAACAAACGGGGATTTTTCAAAAAGATTTTCAACTGAACCCGGCTACTTCTGTGCAATTTTATGATGATGGACGTTATCTCCCTCCAGCTAATGCCGCTGGTTTAGTGATTACTGAAGTGTTGACAAATCCACGTCAATGTCTTGTCGATGAAGAGCAGCTGGATAGCTGCGCTGATTTTATCGAGGTGATGAATCAGGGGACGGAGCCGGTTGACCTCGGGAAATATCGGTTACGATTTGGGGTGTATGGCGACGCGCCTAGTATAGTAAATACATTTCACTGGGGCCGTAATCCAGAATCTGGCGATGAGATTTTATTACAGCCGCAAGAAATGTTGGTCGTAAAATATCGTGATGATGGTAAAGCATTGAGCTTGACAGCAGATGATCGGTCGATTTGGATTGAAGATACTCAAGGTTTGGCGAGATATCAAACCGTTGCAGTGAAGGGCGCAAATCGAGAATCTCGTCGCGGATCGGCGTGGGCGTTGTTTACCGATGGCTGGAATTGGGCGATACCGACACCTGGAAAATGGGCAAATGTACGTACCGTTGAGATGTCTCAAGCCCCGCGATCGCAGAGTTTACCGCGTGATGATTTGGCACCGTGTCCGGCTGGCCAATACCGCCATCCCGAAACGCGCCGCTGCCGGAAAATTGAAACCACCAAAACTAAGCCTGTGGCGCCGTGCAAAGAGGGTTATTATCGCAGCGAGCAAACTGGCAGGTGTCGGTCGATTGCTTCGGCTGCAGCTAAGACTCTGAAGCCTTGTCCTGACGGCCAATTCCGCAACCCGGCGACAGGCCGTTGTAAGAAAATTGCGTCCGCGGATGATGTCTTGAAAGAATGCCCGGAAGGCTTTGAGCGTAATCCAAAAACGCGCCGCTGCCGGAAAATCGCCAAAAAAACTGCTCCGGCGGCAGCGTTTGCTCCGGAAAATATTAAGCAAGTTGCCGGCGCAACTTGGGGGTGGTGGGCGTTCGGCGGTATTAGTTCGCTAGCGGCTGGCTACGGAGCGTGGCAATGGCGCTGGGAAGTTTCGCAAATTGGACGAAAAATCCGCAAGTTCGTATCGCGCGGGAAATAACCAGAAATAGTATAATTAAGTAATATGAGAATTATCGGTATTGATCCGGGAACGGGAATTTTAGGGTTTGGTGTTGTCGATTTTAGGCGCGGCGGCAATAAATTTAAGATGGTAACAGCGGGAGTGATTACGACGCCGGCGCATACGCCGACTGACGAGCGGCTGGAGGAAATATTTAATTCGCTAACAGAGATAATTAACGAGACAAAACCTGATGTTATGTCGATTGAAAAATTGTTTTTCGCGCGCAATGTGACGACGGCAATTTCTGTGGCGGAAGCGCGCGGCGTGGCGATGCTGACAGGGCGCCGGGCTGGCATATCAATTGCTGAATATACGCCGCTGCAAATCAAACAAACACTCACTGGCTACGGTAAGGCTGATAAAAAACAAATACAAGAAATGGTGCGGCTGAATTTGGGGTTAACAGAGGTTCCTAAGCCTGACGACTGTGCTGATGCGCTGGCGGCAGCAATTACTCATGCGGCGATGAGTCGTTTGGCGTGATATAATATTAGATATGGTTAGACGATCTTCTAGCGCCAAGCCGCAGACAACTCGCATGAGCCGGTATGCTAACATCGGCCGGGTAAAATCGAAACAGAAAAAACAGCCGCGCCAGCATAAGCATTGCCTCTGGTTTTGGAATTTAAGCCGGCGGAAAAAGATATTGGTATGTTTGGCGCCGGTGCTGCTATTTTTATTGATTGTGCCAATTGCCAGTTATCTCTACTATGCCCGCGATATCGGCGATCAGGAACGGCTGATGAATCGTAATAAAACTGGTATTGTGCTGACTGATAATGCTGGCAAGGAAATTTATAGCATCGGCAATGCCGATCGGCGCAATATGGTGCCGCTTGGCGAAATTTCCGATGACATGAAACATGCTTTGATAGCTAGCGAGGATAAGGATTTTTACAAGCACGGCGGCTTTAATTTACTGAGTATCTTCCGGGCAGCAGTGACGCGCCACGGCGGCGGGTCGACATTAACGCAGCAGCTGGTTAAGAATAATTTGCTGAGCGACGAACATAGTCTTTTGCGTAAATACCAGGAACTATTTATGTCGATTGCTATTGAACGAAGGTATAATAAAGACCAAATTTTAACGATGTATCTCAATTCGGTTTATTTCGGCGAGAATGCTTTTGGCATTGAAGAGGCAGCGAAGGTTTATTTCGGTAAATTGCCGAAAGACTTGAATGTGGCAGAGAGTAGTATGCTAGTTGGCTTATTGCCGGCGCCTAGCTTGTATTCGCCGGTTAGCGGTGATGCTGCTGAAGCTAAGCGGCAGCAAAAGACAGTGTTAAAGCGCATGGCAAACGAGGGTTATATTACGAAGGACCAGCAAAAGCAAGCCGAGGAGCAGCAACTGGCGTATGCTGATAATAAATCTCAAAAAACCAACTCAACCGCGCCGCATTTTACAGAGATGGTTATTAAAGAACTGATTAATAAGTACGGCGGCGAAAAGAAAGGTTATGAGAAAATAATACGTTCTGGATACCGCGTTAAGACGTCGCTGAACCTGGAGACGCAGCAAATATTAGAGCAGAGTATTGCCAAGCAAATGAGGCGGATAAATCTGGCTGGCGGCAGTAACGCCAGCGGTGTTGTGGTAGACCCGTCAACCGGCGAAGTGCGGGCGTTAGTTGGCAGTGCCGATTACAACAACCCTGATTGGGGCAAGGTTAATATGGCGACCACGCCGCGCCAGCCGGGCTCAAGTTTCAAGCCGATCTATTACTCGCAGGCTTTGGCTGACGGGGTTATTACGCCGGCGACAGTCTTTGAAGACAAGCTGACTGACTTTGGCGGTTATGTACCATATAATGCTACGCGCCAATGGTTCGGTAATGTAACAACCCGCAAAGCGCTGAACTTTTCTCTCAATATTCCAAGCGTGCTGGTAATGAAAAAATACGGCATCAGCCGGTCAATTCAAGCGGCTAAAAGACTTGGTATTACTACGCTTGATGAGAATAAAAACTATGGTTTATCGTTGGCGCTAGGTTCGGCGGAAGTTCGGTTGACGGAAATGACTAATGCCTATGCAGCTTTTGCTAACCAGGGCGAGCGGTATTCATCGCTGAATTTAATTACTGAAGTCAAGGATAAATTCGGCAAGAACGCCAACTGGCAAGCCTCCAATAAGCAACAGTCGATCAGCAAAGGCGGCGCTTACTTGATTTCAAATATTTTATCCGACAACGCAGCGCGCGCCGGTATGTTTGGCTCTAGCCTGACTATTAGCGGTAAAACTGTAGCAGTAAAAACCGGCACAACTAATGATAACCGAGACGCTTGGACGATTGGCTATACGCCGCAGTATGCTATCGGCGTTTGGGTTGGTAATAATAACAATGCAGTTATGAGCCACGGCGGCGCTGATGCGGCAGCACCGATTTGGCGCAGCGCGATGACTCAGTTGTTATCTGGCGTTAAAACTGGCTTTACTATGCCAGGCGATGTGGTGCAGCGCAGCGTGTGTAGCAGTAATGGCGGTCTGGCGGACAATTCCAGCCCAGGCACGTATAAGGAATATTTTCTAAGCAGTGCCGTGCCTACGCACAAATGTAATCAAACTAAGCCAAAAATCGAAGTTTGTAACCTGGGCACTAAAAAGATGGAGTCGATTTTTGAGGATGAGTTTGACGCGGGCAAGCACTCTAAGAATGCTAGCGATTGTGCTGATACTAAGAAGAAAATAACTGTTTGCGACAGGACGGCTCGCAGGGTTGTGACTATTGACGAGGATAAGTTTGACAGCACAAAGTACTCAAGAAATACGAGCAGCTGTAGTAGCTCCGGGTCTTCTTCTAGCGATGATGGTGATACGTCGGGCGGCGGCAGTTCCGGCTCGGGGGATTCTGGCAGCTCCGGCAATCCAAGCAATCCAGGCAATGGTAATAATAATGGCGGCGGCCAAACAAATCCACCGCCAGGCGGCAGCGGCGATAATAATGGCGGCGGAGGACAGACTCCTTGATTGCCCATCTCTCGGGAACGATAGCTGAAAAGTTTGGCGCGGGCAGTATCGTGATTGACGTTCGCGGCGTCGGTTACGAAGTTAGCGTGTCGGCTGGCGATTTTGACGCGGTGGCGCTAGGTCAAGACGCCAAGTTTTATACCTACCACCATGTGCGCGAGCAGGCGGAAGAGCTATTCGGTTTTTCGAGCCTGGCGGCGAAGAAGCTATTTGAAATGTTGATCACCGTTCAGGGTGTCGGCCCAAAGGCCGCGTTAGCAATTCTCAGCCTGGGCGACGCGGAACAGGTGCGTAACGCCATCGCCAACGCTGATAGTGCTTTTGTGCAAAAAGCTGCCGGCGTCGGTAAAAAAACTGCCGAGCGCGTGGTGGTTGATCTGAGCGATAAGGTTGGTTTGCCGACGCACTACGGTCGAGCGGACACGCCAGTCCAGGTTGAACTGAACACTTCTGATGAGGCACTGGAAGCGCTGATGGCGCTGGGCTACACTTTGGCTGATGCTACCAAGGCGCTGGAAAATGTTGATGTCAGTTTACCGACAGCACAGCGGGTGACGGAAGCGTTGAAGAAATAGCGGATATAGAAAAGGACGCTAAAAGCATAGCGTCCTCGTAATGATAATTAGTTTTTTTACGGCTCAATAATAATTTTCTTATTTGACCAGAATGACGGCTGGTAATGAATTTTGATTTTTGAATCTTTTGCAACCTCAAAAATAACAGAACCCTCTTTCTTGCCGTTTACTGCTAAATCACCAGATCCCAGACTATCGCTTGCCGCGAAAGCTGTGCTACTTGGTCCTTCAATGGCACCGTTTGCATCCTCAATTTTCCAATCAAACGTATTGAAAGACAATTCGCTATTTGATTTGTTAACGATTGAAACGTTTGCTTTAACATATTCTTTGCCATCGCTAGCTTTAATGAACTGATTGCCAGAGTCCCAATTGCGATCAACCGACTTGATTGTTACTTCTTTGCCGTCAAAAGCGATAGTTTCGCCAACTTTGAAAGTGGTCTTTTCGGATGGTTTATTTTCCGAAGTAGCGTTATTATTGTTTGAATTGACGACAGTGGCTTTGTTTTGCTGCGATGCGCTGTATGCTCCAATCACAATAATAACAATAATTACCCAAAACCAAGCCTTTTTAAAAACTGGTTTTTTCTCTTTTGTGTTCATTTTATCCCCTCCTATGAGATATGCCGCCCAACAAAAAGGACAGCCGTTAAATTTGGCTGTCTACACCTAGAACGCAAGTTTACGCTCGATAACGGCTGCCCATTATGCACGTAAACAATGCGCTCAAAACGCTTGGTTCTAGATGTAGACACTCCTATTGTACTACAAATGATATAATTAGTTTATGGCGATTCAAAGAATAGTCGACACCAGCTCGCATAATGATGACGCCGAGGAACAGCGGATTGAAGTTAGTTTGCGTCCGCAGAGTTTTAGTGAGTATGTCGGTCAGGAGCGGTTGAAGCGTAATTTGCGGTTAGCGATTGAGGCGGCCAAGAAGCGTAGCGAGCCGCTGGATCATGTGCTGCTGTACGGCCCGCCAGGACTGGGTAAGACGACCATGGCGACGGTGATCGCTAATGAGATGGGCACGAATTTACGGATTACCAGCGGCCCGGCTATTGAAAAGGCGGGTGATTTGGCGTCAATTTTGACGAATTTGGCGGACGGCGATATTTTGTTCATTGATGAAATTCATCGGCTCGGCCGGGCGGTGGAGGAGATTTTATATTCGGCGATGGAAGATTTTAAGCTGGATATCGTCATCGGTAAAGGGCCGGCAGCTCGGTCAATCCGGCTGGATCTGCCGCGGTTTACGGTGATTGGTGCGACGACGCGGACGGGTAGTCTGGCGGCACCGCTGCGCGATCGATTTGGGCATATTTATCGCTTGGAATTTTACGAACCAGAGGATATCGCTAAAATTGTGACGCGGAGTGCGGCTATTTTAGAGTCGTCGATTCGGCATGAAGCAGCGAACCTGTTGTCGACGCGGGCTCGCCTGACACCGCGCATCGCTAACCGCCTGCTTAAGCGCGTGCGCGACTATGCCGACGTGAATGGTGATGGCATAATTGATGTGAAAACGACAACGAGTGCCTTGGAAATGTTGGAAGTGGATGAGCTGGGATTAGACCCAGCCGACCGTAATTTACTACAATCAATCCTGGAAAATTATGGCGACAATCCGGTGGGTCTAACCACCATTGCTGCGCTGACAGGCGACGAAGCAACGACGATCGAGGATTTTTATGAGCCGTATTTGCTGCAAATTGGCTTCATCGAGCGTACGCCGCGCGGCCGCCGGGTAACGATTAAGGCGAAGCGGCATCTCCAGAAATAGCGCTCGTATTCTGCGGCCTTTTATGATTTAATGAAAGTAGCAAACTTAACTAGGAGCCGCTATGGGCAAACACACGAAATTTATCGTCGAAAAGCAGGCTCATCATAGTGCAGATCATGCTATAATATGGTCATGAAGCCGCAATCATCGTCAGAAGATTTAACGCAGCCAGTGGCCTATGACGCTGATGGGCGTCCACTGTATCATCATCCGCCGCAGACTGGACAGCCGGCACCTGTCGTTGGGCAGACGATGTCTCACGTTACTTCGCGCCCAGAGATAATTGATGGCGAAAATTTTGATCCGCGAATTCGTAGCCAATATGCTAATGAGCCGCAGGTGGTGCATGTTGCCAGAGAGATTGATCCCAAGCCGTTTATGATTAGCGATGAGGTTAAGGCAAAGCATGACGAGTCGGTTGCGCGCTATCCGGATTTGAATTTGAGCGAAGGCGAGTATGTTATTTTGGATATTAAGCGTCATCCGATTGGTATGATTATCCCAGTCGCTATCGCTGTATTGCTTATCGTTGCTATCATGGTGTTTGTGGTGACATATCCATCGCTAGCTGCCGATTCAATAATTTCCGGCATGCCATCGCTGACGACTGTCTTTGGCATAGCCTTGTTGTTTATTGGTTTAGTGGCTTTGGGCGGCGCGGTGGCGTTGTGGATTTATTTGCAAAATCAGTTCTATTTAACGAATGAAAGCGTTATTCAGGAAATTCAGGAAAGTCTAGTGTCGCGCCATGAACAGACAGTGAGCTTGGGTAGTATTGAGGACGCTAGTTTTCGCCAGTCAGGAATTATTCAAACAATTCTTAATTACGGGACGATTCGTCTTAGTACGGAGGGCGAGGAGACAACTTATATCTTTCAGTACGTTGCTAATCCGCGCCAGCAAATCGCTATTATAAACAATGCGATTGAAGACTTTAAAAACGGCCGTCCTGTCTGCGACGATTAGTTAGGTTATTTATGGCGGCTTTCTTTGACGTAGTCGTCTTCGCCAGCTAGCGTGGCGCGCAGCTTATAAGATTTGCATTTGCCATTGTTGCAATTTGCCGCTTCGTAGCGGTAAGCGCTTGCTCTGTCGCCTATTTTTTTATTGTTCGGATCGTTTAATAAGGCCGTATCCATAGTCAGCAGTGTCCTATCTTCTAATTTTTCCGGATAATAGCCGTTTTTAGCATAAAAACCTTCTTCCAGACTGTAATACATGGCGTTTATGGCGGTGCGTTTTTTAGTGTTGTCGGACTCATCTCGTATCTTTGACAGCTGGAAAAATCCTAAAACTGCGACTGCAATTAAGAAGGCTATGACGACCAATAATTCAATAACAGTAAAACCATTTCGCTTATTCATAGACTAATTATAGCAAATATAGCAACAAATCGGTATAATAAAACTAACAACTAAGGAGGGGAGCGTTATGGCGAAGGCAGACGACAAAAAAACAAACAAGGCAGTAGCGGCTGAGAAAAAGGCTGATGACGGCAAGCTAAAAGCGCTGGGTCTGGCTATGGATCAAATCACCAAGCAGTTTGGTGATGGCTCAATCATGAAACTCGGCGAAGCGCACAAAGTTGACGTTGAAGTGATTCCGTCAGGCTCGCTGAGCCTCGATTTGGCATTGGGTGGCGGCTATCCAAAGGGTCGTATCATTGAAATTTATGGCCCAGAAAGTTCAGGTAAGACAACCTTGACGCTACATGCCATTGCCGAAATTCAAAAGCAGGGCGGTACGGCGGCGTTCATCGACGCTGAGCACGCGCTTGACCCAGCTTACGCCAAGCGGTTGGGCGTGGATACGGAAAATCTGCTGGTATCGCAGCCAGACAACGGCGAGCAGGCGCTGGAAATTACTGAAACCTTGGTGCGTTCAAACGCGGTGGATCTGATCGTGGTGGATTCGGTGGCAGCACTGACGCCGCAAGCGGAAATTGATGGCGACATGGGCGATTCGCACATGGGTCTGCAGGCACGGCTGATGAGCCAGGCGCTGCGTAAACTGACTGGTATTATTAACAAATCGAAAGCCACGGTGATTTTTATCAACCAAATTCGCATGAAGATTGGCGTGATGTTTGGCAATCCTGAGACCACGACGGGCGGTAACGCACTGAAGTTTTATGCATCGCAGCGGGTGGATATTCGCCGCATCGGGCAGATCAAGGTTGGTGATGATATCCTCGGTAACCGCACCAAGATCAAAGTGGTGAAAAATAAGATTGCGCCACCATTCCGCATTGCTGAGTTTGACATTATGTATAATGAAGGCATTTCTAAAACTGGCGACATTCTTGACCTGGCAGCTACGCACGGCATTGTTGAAAAATCTGGCGCCTTTTACAAATATAACGGCGAAACCATCGGTCAAGGCCGCGATAAAACTAAATTGTATCTGAAAGAAAACCCTAAAGTCTTGGCAGAAATTGACCAGAAAGTTCGCGATAAGGTAAAAGAAGCGGAAGCCTGAGGCTAATTTTGGCCAGATAGCGCATGAAAATCACCGACATTTCTCTCCAGGCTCGCGATAAAAACCGTGTTAATATTAGCGTTGATGGCAAATATCGCTTTAGCCTCGATGTCTTTCAGGTGGGCGAGCTGGGGATTAAGATTGGGTGCGAATATACCGATGAAGAGCTGACAGTGCTGGAGGACGAGAGTCAGTTTGGTAAGTTGTACGCCCGCGCTATGGAATATTGTTTGATGCGGCCACGCTCGGTTAAGGAAATGCGGGATTATTTGCGGCGTAAGACTAGGACGACCAAGAAGCGTTCGCCAAAGACTGGTAAAATTACCGAGCGTCCGGGCGTGAAGTCGGAAATTACCGAGCGGGTGCTGGCGCGATTGATTGAGAAAAAATACCTCGACGATGAAAAGTTTGCCCGCTTTTGGCTGGAACATCGTTTTTTACAGAAAGGCACTAGTGTCAGGCGGCTAAAATTAGAACTGGCGCAAAAGGGCATCGACCGCGAGACGATAGAGCAGCTGGTTAGCGAAAATATCCGCTCCGACGACGAGGAGTTACAAAAAATTATTGCTAAAAAACGTTATAAATATGCTGGTGATGAGCAAAAGTTTATGGCTTATCTGGCACGGCAGGGATTTTCGTATGATGATATAAAATCCGCCTTAAATGCCAAGAACGATAATAATTAAACAGTTAGCGCCTGTCTGTTGATTCTGGCTGGGTGCGCGGTTGTTTTCGGAAAGGGTTTTCGTAGCGGGTTGCCGGCGCTGCTTGCTGACGTTTTTCAATTTTATGCGAAACGGTGGCGGATTTGACAACGATTTGCGTGTCAGTAACCTTAATTATCTGCGAACGATGAATTAATAGTTCGGTATCGCCAAAGCTTTTCAGAAATGGCCGCCGAATACGCAGCTGCTGAATCAGAAAATCACCGGCAGTTATCGTGTAGCCGATGACTTTGCCGATTTTATGTTTCTTTTCGTCAATGACAGTTTTATCATTTAGCGAGAAATTGATCTCATAAATTTTCTTAAGCTCAATAACATCGCTAACACTGACCAGCTCGTCAACAGAGTCAATAATCATGCCGAGCGGTCCGATCTCGCGGACGTCTGCCACTCGTAAAAGGCTTGGGTTTTGATCAAGCAGTCTGCCTTCAAGTTCATACGCTACGATCGATAAGTTTCGCGGGTCAATAATTTCCCTAGAAGTCCGCGCTAACTCAGAACCAGTCTGTAAGCTCATTACGGGCATATGTATAAATCTATCGGCGGCTATTAACATACCCTTATTATAATCTATTTATGCTTTATTCGGCAAATGGATTTGATCTGCCGGCAGGAAGCGAGAACGAATCAATCGACGAACTGGCCGGCTCAAAGTTTTCGATTGACTTAATAGTTTTTTTATCAAAGACGATTTCTGTGGTTTGAGATTGGTCGGGCGAGGTTGATAATAGCCCTATAAATAAAACGATAACCACTGCTACGCCGCCAATCACGATGAAGCTATAGAGCATGACATGAAACCGCCATAAAAACTTGGCAACGGGCTTTATGATAGGTTCTAATTGTGCTGATAGTGAATCTTTCATCGTACGTATACTCCCAATTCTAATGATTGCGCTGAGATTTCGCCTCGCTGTTCGCCTCTGGATATAGACACGCCGGAAATCTGCATTCGTGTCACGTTATTTTCCACCAAATGCAGGAAATGTAGTAGATTGTTGTAAGGGACTTTGTCGCCGAGCTGAATGGATACCGTGATACTTTTTACGCCGTTCACTGAAGTTGGCTTTTTAGTGGTGGTTTGGCTGCTTGACGAAGATGACTTGGCGGAGGAGGTGCTGCTGTCCTGGAAAGTGAACGATTGTATCGGTACGTTTGCCTTGGCGGCGTAAATAGATAGATCGTTGATGATCTGGTTCTGGTACTGGTAGCTTTTTGAATCAGCAACAATCTGCTCTGCTTTTTTAGTAGCCACCGGATTTTTCTCTAGCTGGTCTTTCAATTTCAGCAAATTTTGAATTTTCATATCAACAGCTGAAGCTTCTGTTTGCATATCGGCGACTTCTTTCGATGTGGTGCTTAAAAAAGAATAAGCGAAGTACGATCCGGCAACCATCGCTGCTAAGATTATAAGAAGAAACAGCGCTAAGACAATGCGTGCCGAACTAGCAGTTAAACCTTTTTTCATTGCTTGGCTACCTCCGGTTTTAGCGTAACGTTAATACTAATAGAAACTGGATAGTCTCCTTTTTCGGCGCCGCTCGCGGCTGAGCTGATTGACTCCAGGTGAACATTCTGAAAGATGCCAGACTCCTCTAAGCTGGTTTTTAAGCGCAGAGCATCGTTATTAGTTTTTCCAAGGGCGCTTAAGGATGTCGGCGCTCCAAATGTTGATGAATCAAGTGTCAATGATTGCAGTACGACATTTGACGGCAGTGCTTTGGCGATTTTGGCGATGACGCTTGAGTAATGTACTTCATTACCTAAAATAGCCTTCGCTGTCGATAAGTTATTCTTAAAAGAGTCAACATTCTTTTGCACTACTTGATATTCGGTTAACTTGCGATTGCCTTCGTCGATAGCTTCTTGGGCTGTTGATTTATTATTAGTTAACAACAAATAAAATCCAGCAATCGTCACGGCCAATAGCCCTAACAAAGATAACGACACGATACAATAACGGCGCAGCAGCACGTTGACCCTTCCGGCGGTAATTTGTTTTTTCTCTTGGGGAGGGAGAAGGTTAATCATAGATATCCTCCGATCTTATTAAGGCTAATCCTGCGACAGCCACAAACTGCGCCCGCTGCTGTTTCGCCGGTTGTTCCAGCTTGCCAAAATCCAGTGATTGCCACGGGCTGGCGACGCGCGCTGGCATGACTAGTTCGTTCGTGAAAAATTCACCAATCCCTGGCAGGTTACTGCCGCCGCCGACGATAAGCACTTGCTCAATCTTTTTATCCGACGGGAAACGGTCGGTATAGTACCGCATAACCTTCTTAATCTCGCTGGTCATTTTCAACAAGCTAGGTTTCAGCGCTTCCATGATCCTGGCTTGGCGAGGTCCTGGATTAAGACCATTCAGGACTTTGAATTGGTGGGCTGTCTCAACGGGGACATCCATTTTTTTCGCTAGATCTAAGGTCAGCGTGTGTCCGCCGACATTCAGTCCGCCAGTCACTCGAACATCGGAATTAAGGATAACGATATCGGTCGTAGCTAAGCCGACGTCCACGATAATCGTCGGTAAAACGCCTTCTTCGGTCCTTTTTATTAAGCGGGCTATTGAGTTAGCGTCCGGCTCAATAGTAGCAACCTCCAGCCGGCATTGTTTGGCTGCTTCAAGTACGTTATCGATAAGCTTTTTCGGCGCCGCGCACATTAAAACGGTCAGCTCTTCTTTGCCACGGCTAATTACCTGATAATCCAAATAAAGCGATTCCAAAGAAACCGGTATATATTGTTCAGCCTCAAGGTTAACAGCGTTGCGGATGTTTTTCTCTTCGCTGATCGGCATTGAAAATGTTCGTGAAAATGTCCGGCTTGTCGGCACGCCCAGCGCCACCCGATTGCTGTCAATTCTGCCTACAATGTTATTATTAAGCATTTCTTTCAACTTGCCAGCAATATATTCGACGTCGTCTCCAGAGTCATTGCCGCTTTTTTGCGGATCTAAACTAATCGAACCATAGCCGTGGACAAGCATTTTATTCTTGTCAATCGACATAATCCTCATGCTAGTTTTACTAACATCAAGTCCGATAACTGGTTTGTTCTTATAAAAAATGTTTGACATTTAATTTTCCCACCTGTACTTAAAGTATTGTAGCATAAACATTTTATAAATACTATGATTTTATTTGCTGAGCTAGTCCGGTTATCGGCATCATGACGCTGGCGGCGACTAACCCGACCATTCCGCCCATAAACACAATCATCACCGGCTCGATAATGGAGCTGATGCTGTCGATGGCGGTATCAACCTCTTCTTCATAAAAATCAGCAACTTTAACGAGGACTTTATCAGTTTGTCCAGTCTCTTCGCCGACGGAAAGCATTTGGGCGACAATCGGCGGGTATAATTCTTCGTCTTCAGCAATTATTTTTGACAAAACTTCGCCGCCTTGAACGCGTTTGGCAGCGCTTTTCAGGGATTCCTCGTAAACGGTGTTGCCGACTGCTCTGGCTGTTACGTCAAGGGCCTCTAAAACAGCTACGCCGGCACCGATCAAGGCCGAGAATGTCCGCGTAAAACGCGCGACCGCCACTTTCCTGACAATCTTACCGACGAGCGGCGCTTTTATTAGGAATTTGTCAAATTTTTTCTTGCCGTTTGGTGTTTTAATATAGCGGAGCGTCGACCAAACCATGCCAGCTAAAACAGGAATAATCAAATACCAAAACGACACTAAAAAGCCGCTGATGCCGAGCATCGCTTGGGTAAGTGCTGGCAATTCCGCGTCTTCGCCGGCGAGGTCTTTGATAGTTCTGCCGATAACCGGAATCACGAAAATCATCAAGCCGAAGAATGCGCCGATAGTAATGACGACCAGCACCATCGGGTATGTCATAGCGCCTTTAATTTTCTTTTTAATAGAAGCATTTTTTTCCTGCTGCAATGCCAAGCGTTTCAAAATATCGTCCAAAATACCGCCTGCCTCGCCGGCCGCCACCATATTAACATAGATATCGTTAAATGAATCGGGATGTTTTGCTAGGGCATCGGCGAGCGCCATTCCGCCCTCAACGTCCTTGATGATAGCGTTAATCGTATCGCGGAAGCCGGCGGTCTCGGCATGTTGCGCCATTGAACTAAGCGCGCGAAGAATTGGCACGCCGGCTGAGACCATAGCGCTCAGCTGCCGGGTGAACATCACCAGCTCTTCAGTCTTAACGCCTTTTTTTTTGCCAAATGTGAAACCGGAACTTTTACTGTTCTGTTCCTTTATACTAATTAACTTCAAGCCGCGGGTTTTTACAAGGTTGATGGCTGACAAACGGTCAGTAGCTTCAATTGTCGAACTGACGGTTTCCTTTTTTGAGTTAACTGCTAAAAATTCAAAACTTGGCATATATTTACTCCCTTGTTGCTCGTAATACTTCCTCAATTGTTGTTACTCCCCGCAGGGATTTTATTAGACCATCTGTTTGCATAGTGACCATTCCTTCTGAGATAGCTTGTTCTTGTATATCATTGCTGGTGGCGTTAGCGGTAATCATTTTTTGGATAGCCACGGATATGCCGAGTACCTCGTAAATACCAACACGCCCCTTAAAGCCGACATGATTGCACTCATCGCAGCCCTCGGGATTCGGCCGCCACAGGCGCTGAATTGTCACATCGGTCGATCCCATCGGCGTGTCGCCGCCAATTTTATCGGCAAAGGCCTGTCCTTCAAGTTCGTGCAGCCGCTGGATAGAACCCTGTTTTAGGCTAAACATTTGCACGATATAACTGAGTTCTTCGGCATTAGGTACATATTCTTGCCGGCAATTCATACACAATCGCCGCACCAAGCGCTGTCCAATCACCGCCTTAACCGTCGAAGCGATCAAGAAGGGTTCAATTCCCATGTCCAGCAAGCGCGGCAAACAGGTCGCTGCATTGTTGGTGTGCAAGGTAGAAAATACCAAGTGTCCAGTCAGTGCTGCCTGTACGCCCAGGTTGGCAGTCTCGCCGTCGCGGATCTCGCCAACCATGATGATGTTCGGGTCCTGGCGAAGCAATGCGCGTAGTCCTGAGGCAAAGGTCATGCCGGCTTTGGCATTAGTCTGGGTTTGGTTGACGCCGGGGATTTTATACTCGACCGGATCCTCAATTGTTGAAATATTCACGTCCGGCGTGTTGAGCTCCGATAGTATGCTAAACAAGCTGGTTGATTTTCCTGAACCAGTCGGCCCAGTCACCAAAATCATACCGTTTGGCTGGGCCATGGCGTCTTTTACGGTAGCTAGCGACAACCCCCAGTAGCCAAGTTTATCGAGCGAAATTGCCTGGTTTGACTCGTCCAGAATACGCATCACCACCTTCTCGCCGTCAGCAATTGGCAGGGTCGAGACACGCAGCGCGTATTGTTTGCCGGAAACTTTTATCTTAAAACGTCCGTCTTGCGGTACGCGGCGTTCGTCAATTTTCAGATTTGATAAAATTTTAATGCGGCTAACCAACGCGCCGTGAACATTGCGCGGTAGCTTGTTGACCTCTTTTAATACGCCGTCGATGCGGTAGCGGACCTGGACGTAATCCTCGCGCGGCTCGATATGAATGTCAGAGGCATTGGATTTGATGGCGTATTCCAGTAACAAATTAACCGTCTGGGCAATCGGCGAATTTTCCGCGAAGTCATCTTGGCTGACGTTTTGGTCTTCGGCAGAAGCGTCTTTTTGAACAGAGATAACCTCGTCCAGCTCGTCGTTCATGTCGCCGCGGTAATTCTCCAAGCAATCCAGGATATTGCTTTTTGTTGCCAGGAAAACCTTAGTGTTGTAGCCGATTTCCTTTTGGATAAAGTTCAGCGCCTGCACATCGTCCGGATCTTCCATTGCCAGCGACAAGCTGCCGTCATCGTTTATTGCGAACAGAACGACATTATATTGGCGGGCAATATGCTCCGGGATTTTTTTCAAAACATCGTCCAAAATATCTTTCGGTTCAATTCTGACAAACGGCACGTCAATCAGTTCGCCGATCATTTTTGTCAGTTTTTCGTCGGAAACGACTTTTTGGTCGATAACAGTTTCCTGCAAGCTCTGCTTTGATCGTTTGGCGAGCGTCTTTAAATCATCAAGCTGCGAATCATTAACGATCCCACCCTGTTTCAGAAGCTTCTCAACTGTCTCGTCTGAAACGCGCATAATTCTTATGGTTATTGTACTATTGTCGCTAAAAAAAAGCTAGCGCATACTGATGCGAATTTTAAAGTCAGACCCCACTCAAATCAAAAATCTAATACGCGTCAATATATCGCTATAAAATGGTATAATTAAACGCAGTGAAAATTGATAACGAGGCAAGAATGAAGCAGCTGGGCGAGGTGATTGGCCGGTCGGTTTATGGCGGCGAAGTTTTAGAGTTGGTCGGCGATATCGGTGCGGGAAAAACCACGTTGACCAAGGGCATTGCGCGGGCGCTAGGGATTAACGAGCCAGTGCAAAGTCCGACTTTCACAATTTCACGCGTGTATGATTCGCCCAAAGGCTTGCGTTTGGCGCATTATGATTTTTATCGTTTGGGCGAAGCAGGTATTATGGGCGATGAGATTCGCGAAGCTGCGGACGATGATTCGGTAATAATCGTTGAGTGGGCGGGCGCGGTTGATGATGATTTGCCGAAAGATCGCTTGGTGGTAAAAATTACAACAATTAGCGAGGAAGAGCGGCTAGTGGAATTTCATCCCGGCGGTAAAAAGTCGACCGAACTTTGGCAGAAGATAAAGGAGAATTTGGCGTGATAATTTTATTAGATACCTCAACGGCAACTTGTTTTTTGACGGTGGTTGATGATGAGTCTCGGCAGGATTTTGAGTGGCAAGCAGGGCGGACGTTGGCGCGCGGTCTGCTGAAGTTTTTGGAAGAAAAAACCGGTGATTTGCATGATATCAGCGGTATCGGCGTAATGAAAGGGCCGGGCAGTTTTACTGGACTGAGGATTGGGCTGACGGTTGCCAATACGCTGGCGGATAGCCTGAATATACCAATTGTCGGCGCAATGGGCAAAGATTGGCGGGAGACGGCGCTTAAAAAACTGCGTGCTGGTGAAAATGAGAAAATCGTTATGCCAGAGTATGGCGCTGCCGCTCATATTACCGCGCCGCGAAAATGATTACGGTTATGCTATAATTACGGCATGACAGAGCGCGCCATAATCTTTACTTCTATGATTTGGGTGCTGTTTATTATTGCTGGAATTATATTTTTCATAAAAAGTAAATAGCCGCTCGGTGATTTTTCTGCCAACTTTCCGTGCGAAAACTTTTGAAACCGTGTATAATTAAATTACGGCGGTTTGTAAGTTTTGACTCGCCGGATTAGATAGTTTGAAATTGATTGGTTGTTGATATATTTCCTTGAGGCGAATACTCAGGGGCAGCTAATCGGAAAGGAATGACAATGATAGGAATAATTATTGCCGCCATCGTCGGAGCTGGGCTTGGTGCGGGCGGATTTTTTGGTTATCAGCGGTCGCGCCAGATTAACGGTAAAAATCAGATCGAGCGCGATTTGGCGGATGCTAAAATTAAAGCTGGCGACATCGTTCTGAAGGCTAAAGACGAGGCGCTGAAAATTGAGAACGAGCGCCGTAAGGAATGGCAAAAAACCGAGAATCGCTTGGCTGATCGCGAAAAGACGCTGGATAACAAGCTGGAAGAACTAGACAGGCGATCAGAAAAGCTGCGAGCCCACGAGGACGAGATTGACAACCTAAAAAGTGAAATTCGCGATATTCGCTCCCGCCAGCAGGAGAAATTAGAGAAAATTGCCGGACTAAAGAAAAAGGATGCGGCCGACAAGTTGATGAAGATGACCGAACGCGACATCAGGCAAGACTTGATCGGCTTGGTGGCAAAATTGCAGCACGACGCCATGGACGACGCCGAGGAGCGGGCGCAGATGATTTTAGTAACTGCTATGGAGCGGATGAGTAGCGAAGTAACGGCTGAACGGACGGTGACGGCAGTTAAGCTGACCGACGACGAGATGAAGGGCCGGATTATTGGTAAAGAAGGCCGCAATATTCAGGCTTTGCAGCGGGAAACTGGCGTTGACATTCTGGTTGACGATACGCCGGGCATGGTGATTCTTTCTAGCTTCGATCCGATTCGCCGGCAAGTTGCCCGGCTGAGCTTGGAGATGTTGATGAAAGACGGCCGCATTCACCCGGCGCGTATCGAGGAAGTGGTCGCTAAGGCGAAAAAGCAGATTGATAAAGAAGTCAAACAGGCTGGCGAGGATGCGGCGCGCGAAGTCGGCGTGGTCGGTATTCCTAAGGAAATGCTGCGAATGCTGGGCGAGTTGAAATTCCGCACGAGCTACGGCCAGAATGTTTTGAAGCACTCGACGGAAATGGCGCAAATTGCCGGCATGATTGCCGAGGAGATCGGCGCGGACGTGCGTATCACTAAAATTGCCACGCTGCTGCATGATGTTGGTAAGGCGGTGACGCATAAAATTGAAGGCAAACATCATCATATTGGCGCGGAATTTGCCCGCAAGTACGGCATGGACGAGCGGATTGTACATGCTATTGAAGCGCACCATGATGACATTGAGGCAACGACGCCAGAGGCGATTATTGTCCGCGTATGCGATGCAGCTTCAGCCGCGCGTCCGGGCGCCCGCAATGTTTCGGCTGAGAACTTTGCCGAGCGAATGCGCGACTTGGAGAATGTGGCGACTAGCTTTGAAGGAATTGATAAAGCCTATGCAATTTCCGCTGGTCGCGAAGTGCGTATAATTGTTAATCCAAAGAAAATCGACGATTTGTCGGCTATTAAGCTGGCGCGTGATATCGCAACAAAGATTGAAAGCACCATGCAATATCCCGGCGAAATTAAAGTTAATGTGGTTCGCGAGACGCGGGCGATTGAATACGCGAAATAATGGCGCGGTATACTAAAGAGCAACAGCAGAAGTGGATGGCTAGTTTGGATGCTCGCTTCTCCAGTGCGGCGGTATTGATCGAAAATACTAAAGGCGAGCTGCTAATTCTAAAAGCCAATTACAAAGATAATTGGGGGCTTCCGAGCGGTGTCGTCGATGCTGGCGAATCACCGCTGGCGGCTGCAGTCCGCGAGGTTAAAGAGGAAGCTAATATCGACCTGGCGCCGGGCGAGCTTACCTTGGCGATGGTTGCGTCGCGCCAATCCGAAGACTATCTGTCGCATCAGTTTGTGTTTACGGCGGTATTGCCTGACGATAGGCTCGCTAATATTCGCTTGCAAGAATCGGAAATTGAGGATAATTATTTCATAAGCAAAGAGGAAGTCGCCCAGGCTAATTTTCCGCTGCTTTGGGCGGTGAAACTATGGGCGAAGCAAGAGTTCGGCTATGTTGAAACTAAAATTACTAGCACTGTCGCCGGTTCGCAGGACGAGAAAATAGTTGCTATCACGCCGATGTATTCATCAGCTAAGAAGGAGGATAAAAAGATGGGAAAATTGGTTATTAGCCGCCACGGCGAAAGCGAATGGAATTTGCTTGGCAAATGGACGGGGCTGACTGACGTTGGCCTGACGGAAAAGGGTATAGCCGACACAGAGCGGCTGGGCGAATTACTAAAAGGTATGGTATTTGACGAGGCGTATACTTCGGCTTTGAAGCGAACGCATCAAACGCTTGACGCGTTGCTAAAAGGTGCCGGCATAGTAGAAGATATGCCAGTGGTGCGGGCAGCAGAATTGAATGAACGCGATTACGGTGATCTGACTGGCAAGAATAAATGGGAAGTTAAGGACGAAATCGGCGAGGAAGCCTTTAACGGTATTCGCCGGGGTTGGGATTATCCAGTGCCTGGCGGCGAAACATTGAAAGATGTTTATGCGCGTGCTGTACTATATTTTCAGTCTGAGATTTTACCGAAATTACAGGCTGGCGAAAATATTTTATTAGTGGCGCACGGTAATTCTATTAGGGCGCTAATAAAATACTTAGATCAAGTTCCTGAATCGGATATGGCGCACGTGGAAATGCCGTTCGGGCAATTATTGGTCTATACATTCACGGCAGATTCAGCGCTGCCAAAAAACAAGGAAGTTCGTTCGGTGGAGATTGAGCCGGTGAATGCATAGTCTCAAAGCGGAAATACCAGCTAGCCGCAAAGAAAATATCTATAACGCTGCTTGTGAAGTATTGCCAGCCATTGCTTACGGCGATGCTGCCGGTTTGCCAGTTGAAGGAAAGCCGGCTGAATGCATACGCGAACGATACGGCAGAATTACTGAATTGCAGGCACCGTCGGATCATCCGTTTTTTCCAGGAAGCGCGCGCGGCACGGTCAGCGATGATACGCAGCTGAGTCTGGCAGTGGCTGAGAGTCTCATAAGAACTGGCGGTTTTTCGATTGAGTCGCTGGCAGATGAGCATATTGCAACTTATCGTCAGGCTCCGCGCACAGCCGAGGGCGTGCCGTGCGGTTGGGGCGGCTCCACGATAAAGGCGGTGGAGCGAATGATCAGAGGCGTCTCGCCTCGCGAATCTGGCGAAAAAGGCAAGGCGGGCAACGGGGTTGTCATGAAAATGGCGCCGCTAGTCGTTTGGCAAGTATTGGGCGAAGTTGATAAGCGAACGCGCCGCGGACAATACGACTTGCTTACTAATATGACGCACAATAGCGAAATTGCGCGTATATGCACGCGTCTGCATGGCGAGGTGCTGAGCGCTTTGCTCGAAGGGCGAACGGTGTCAGAAGCGGCTGATCGATTTATTCAGACCCTAGCTGTAAATGATTTTTCTAAGGAAAGCGAATTGCTACATCGAGCAGTCTATCACCCATGCCAAACCGACGAGGAGCTGGCCGAACGGTATGCTGCCGGTAAATCAGGTACAGACTATGGTTTTTATGTGCCGGAAACTTTAGCGATGGCTTACGATATATTCTTAGGGGTTGGCGGCGATATGCAGGCGGCGGTGTACAGGGCAGTTAATCTCGGCGGCGACAGCGATAGCACAGCGTCGATAGTTGCCGCGATGATAGTATGTCAGTCGGGCGGTGCATACAAAGAGCCGCCTGATATGGAATCTGTTCAAGGTATTGAGCAACTTCGTACAGTATCGACGCAGCTAGCCGAGGCGGCATTACGGCGAACAGTGAAATTGGGATGACGGCAACTGGATTTTTTGCCCGATCCATGCTAGAATTGAGCTAGGCAATTAGTTCAGCCTTTTCGGGGTGTGGCGCAGTTGGCTAGCGCGCGCGGTTTGGGACCGTGAGGTCGAAGGTTCGAGTCCTTTCACCCCGACCAGATGAAAGAATCGTCATTAGAGAACCTTTTTGGGGTTCTTTTAATTTGGCATTTAGTGTATCTTTGTCTCTATGGGTATCTTGCGGGAAGCAAAACTAGGGAAAATCATGCATCTGATACCGCTTGTGTATAATCCATTATCAAGGTAAAATAGTGATGTAGATAGCTAATTATATAAAGGGTGGATTTCCATGAAAAAAGCTAGCAAAAACACTAACGCTAAACGGGGTGCGAGCAAGCGAACTATGTGGATTATTATGGCAGTTGTGCTAATTCCAGCGGCTATTATCTTTTGGAACATCGCAGGAAGACCTTTAGCCGCTCAGGCGAGCATGAAAAGGTATTTGGAAGATAAATATAAAGAAAGATTTGAAGTGGGATACCCAAGCGTCAGTGGCGGAGGTCTCGGCATTGAAGGCACCTGGGGCGCTGATGCTCATCCCGTAAACAATAAAAACTTAACATTCCGAATCATAAAAGCAGAAAATAGAGATAGTTTTTCCGACCAATACACTGCAAAAATCTGGTCTCAGCGCGAGACTGCCCGTCTAAACAAAATAGCTCAGCAAAATGCCTCAAGTTCAAAGTGGAAAGTTAACGCTTCGGTAGAAATCTATTTGGCAGAACCATTGGCAGATACCGCACGCCCAGATAATCCGAAGCTGGAAGACATTATAAAGCAAGATCATGGTTTGTCATATACCGTAACGTTGTCTTATGGTAATGTAGATACTTCTTCGTTTGACAATGTAGTGTCTGATTCAAAACGTATCACTGATTTTATTCGGAAAGATAAAGAGGTTAAGAACCTTAACGTTGATTATTTAGTAAAAACTACTACAGGATCTATAAAAAAGTGTTCGGGGAGATACTATAAGTCGTTTGACTATTCATACGACAGCATAAAAACCTGTTTGAATAATACTAATCAAGGTGAGGAGAGTGAATGAAATGACACTAAATATAAAAGAATATTTGAATCTAAGCTCGTTGGCTTATGGGGATTTTAGTAAAAATGCCAAAGATGTCAAAATAGGAGATATTATAGACAATAAACTCTATGTCAATAACCTTAAGATAGATAACCCCGGACTCTCCGCCCTCAAAGATTCTTCGAACCCTCTTCGCTCTTACAAATTAATTTCTTTTCAACCTAATACCGCTTCAGGATTTGCTGCTGTGGCGTTTTGGATGTAATTATTTAGTTGAAGTGAATCAATTAATTAAGTGTGCGCTGTTTGATTGATCAAACTTGTTGTATTACGCTTATTCTTAAAGTAAAATAAAAATAGTTAACCAACTCTGGAGGTATAAGTATGGCTAAAGCAGAGACAGTTAAAAAATCGAAAAAACAAAAAAACTTACTATGGATATTTTTTATAACTCTAATGTCTATAGCTTCAGTAATTCTTTTAGTCGTTGCTTTAAGTGGCGTAGGCAAAGAGATGCTGGTTAAGAGTGAGATAACAAAGCACTTAAAAAACAGATACGGAGAAGACTTTATTGTTGGCGACGTAAAGCTTAATGGTGTTGGACTTGGAGTTAAAGGTATATGGCAAGGTAAAGCTCATCCTGTAAACAATAAGGATTTAACTTTTTATATCAGTAAAAGTGATAGCACGGGTAAAATTACAGATAGTTATGTCAGTACTGTGTGGTCAAATATTGAGACTATGAGATCTGCTTCAGGTGTACGAAAGATAATTCCATCAGCAAAACTTATAAAAGTTAGAGTTGGCGTCGACTCAGATTTTTCCAGTATTCTACAAAACCCACTAGAAATGTATTCTGTTGTCAGAGAACGCAATCAAGATAAATTAGCCTATACTTTAGTAGTAATTACTGATGGAAATACAAATAATGTAGCTGATAAATTATTCAAATCAATTCGTTACTTAAATGCAAGCGGACTTCAAAAAATAGATCTTTTATATGCAGAGCAATCTGGCGGTAGAAAGATGTATGGACGGTCGTGCAGTACAGATGCCTTATCTAGTATAGAGGATATAAATAAATGCATAAGCGACAAAGTAGTAATAGATCAGGAGGATATATAAAATGCCAAAAACTATAGATTATATAAATCTGTCAAAGCTAGTTTATGCGAAATTTAGAGGTGACGATAGAGGAAAATCTATAGGTAGTATATTTGATAAAGCTATGCGCGATGATAATCAAGGAAAGAGAGAAGGTCTAGATACTAGCTCGCTCGAACTTTCTGCTCTCAAAGAAGAATCTAATCCTCTTCGTTCCTGGATTCTTCTCGATTTTATCTCCACTCCCTCCGGCTTCCGCGCTGCTGCCTTCCAAAAACCTAAAACAGGTGAGATAGTTTTTAGCTTCAGAGGTACCGATTTCGATCTTTCGAGCATAAAAGGGTATATAGAGGCGGATAATGATATTTCTAACGCTGATGCTCAAATAGCTTTAGGGATGTCGTTAAATCTACCAGCGCAATTTGCTGATGCAGAAAAGTTTGTTAACTCAGTCCTAACTTCTCATCCAAAGGCAGATTATACCTTTACCGGACATTCGCTTGGCGGATCGTTAGCTCAGTATATGACATACAAAACAGGGCATAAATCTACCACGTTTAACGGTCCAGGTATTGGCTCTCTTGTAGAGAGTGTAACCGGGCAAAAGATAAATTACTCTGCATATGAAAATCTTTCTACTAATTATGCCAATGAAAGCGACCTTATAGGGAATCTTTGGAATAATTTTCGAATAGGCAACAATAAAGTTATACGGTCTAGCCTTAATAACACCTCGGCTGAGGACATTATGGCAGTAGCTAAAATGCAAGCGGTGGTTACGTTCATGTTATCTACTGGTTTCGTTCCGAGTACAGCTCCGAAAATTATGAAAGAGGGTTCGGCGGCATTGGAAAGATTAGCTAAGAATGCGACACCTACTGGTAATCATGGTATGTCTGACATGATGGCAAAAGATGGGAAATTAAATGATTCAACGAAAAAGCCTGATAACCTTGTCTTGTTTATGGGGTGTATGGCAGAAGGTGCTAAGAAGGCTGTTGAGGGTGGAGTATTTGTTTTTTATGTGACTGGCGGACTTTTGACTTACGGCGCAGAAGGAGTAGTAAAATTTGTTAAGACAAGCAAGTTTGTAATTGAAGGGTTGGCTTATCATGCAGCGGACGGCACTATAAAATTCGTCGATACGACTGGCAACCTTATCGCTGACGGCGTGTGGGGAAGTTACAGCCTCCTTCGCGGTTGGTTTTCTAACGGATTAAAAGGTATACAAGACCTCTTTAATTCAGCAACTGCAGCTCCTCCTGTTCGGGTTGATCCTCTGATATTTGATCTCGATGGCGATGGTATAAAAACAACAAGCCTTGATCAATCTCGTACTTATTTTGATTTGGATAGTAATGGTTTTGCTGAAAGAACTGCGTGGGTGGATGCTAGCGATGGACTGTTGGTGCTTGATCGTAATAATGATGGTCAGATAACCAGCGGTCAGGAATTGTTTGGCGATCAGACGTTGCTGGCTAATGGTCGCCGTGCTGACAGCGGATTTGAAGCCTTAAGAGAGTTTGATAGTAACCGGGATGGGAGAATTGACGCTAAAGACGAAGTCTACTCTAAGCTCAAGATTTGGCGAGATTTGAATGGTGACGGTATATCTCAGGCTGAGGAGCTAAAAGCTTTAGGCGACTACAATATCGCAAGTATTAGTTTAAGTTCAACGTCGTCTAACGCATCCGATGTGATGAATAATATTCAGCGCCGCGTTGGTAGTTTTATAAAAACGGACGGATCTGGCGGAGTGATTGGCGAATATTTGCTTAATCGAAACACTCTTGAGTCGCACGATTTGCTTGATGGCAAGATTACTATGTCAGAGGATATTTTGGCTTTACCAGATTTACCGGGTGCGGGCAATGTCTCGTCGCTGCGCGTGGCTATGGCAAAAGATACGAGTGGACGGCTGAAGAAATTGGTATCAGATTTGGTTAATGCGGACGATACTGTCAACCGCAATCAATTATTCACAGAGGCTGTATATAAATGGACGGGCGCAGATACGGTTGACCCAAAGAGCCGCGGTAATTTCATTGATGCTCGCCGCTTGGCTGTTTTGGAAAAGTTTATGGGTACGGATTTCGCGGGGTCTAATGGAGCTAACCCGAATGAAAATGCCGCACCGCTATTGAATAAAGCTTATCGTAAGCTAATGAACCGTCTGTACGCGTCAATTGCAGGCAATACTTTCTTAAAGGAGCTTGTTAACAAAGTGGAATATACTGCTACTGTAGAATCTGGATTGGTGGTTGATTTGTCTAGGATCAGAGCTGAAATTGACAAAAAATTGGCTGTAAATCCAGCTGCCGGAAGGCAAATGTTAGACGATTTCTTAAGGGTTGCCTATGGATCAGGACTAGAGGATAGCGAGAGTCTAAAAGATTTTTGCGCACACTATGCGACAGAATCGTCAGAGACAGCGAAAATAGTATATGCTGTTGACAGAGATGCTATTATTGGAAGTGAAAAAGCAGATTCGCTTTATGCGACTGCGGCTGACACTCTTCTTTATGGTGGTGTCGGTAATGACACCTTGTCTGGTAGTCAGGGCAACGACATACTTATCGGCGGTCAGGGCGACGATATTCTTTATGGCAGTGCTGGTGACGACATATACGTCTTTAGTAAGGGCGACGGGGTAGACTATATTTCAGACGGCGGCGGTATAGACACTATTCAATTTTGTAAAGGTATTCGCCCGGATGACGTCAGTATAAAAAGGGTGGCTCAGGGTGATCATTATAACTTGGAGCTTTCTATAAAAGATTCTACAGATCGGATAGTGGTTGAAGATTATTTTGGACACTACTATTATTCTGGATTTTCGGAAACTCCACAGAAAAAGATAGATAGGGTCGTTTTCGCCGACGGTACGGTTTGGACACAGGACACAATTTATCAGAGAATGCATGATATCACCGGTACAAATGATAAAGATGATATATATGCTTATGACGATGGCGATGTTGTATATCATGGCTTGGCTGGCAACGATACGCTCCATGGCGGCAAGGGAAACGACAAATTGTATGGCGACGATGGCGATGATGTTCTTGCTGGCAGAGACGGCGATGATTTGATTGACGGCGGCACCGGCAATGATTATATTCTTGGCGAGGCTGGCAACGATATTCTAATCGGCGGTCAAGGCAATGATGAGCTTAGAGGTGGTGCCGGCGACGACGCTTATATGTTCAATAAGGGCGACGGAATAGATATAATAGAAGAAGCTGATGGGTTTGATAAGATTTGCTTGGGTGAAGGTATTGCTCCGGATGATGTCGTTGCCCGGGTCTCATTGGTAAATAGTAACGAAGTTTCGCTTGAGTTGTCACTCAAAGGAACAGGCGATAAAATTACCGTTCGCCGCCAGTTTGGTACTTATTCCTATTCAAATGGAGATACTGCCTCGCCGGGCGCGCAAATAGAGCAAATTACATTTACCGATGGGACAATCTGGGGTATTGACGAGATTTACCGCCGAGCGCATGTCATGTTTGGAACGGATAGTAATGATAATTTCCATGCTGCTGGCGGTTCGGCGGTGGTCTATAACGGCCGTAGCGGCGACGACTACATCGCAGGAACTATGGGCGATGACAAGCTCTATGGCGATGATGGAGATGACACAATATATAGCGGGGAGGGCAATGACCTGCTGGTCGGCGGTAGGGGTAATGATATTATTAATGGTTTCCGTGGAGATGATACGTACGTCTTTAATCTCGGTGACGGCAGAGATATTATTCACGATAACTATGGATTCGACATACTTAAATTTGGTGAAGGAATTGCGCCAGAAGATATAAGCATAAAACGAGTAGAAAAAAATAGTGATTATAATTTAGAGCTATCAATAAAAAATTCGGAGGATTCCGTAACAGTTAGTAACTACTTCGGGAGCTTTAGCTATTTTAGTGGAGCTGTTAATTCACGAGGTGGCGCAATTGACCAAGTGGTCTTTGCTGATGGTACGGTTTGGACGGTGGATATCATTCATGAAATGATGCACAACATCACTGGTACAGACAAAGACGACACTATACGATTTTATGATGATGATTCGGTGGAATATCACGGACTGGCTGGCAATGATGTGCTAGTTGGCGGACGAGGAAATGACAAACTCTATGGCGATGACGGAAATGACACAATATCTGGCGGAGAAGGTGATGATCTGCTGGTCGGCGGCAAGGGCAATGACGAATTAAACGGCTCTCGCGGCGACGATACATATATATTCAACAAAGGCGACGGCTCTGATGTGATTAGCGAGTGCGGTGGTACGGATACAATCAAGTTCGGCGAGGGAATTACTCCAGATGATGTCGATGTCAAGCGGGTATATAAAAGCGGTAGCGATTATGGTTATGCTCTTGAATTATCTCTCAAAGGAACGAGCGATAAAATCTCTGTAAAAAACTACTTTGGATACTATAGTTATAGTGGTTTTCATAAGCCATCTCCAGAAAGTCTGATCGAAAAAGTAGTTTTCGCCGACGGTACTGTCTGGACTCAGGATACGATCAATAGTAAAGTACATAATATTACTGGTACCGAGGATGGCGAGACTATACAAGCCTTTGATGACGATGCGGTAACCTATTACGGCTTGGGCGGTAATGACAATCTTTATGGATCGAAGTCAAACGACAAACTTTATGGCGGTGCTGGCAACGATCGTATATCTGGTGGTGAAGGTGACGATCTAATTGTTGGTGGTGCAGGAGATGATTACCTGGACGGATATTATGGTAATGATACGTATGTCTTTAATAAAGGCGACGGTTCTGACACGGTGTATGACGCTGGTGGCAATGACGATAAGATTATGCTTGACTATAACTCTCAAGATATTATGTTTGAGAGGCTTGGCAATAATTTGCGCCTACGCATGATTGGTTCAGCGGATTCGATAACTATTGACTCGTGGTATACAAACAGCAGTAATCAATATAAAATCGAAACCTTCAAATCCACCACTGGCAGTACCATCACTCACACCCAAATTGAAAACCTAATCCAAGCCATGTCCTCTTTCCAAAAAGACACCGGCATGATCTGGGAACAAGCCTTAACAACCCAACCATCACAAGTCCAAGCCATTGTCCAGGAGTATTGGACGGTGCCGGGGGTGTGATTAAAGTGGAATTGTCGCTATACTTAAAATATGGGAAGACTCTCGCCTGTGCGAACGATAGACCGGATCGACGCCCAGACTCTAGCTCTGACTGCTCAAGGGTTTGGGAAAGTTGCTCTAGACTCCACTATCAGCGGCGCTGTTTATAGGCTCGGTGCTTTACAGCTTGATTTTGTTTCTCGTATTATAGAGAGCCATTATCTGGTTTTGGCAAGTCGAGGCATCTTTAATTCCGTAGGTGACGCACGGATCGCACTAAGTTCATACTCCGATGTCGTAGAAGGAGAGTATCACGCGGCGTCCTTACTGTGCAAAACTGATTTCTTGGATTTTTACCCCTATCTTTCAACAAGACGCGGCTCATTGCGTCGAAGCCACCATAAAGCTCTAGGCGATAACCCTTGGCGTATTCTTCAGAAGATTGAAGATATTTTTGAAAAAGACACCGTAGCATCTGCTAATTCGATTGAAATTATATTACCTGACAAATCAGCTGGAAGCTGGTGGGGGCGAAAAACTAGTCGAATTGCCTTAGATGCCTTACATTTTCAAGGAAGGCTGGCTATTCACCATCGAGATAAAACAACAAATATGCCGTTTTATTGCCGGCCTGAACTGCTCGGTCTTCCTACTCGTACTGACTTTACTAGATCGGAAATTGAGTCTTCTTTAGACCAAATGGTGCTGCGCTCTGTTGAGTCTCTTGGTTGCGGTTCCATGCCTCACATTGCTGATTTTTATCGATTGCCTGTCAAAGAGGTTATAACTAGTATTAATAGGCTTGTCTCTTCTGGAAAAATAATTGTACTTCAGCCCACTTTCGATCATTCATCCTGGTTCGCAACATCTAGCGGACTAGAGAGGCTAGAGCAATCAAGCATCTCTGATTTCTCTCCTGTTGCTTTGTCGCCATTCGATAGCTTGATCTGGCAAAGAGCTCGAACGGAGGCGTTGTTTCAATTTCATTACGTGAACACAATGTACTATTCGAGAGAAAAGCGTAGACTTCTTGGGTTAGGATACTATGTTCTGCCGATACTTTCGCCGCAGGGTATTGTTGCACGGGTAGACGTTGGAAGGTCAGAAGGAAAGGTCAAGATTATCCAATATTGGAAAGAGCTTGGATTCGATGATGATTCAATCGCCTACACGGCGTTGGAGAATCTTGCGTCTTGGCTGGGAACTGAACTGGAATTCTAATCTTTCTTTTCGTCCCAGTAACGACCAAATGGCGGCCGACCGCCCACCGCGACGGATTCAGGGTAAGTTAATTTGTGGCGCTTAACATATTTTCTGACCTGCGGGTTAATGAGATTGCCTCGCTCGTCTACTCGCGTGTCTACGTAGCCAGTTTCGCTTTCCCAAGGATTTTCCACGTCTTCACGGAATGGTCTAAAAAGTGCCTCTTCGTCTCCCGTAAATATCACTCCTATAAGTTCAGCAGTTTCTTTCAACGCTTGTGATACTAGGTTGCCAATTCCTTTATGCTTTCGCCGCTGGCTGTCTAGCTCTGCTCTTCTGCTTACACCTTCTGGACTACTCATGTACTAGCTATAGTAAACAATCACTATTGCTATGTCAAGCACCGAATTTTTAGTGCTGACCTTTCTCATACAGCCCAACAATCAAATCGCCGTCATGAAATTCCTGTTGTAATTTCCAGTTTTTTGGCACGATAGCCATAAATTGGTCGTAGTTTTTAGTTCGGCTGATAAGCCAAATACGCCTTGAAGACACGCTGTCCATCGTCGGGATTTGCGGCGTTTTTGTTTTTTTCACCAAGCCCCATTCGCCCCAGCCGTCGTCGCCTTCCGGTGCCAGCAGCACGATTTCCTGCCCGGTTTTATTATAATAAGACGTATTGAAATAAGTATAAATTTCTGTCGATAATATAGTGTCGCCCGGCTTAATTCCGCTGTTGATATGGCTCATTGCCGTATTTGTATTATTCCAAGCCGCTTCTGCGACTTCATGAATGCCAACATTCCACATGTATCTGCCGATGTATATAGCTAAGAGAAGCGCTATTGCTGTTTTCCACCATTTTTTAGCGCCGATTAAACACAAATAAACCGCCAGCAATGCGTAAAATGCTGGCGCTGAGTAGGTGAAATAGCGGTCAAGATATACCGGCTGGCGCAAGCTTAATAAGTAGACGATCATCATCGGCGCAAGTAGCCAGGATGTTAGCAGCCAGATTGCGGCGCGTTTTTTCGGGTAATGTTTTGCCAGGCAATACGATACGGCGATCATCATCGGCGCTAGCATTAGTCCAAAATATTTGGTTATTCGATAATCGTATGATATGAACATTGATAAAGTGTTTGGTATACTGAATCTGTCAACTTCTGGAATCCAAAAACCGCCGCCGACTTTGGTTGTTTGGGAGATCATAATTGGCAGCCATGGTAAAAATAACAACAGTCCGAAACCAGCGCTTAGCCAGAGATTTTTATTTCGTATTACTTTCAGGAAGGCTTTTTTATTGCCGCCGAGGGTTAGCCATATATATATAAAGTGTGCTGGAATAATAAGCGCCAAAAAATACTGCGTGTAAATTCCAGCGGCAACTAAAGCGCCATACAATAGCCACCAGCATTTCTGCTTTTTATGATCAATCGCCTTAATAAAAACATATGTGGCAGCCAAGGCGATGAGCGCAGCTAATGCGTACATTCTGGCTTCGTTGCTGTAACGAACTAAGAACGGCCCAATTGCTGCGAAAATTGCTCCCAGAACAGCGATTTTTTTGGAAAATAGTTTTTGTAGCAGAAAAAAAAGTAATGCTACAGTGGCAACGCCGCAAGTAACGCTAAAGCCTCGCAGCGATTCGACCGATCCGCCGAATAACAGATGCCAAACATGCATAATCATGTAGTAAAGCGGCGGATGGACGTCGGTGATGGTTATGGATAGAATGTCGCCGATTGGCTGCTTAACTAGGGCGGCGGTGTAGCCTTCGTCGTGCCAAATGTCTGCTTTGGTAAGGTGTAGCAGCCGGGCGTGGACGGCTAAAAATAATATTGGAATAAGATATATCCAGCCGGGAATTTTATGGCACAAGCTAGCAAGGCGTTTGGCTGCTGATTGAGTTTGTTTCATCGCGGGCGTTTCTCGGCTGTTTCTCGCGCTTTTCTGGCTAAATTGTCGTCAATAAAATAATTAGCAATTTCAAGGTTGCGCCGCTTCAGTGCGGTATCGATCAAAAAGTCGGCAATTTGCGGATTCTTCGGTAGCAGTGGCCCGTGCAGATACGTAGCGATGATATTGTTATACCGCACGCCTTCGTATCCGTTGTCGCTGTTTCCTGCGCCCCTAACAACCCGCCCCAAGGGCAGGACATTTTCATCCAAAAAAGTTTGTCCGCTGTGGTTTTCATAGCCGACGATTCCGCCGAATTCTTTACTTTCCAAAGTAATATTGCCAATCATCCGCTCATCGCCAGCTCTGGTCTCGATTGGCAGTATTCCTGCTCCGATGATTCTTTCGCCGCTATTGGTGACGAAAAACTTGCCAAACAATTGATACATACCGCAAATCATAAGCATCGGCACGCCGTCTTCGGCAAGTTTTTTTAGCTCCGCAGCGCGCCGCAGCAGGTCTTCTTGGATAACATTTTGGCCGGAATCTTGGCCGCCGCCGCCAACGAAAATATCGCCTGCCGAAAAATCTGTAGAATCGCCTGGATTGTGGTCAATAACTTTGACCGGATAATCGCGCCATTGCAAGCGTTTTTTTAAGACTAATGTATTACCCCAATCACCGTACAGATTCATGTCGCGCGGGTACAGCTGAATGATAGTTATAGGCTTCATGATATTTTCTCCACTTCAGTTTTATCGCTGAGTAATTTCCTGAGCGTTGTCATGGCAGTGTAGCTGCAAAAAATCTGCTTCGGTTCGTCTGGATTATTGTCTATAAAATAATCCAATGCTTTTGTCAGATTCGGTTCGACTTTTTCAACCGGCACTTCGTCGTATTGCAGCCGTAAAGCCATGTCGTAGGCGCGGATACCGCTGACAGTTGACACGGCTTTTATTTTTGAAAAGTCAACGTCCCACAGCCAGCTCATGTCGCGGCCGTCGGCATAATTATCGTTGATGGCAATCATCATCGCGGCTTGGCTGCGGGCAAACGACAGTAGCGCCAGACGAAAGCCGCTGGGGTTTTTTACGAGGATTAATTCAATTGGCACGCCGTGCAGCATAATAGTTTCGCCGCGGCCAAATGCTGGCTGGATGTTTTTTAGTGCCAAAAGCAGCGCGCCGGTTACTTCGTTGCCGGCAATCTGCCGCGCTAAAGCAATGGCCGCCGCCGCGTTCAATAAATTATACACGCCAGTCAGCTGCGTGCTAATAAGCGCATTTTTATCGGATATCCGGAAGACTGCCCGCTGCCCGTCGATTTTTGATAGTAGCACGTCGGCAATTACCCGGCTGTTAGCTCTGGCTGATCCGGATTTGAGTGTGTCGTCGGTCGGCATTAGCTGTAATAACTCGCTGGTTGTGCCGAAGAAAACGGATTTTGCCCGGATTTTTTTGCTGATTGCGAATATCCTTGGATCATCGCGATTCAATACTACCGTGTCGATTGTCGCTGCGGCGATTTTTTCTAATAATTTGGCAGTTGTATCAATCTCGCCGAAACGATCTAGCTGGTCGCGCATGACATTAAGTAGCAAGGAGAATCGCGGCTGCACCATTTTAACAAATTTAACAGCCCAAGCCTCGTCTAGTTCTAGTACGGCGATGTCGGCGTCCAGTTTGCCGTGAATGTCAACCTCGTTTAACAATGCTGCCGCTACGCCGCGGGAAAAATTGCTGCCGGTACGGTTGGTAAAGACTTTCATCCCGACCGATTCTAATAGCTCGACAACTATTTTCGTAGTAGTTGTTTTACCGTTAGTGCCGCTGATAATTACTACTCCTTGCGGTAAATCCTCTAAGGTGCGCCTGATAAAATCCGGATCAATTTTTTCCACCACCAGACCTGGCAAAGCCGATCCGCCGCCGCGTAATTGCGCCACTTTTTTTACGCTTTTGCCAATAATCGTACTGATCATCTGCCTCTGCATACTAGCTATTATAACCCGATTAGCAAATATGCTACAATAAAAACATGTTTTTGGTGGGGATTTTTCAATGGTGGTATGGCAGCGGTCTGTGGGATTACGCTAGGCGAAGCTTCGTGACAGTATTAAGAGTGGCTGATCACTTCTCTGTTGGGCTGTTGCTAAGGACATTATTTAACCCGTTTCGCCAAATATCCGCCAGTTATGTTGACGGTCCGCTGCCAGTCAAATTAAGAGCCTTTTTCGACAGGTTAATTTCCAGAATAATCGGCGCGGTTGTTCGTACACTGGTTATTTTTATCGGTATTATAGCGATTGCTATTGTGGTTGTTTTTGAACTAATCGGCGTTTTGGCGTGGCTAGTTTTGCCAGTGCTGCCAGTTGTCGGATTTATCTTATGGCGATTAGGGGTGACGCTATGAATGTTGCTCCAAGACTTAATTATCATAGTTTACGTTCGCAAAAAGCGCGTTTTTCCGTTCGTTTCGGCAAGGCTTGGCATTTGCTGACTGGCGTTTTAAGCTGCGGATTACTTTTGCTGGGGGTTTGGTCGCTATTTACGCATGGCGCAGCTGGCTGGCTGTTAATCGGCTTGAGCGGCCCGCTTATTATGCTGGCGATTTGGTGGGAAAAAGATTTGAAAACAGCTGAAATTAGTAAAAATCCGCAAACAATTGACGATGTTATGGCGGCGGATGTTTTAGGAAAGTTATCGCCTCAGCCAACGCCGAAAGACGTGGCTTTAGCGGTCGCTGGAACGCGTGCCGGGCTTTTTCTGGCGGTACGTTTGGGCGTGACGCCAAATTTGCTGCAAAATATCGCGTCGGAAAATCCGGCAGATATTGAGGCGATTTGGCAAACAGCGATTGAAATTTGGCAGGAAACCGCCAGTCCAAAGATTACCGGCGCAGTCTTAGCAGCGGCAATTGTCAAACAGCTGCCGCAACACGACGCACTGCTGGCAAATATGAAAATTGACTTTCAAGATGTACTGGAGGGAATTCGCTGGTACGAACGAAGCAAAGAGCTAATTGAGCAGCGCAAGGTTAAACCGCTTCGGACGGGCGGTATTGCCCGGGATTGGTCGTTTGGTTATACACCGCTACTAAGCCGTTTCGCGCAGAATATTAGCGCGCAGGTGAGCGGCGGTATAATGGCGACCAAGCTTGACATGCATAATAGTGCGCTTGAGCAGATGCTGGCGACATTTAGTTCCGGCGGGCGGCAAAATGTTACGCTGGTTGGCGCTGACGGCGCAGGTAAGACTACGGTAGTAGCGGCTTTTGCCGAAATGCTAATTGACGGTTATAAAGGCGTGCCGCGACATCTGCTATATCAGCAAGTTTTTATGCTGGATGCCTCGTCGCTGGTGAGCTCGGCGTCCGGCCGCGGTGATTTGGAAAATTTGGTGACGATGATTATTAACGAGGCTTATTTGTCGAAAAATGTTATTTTATGTTTGGATAATGCGCAGTTGTTCTTTGAGGAGGGTGTCGGCTCGGTTGATTTAAGCAATGTCCTGCTGCCAATCCTGGAGGCGGGGCGGCTGCGCATGATTTTGGCGATGGACGAGCAGCGGTTTTTGCAGATTTCCCAGATGAAACCGCAGTTGGCGCATGCGCTGAATACAATCGCTATCCGTCCGACCGACGAGGCGGGAACGATGAAAATTATGCGCGACCAACTCTTCTTTTTTGAGGCTCAATACCGGGTGGCGTATATGTATCAAGCTTTGGCCGAGGCTTATCGGGTCGGCGATCGCTATGTTCAAGATTTGGCGATGCCAGGCAAGGCTTTGAAGATTCTAGAATCAGCTGCTAGCTGCGCTCAGAATGGACTAGTGACAGCGCAATCGGTGGATGATGCAATTGAAAAAACCTTGGGTATAAAAATATCCGCAGCGAATACTGGCGACGAGCGTGAGAAATTGCTTAATTTGGAAACACTGATTCATCAGCGGATGATTAATCAGTCGCGGGCGGTGACAGTTGTTTCCGATGCTATTCGCCGCGCCCGTACTGGCGTCAGAAACCAAAACCGGCCGATTGGCGCTTTCCTGTTTCTCGGCCCGACTGGCGTTGGTAAAACTGAACTATCCAAAGCGCTGGCGGATGTTTATTTTGGCGGCGAGGGCAGCATGATTCGGTTGGATCTTAACGAGTTTGTTCGCCCAGATGACGTAGCGCGGCTGATTGCTGATGGCGCGCATGATCCAGGCAGTTTGACTGCCCAGGTGCAGAAACGACCGTTTTCTGTTGTGCTGCTGGATGAGATTGAGAAGGCCCATCCGCAAGTTTTAACAACACTGCTGCAGCTGCTGGACGAAGGCATCCTACGCGATGAGAATAACCGGGAAATTAGTTTTCGCGATACGATTGTCATTGCTACATCGAACGCTGGAGCGGATAGGATTCGCGAATATATTGAACGCGGTTACCAGTTGGAGCAGTTTGAACAAACGTTTATCAACGAGCTGATTAATGCCAATTTGTTCCGCCCAGAGTTTTTGAACCGTTTTGACGAGATTGTCTTATTCCGTCCGCTGGGCAAGGAAGAGCTATTGCAGGTTGTCGATTTGATTTTAGCTGGCGTTAATAAGACTTTGGCGCCGCAAAAAATCCAGGTTGCGGTTGAGGAGGAGGGTAAGAAATTATTGGTTGAAGCTGGTTACGATCCGCGCCTGGGCGCCCGTCCGATGCGCCGTGTTGTTCAGCGAGCAGTTGAGAACACTATAGCCAAGCAGATGCTAGCTGGTCTGATCGCGCCAGGTTCGACAGCAACTATTACTGCCCAGCAAATTAGCCAGGTGCTTGATGCGTCAGAAGTTTCTCAGCCAGCACCGCTTCCGCCAACAGATACCCAAGGCTTCGGCACCCAATCTTAGCTAACGAATTTACTTTGCTGTAATTGTTGTTTTAACGTCTGCCGATGCGATTATCGCGCCAGTCAGCAAAGGCTGCGTTGTGTTACTGTTCGGGTCAAACGGTCGTCTACTCAGATTGTTTACATTATCGACAAGGGTAGAGAAATTAGCTGCCAAATCATTATACGGCCTGCCATCAGGTATCGTACTATCGGTAGTGATGAATACCCAGCCGGCATTGCGTTGGCGCGATAAATTGATTA
>CAUUWX010000004.1:0-131915 GCA_963549225.1 uncultured Candidatus Saccharibacteria bacterium | reverse complement strand
TAATGAGGAGTGGAAAGAATATTTGGCGGCAATTGAGACGGTTGATGGATTTGTGATGTTAAGAGATTATTTGAAAGGAGAAACTAATGGCTAAAACCGCCATCTGCAAAGACGTCTTCGGCAATTTGAAATCGAATCCAGGCTTAAACTATCGTACCAGAAATCTACATAACGACGCCAAATAGCGTATACTTAACAATATAACCATCCCCGTAAAGTCAAAGGAGGCCGTATGACAGCAGTAAAACAAACTATCGGCGTTATCGGTTCGCTGGGCGATTTGGGTTCGCAACTGGTGCGGCGCGCTAAGAAGTACGGCTTTCTAGTCCGCGAATTTGACATAGCCGACCGCCACACTAACACAGAAGAACTATCTGATTGCGAAATTATTCACGTGTGCGCGCCCCTGGAAAATTTTATCGTACCGCCCGTAAGGGGACTGATAATTTTACACGATAGCGTCATGGACACCAGCCGCCGATTTAACAATCAGCTTGACCAGAAAGCTGCCGTTGTCCATTTGCTAATGAATAGCGCTCAGCGAGCGGTTGTCGCCAGCGACCAGCCAAACGCCGAGGCGGCAGCCAGCCATTTGCAGCAATTAGGATTTAACCCAATTTCTATGCAGGTCGATGAGCACGACCGAATCATTGCCCGGTCGCAAGCCCCATTGGCACTGCTTTGCGACGCGCTGCTGCCTGAATTGTTTCAATTGGATAAAGAAGGCTTGCTGACGCCATCGGGCGAAACGCTGGCAGAAACTTTACGTTCCCGCACGCTCATTTGGACGCCAGCCACCCGCCGGGCAATTTTGCGTAACCCTCAACTGCGTGACCTTATTAGCGAACTGTCGAAGACCCTAGACCAAGCACAGCCGCCAGATAAGTAATCCTCCAATCCAAACCATATACTTCCTGTCAAATGCTATACTAAATAACATGAACCAAGAACCTCCATATTATAATCTACAGCGTAGACACCGCCCGCGCTGGATTGGTATTTTATTAGCATTTTTACTAGGTATCCCCATGATAATTGGCCTATGGCTGCTGCTGTGGCGGTGGAACTACGTGTCGTATTTAACTGGGCCCATCGGCGCGGGCATCGTCTACCTAATATATAGTTTCATAACCCAGGAAGAAAGACCGCCGCTCCTTGATGTCGTTTTATTAATCGCAGCCTCTGTACTTGGCACGGTAATAGGTTTCGCTGTTTGTCTGGCTGAATCACTGCATATTTATACTAAAATCGGATTCTTAGCGATGGTAGAATTTATCGTTTCGCCGCCAACATGGATAATATTATGGAAAGCAAATCCGATGACCGTCCTGTCGCTCTTATTTTCAATCGGTTTATCTATTTACATCATTTTATGGGTTTGGCGCATATCCAAGCGAGCTGTTTTATAGAATATTTGCGGATTTTAGCCGTTGGCGTTATAATCACCCCATGACCATAAAACGGCAATTCATCAGCACCGCCTGGCAAAGCACGCGTTTTCGCCGCGGCTTGTTGAATTGTTCGTAAATTTCTTCTGAAAATACCAACCATGAATAGAGGCCGCGCGCGGTCTTTTTTATATAACCCAAAGGAGGAATTATGAAGCAAAGAATAATTATCATCGGCGGCATGGGGCCGCAAGCAAGCCTGGAGCTGCACCGGCGGATGATTCTGCAGGCGCTGGCAAACGGCGCGAAGGATGGCGCAGATTTTCCGTACATCGTTCATTTATCGCTACCAGTTCCTGATTTTATCGCCAACGAATCGCGGCGCAGCGAAGCCTCGGAAGTTATCATAAACGAACTGAAAAACATTGACGCGTCAATGGACGACGTTATCATAATTGCTTGCAATACCGCGCATTTATTGCAGCCCGATATTGAACAGCGGCTGAATATCCGCATAACTTCCATGGTGGATGCCGCAATTGATTACGTTAGCAGCCATCATAAAACAATTCGATTGCTCGCGTCGCCGACAACCATCCGCACTGGACTATATGACAAGCCGTTGAAAGCCGCCGGAGTAGCCGTATTAACGCCGGATAAGGACGAAGAACAAGTGCTGGAAGTAATAATTCGCGCAGTAATTTCTGGGCAGGCAATACCTCAGTCAGCACTGGATAAAATACCAATAACAATCCAATCCGAGCAGGCAAACGCAGCAAACTATATCAATAATTACCCCAGCAGTCCGCCGGTATTATTAGGCTGCACCGAATTATCCTGCGTCTTCGCCAAAAAGCCAAACACCATTGACCCAATGAATATTTTATTACGTTACTTAACAACCAAAGGAGTGTTATAATGAATACAATGAAACCGTCCAAACCCGTCATCCTCACCGGCGTGCGCGCCAACAATGATATTCACATTGGCAATTATTTCGGTGCTATCTTGCCGATTGTTGATATGGCGAAACGCCGCTCGGCCGATTATGATATCAATCTGTTCATCCCCGATCTACACAGCTTCACTACACCGATTGATCACAGTAAACTGTACGACAGCATCCTCAACAACGCCCGGATTTATACGGCAGCAGGGTTGACGCTGGATAACGAGGCGATTCATCTGTACCGCCAAAGCCGCGTCCCAGCCCACAGCGAGCTGGCGTGGATTTTGGACTGCTTCACCGGGTTTGGCGAGATGGAAAGGATGACTCAATTCAAAGAAAAAAGTGATCAAATCCTAAATGATGCAGCACGAGCCAGGTTAAGTCAACTGTTTCAAGCGCCGCCAAGAACCCTACAAGAAGCATATGCCATTATTAACACGGAAGCTATCGCCCAGCAACGTGCCTCCGTCGGTCTATTCAACTACCCAGTCCTGATGGCCGCCGATATCTTGCTTTATGGCGCCACTTACGTGCCGGTTGGCGATGACCAGACGCAGCACCTGGAATTTACCCGCGACATTGCCGAGCGGATGAACCGCAAATTTGGCGATCTGTTTGTCGTGCCTAAACCAGTCGCCCAGCAGCACCAATTCTTCGGCAACGACCAAGGCCTGAGGATCAAAGACCTGGTCAACCCAATCAAAAAGATGAGCAAATCCGACGACAGCGGCAAGGGCGTCATTTTCCTTGGCGACGATCCAGGGGCAGCGCACAAAAAAATCATGAGCGCCGCCACCGACTCGCTGGGCAAGGTGAAATATGACAGGGAAAACCAACCCGGCATTTCCAACTTGCTGGAGATTTTGACGTTGGTGCGCCAGGACGCCGGACGAGACGTCACACTAGAGCAGATAATTAGCGAGTTCACTGGCATGGAGCGCTACGGCGATTTCAAGCGAATCGTGGCTGATGAAGTGGCGGAATTCTTAACCAATTTCCAGGCGCGCCTGGCGGCAGTTGATGAGCAGGCCATTGAACGCAAGCTGGAGTCGAGCGAGCGCGACATGAACCTCGTCGCTAACGAAACCTTGCACCGCGTCCAAACGGCTGTGGGGTTACGGAGATAGTGTAGTGATAGCAAGTTTTCTCACCAAACGGAGAACGCCGCCACATCAAGCGCCACACATTTCTAGCCGTTCAAGCGCCCGAGGGCATACCGCGTGAAAATCTCGCCGCGCACCGTCTTAAAAATCGCCAGGCTATATCACCTGGCAGATGACAACACGCCCGTCAAAGCCTTACGCCATCTGAAAATCCAGACGGACGAGTCGCACATCGTGGCGGAATTTATCTTGAACAAGCAGCATTTCGCCGTACTCTACGGCTCGATTGTTGATGAAGAATCAATTGACGAATTGTGGCCTGATAAGCCAGCCAATGCTGAGATGTTGCCAAACCCGCTTGATGCGAGCTGCATCGAAACGCCATTTCAAGGCAAGTTTGTCATCATGTTCCACATCGTGCCGACCAAGCAGCGCCTGGACGTTCACTTGTCCACGGACTTTGACCGGTCAATTTCACGCAGTCTCTGGCAAAAGTACATCAAAGCCGGCTATGTTTCGGTCAACCAGCGCGTAGTGACGACGCCAAAGTTTGAGGTCGACGAGACTGACAAGATTGCCGTCAAGCTGCCAGAGCAGGAGCAGGCCAGTGCGGAACTGCCAATTCTATACGAAGATGATGATGTGATGGTGGTGAATAAACCCAGCGGTCTCCTGACCCACGCCAAAGGTGGACTATCAACCGAGCCAACCGTGGCGGAAATTATTCGTCCCCAGACTTCGTTTGCCTCGGACACCGACCGGCCGGGCATCGTCCATCGGCTTGACCGCGACACCTCGGGCGTACTGATTATCGCCAAACACCCTGACGCTGCGACCCACTTACAGCGACAATTCGCTCAGCGCACCGCCAAAAAAACCTACCTAGCGATAACCGACGGCGTACCGAAACTAGCCGCCGCGAAGATTGACCTGCCGATTGGCCGCAGCCCGTCCGCGCCCAGCACCTTCCGCATCGACCCGAACGGCAAGCCCGCCCAAACGACCTACCGCGTACTGATGGCGACTGACAACCAGGCGCTAATTGAACTTAAGCCCACCACCGGCCGCACCCACCAGCTGCGCGTTCATATGGCGCACCTAGCCACACCAATTCTCGGCGACCGCGTTTACGGCAAACCTGATGCCAGCCGCCTGATGCTCCACGCTCACAAACTGGAAATCACGCTGCCATCTGGCGAGCGGAAGACATTTGAGGCGGCCGTTCCAAAGGAATTTTTTATCTATTTCCCTGAGGCATTACCTAAGGAAAAACCATGAAAACACCGACGCTATCCATCAAGGATCGCTCTACAATCAGCGAATTTGCGAGCAACCTGCCGCACGCGCTGCTTATCGCGGCAGAGCAGGGACTAGACGGAATCGGTGCAGCTAATGAGCCTGCGAATTCAGAAGACAGCGATGTATTTTACATCAAACCTGCAGAAAAAAAGCAAACCATCGCCGTTGAGCAAGTGCGCAGCCTAATAGCCAATCTAAGAACGTACGCCGATAAGCGCCGCGTTATCATTATTAACGACGCCAATCTGATGAGCGAAGCCGCCCAAAACGCGCTATTAAAGGCGCTGGAAGAGCCGAATAAAAACACTCACTTTATCCTGGTCGCAGAAAACCCGAAGCTGATATTGGACACCGTCAAATCCCGCTGCCAGCTACTCCAGCTTCATAAAACTTCTCCCAGCCAAGACGCCAAACTGCTATCTCAGCATAACCTGGACGCCAGCACCAAGCAGCAAATTCTCTTCCTGGCTGCCGGCCGGCCGCTGCTAATCAACCAATTAGCAAACAGTCCGGGAAAATTTGCCGAATATAAAGAAATCGCTGTCGATGCCAAGCAGTTACTAGCCGCCAAAAACAATTATCAAGCCTTAAAACCGCTCGCTAAATACTTTACCGACCGCCAAAAAGCATTACTGCTCACCGACATCATCGTCAATATGATCCGTTTTCAAGTACATTCCCATGGCATTGACGCTGCCGTATCAAGCAAGCTCGCCGCCGCCGAGACAACCGCCAAATCGCTGAAAGCCAACGGTAATGTACGCCTAGCTTTACTGCAACTTGTGATATACTAATAGCGGTATGTTTGGACTACTACTCATTCTAATTTTGATGATTTGGGCAGTTTTTTATCATCCGTCAATCAAAGAAACGGGCGATCTGCCGACAAAAATTACCAATAAACTTGATCAACTATGGAATATCGCCCAGGATTCTATTCGCGAGAACAAATATTTGCGCGCTGAAAAAGCATTGTTGACTATCTTGCGCGTCGATGAGAAAAATGCCACGGCGTATAACCGCCTGGGAATTTTATACGCCAAGCAGCGCGCCTACAAAGACGCCATTGAGTGCTTTGAGATCGCCCAAAGCCTGGAACCAAGCGCTTCAAGCCTGCACAACGTCGGCTTGATTTATTACGAAACAGAAAATTATGAGAAGGCGGCGCTGGCGTTTGAACAAGCCCTGGAAATAGAAGGCGATTTGGCGGCGCGCTACATCGCCTATGCTAAAGTTCAGGAAAAACTGGGGCGCAGCAAGAAGATGATCAGCGCCTTAGAAAAGGCGGTTGAATTAGAGCCGATTCCGCAGACCTTGATGATTTTATCAGAAGCATACGATAACGCCGGACAGGAAGAATTAGCCATCCAACTGCGTAAAAAAGCCACCAGAATGCTGACACCGAATGAACCGGCAAAAAACCCTAGTCCCAGCGCGCCGCGGCCGCGCCAGCAGCGCCAAATTCATCAGCCGCGAAAAGTCGTTATGTAATCGTTTCAACAGCAGCGGTTTCATCAAACAAGGCTCATTTCCTCTTTTTTAGGGCGGGATAGTTTGCTATAATAAAGACGCTGCCGAGCGAAGGGGCGTAGTACAACGGCTAGTATAGCGGTCTCCAAAACCGCCGGTCTAGGTTCGATTCCTAGCGCCCCTGCCAAGACAACAATTGGTATTATTTTATGAGATTAATTTACACCATTGGCTATTCTGGATTTAAAGAAGGGGATATAGCCTGTTTTATCAAAACACTTAAAGACAGAAAAATAGATGTTTTAATTGATGTAAGAAGCGACCCTCATTCTTCGTATTTTCAGGAGTATAACAAAGAAAGACTTGAACCCGAGCTAAAGAAGAACAATATCGCGTACAGAAATTATCATAAAGAATTTGGCACAAAACAGTCCGGAGAAGACAGCTGCTCAACAGCTGGCACGATAGTTAGCGAGGATGATTTAAGAAGTGTTCTGAAACACCTTACAAAGCAATACCCTATAAAAAAATCGCGTCGAGTAGACAATGAGGAGCTAAATGAAAATGACAAGATTATAGATTATAATAAATTTGCCAAGTCCAGTTTATTTAAGCAGGGAGTCGATAAGCTAGATAGAATCTACAACAAAGGACATGCAGTTGTCTTAATGTGTTCAGAAAAAAAGCCGAACGACTGTCATCGCGCCATAATGATCGCAAAGGAGTTGTCTCGTCATTATGGTTATGATATTCAACATTTAATTGCCGAAAAGGACAAATCTGAAGATAGCAGCGCTTCATTCAATCCAGAAACAGAAGATAAAAACAAATATACCATTACAACAAAGACTCAATTTGAAATAGAGGAAGAGCTGAAAAATAAATTCCAGCTTGACACATACCAGCCCGGGCTCTTTAATACTGCTAAATCAGACGCAGACATTATTGAAACATGCTACCGAGGACAGAATATATTGGTTGGTTGGCGCCAAGAAATAAAAGGAGGAAAAATATAGCCATGAATATATATACCATCGGCTTTACTAAAAAATCAGCAAAAGAATTTTTTGATGACGCGCTGCACGATAATCACATAGAAATTGTCGTTGATACCCGTATAAATACTGCCTCTCAACTGGCGGGGTTTGCAAAAGGCGACGACCTTAAATATTTCCTCCAAAAACTTCACGGTATTAAATATGATTATCGCAGCGACTTAGCACCCACCAAAGAGCTGTTGAAAAACTATAGAGATAAAAAGATACCTTGGGAAGAATATACTGTTTTCTATAACAATCTGCTAGATGAAAGGCAAACTTATCAAAATTTTTTAACAGACTATAAAGATTATAAAAACGTTTGCGTATTATGCAGCGAAGCAACACCGGAAAAATGCCATCGAAGATTGCTCGCTGAAAAAATCCACAGCTTATACCCGAATGAAACGAGGATCATACACCTATGAGTTATAAAATGAAATTAGTTGTCCTAACAAAGTCCGCAAAACATGGAGGTTTTTGTGTAGCTGGAATTAATCTTTATAAGAATAAAAATTGGTTTGCTCGAATAGTGAAGAATGACGATGGCGACGCTGTTACTGATGAAGATATTGCTGGCGCTAAGCCTCTTGATATCATTGAAGTATTTGTAAAAGACAACAAGAAGAAGTATAACCAGACCGAGAACTTCCCAATTGACTTTAATGCAGATACCCCAGTTAAAATCATAAGTAAAGAAACTGTTGACTATGTAAAAGATCTTTATAATAAAGAGCTTTTTGAGCATATAGGGTTTTTCGGTAACAGTAAAAAATCATTAACAGAAGAGGAAATTGATAACCTCAACCCTAAACATTCGCTATCTGCTATAAAAGTAAGCAGTTTAAGGATATATAAAAACGATTACAACAAGATTAAAGCAGAGCTCTATTTTGAAAACGAAATAGCAGGGGATGTATCCATGACTGACCCGGATTACTACAGCAAGAATTATCCAATCGAAATTGGCGAAGCAATATTAATTGTCAGTTTATCTGCAGAGCCTTACGTTAAAAACGACAAAAACTACGGCTATCCTAAGTTTATTGCAAAAATTTTTGAACTGTAAAATGCTTTGTCTGCCAAGCGTATATTTGCCGTAACGAGTAGAGAACAGGGGAATCTTTTTTATTAGTCAAAACTCTGCTATAATTTTTTCATATGAGACCGCTACTACCATCATCGCCGCACATTATCGCCATGGTCGGCGCGCCAGGTTCTGGGAAAACTCAGTTTGTCTCCGAATTTGCTAAGATATTCAACGCGCCAGTCATCGATGCTAGCCAGTTTGAAGCTTTAACAGATGATACTAAATTGATCTCCGACATAACATTGTCAATCTTAGACGAATTCTTAAAAACCAAGCACACCGTCATTTTGGATGGCGCGACCGACCAGCGGACAACCCGAATAAAAATTAACCGGATGGCGCGCGAACGCGGCTATAAAGTCCTATTAGTTTGGGTGCAGACAGATTTGGCAACGGCGAAAAACCGCTGGATGAAGCAATCAGGCGGCGACGAGCTGCTGTTTGAAAGAAGGCTTAAGCAGTTTTCACCGCCGCATGACAGCGAATCTTATGCAGTGATCAGCGGGCGGCACACTTTCAGCACGCAGGCGCGCGCCGTACTGAAGCATCTGAGTATTAGCGCACCCAGGCCGGAAGTTCACAGGGAACTTCGCGTAAATAGCCGTATTGATATAGGATAGATTATGCCCACAATCACCGATTCGGAATTCGGGGAAATTGTCGTAAAAAAACAAGGATTAGCGAAAAATATCAGCCTGCGAATCGCGCCGGACGGTCGATTGCGCGTCACTATGCCGTCGTACGCGCCACTGTTAGCCGCCAAAACTGTAATAAAAACATCGCGCTTACAAATCCGCAAATTATTAGACCAGCATCAATCGCAATTTTCTTACATAACAGACCAGCAAATCGGTAAAAGCCACAGTTTGATTATTCGCTCAACCGCCGGAGCAACAACCGTAAAAACCGCCGGTACGCGCATAATTGCCAGCATAAATGAAAACGAAGATATAGCGACTGCCGCTAACCAGCAGCTTATCCGCCAAAAAATCGTCGCGGCACTGCGCAAGGAAGCCAAAAGTTATTTACCCCGGCGATTGTCATTCCTGGCCGAAGAACACGGTTTTTCCTTTAAGCGGACAAAAATCACTCACGCCTCCAGCCGCTGGGGCAGCTGCTCGTCAACCGGCACGATTAGCCTGAACATTGGACTAATGAACTTGCCGTTTGAACTGATTGATTACGTAATTATTCATGAACTTTGCCACACCCGCCACATGAATCACTCGGCAAGTTTTTGGCGCGAAGTCGCTCAATTTGACCCCGGCTATAAAATCCACCGCGCCGAGCTAAAAAAATATTCGCCGCACATATAGCTAATATAGCCGTAAAACCGCCATGCGTGATGTTTGCGCTTATGCTATACTATTGACATGCTAAAGGGTGTCTTAAAAAAAGAAAAACGCACATCCATCGCCTTAAAAAGCGGCATTTTAATTGCCTCAGTTTCTTTAATGTTTCACGGCTTATTAATTCAATCCGGCATTATGCCAATATCAGAAACCGCCATCGGCTTGCCGCCAAATTTGGCAATCGTCTTGTCCATGAGCTGGCTGGTAATCGGCGTTACGGCCTTTTTATCGCGGATTATTGACGGCGGCTTGTCGTCGATACTTATCCTTATTGTTTATTATGTGTTATCGCTGGCGCAGTCGCTGTTCATAACTGGCTTCATTTCTCCGTTCACCGCCTACTGGATTTTGTTGATGATTATCACGTTCGCTATGCTAGGCAAGAACGGCCTGCTAGCTGGCATAATGGCATTTATCATAGCTATCACCGTCAGCGCCGTCTTAAATGTGGAAGTTCACCCCGAATACGCCATTATGGCAATTCTCTCCGGCGCATCAGTCATCGTCTGCAGCCTGGTTGCCTCGTCGATTTATTTCACTCAGAAAGTCGTTAATAGCAAATTGAATGAAAGCCGCGAGCGCGAAAATGTCGAAAAGGGCAAAGTCCTAACCTTAATAAACAATATCACCGACGCCATTATCAGCACTGACGAACATGGCATTATTACCATGTATAATTCTGCGGCGTTAAATCTTATCGATACCAATAATAAAATTAGCGGCAAACCAATTGACGAGATTTTACACCTGGAGACCACCAATAAGGCGCCGCTCGACACATTTAAGGAACTATCCAAGTCAATCGCTATCCGCCAGCGCGACGACATCATAATGCAAGTGGATAACGACGAAGCGCTGCGCCTGGAAGTGACATTTGCGCCCGTCCAAGGCGGTGATAAAATGTCGCCCGACGGCTACGTCTTGATTCTCCGCGATATCACCAAGGCGAAAAGCCTGGAAGAAGAACGCGACGAGTTTATTAGTGTGGTAAGCCACGAGCTGCGCACGCCGATCACCATCGCCGAAGGGTCGCTCAGCAATGCCAAGTTGCTCATCGAAAAAGGTGCCGCCGAAAAAGTCCCCCAGGCAATTGACGAGTCGCACAAACAAATTCTGTTCCTTGCCAGGATGGCCAACGATTTAAGCACGCTATCCCGCGCCGAACGCGGCGTCGACGACAAGCCGGAAATCATCAACGTGGCAGAATTTGCAGCGCAATTAAACGACGAGTACGCACCGCAAGCCGCCGAAAAAGGCTTGGCATTCAACTTGGATATCGGCAGCAGCCTGGGCGAGGTCAAGGCCTCCAGTTTATATTTGCAGGAACTATTGCAGAACTTTATTACCAACGCCATCAGATACACTCCGAAAGGCTCAGTGACAATATCTATCAAAAAACAAAAAGACGGACAGATCAAATTCAAAGTTAAAGACACCGGAATTGGTATCGGCAAAGCTGATTTGGGTAAAATATTCGATAAATTTTACCGCGCCGAAGATTACCGCACCCGCGAGACCAGCGGCTCAGGCTTAGGGCTATATGTCGCTGCCAAATTAGCGCGAAAGCTTAACTGTAAAATTGAAGTACAAAGCCGGCTAAATCACGGATCGGCGTTCAGTTTCAGCCTTAAACCGTTCAAGAAGTGATTTGCTAATTTCTGGCAAATGAGCTATACTGGACTTGACAGTCTGTGAAAAACAGACTTTTTAAATTGGGAGAAACTATGGCACAGAAAGGCAAGTCAAGCACCGGCAAAACCACGGTTCATCGCATTAAAGCTACCGGCGATGCGCCGAAAAAAGCCAATAAATCAGCTAAAACCAAAGATATAAATACTAAAGAAACCATAAAAACTACAGAAACTAAGATAAGTAAAAAACCAAAAACCGTAAAAACTGCCAAAAAATCGCCAAAAAACGCTTTAAGCGCAGTTGGCGGTTATTTCAAGGGCGCTTGGCACGAGCTAAAGTTAGTGCGCTGGCCAACCCGCTCGGCAACATGGGCAATGACCGTCGCCGTGCTAGCCTTTACTTTTATATTTGTTATTGTAATATTACTGCTTGATGCCGGGTTTAACTGGGCGTTTGAGCAGATTTTGAAATAAGGGAGGATTGTTATGAGTTCAAAACGATACGATGATAGCCGCCAGTGGTATGCCATTCACACTTATTCCGGCTACGAAGAAAAAGTCGCCGAATCTATTCGCCAGCGCATCAACGGCGTCGATATGGCCGACAAGATCTTTGACGTTATGGTGCCGAAGGAAAAGCAAATCCAAATTAAGAACGGCAAGCGTAAGATCATTGATGTCAAAATTTTCCAAGGCTACGTGTTGGTAGAGATGAAATTGACCGATGAGACATGGTATATCATCCGCAACACGCCGGGTGTAACCGGATTTGTCGGCGCCGACACCACGCCAACGCCAGTTTCTGAAAAAGAAATTAATAAGATTAAAAAACGCATGGGCGTCGAGGAGCCAAAGCACCAGATTGACTTTTCAGAAGGCGAAGTTGTTTCAATTATTGACGGGCCGTTCAAGGGATTTGACGGTGCAGTTAGCGAAATTGACGCCTCTAAGGGTACGCTGAAAGTTATGGTCAGCATGTTTGGCCGCGACACGCCAGTCGAGCTGGACGCATTGCAGGTGAAAAAGGTTTAGCTCGCACAAACCCTAAAAATATCCAATCCGGCTTCTATTTCTACCAAACGTCCGCTGCTTTTACTGTCTTGCTGAATCTGGCAAGGCAGTGCTGTACTGCGAAAATAACTAGCGCCGCGATAATTGCCGCCAGTAATACTACCGTTATTAACCACTGGCGCGGATCGTATAATGATATCGCTGAAGCTAATACTGCGCCAACTAGGGAGACTAGTACCTTGCCAAACAGCAGCAAATCCAACGTTACAGATTTGCCACACAACTTTATAGCCCGCCGCAGCACAGCCGAGCTGAAGCGCCCCAGCCAGTACGGCAGCACAACTACCGCGCACAATACCGCCATCGTAACGATCAAAGTTAACACCACATCCAGCGCCTTAATTGCAAGCGGCAGACTTGGCGGCGCAGCCTCAGGCGGCGAGGACGGTAAAATCGGGACGCAAATTATCTCTGGACGTATGCCAATTATCTCCAGCGCGCCGCTCCAGGCTAGCTGCAGCAAACCTACGCCGATAGCGATAGCGCACGCCGGGATTAATAAGTTATAACCAATTGCGCCGAAAATATTAACAACGCGCCGAATCGGCAAAATAGTTCGCATGCTCATGCTTGAATTGTAGCATAATTTCCGTTATAATAACACGCGTTACGCACTACAAAATAGTAAGGAAAGAGTTATGGCAAAGAAAATTATCGGTAACTTAAAGTTACGCATTCCGGCCGGCCGCGCGACTGCCGGACCTCCAGTCGGTTCGACGCTCGGCCAGTGGGGTTTGAATATGATGGACTTCATCAATCCATTCAATGAAGCTACCAAAGGCATGATGGGCAAGGACGTGATCGTACATCTTCAAGTTTACGAAGACCGCACCTTCACCTGGAACTGTCTGGGACAGCCGGTGGACGACTTAATCCGCGAAAAAGCCGGTATCCAAAAGGGCAGCGGCAAACCGCACGTAGACAAAGTCGGTAAAATTACCCGCGCGCAGCTGCAGGAAATTGCCGAGGTTAAAAAAGACCAGCTAAACGCAATTGACATTGACGGCGCCATGAAAGTTGTCGCTGGTACAGCCCGGTCAATGGGCGTAGAAATCGCCGACTAACTGGCGAAAATTTAATAGCCCCGATACCCGTCGGGGTTATTTTATGCCAAGCAACGTGAATTTTTTATACTTATTATTATATGATGGTGAACAATATTTTGGATAGATCCGTTAAGGAAGCGCTGGCGAATGACAGGCTTATCGTCGCAAAAACCGACACAATTTACGGCGTTTTAGCGCGGGCAGATTCAGTCGAATCCATGAAAAAGCTATACGAAGCCAAACAACGCAGCCTAGAACAATCGTCGATAATCTTAGTCGCGGACGCAAGCAGCATTCCCGGACTAACCAGCGAGCAGCGTAAAATCTATCAAGAATTATCCAACCATCAGCCGACCACAGTCGCCATCAGCGTCAGCGACAGCTTTTTGCCGCACTTGCCGCGCAGTAACGGGACGCTAGCGTTTCGCGCCGTGCCGAATTCGCCGCTATCCAGTTTGATAAAATCCACCGGCTGCCTGCTAGCACCCAGCGCTAATCCTAAGGACCTGCCGCCAGCCAGGAATATCGCAGAAGCAGTTGAATATTTTGGCGAAACAGTAGCAGTTTATGCCGACAGCGGGGAAGTATCAGGGGCAAAGCCATCGCAAATCGTCGCTTTTGGCGATGAAAACCGCGTGGTATACATCAGGAAATAAACTTCGCCCGCGCCAGAAACCCCCGCGCGGACGAAAACGGACCATGAGAAGCCAGCCCTCCAAACGACAGCTGGCTCAGCCTGTCTTAAAACGGATGAAAAATACTCAAATCCGGATATTTTTCAGCGATTCGCAGCAGCTCGTTATACTTGGCAATTCGTTCCGAACGCGACATTGAGCCGGTTTTTATCTGGCCAGTACCCAAGCCAACCGCCAAATGCGCAATCGTCACATCCTCAGTCTCGCCAGAGCGGTGGCTCATCACCGTATTCCAGCCGGCATCTTTCGCCATTTGTACTGCCTGAATAGTCTCGGTAAGCGTACCGATCTGATTCGGTTTAATTAAGATCGCGTTGGCAGCTTTTAGCTCAATACCGCGCTTCAGCCGCTGGACATTAGTTACCAGCAAATCATCGCCGACCAGCTGAGCAAAGTTTCCTAATTCAGCGGTCAATTTTTGCCAATCCATCCACGCTTCCTCGTCCAAGCCATCCTCGATCGACAAAACTGGCACTTTACCCAGCAGCGCCTTATACGTGCGAATCATCTCCTCGGCGTTCAGTACGCGCTTTTCTGTCGCCAGATTATACTTTCCGTCTTTATACAATTCGCTTGCCGCCACATCCAGCGCAAAACCGAAATCTGTACCCAATTTATAACCAGCCTGTTCAATCGCCCGCGACAACAGCTGCATCGGCTCCATATTACCGCCGCGAACTTTTGGCGCGTAGCCGCCCTCGTCGCCGACAGTCGTCGGATAATCTTCAGACTTCAGAATCTTCGCCAACGTGTGAAAAACTTCCGCACTCATCTGCATCGCATCGGCAAACGTCGCCGCACTAATTGGAATAATCATATATTCTTGAAAATCAGTCGCGCCGAGCGCATGCTGGCCGCCGTTCATCACGTTAATCATCGGCATCGGCAAAGACATCCTCGGCGAACCCGCCAAACTATTGACGTATTCAAACAGCTCCATCTGGCGCGATTTGGCAGCTGCCTTCGCTACTGCCAGCGACACCGCTAGGATAGCATTCGCGCCCAAGCGGCCCTTGTTCGGCGTGCCGTCCAGCTCGCGCATTTTTTGGTCAATTTTAATCTGATCAAACGGATCATCGCCCTTCAAAGCCTCGGCAATTTTTCTATTGACATGATTTACCGCCCGTAAAACGCCTTTGCCGCCGTACGCCAGCTCATCGCTATCGCGCAGCTCCACCGCTTCGAATGAACCAGTACTGGCGCCTGACGGCACTGCCGCCCGCCCGAACGAACCGTCGCTCAATACAACGTCCGCTTCCACCGTCGGATTACCGCGCGAATCTAAAATTTGCCGCGCATGAATGTCTGTAATTGTGATATTTGTACTTTCTTCCATAATTACTAGTGTAGCAAAAAATGGAAGAAGAAAGAATGTTTAATAGGTCAAGTCTGAAATGACGTTACGAATCTTGCTCGCCACCAGAGTTGCTAGATTCTCCATGCTCTTCTGTTGCTTGAGAACCCTCCCTGACAACAGTGGCAATCTCTGATCCAGCCTCTCCTGGTTCAGGATAGCAGTATATAGGATTATCGCATAATGCACCCTCAACCTTGCCAGCTCTAGCACTATAACCTGAAAATGTTATAGCACCAGGACATCCTTTCGTCAATTTATTAATCCTTGTTTGCATTATTTCAGCACCCTCATTAAAAGTATCTATACCTTCTCTAAGAGCCTGCAGAGCGATAAGACGACTAAGTTCTCCCTTTAGCTCTGGATATAACCTCTTGGCATCTTCAAAATCACTGACAAGCCTTTCCCATTCTTTTATTTTACCCCTAATCCTTGGACACTTGAGACAACCCTCCGGTGCGTCCAGCGATGGGGGGGTAAGTTTGTCGATAACCCCGTCTTCATGTATCATATCTTCAAAGTTACTATCATCCCCACCTGCAGTATTACCATTTCTTTCCATATTATTCAGCGTATCATATGTTACTAAATTTTGCAAATATATTGTGCTATATAAACTAACCGCCCGCCAATACCGCTAAGACTTATCGTCGCCGGCACCGCGAATTTCTTCTATACAGTGCGGGGGAGTTACATATTCTCCTTCTTCACCGCCATCGTAATTATCAGACAGCAGGCTCGCCCTTAAAGCCGAAATAGCTTGCTATGCTTGCTCTGGACTATATCTATCAAAAGATACATATCTACCAGTACGTTTACCTTCATCAAGCACAGGGCTATTACACCCCCTAAAAGCACCCTCGCTGCTTTGGCTTTCTGCTGTAGTTGCTGTAAGACCAGGACAACTTGCGGTTACTTCATCAATTTCACACTGCGCAGTCTCGGTGATATCTTTTTTCTTTTCTTCTACATCAGCCCGCACTCCATCAACGATTAAATCGAATTCATTTTGCAATTCACCCGTATACTTAACATGCTGTAATAAAGCACTCACACACCCATGCACCACATCTTTACGCTCCTCTTCCAAACCGACAGCTGCAGTATGTTCGCGTATGATACCCCCTACAAAAGGACATCCCTCACACCGCTTCGGAACATCCAGCTCAGCCGTCCCGAATCCATCATCAGGCTTTCCTTCAAAATCGTTGCCATTTCCACCTATACCGCTCATACATTCTTTCATCCCTCAATCCTACAATATTTTATTACTCCTTGCAACATTATGTTTAGATAAGTAACGCCCAGGAAAAACAGAAGTCGCGCCCGAATACGCCTATGCTTGCTCTGATACCAGCCAATAGTATATAACTAACCTTTATGGAACGCCGCCAGCCAGAAACCGCACGAACAGATTTACTTTCCGAGTTGGAAAAATCAGACTTTTGGAAAAATGTTGAAATCATAAACCGAGAATTAGCCGCCTATAGCAGCGAAGAGCCAGGCAATATACCGCTGAAAAATCATCCTGACACGTTGGCGCTGAGACTTTCAGCACGCCACTACAATCCTCAGTATCTGGATGAGACAGCCACCGTGACAATCGCTCATGAATCGCCAAACGGCGAATTAAGCATTGAGCAAATAACTGGCGAGTTAGGATTGTTCACTTGCGTCAACGTTACCTTAACCGAAGAATGCGACGGTGTTGAAATTACGGCCGACCAGCGCGTGGCAGTGCTTAAAATCGGCGAAACAGCCGTTCCTTTGTCGCCAGAAACATTGCTGCAGCTTGATATAGAAAAGCCAACGCCAGGTGAAGACCCGAACAGTATATTCTCCTATATCATGAACCAAATTCGTGAAATCGACGCTCTGCTGGCGAAACCAAGATACCAGGCAGCCTCGCCAAGCGAGCAGTCCACACTTAAAGCAAACGCCGTCGAAGCTGTCAACCAGCATCTTAACGTTATTGCTAACGATAACACTGTATCAATCGTAACGCTGCATCCCGAACTGAAATACGATGACGGCACGACGCGAAGCAGCATCCGCGCCCGAGATATTTCCGTAACGATAAGGGATAATCATCCTCATTTTCAGATAATCGGCACCGACAACTTGGTTCATGCCATTCCGTACGGCGGCGTTATTGATATAGAGATAACTGACGAGCCGGTTGATATTGACATTAACGTTATTGACATTTTTAATGATGAGAAGATACGGAGGATGATAGATTACATTGAAGGTACAGCGTATTGCTCCGAAGACGATTTAGCCGAGCTGATAAATAATCTGGAGAAAACTATCGGCGATAATTTCTGCCAGGACGGCATATTTTCTGGAACGGGTATGCTGTATCGTAAAGAATCTTCGGGAGATATTGAAGGTGAATTAACAGATTTTACGCTATTATCCCGAGGTCTTGACGTGCTAGAAATAGACGGGGAGAGAAGACTGGTTATTGCCCTGAAAGACCCTAACAGTCCGCCCGATACTTCGCTCTATATCATCCCTGATGCAATACACCTTGACCGATGTATTCGCAAAAACGCGCCGCGCGCCATGGAGCTTGAGCCCGACTACGATTTGATCGAATGTTTGCGCAGCGCCGCAAGTGCTGCAGAAAAACTGATTAAAAGCGATGATTTTATAAACGCTGACGATATTGAGGAGCAGCAAAGAATGTTTGACGAGGAAGAAGCTATTGATAAGGCGATGTCAAAGCTAGTCTACACCTTCGACAATTTATGTCAAGGATACCAAATACGCTGCACGGCCAAAAAATGCTGGGCTATCCCTGTTGACGTTTACGAATCATACTCTCCCGAAGACATTGCCAGCCTGCCAACTGCAACACTTGAGCCGGGCAAAGAGATGTTTGAGATTAACGGCGATGTTGTTGAGTTTTTTGTACCGGAAATGATTGATCGGAAGGAAAAAATAACTTCGGCGGCAGATTTCCCGCTCAGCCATGGACAGCCAATGCTGCGAATTACAGATGCAAGCAGCGGCGAACCTACGTATTATCTCGTGCCAATTGACGACTTTTTGAGCATCGCGCCAGTTGTATAAAACAAGGAAACGGCGAAATAGTACGAAGTCTAGCCGCCGACGCCCCATTATGCTATAATTAACCCATCATCAAATCAATGCTGGGAGGCAGATTCGCCCGAGAGGTGGCGAGTCGCCGCTTGTACCACAGAAAGGATTAGTATGGCCAAGAAAGCCGAGCTGCTGGAAAAAGCAGCAGAACTACAATTAGCAGTCAGCGACAAGAACACCGTTGCTGAGATTGAAGCGGCAATTGCCGAGGCTGAAGCAGGCGCGCCTGAGGACAATAAGCCGCACGAGACTAAAGATAAAGACGTCATCGCCGAGCGCGAGGCCGTCGTTGCCAAGGCTGGTAAGCGCAGCCAAAAAGCCCTTGACGAAGCTGCCGAGAAGGCCGAAAAAGAAGCCCGTAAAGAAGCCGGCGACACCACGCCGCAGTCCGACGACGCCGAAGCGCATGTCAAGAAAGGCCCGAAGCCAATTACGCGCCCGCGCCTGGAGCGCCGCGGCAAAAAATACCAGGAAGCTGCGAAGAAGATTGAGAAAAATAAATTGTATAGCCTTGATGAAGCGTTGAAACTGGCGACTGAGACCAGCCCGGTCAAGTTCGACGCCAGCGTTGAAATTCACGTTCGCCTGGGCGTCGATCCGCGCCAAGCCGACCAGAACGTCCGCTCGACCGTAGCACTGCCGCACGGCACCGGCAAAGATGTTCGCGTGGCGGTGTTCGCACCGGAAACCGAACATGCCGCCGCTAAGAAAGCCGGCGCAGACATCATCGGCGACGAGGAATTTCTGAAGCAGCTGGACAAGGAAGAATTGAACTTTGATATCTTAGTCGCCACGCCGCAATATATGCCGAAGCTTGGCAAGTACGCTCGGCTGCTCGGCCCGCGCGGTTTGATGCCAAATCCCAAGTCCGGCACCGTCGCCACCGACGTCGCCAAGGCTGTGTCCGAAGCTAAGGCCGGTAAGGTCGAGTACCGCGTCGATAAGCAAGCCATCGTCCACTTGGCAGTTGGTAAAGTGTCGTTTGGTGCTGATAAGCTGGCAGAGAATACCCGCGCTTTCCTCGCCAGCCTGAACGCCCAAAAGCCATCCAGCCTCAAGGGCATTTATGTCAAATCTATCGCTATCGCCACCACTATGGGGCCTGGCGTAAAGGTTGAAACTTCACTGTAAGGTTGGCCTGTTGGTATAAACGCGCTCCGCATTAAGCAGGGCGCGTTTTCATATTCCTGAAAAATAAACCAGCATTGTCTTGCATCCCGTTGTCATTTCTGCTACAATTCTAAGGAACATTACCAAAGACAGCGCGCGACCGAAGGAAACTGAGGTGTAAAAATGCCGCCGAGGGATGAAACAAAACTGTTTTAATCACGTCTTTGGTAGTGCGAGAATCAAAGACGTTTTTATTTGCCCGATTAAAACTTGGGCAGACCAGAACCAGATTCTCCATTACCGCACGTTAACAAATCGGTCGAATCATACAAGAACCAATCAAAGAAAGGATTTTTATGGCAATTTCACGCGATAAAAAACAAACTTTGGTTGCTGAACTAACCGAGCTTCTGAAAGACGCCAAAGGTACGGCATTTGCACGGTACCAGGGTCTGAGCGTGGCTGAATTGCAAGAGCTGCGCAAGGCTGCCCGCGAAGCAAACGTTGTCATCAAGGTGGTCAAAAACCGTTTGGTGCGCGTAGCATTGCAGGGAGTCGACACTTACAAAGAAACCAGCACTGACTTGTTGGCCGGCCAATTGGTTTACGCCATTAGCGCCGAAGATGAGGTCATGCCAGCCAAAGTTCTGGACACGTTTGCAAAGACGCATCCGGCACTACAGTTGGCTGGTGGTTTCTCAGGTGAAGGCCTCGACATCAACGAAGCTGACATCAAAGCGCTGGCTGGCTTGCCAAGCAAAGACCAGCTTATCGCCGAAGTGGTGGCACAGCTACTCTCACCAGTCCACGACACCGTGGGCGCACTTGGCGGCAATTTGCACGGTTTACTAGACGGCATCGAAGCCAAAGCTGCGGCTTAAGTTTAGCAATCAATCATCTCGAGCTATTCGATCTTCATAAGCTCCGGCATAGCGTTGCAGCCCGAGCGCCCCCCGAAGGCGCGCCCGGCGCGAAAAGAGGAGGCGTTGAAGGTTGGATAACTCGAGATGATAATAATTAATAAAAGGAGAATACCATGGCTGATATTAAAAAATTGGCTGAAGAACTGACCAAATTGACAGTTCTGGAAGTTAACGAATTGAAAAACCACTTGAAAGAAGAATACGGCATCGAGCCAGCTGCAGCCGCAGTCGCGGTGGCTGGTCCAGCTGCTGGCGGCGACGACGGCGCTGCCGAGGAAAAAACAGAATTCACCGTCACCCTGAAAGAAGTCGGCGCACAGAAAGTTGCCGTCATCAAAGCTGTTAAAGAAATCACCGGTCTGGGTCTGGGCGAAGCTAAGGCTATCGTCGACGGCGCTCCGGCACCAGTCCTGGAAAAAGTTTCTAAAGACGAAGCTGAAGCAGCGAAGAAAAAGCTGGAAGAAGCTGGCGCAACCGTCGAGCTTGCGTAATTTGTTTGATTCTACAACCGATTTGTTTTCGTTTTACCGTCGCCTGCTTATTGCGGGCGGCGGTTTTTATTAGGCCAATTATTGAAATCCGCGCCCTAAGGTGCCATAATGTAACCATAATGAACAGCTTATCAACCCAAAGCTACAAAGGTTCGCGGGATTACTTTCCCGAGGATAAGCGCTTGCAAAATTACATTTTTAACATTTGGCGTAAAACAGTGGAAAGTTTTGGCTACGAGGAATACGGCGCGCCGCTGCTGGAGCCGCTAGATATTTATTTGGCAAAATCAGGCCAAGAACTAGCGGGCGAGCAAACATACGCTTTCCAGGATCGCGGCGGGCGAATGGTAGCGGTCAGGCCAGAAATGACGCCGTCAATCTCGCGGATGGTAGCAGCGAGGAGGCAGGAAATGCCAATGCCGGCACGGTTATATTCAATCGCCAATTTTATGCGCTACGAACGACCGCAGCGGGGCAGAGAACGCGAATTTTGGCAATTAAACGCCGATCTGTTCGGTGTAGACGGCGCCATAGCCGACGCAGAAATTATTGAGATGGGACATGCCAGCATAATCAATTTCGGCGCCAAGCAAGACATGTTCACCGTCAGGGTCAATCACCGCCAGCTAATCAACCGGCTGATGGACGGATACCTAAAATTGGACATCGTCGGCGCCTCAATGATGACCAAGCTGCTTGACAGAAAAAATAAAATTTCCGCAGAGGAATTTAAGCAGCAAGCAGTTGAGATTTTCGGCAGCCAGGCAAACGAGGGTCTGCCAAAACTCGCAGAGATGATCGGCATAAAATCGGTGAACGACTTACCGGAAGAATTAGCTGACGATCCTAGCGTTAAGCAAATTCGCGAAGTCATGGATTTGCTGGTTAAAAAAGGTATAAAAAACGCCATATTTGACATAACGCTAATGCGCGGGTTGGACTATTATACCGGCACCGTATTCGAGTTCTTTGACAATTCGCCGGAAAATAACCGGGCGCTGTTCGGCGGCGGCAGGTACGACGGCCTGGTCGGACTGTTTGGCGTTGAACCGATAGCCACAGTTGGCGTTGGTCTGGGCGCAACAACAATGCAGCAATTTCTGGAAGTCCACGGTTTGCTGCCGCAACTAGCTTCGCACACCGATGTTTATCTTATTCCCGTAGACAAAGAATCGCTGCCCGGCGCTGATACGCTGGCGCAAAAACTGCGGGCCGAAGGCGTAAAGGCTGAGCTGGACATCACCGGCCGCAAGCTAGACAAACAGATTAAAACTGCCGCTAAAAAACAAATTCCATTCGCAGTATTCATCGGCGAAGATGAAATTAAAAACGGCATGTATACGGTAAAAAATCTGGCAGAGTCGAACGAACAAAAAGTTGACTTTGACAGAATGATTACAATTGTCAAGGATCGGCGCTACGACAGCGACGATGACGACTCGCTATTTGAGATATAACCATATCTCTGTTATAATTAGTGTCTATGAAGACGACTGTAAAAAAATTATCAGACACTAAAGTCCAATTGTCGGTTTCTTTGGAACCGAGCGAATTGGCAGCTGCCGAGCAAGTTTCCCTGGCAAAATTGGCGCGCAATATTAAAGTTCCCGGATTTCGCAAGGGCAAAGTACCTGCCAGCGTTGCCGCCAAACACGTTAGCCCAAGCGCTTTGCAGGAGCAGATTTTAGAAAACGCTATCTCTAAAGCCGTCGCCGAAGCCTTTATTAACGAAGACATCCAAGCACTGGAGCGTCCAAATGTCGAGGTTAAAAAGTTTGTACCTGGCGCAGAACTAGAATTTACAGCCGAAGCAGTAGTTGTACCGCCGGTCAAGCTGGGCGATTATAAAAACCTGAAAGCCAAAAAAGCCGCCGCTAAAGTCGAGGCTAGCGAAGTTAACGAAGTAATTGAACGCATCCGCCAAAGCTATGTTAAGAAAACCGAAGCCAAGCGCGCCGCAAAAAACAGCGACGAAGTAATCATCGATTTCACCGGTAAAAAGAACGGCACGGCGTTTGATGGCGGGTCAGCTAAAGATTTCGCCTTAAAACTAGGCAGCGGGCAATTTATTCCCGGGTTTGAAGAGGGAGTAGCCGGCCATAAAGCAGGCGACGAGTTTGATTTAGAATTGACATTTCCGAAGGATTATCACGCTAAAGAAATGGCTGGACAAAAGGTCGTGTTTAGCGTCAAACTGCACAAAGTAAACGAGCTAGAATTACCGAAACTTGACGATGAATTTGCCGCCAAATGCGGGCCATTCACCGAAATGAAAGAACTAAAAGCCGACATCAAGCGCGAACTAGCAGAGCAGAAAAAACGCGAAGCGGAAGAAAAATTGAAAGATGAGCTGGTTAGCGAACTGACAGAACTCAGCAAGGTTGCGCTGCCGGAACTGCTGATTAAAGATCAGCTGCGGTCGATAAAACAGGATTTGATGCAGAATTTGGCGTACCGCGGGCTGTCGTTTGATAGTTATTTAAGTTCGCAAAAGTTCAAGGACGAGGACGATTGGCAGCAAAAAGAAGCTCGTCCAACAGCTAAAAAGCGCGTGAAAGCCGGATTAGTTTTAGCTGAATTATCGAAAGTATTGAAAATTGAAGTGTCGCGCGAGGAGCTGCTGGAGCAAATCAGCGTATTCAAACAGCAGTACGGCAAGGACGCCAAAACCGCTGCCCAGTTCGACAATCCAGAGGTTCACCGCGATATTGCCAACAGAATGATCACCGATAAGACCGTCGATAAGCTCGTGAAGCTGAATTCGTAATTTCGGCGGGCTTGGTTTACGGTAAATATACGCCAATGATATGTCAAGCTTAACTCGGACTCTTTCAGGCAGAACAGACGAAATATCCAGGCGGTGCTTCCTTAAAGCTGCTTTTGAAGCTGCTTTTTTAGGCGGCGCATGTGGAGCTGTATATTTTTGGTTATCCGGCGACAGCCCGCACATTCCCACGCCTGGCGTATATCAGGAAAGGAAACCCGCAATTTTCTCCAGTCACCGTCAATCTGGGCGTTGTGACAGTTGCTGCCGACGGCTTGGCTCGTTATGACGGCGACGATAAGATCAAAAGAGATATAGCCGAGCAAACTACCCGAATTACTCACACAACCGGCGGCGCATACCGCTTTAACACCGCACTTTTCAACGACAATGCCGAACCCGACAGTTCGCGCCAAACTGAAGAGGGAACGACGGAAGCATATTATTCCAACAACCAGCTGGAAGATATAGCAAATAAGTATCGCCCTAAATTAGGTAAAACTTCGATAGTAATGCTGGTTGTTGACTGCGCAGGCATAGAAAACGATAAGGTTGGCGGTCAGGCTATCTATCAAGGCGAAGGATTTTATCCTTGGATTCGTATACCGACGGGAAATAAGCCTGCCAGCGGCGCTTACCCACATGAAATCGGCCACCTCCTAAGCCCCAGAGGTTTAGGCGAGGGTTTGGGACACGAGCGCCATCTGGAAGACGCAAACGGCAATCCAACGCAGCTGTACGCAGTTGACACTATCCAAAACCTAATTCTCAGCGGCTGCGGACTGATCAATAATTACGATGGCACAGTAGATCAATACGCCTCGCCGTGCTCTGTCATGGGGAATTCCAGCGCGTACAAAGAGGAAGGATCAGAAGAACGGCCGATTTATTCGCCGGCAAATATAGCTTTTCTGGATCCGCGGCGGCAGGTAATCTGCGTTGAGCCAGAGTCAGGAATGTATCCATTATCTTACGAACCCGGCAAACTGTTCGGAGTGGAAATAATGCTGCCGAAAGACCACGCCTTAAAACAAATACTACCAGACGCCGACACGCTATTCTTCGGGCCGATCGTCCAAAGTGTAAAAGACGAAAACACGCCGTTTGAGTCTATCGACGCACAGAAAACGATCGGCGTATTTGCTACCTGGAACGACGGCAGAGAGACAGCGCTGCTGGACATTAGCCTGTTTCGCGATATCATTCCCGGCGACAACACAGAGAACGTGATCTACGCCGACGAGCAGCTGAATATCGTTGTTGTGTCAGGATACGGCGATGAAGGAGAATACATGAGGATTATAGGACTGGACACGCATGAAGGACGAGCGGCGCTAGCAGAAGCCAAGCAACGCACCAGCGAACGCAACCAGTTGCTATTAGACGCCAGAAAAACCGATAAGAAAAAGCCGCATTAGCTTGATTCTAAACATTAGACATAATTATGGTATAATATATCTATGAACAAACCAACCAACTACCTTATTCCTACTGTCATCGAAAAGTCAGCCGATGGCGAACGGGCGTTTGATATCTATTCGCGGCTGCTTAATGAGCGGATCATTTTCCTCGGCGAGGAGGTTAACGAGCATACTGCCAACAGCGTGGTGGCACAGCTGCTGCACCTGGCGTACGTTGATCCAGAAGCGGACATCTCGCTCTACATCAATAGTCCGGGCGGCAGTGTCTATGATGGCATGGCGATTTACGACACCATGAATTTTATCAAGCCGGACGTGGCGACCTACGGCATTGGCTTGCAGGCTAGCATGGGCGCGTTTCTGCTTTCAAGCGGCGCTAAAGGCAAGCGATTTTGCCTGCCGCACGCCAAAGTGATGATCCACCAGCCCTCCAGCGGCACGCGCGGCAAGGTGACCGACATGGAAATCGACCTGAAAGAAACGCTAGAAGTGAAGGAGATGCTAGCCAAAATCATGGCCAAAAACACCGGCCAGAAGCTCTCTAAAGTCAAGGCCGACATGGAGCGCGACTACTGGATGAGCCCTCAGGAGGCGGTACAGTACGGGCTGGTTGATAAAGTTTTGAGCAAATTGTCATAAATTTGACAGCTTTTGTATTACGAATGTATTGCAATTATATAGTATTTGCGCTATAATTACGTTATGAGTAGCACACAATTAACGATACGCACCGACGAAGCAACTAAAACCGCCATTGCTCAGTTTGCTAAAAAACTAGGGCTCAGTACCAGCGCTTTCGTGATGGCAGCCGCCCGCGAGGCGATGGAAAACGGGCGGGTGACGCTCAGTGCACCGCTGGAGCCAACACCGTACCTGAAAGAGATTATCGAGGAAGCGGAGCGGGATATTGCGGAGGGCAATTATCACAAATTTAGCTCCGCCGAAGAATCGCTAGCTTTTTTAGACAAGGCAATGCGTGATGATAGCTAATTATTCGCGTCAGTTTATTAAACAATTTCGCAAGCTGGACACAAAAACACAGCTAAAAGTAAAGAAGCATATTGCACTGTTCATGAGCAACCCGCACGCCGCCAAACTGCGCCGTCACGCCTTGACCGGTGAATACAGCGGACATTATTCCATTAGTGCTGGCGGCGACCTGCGGCTACATTTTCGCTACTTGTCAAGCGACGCGGCTATCTTCACCGCTGTTGGCAGCCACGCCCAATTATACAATTAGCTACTAAAAAACACTCACATCACAACTCATAGATACCGTCAAACCGACGTCCGGCGCCACACATCCCGGCTTGCCTGACGATTTCTCGCAAATTGTCCGGGTTGCGCTGGCACCGAACAGCGTCTGGCCAGTCGTCATTGACACGCTGGCATAAATCAAGCAGCTTCCTGCCGAACTCTCTATTTACCAACAATTCCGCCCGATAACCGCGCCGCATCGCTTCATTTTGTCCTGCCAGATAATTCCCAAAACTCGGATCAATCTTGCTCAATTTCACTGCCTGTCCGTCAACCAGAACAGAGGGATCAATTGACCGAGGCTTCATTGGCGGCAGACCCAGCGAGACACGCCCCATTTCATTCAGAATCCCTTGTCTAGCCTTATCATTTTGGGCAATTTCCACGTGCGACGAAACCAGACCAAACTCCTCCGAACGCCGGCAATACGATTGCAGCGGGTCAGGAAAATCGGGAAATGAGGCGGCAACATCCGAGAATAACTGGTGTAAATCCAGCCACCTAGCTGCAACATATATCTGCCGCTGGTCAGAGGCGATAGTTTGCATCGTCCGAGACAGTGCGCCGCCGTCGCCAACCGCAGCAAGTGCAAACCGGTAATCCGCATCAATGCCGTATATTCGGTCGCGCGGATGCACCGGATACGTCAAGGAAACACCATCGCTAAAATAACTTTCAAGCAGCGCTCGTTTCACCGCTGTCTGCAACAGCTCCAACTGAAGGCGATGAACAGGCTGTATCCAGTGCTCAGTCGGCAAAATACTATACCCAGCTGCAAATCGCCGCGCGAAATCCTCATTTGTCACCTCAAGCATTTGTCGATCGTTAATCCGAAACAGCGATTGAGGATTCTGCAGGTTCTGCTGGTAACGAGCAATATCCGTAGCTCTGCCAGACCAGCGCAAAATCTCGCGCAAACCATAGTCAACCCGGTCAACACACAAATCAGGCGACGGACACTCCACCCAATCGTCAACCTCTGGAAATACCGTCTCATCAAGCGTCAATCCGTATTTTTCCAGCAGCGCGTCAACACCAAACGTCTCCAACAAATCCCGCAAATCCTGATCATGCAAATTCTCGCCGCCCTGAATCCCCTGAAACATCCAGTCGCCCAAATGCGAAAAGGCAGTCTGCCCAATATCAGAAAATAGCGTCCTTAATTCCAGCACGGTTCTTTGCCGATCGTCAAACCGCTCGTCGCCCTCCGTCATTTTTCGAACAAACGCCAAACTGCCCCAGATATGCTGCCACCGTGAAAAGTACGTCGTATTCGGTAAAGTCGCGAAGCGTGGAGGCAATGTCAACTGCTCCACTGCTTGCAGGCGGCGAAACAGCGGCGAACGAGCCAAGTCCATCAGTAGCGAATCATACGGCTGTCTATCGCCAATCTCGCAGTCTCCCCAAACCACATCATGAATCCGCATTTTATCATCTTCAAGCTCATACACCGGTAACTCCAGCATATCCATCACCACATTATTCTGACCCTCTGGGCTTTGCGGAAATATATATTCTCTTGTTGGTTCGCGCATATTGTCTAGTATATAACTCCTTTGGCGCAAATCGAAGCATAAGCATCAGTTATTAGCGCTGGAAATCATAAAAATACGCTAAATATAGCGTGACGTTATTAAAACTACCGCCAATCTCACTTGTGTTTGTATTGGAAACTTGCCATAATTAAGTAAAGGCGAGGAGGGAAGTATGAGACAATATCTGGATACACTACGGCATGTCCGTGACAACGGCGTGAAAAAAGGCGACCGCACCGGCACGGGCACGACCGAGGTGTTTGGCGTGCAGACGCGCTATAATTTGGCGGATGGCTTTCCGGCCATGACTACCAAGAAATTGTATTTCAACAGCGTGGCACATGAGCTGCTGTGGTTTCTCAAGGGTACGGGTAACATTGAATATCTGGCGCAAAACGGTGTGCATATCTGGGACGAGTGGCCGTACAAGAATTATTTGGAGAAAACAGGTCAGGCTATCCCGGAGATCAACGGTGAGGAGTGGCGTGCTGGCATGAAAGAGTTTATCGGTAAAATCGCGACCGATCACGCCTTTGCCGAGGAGTGGGGTAATTTGGGGCCAGTCTACGGCGTGCAGTGGCGCAAATGGCCGGACGGCAAGGGCGGGACGATTGACCAAATCCAAAACGCCATCGACATGATAAAAAACAATCCAACGTCGCGGCGCAACATCGTCAGCGCCTGGAACGTGGCGGAAATTGACGATATCGCCCGAGCTGGTGGACTGCCGCCGTGCCACACCATGTTCCAGTTTAATGTGCGTCCGGGCGGGGACGGTGAGAAAGATAGACTAGATCTGGCGCTAACCCAGCGTTCGGCGGACATGTTCCTGGGCGTGCCATTTAATATTGCGAGCTACGCGCTGCTACTGTCGATGATCGCCCAAGTGACTGATAAACAGCCGGGTGAATTCATCCACACCCTGAATAGCGCACATATTTACAACAATCACCACGCACAGGTTGACGAGCAATTATCGCGCCGTCCGCTGCCGCTGCCGAAGCTATGGCTAAATCCGAATATTACGAATATTGATGATTTTACTATCGACGATATCCAGTTAAACGACTATAGGCACCATTCGGCAATAAACGCACCGATCGCGGTGTAGTAGAGTCGTCAGGAGACTTGGAGGATAAAACGCCGCCAGCCATTTTTTCAAAAAACTCTCCTCTAGGAACAATCTCACCATGAGGGATTTGTAGTTCATCAATTTCGCTGACTATAATCTGCCCATTGACTATTCGTACAGCACTTAGATTCCTATTTTCATCTGTCATCTGTTCTGATAAAAACGCCCCGATCTTAAGCTGACCTGGATTTGCTAAGTCAATTTTAATCGAATACGGTTCAGCCACAGTTCTTCGTAAACTCTCTAAATCCTTTTGCCGTTCTGACTCGTCTAACGGAATTTGACGCTCACTCGGGCCAAAAAACATCCTAGTATCCTTCAAAGGAAACTCGCCAAGCGTACAAACCACTAAACCAGTTTCGCCAATAGCTCTACGTCTTTCTTTACTCCTCTTTCTCTCTTCAAAGTATAGTCTAAACCCATCGCCTGCTCTAGAAAAACGCCTAAGATGATACATGTCTAACGGGTCGTCTGAAAGTTCCTCTCCTCCTGAAATTTTTGATGCTGACCATTCTCTCCTCACTTCAGGCTCAATATCAAAAGCGATATCCGAAAACGGCATTGTTTTAATTGCTTTTTTTGACCTTTCACACCCTCTACCGCTTTGCTCCATAATACTTAGGTTCCCTTTCAATATAATGCTTACACCTTTATATTATAGCAAAAAACATAACCATTGTCAAGCCAAAAACTCTAAACAGCCCGTTGGTACATCACAAAATCAAAATCATACTTATTTTCAGCGTCAGCGGGATGATGGACGCGGCTAGTTTCTCGCCAGACAGTCATGTTCAGTTCCGGGAAAAAAGTATCCGCATCCGGGAATGACACGTCAATTTCTGTGGCGTAAATAGTGTCAATCTCTGGTATTTTCAGCGCATATCCGTAAACCTGCGCGCCGCCAATAATGAACGTCGGGTAGCGCGACAACGCCAGGGCGCTCGGCAGATTCATGGCGGTCAGCACACCCTTAACGCCAGTCGGCCGCGAGGAAATGACGATGTTTTCACGATCTGGCAGCGGACGACGGCCGATTGATTCAAAGGTTTTTCGACCCATGATGACATCGCCGCCTTTGGTCAGCCGCTTAAACTGCGCCAGATCCGCCGGCAAGCTCCGCCCCCACGGCAAATCGCCGCCTTGGCCAATGGCGCGGTTGGTATCATAGGCAACGATGATAGCTTTCTCCATAGCTTCAGTCTAGCATGATGTAAAATTTACGAAAAGCTTGCCCGAGCGGGCAAATGTTGTCATAATAGAACTACTCGGGGGAGTGAGGTAAGATAAACAAGAGGAGGCGCGGCATGAGCGTGTATTCAAACCGGGAAATTTTGGCAGCGATCGAGGAGGGAACGATCGTCTGTACACCGTTTACCCCAGACAATGTGTCAGAAGCTAGCCTAGATTTTACGCTGGGGCATTATTTTTATAAACAGGAATTTGACGATCAGTCAAGCGTTTATAATCCATTTGACGAAGCGGAGGTGGCGCGGTATTTTAAGGGGCCGCTGATGGCGATGCCGCATGCCGAGTGGTGCGAACATAACGGCTTTAGGCGGTTTCGTAATATTCCGGACGAGCATCCGATCATTGTACTGCGTCCTGGGGAGCGAATCTTGGCACACACCTATGAGTTTGTGGGGATTCGGGCGCATGGCGGCGCAGCTGAGGTAAAAAGCCGCAGCTCGTGGGGGCGTAACGGTGTGGCGGTGTGTTTTGACGCGGGCTGGATCGACCCCGGTTATATCAATCGGATTACGCTCGAGATTTACAATTTGAACAAGCATGAAAGCGTGGTACTGCCAGTCGGCGAGCGCATCGGACAATTAATTTTTCACCAGACCGGGCCGGTGGATGGCGGCTACGCCGGCGGACGCGGCGGCATTAGCGGCAAGTACCAGCACACCGACGACCTCACCGAGCTTATCCATAGCTGGCGGCCGGAAACGATGCTGCCGCGGGCGTTTAAGGATCAGCGGCACGTACCAGCGGCTATCGCCGGGCTAAGCGGGGGCATCAAATGAGCCGGCAAGGTCTATATATCGTCATCGAGGGCAATGACGGCACTGGTAAGTCAACGCAAGTAGCGAAACTGGCGGATTATTTTCGGGCGCGCGGACAGACGGTTTGCGTGGTTGAGGAGCCAGGCAGCGATGACCCGGAAAAATCAACGCCGATAGCTAACGAACTACGAAACGTTATTAAAAACGGTGATTTGACTCGCTCGGCGGCGGTTAACGTGGCATTATTTTCGGCGGCGCGGCGGGAACTATGGCGCGAGAAAATCCAGCCAGCCTTGCAGCGCGGAGAGATTGTCCTGAGCGCGCGCAATTACATTTCAACGCTGGTTTATCAGGGTCGAGGTGAAGGATTTGACGAGTCAGAAATCCTGCGGCTAACAAAATTATTTACCGATGAGAAATATTTGCACCCAGACGTTATGATCGTTCTGAGTCTGAGCCATGACAAGCGGGCAAAACGAATCGCCATGCGCGGCGAACTGGAAAATCCCGACGCTTTTGAGTCGCGCGGACAGGATTTTCAAGAGAAAATCACCAAGGGCTATCTGAAAATTGCCAAGAAATACGATATTCCAGTAATTTCGGCGGACGGGACAATTGAGGAAATTCATGATATGCTGGTGAGTAAAATTAGGGAAATGGGAAGGATATAATAGAGATGGGATATTGCGTAAAAAAACTGGCGCCAGAAGCTATAGACGAGAATACGAGAAAAATTGTTTGCGGCTTATGGATAAACGGCATAGAATTTCGCAGCCAGGAAGAACCGAAAATTGCCGAGGTAATGAACTGTGTTTACAAGGCTAATACCGTACAAACACTGCAAGAAATAGCAAGGGAGAAAGATTCCGGGCTGTATGTGACGCGCTGGGGCCAGGTAGCGCTTGCTGCTGCAATCATTAGTTTACAAGAGAGGGATGGCGCGCCTCGTTATGACGAACCCGATAAACCGGATAATTTGATGTACATGGGACACTTTGGCGTGGCGACTAATGATGATACTTGGAAACGTCACTTTATGGGTATAATCAAGCAAGCAAGGTCAGATCTGGGAGATTCAGAACAAGGTGTCGTTACTGGTCTGGGCATGTATATAGACGTTAACAATGACGATGAGCTTCCGAGAGCCGTTGAAAGTCTTAACCCCAGAACATACAGAGTATTTGGCGGGGAAGCGGGAATAGACGGCGACGTAGACGGCGTGCCTGGATGCTACAGACTACATACAGTGGAGTTCACCAAAAGCCTAGGCCGCGCTGGATTGGCCGGATCAATCAAGAGGCTTCTTACGAACAGACCTGGACTCCCTGTTGATACCAGACTTAGTTCTGATCAGTATATTCCCGCCGTCCCGAAACGCGAAGGAATCCCAATCCCCGCTTAAGAATAAATCCCCGTAAAAACCCCTTGATTTTATTGACGATCTCCGTCATAATGAACGCTCAGAGAAGTAGTGTATTCATGGCGGGTGAAAATTGCGAGCGGGCAAATCGTGGTTTTAGGCTATGGATTAGAGATCTTCACGGCCGTCTATTAACCACTAAACAAGCGAGGAGTGTTTACGCCTGTGGCAAAAAAACCATCCACAAGCAGCGATCGCGTCTATTTCACCTCTGGTGATAACGCCCTGCCGCTGCCAAACCTAATCGCTCACCAAAAAGATTCTTGGCGCTGGTTCGTCGAGGAAGGTTTGAGCGAAATATTTTCAGAAATTAATCCAATCGACGATTACACTGGTCAGAAATTGTCGCTAAGATTTGGCAAATATTATTTTGGCGAACCAAAATCCACCGACCAATATGCCAAAGAAAACAACTTGACGTTTGAGGCGCCGCTGCACGCTACAGTGGAATTGACCAATAAAACCTCCGGCGTGGTTGAGGAGCAGGAAATTTACCTCGGCGATTATCCGTGGATGACTGACCGCGGTACATTCATTATTAACGGCACGGAGCGCGTGGTCGTTAGCCAGTTGATTCGCTCGGCGGGCGTGTTCTTTACGGCTGATACAATCAACGGAAGAAGATTCTACGGCGCTAAAATGATTCCAGGCCGCGGCGCTTGGCTGGAGCTGGAAACAGCGCCAAACGGCGTAATTTACGTAAAAATTGACCGGCGGCGCAAGATGCCGATTACCACTCTGCTGCGAGCATTAGGCTATCCAAAAACCAGCGAAATTAAAGAATTATTTACCGACATTGACACCGGTGATGTCAAATACATTGAGGAAACGCTGGATAAAGACTCCGCCCGCGGCGCGAACGAAGCGCTAATCGAGGTTTACCGCCGCCTGCGGCCGGGCGATTTGGCGACGGTCGATAACGCCCGCCAGATGATTGAGCGGATGTTCTTTGACTTCAAGCGGTTCGATTATTCCCGGGTTGGCCGTTACAAGCTAAATCAGCGCTTGGGCTTGGATGTGGCTAACACGACTGAAAACCGCACATTCCAGATGAGCGATTTGGTAGCAATTATCCGCGAGCTGATCCGGCTTAACAACACCCAGGAGCCAGCCGACGATATCGACTCGCTTAGCAACCGGCGCGTTAAACTAGTCGGCGAATTGGTTGCCCGCCAGTTCCGCGTCGGTATGCTCAGGATGCAGCGCAACGCCATGGATCGGATGAGCGTGGCAGATTTGGAAAACGTTACGCCAAGCCAATTGATTAACGCCCGCCCAGTGGTCGCTGCGGTACGCGAATTCTTTACCAGCTCGCAGCTGAGCCAGTTGATGGACGAGGTTAACCCGTTGTCAGAACTCAGCCACAAGCGCCGATTGAGCTCCATGGGGCCTGGCGGTTTGAGCCGCGAACGCGCTGGCTTCGACGTGCGCGACGCCCACCCAACACACTACGGCCGCATTTGTTCGGTGGAAACGCCGGAAGGCGCTAACGTCGGTCTGGTGCTGAACTTGGCGACCTATGCCAAGGTTAACGAATACGGATTTATCGAAACGCCGTATCTTCGCGTTAAAGACGGCCGGGTGACCGACGAAATTGTCTACCTGGATGCCTCGCAAGAACTGGGCGAAGTCATCGCCGACGCCGGCGAAATCCTGAACGAAGACGGCACTTTCCGCGATGAGCGCGTTAATGCCCGCAATAACATGCAGCCATCGCAGGTTGACGCCACTCAAGTCACTTTCATGGACGCAGCGCACCGCCAGATCTTAGGCTCAACCGCGGCATTAGTGCCATTTATCGAGAAGAACCGTATCGACCGGAGCTTGACCGGATCAAACATGCAGCGACAGGCCGTGCCTTTGCTTATGCCGCAGCCAGCGACAGTCGGTACTGGCATCGAGCGCGACGTAGCAAAGAATAGCGGACATCTGATTTTAGCAGAAGCTGACGGCGAAGTTGTTAAAGCCGATGCCGATGAAGTTCATGTCAAATATGCCGATGGTGTTAAAATTTACGAATTGCGCCATTTTGTTAAGAATAATGATGACCGCTGCTATAACCAAAAAACGCGCGTTAATCGCGGCGATCGCGTAGAAAAAGGCGATATCCTAATCGAGGGCGCATCAGTCGCCGAGGGAGAAATCGCGCTGGGCCGCAACTTGCTGGTCGCTTTCATGCCATGGGGCGGCTACAACATGGACGACGCCGTGATTCTGAGCCGGCGCCTAGTACAGGACGACGAATTAACCAGTATCAATATTAAAGATTACAATGTTGAAGTCCGCGAGACCAAGTTGGGGCCGGAAATCGTCACCCGCGATATTCCGAACGTATCGGAAGACAGTCTGCGCCACTTGGATGAAAATGGTATCGTACAGATCGGTTCCGAAGTAAAAGCCGGCGACGTACTGGTCGGTAAAATTACGCCGAAGGGCGAGCAGGAACTTTCGAGCGAAGAACGATTGCTCCGCGCTATCTTCGGCGAAAAAGCTAAGGATGTTCGCGATACTTCGCAGCGCATGAACAATGCTGGCGGCGGCAAGGTTGTCGGCGTCAAGATCTTTAGCCGGGAAAACGGCCACGAATTGAAAGCTGGCGTCTTAATGCAAATTCAAATCTTCGTCGCGCAGCTGCGCAAGATTAGCGTAGGCGACAAGATGGCAGGACGCCATGGTAATAAGGGCGTCGTCGCTAAAATTTTGCCGGTGGAAGATATGCCATTCATGGAAGACGGTACGCCAGTTGACGTGATTTTGAACCCGCTGGGCGTGCCAAGCCGCATGAACCTGGGACAGTTGTTCGAAACACACTTAGGAATGGCAGCCAGGGCTTTAGGCTACCGCGTGGCAACGCCGTCGTTTAACGGTGTTAGCGACCAGCAAATTTCCGACGAACTGGAAAAAGCAGGTTTTGCCCGCGACGGCAAGAGTCAATTGTTTGACGGCCGCACTGGCGAAGCATTTGAAGAGCGTACCACGGTCGGCGTCATGCACATGATCAAGCTGCACCACATGGTTTCCGACAAGATTCACGCGCGTTCGACTGGTCCGTACACTATGGTCACCCAGCAGCCGCTCGGCGGTAAGGCCCAGAATGGCGGCCAGCGCCTCGGCGAAATGGAGGTGTGGGCATTGGAAGCCTACGGCGCCGCTTCGACGCTGCAAGAAATGCTAACCATCAAGTCTGACGATGTCTACGGCCGCGCTAAGGCGTACGAGTCGATTATTAAGAGCGAGCCGATTGTCGGGCCGAAACTGCCAGAATCGTTCAATGTGCTAGTCAAGGAATTGCAAGGATTAGGACTCAGAGTTGATTTAATCGACGATGACGATACGGTTGACGCTGAACATGTCATCGCTTCAAGCGGCCCGACCGATAAAACCGTACCGCAAACCGCAAGCGACGAAGATGACGATGATGATCAAGTTTATCTGGACGAATCAGATGATATCGGCGACATTAATGACGGCGTCAGCGTACAAGATATTGATGAAGTAGAAGAAATAAAGGAGGAGGCGTAAGATGGCGCAATTTGCATTTAACGCCACAGGTATTAGCGATTTTAACGCGGTACGCTTGGTGGTTGCCAGCCCGGAAGATGTCCTAAAATGGAGTCACGGCGAAGTCACTAAACCGGAAACGATTAACTATCGCACCCAAAAGCCAGAGCGCGACGGATTGTTCTGCGAGCGAATCTTTGGCCCGGTTAAGGACATCAATCCGCATGATTCCAAGCTCAAAGGCGTTCGTTCACGCGAGGCCGCGGTTGATAAAAACGGCGAACTGGTCACCAAATCAATTGTCCGCCGCGAGCGCATGGGCCACATTCAACTGGCCGCACCAGTGGCGCACATCTGGTTTATGCGCGGCACGCCGAGCGCCATGAGCCAACTGCTGGGCATGACCGTCCGCAACATTGAGAAAATCGTTTACTTTGCCACGTACGTTATTCTGAGCGTTGACGAAGAAACTCGCGATCAATACCTGGCAGACTTGGAAGCGGAAACTGATCTGGCACGTAAAGCCATTAAAATTCGCTATGAGAAAATGGCGGAGGAAGATGGCGCTGATATCAAGCAGCTAGCCAAAGAGCAAAGCCGCGAAGTTGATGAGCTGGAAGAAAATTACATTGGCAAGAAGTCGCAATTGGAAGGCTTAAATAAGGGTGCGTTGATTTCAGAGACTGAATATCGCAATTTGCCGGAAGAATACGACGAGCTGATTGAGGTTGGCATGGGCGCAAGCGCAGTGAAGGCCCTGCTCGATGAAATCGACCTGCCGAAACTCATCGCTAAATTGACCGAAGAGGCCGAGGGCGCGAAAGGCCAGCGGCAGAAGAAATTGCTAAAACGCCTGAAAATGCTGGAAAGTATGGAAACTGCCGGCATTAAGCCGTCCAGCCTATGCATGACCGTTCTGCCGGTGATTCCTCCGGATCTTCGCCCGATGGTAGCGCTGTCTGGTGGCCGGTTCGCGACATCAGATTTGAACGATTTGTACCGCCGGATTATCAACCGTAATAACCGCTTGAAGAAGCTGGTTGAGCTGAACGCGCCGGAAGTGATTCAGCGCAATGAAAAGCGCATGCTGCAGGAGGCAGTTGATGCTTTGATTGACAATTCAGCATCGCGCGGCCGAGCAGTCAGTTCGACTGGCGGTCGCCGCAGCTTGAAGAGCTTGAGCGACATGCTAAAGGGTAAACAAGGCCGCTTCCGCCAGAATCTGCTTGGTAAGCGCGTTGACTACTCTGGCCGCTCGGTTATCGTGGTTGGTCCAAAATTGAAAATTCACCAGTGCGGTCTACCAAAGCAAATGGCGCTGGAACTATTCAAGCCGTTTGTTATCAGCTGGCTGATTAAGAATGAATTTGCCCATAATATCCGCTCGGCGTCGCGCCTAATTGAGTCGGGCGAGGCGGTGGTTTGGGATGCGTTAGACTCAGCAATTGAAGGTAAGTACGTGCTGCTTAACCGCGCGCCAAGCTTGCACCGCTTGTCAATTCAGGCTTTCCAGCCAGTTTTGGTTGAAGGAAAGGCAATTCAATTGCACCCGCTGGTGGCGAACGGATTTAACGCCGATTACGATGGCGACCAGATGGCAGTTCACTTGCCGCTATCGAAGGAAGCGCAAGCCGAGGCGCGCGACCTAATGAGCGCCACCAACAACCTACTGAAACCTGCCGACGGCTCTCCAGTGCTTAACATCGGTCAGGATATCGTGCTGGGCAACTATTACTTAACCTACGACAAGCCAGCCGCGCAAACAGATAACATCAAATCGTACAGCTCGGTTTACGAAGCGGAAATGGCATATGACAACGGCGTAATTCATTTGCAAACGCCAATTCGTATTTTTGCCAAAGGCGCGATACGTAACACGACACTGGGCCGCGTCTTCTTCAATGAAATGCTGCCAGAGGATTTCCCGTACGACAATAATGTCCAGTCAAAAAAACAATTGAAGAAAGTTTTGGCACAAATATTTAACAAATACGGCGCCGAGGAAACTGCCAAAATCGCCGACCGCATGAAAGGCCAGGCCTTCCGCTTCGCCACAACTGCTGCTGTGTCTACTGGCAAGGACGACTACTTGCACTTTGATGAGATTGCCGAATTCGTAGCAGAAGGCGACGCTCGAACCGCATTAATTTCCGATCAATACGATCAAGGCCTGATCACCGAGGATGAACGCTACAACTTGACGGTGAACGCCTGGCGAAACGTTGATAATAAGATCACTGCTTTCTTAAAAGATCAGTTGGCGCACATGGACACCAGCATCTCAGTGATGGTTAACTCTGGCGCTCGCGGCGACATTTCCAACGTGAAGCTCGCCAGCGCTATGATCGGTATTCAGGTGGATGCCGCCAACCGCGAAATTGAGCTGCCAATTCGCTCCAGCTACAAGCACGGCTTGTCTAGCCTGGAGGCGTTCGTGGCGACGCGCGGCGCGCGCAAGGGCTTGATTGATACAGCATTGAAAACTGCTGACTCCGGCTACTTGACGCGGCGTTTGGTCGACGTGGCGCAAGATGTCTTTACGGTTGAAGATGAAGCTGGCGACGACGAAGGATTTGCCATTTATCGTTCAGAGACTGAAGAGACGATGATCGACTTCTCAAACCGTTTGGCGGGTCGTTATGCTGCTGAGACGATTCCAGGTCATGTCAATAAGGACGAGCTGATCACTCGTGAAATTGCCGATTCGATCGACGCTGACGAAAGTATTCAGAGTGTTAAGATTCAGTCGGTTCTGTCAACCAATAATCTAAACGGCATTCCGCAGCGCAGCTACGGAGTCGACATGTCAACTGGTGTGCTAGTAGACAAGGCGCAGCCAGTCGGCGTCATCGCCGCACAATCGGTCGGCGAGCCAGGCACCCAGCTGACGCTAAACACATTCCATAGTTCTGGCGTCGGCGGCTCCGACATCACCCAGGGTCTGCCGCGTGTTGAAGAATTATTCGAGGCGCGCACACCAAAGGGTCAGGCGTATGTTACGGAAATTGCCGGGTTAGTTGACGTTTGGGAAGATGGCAAAAAGTACATCGTCCAAGTTACCCCAGAATCCGGCAAAGTTGAGCGCTTGCCGCTGGATGGCCGAACCATCGTGGTCAAGGCCGGTTCAAGCGTCAAGGCTGGCGACGTGCTGGCAACTGGCGAAGATGACACTCGTCCGCTGGTCGCACCATTTGACGGCGTGGTTGAAGCGGCGGAAGACACCTTGGTTATCGCTGCTGAAGCTGGCGCACCAGCTCGTTACGAAATCCCAGGCACTATGCAGTTGGTGGTTAAGGCTAACGACGTTGTCGAAGCCGGCGACCGCTTGACGGCTGGTTCATTGAACCTGCATGACTTGATGCGTCTGAAGGGTGTCGAGGCAACTCAGCGCTACATCATCAATGAAGTGCTGCGCATTTACGCCGCTCAGGGTCAAGACGTGGCCGACAAGCACCTGGAGATCATCGTTCGCCAGATGTTCAGCCGCGTTCAGATCGAAGATGCGGGCGATAGCGACTTTGTGACGGGTGACATCGTCTCTAAGGCTGCGGTGGTGAACACCAATAAGCAACTAGCCGCTGAGGGCAAGAGCCTCATCAGCTACACCCAATTGCTGCTCGGTATCACCAAGGTGTCCATCTGGAGCGACTCATGGCTATCCGCTGCGTCCTTCCAGGACACCACTCGCGTGCTGATCAACGCTGCCGTCTCAGGCCGCGCTGACCACTTGCATGGCCTCAAAGAAAACGTCATCATCGGCCGCAAGATTCCAGTAGGAACGGGCGCTGTCGAAGAGGAGGAAACCGACGAGCCAAGCGAGGACGAGTTCGCTGACAGTCAGGAAGAGGAATCGGTTGTGGCTGCGTAGGTCAACCAACTTCCTTTCTCAGAAAACCGCTCCGATGACTACGGGGCGGTTTTTCTATAAGAGCCGCGCGAAAGAGACGGCAAAAATTTGACACGTAAACATAGCTAAGTGATAATAAATATATGAGTGAAGTATTTTTGCCGGAAACTATACCGCAAAAAGACTGGCGTCAGACACCGCCGCCAGACGGCTGGGATAAGGTTGTTTGCAGCAGAATAAAAGCCGACAACGGTCTGGGTATCTATATAGCTGATGCCCGCCAGAAAGACGACCCCAGAGAAAACGATAGAAACACGACTGTCATTTTACCCCCATGGGCGGACGGTACGTATCATAATCCTATATCCCAAGCTCGAGCGAAAGTTACCGCAGCGCTGGAGAATGGGTTAGTGATATACGTAGACAATCCAGGAGTTGAGCTTGAAACGCCGCGCATGGATAGAGATGTCCGCTGGGCACTTTGTCAAGGCAATTTCGAACCTGGCGCCGTAGAGCAGTGGGATGCTATCAGCCAAGCACTAGACGGTGCCGGCTTGGATTTTAACGCAATTAGCCGCGTTATAGGCTATTCGCTTGGCGCGCACGTTGCGGCGGCGATTGCCCGGACTGCGCCGGGGGAAGTATATCTGGATCGGCTTGATTTATGGGAAGCAGCTGGTCTTAGTGAGGATTATAAAAACGGCTTGGCCGGTTTCTGTAAATTTGTTGGCAATTTCCTGCAGCACGGCAGCGACCAATGTCCAGAGATATTACAGATAAATCCTAATTGGGCAGCTGAGCTACGCGAAGTTGACCTCAAATCTACCTTAGCCAAGCTTGCCGTTCGCCGAACAGCTGGGCTAGCTTGCTACCCGATAGCGATCAACCGCCATAATATTGCGGAAACAATCGTTGAAGCGAAAGACAGGAGAGATCCCGCAATCGACGGCGATACAACGGTGACTGTCTTAAACGGTACGGAAAGCTTGATTAGTCCCAGCAGTTGCAACGACCGCTTAGCGCAGCGCCTAGCTCATGCCGGATTAAAGATCGCCAGATTTGAGTCAGAGGGCGGCGTCCATGCCTCGCAGGATAATCTAGGCTGGTGGTCTGATGCGCAGCAACAAGTTGCCATCAGTATTTCATAGCTTCGCTGCTGGTAAAACAACGTCTTTCGCTAACGATTTTTTAGACCTTTTTGGATAGCAATCTTACCCAAAGTGTGCTATAATAGAAGTAGAGTTTCCTCTTTTCGGAGCGCGCGGTGGTTTGAATGTGTACAGGCTGCACGCTCGGCAGAAAAGGTATAGACACGGGGCGGAGTTGCTGAATCCAAGCCGTAGGCGCTAAGAGAAGCTGGTTTTTTGTGTGTAAACGCCGCCGCCAGCCCACTAGAGCCGCCAGGCGATATCGCCATCATTAGTAAATCAACCAAGGAGAAATTGGATGCCAACAATCAACCAGTTGGTGCGTAAACCGCGCCAAACGGCTAAGAAAAAGTCCAAGTCACCAGCACTGGGTCGCATTCACAACGCCCTGAAAACGCGTTACTACGATCAAAATGCACCGCTCAAGCGTGGTGTTTGTGTGCGTGTGACGACCAAGACACCAAAGAAACCAAACTCAGCTTTGCGTAAAGTTGCCCGCGTGAAACTAAACAATGGCTACGAAGTCTGGGCCTACATCGGTGGTGAAGGTCACAACTTGCAGGAGCACGCTGTGGTCTTGATCCGCGGTGGTCGTGTGCCTGACCTTCCGGGTGTGCGTTACCATATCGTCCGTGGTGCGTTGGACCTCCAGGGTGTCAACAACCGCAAGCGGGGCCGCTCGAAGTACGGTACCAAGAAAGGGGATAAGTAATCATGCCTCGTAAAGTTACCAAGAAATTACAACGCCAATTGCAACCTGATCGCCGCTACCAAAGCGTGCTGGTGCAGCGCTTGATCAACAAATCAATGCTGGACGGCAAAAAGTTGGCGGCTGAGCGGGCTGTTTACACTGCGTTGGAAACTGCTGCTAAAAAATTGGATTCAGAAGATCCATTGGCAGTGTTTGAAAAAGCTTTGAAAAACGTTAGCCCAAACTTTGAGGTGAAGAGCCGCCGTGTCGGTGGTGCCAACTATCAGATTCCATTCCCAGTTCAGGGACACCGGCAGCTACACTACGCGTTTAGCTGGCTGGTGCAATCAGCCCGCGCTCGGCAGGGTATGCCGTACTCACAGCGTTTGGCGCTAGAAATCGTTGATGCCTACAACGAAGCTGGCGCCGCCTTCAAGAAGAAGGAAGACACCCACAAGATGGCCGAAGCCAACCGTGCCTTTGCCCATTTTGCTCGCGGCTAATTTCGGTAAAATCTGGCGAAGAATTTCCCTGGATTAGGTTTATCTGACGCCCAGTTTCAAGGTAATTCAAGTTTGCCGAAATAATACCAAAGAAACTAAGAAATCGCTCTATAAAAGGGCGATTTTCTTGATATAATAAAGCTTATGGAACAGAAACCTACGAAAAAGCTAAAGCTCATCGCGATAATCTCAGGCACACTATTTGTTATTTTAATAGCTATTTGGATTTTTATCGCCACCAGACCGCAGGAAACTGGCAACGTTACGCGGACTGCCCGCCAAAAGATGAAAAACGCGCTGCTCGGCGACGGCAAATCAGGCGTCCAGACAGTTGTCTCCAAATACGGTTTTACCGTGACATACGACACAGCGACGTTCAACGGCTCAGCGCATGAAGTTGCAAAAAACTCGAACGACAAGGAATACCGCGCAAAAACTTACAATAACGACGAATTGAAAGAATCGCGCGGCTACAACTTGGTGGAGATTGCTTTCAAGCAGGCCAGCGACGCTATCAAGGGCAAGGACGGCAAGATATCCAGCAGGACAATCCGGCCATATTTGACAATCAACACCTCGCGCGCCCGCAACTATTTTGACCGCTCAACAATGCCGGACAAATATAAAGATAAGAAGAAATATTCTGATTTGGACTTGCTAGCTGAAGTCGACGTCATGAAGACAAAAGAAAAAGAACCTAACGCCAAGCTTACCGTCTCGAAAATCACCATATCCGGCAAAGAATTCCGTAAAATCGACCAAACACTTACCTACACTAACAACGGGACTGTGTATGAGACTGGACACGCCTACAGTTATATGACCGTACAAAACGGCCGGCCGTACTGGATGAGATTTAACGCCTACAAAGGAGTTGGCGTCGAGGATTACGTAGCGCAGTTGGAAAGAATTATCGCTGGCGTTACATTCCAGAAACCGGATAACAAGCTGCTAGTTGGCGCTAGTGAAAATGCCGGTGTTGTCCTAGCTAATTCTTCAACTAATAGCTCGCTAAACAACCAGGACACGATGAACACGCTGGAAAACCTTGATACCGATTCAATCATCAACGTGGTCGCCAGAAACCAAATAGCAACCGTGCGGATCGCTTCCGCGCGCTGCGCCGACATAAAATACACTGCAGATAACGGCGCATGGCTGCAAATACAGAATGCTTGCGCCGGCGGCATCGGCAGCGGCTCGATTATAACCAACAACGGGCATGTGGCTACCAACGGCCACGTCGTCGAATGGTCAACCGACACTCTGTTTTCTAGCGCCATGTCGCAGGCTGGCGAGGATCTATGGAAGTTGTATTTCGAATTCGTCATTAATGCCGGCTATATTTCCAGAGCAGATTTGGCATCCTTGGCAGCCAAAGCTCAAGAAGGCAGCGCCGACGCCATAGCAATCATCTTCAGCCTAATCAATAAAGTTCCCGCGCATAACATCCAGGTCGCAAACGATGAAAGCGATTACGTCGTGCAAACATCCAGCGACCCGATCCGAATCGACGGAACATACGCCCGCTACAAATGGGTAACCACCAGCACTAATTATTCGGCGAAAAAAATCGACTCCGAAGTTAATATGAAAAGTTTGCGGCTGGACATTAACAACAAAGAGACCGACGTCGCCATTCTAAAAATCGAAGGTAACTTTCCGGCAGTCGAATTAGGCGACAGCACGCTATTAGATAGCGGCGACCGGCTGACGGCAATTGGGTTTCCAGCGGTTGTTGACGACGGCCTTAACACGAAGAAAGAAAAAACCGTGCCTACGGTCACGCAGGGTAATCTGCAGCAGACAGTACTTGATGGCGGCGGACATAAGCTATTCCTTATGTCAACAATGATCGCCTCCGGTAATAGCGGCGGTCCAGCCTTCGATTCAAAGGGCAAGCAGGTCGGCATCAACACCTACGGCGGTGCCGCGTGCGAGGATGGAAAGAAAGGCAACTCCTGTTTCGGCAAAGGCATCGCCAGAGATATTTCCGACCTAAAAGCCATGGCTAAAAAGAACAACGTCGCCATATCGGCAGACGGCGAGCTGACTAGGCTTTGGAAAGACGGCTTAGCGCAATTTGACAAGGGTAAATACTCAAAGGCCAAGGATTATTTTAGCGAGCTTAACCGCCTGTATCCTCAAAACTATCTGGTCGCCAAGCTGCTAAAAGTCTCTGAAGAAACCGCGGACGACTACGTCGACGAAGACGTGGCGAAACAATACGGCAACTCGCCGGTCGATACTAAGAGTAATAATACTGCGCTTGCTGTGGTGGTAGTCTTAACTATTACTATCGGTTTACTGTTCATCGGTACGTCAGTCGTAGTTATCATAGTAACGTCCGACAACAAACGTAAAAAACAGGAATACGACATGCTGTACGAGGTTAATACTCAAACGCCAAAAACGCCGCCGCCGCACTTTCAGAGACTATACGAGGATGAGCCTGGATACGCTAACTATTCATATCCGCAGCAGACACCAAGCCAACCAACAGTCCAACAACAGACAATGCCGCAGAACCCAGCCCAGCAGCCAGCCTACCAGCAAAACACAGCCCAACAATCTGCCGGTTTGCCGCCGCAACCTCAACCTCAACCGACTCAGCCGCTAAATACGCAGCCGCCTCAATCATTCCAGCAGCCGCCGGCCTACCAGCCGCCAACGCAAGCACCAATGCAACCGTCGCAGCCACAACAATACTCGCAGCCGTACCAGCAACCGCCACAAACGCCGCCATATCCTCAGCAACAAGCACCAACTCAACCGTCAAACCAGCAGCAGCCGCCAGTGAACGGTCCAACTGCGCCGGGAAGCTAGAAAAACCCACGGATATCTGCTATAATCAGCAGCAAGAGTAGTTTTTTGGTGGCAAAAAATAACACTGAGAATCTCGACAAATTAACGTAACAAAGGAAAGACGAATGGCAGCAAACGTTCCATTACAAAACTTTAGAAATATCGGTATTATTGCTCACATTGACGCCGGTAAAACGACGACAACTGAGGGTATTTTATACCGCACTGGCTTGACGCATAAGATTGGCGTAGTTAAAGGCGATGGCGACGGCGCCACCACCGACTGGATGGCGCAGGAAAAAGAACGCGGTATTACTATTACCTCGGCAGCAGTGACCTGCTTCTGGAAAGGCCACAAGATTAATATCATTGACACCCCAGGACACATCGACTTTACTGCTGAAGTGGAGCGTTCGCTGCGAGTGCTCGACGGCGCTGTTACTGTATTCGACGGCAAGATGGGTGTTGAGGCGCAGTCTGAAACCGTCTGGCGCCAGGCTAACAAATACGGCGTGCCGCGCATTTGCTTCGTTAATAAGATCAACCAGACTGGCGGCGACTTCTACAAATCTCTGGAGTCAATTCACAATCGCCTCAGTAAGCAAGCCTTTCCAATTCACTTGCCAATTGGTTTTGAGAAGACTATCAACGGCGTGGTTGACTTGATTGATATGAAAGCTTACACCTACGACGACTACACTGATCACGAGCTGAAGGTTGGCGAGATCCCGGCTGACATGCTGGAGAAGGCGAAGAATGCCCGCAGCTTGCTGGTGGAGAATGCTGTTGAAGCTGACGATGAATTGATGATGAAGTTCCTTGATCAGGGTGAGGAAGCGATTACTATCGACGAGCTGAAGATGGCGCTGCGCAAGCGCGTGCTGGCTGGCGACTTCTATCTGGTGACTGGCGGCGACGGCCGCGGTGTCATCGTAGAGAAGCTGCTTGACTTGATGGTTGACTTCTTACCAAGCCCGCTGGACGTTGACGAAATTTGGGGTAAAAATCCAAAGACTGGCGACGAAGTGAGCCGCAAACCATCAGACAAAGAGCCGCTCTCAGCCCTAGCGTTTAAGATTGCTGCTGATCCGTTTGTTGGTAAATTGATTTTCGTACGCGTGTATTCTGGCGTGCTGAATTCAGGCAGCTACGTCCTGAACACCACTACTGGCGATAAGGAGCGTATCGGCCGTATCGTGCGCATGCATGCTGACAAGCGCGAAGATATCGATAAGATTTCTGCCGGCGACATTGCCGCGGTGGTTGGCTTGAAGAATACTGGTACTGGTAACACCTTGACTGACCCGGCACACCCAATCGCCCTGGAAAGTATCGAGTTCCCAGAGCCGCCAGTTTCTATCGCCGTTGAGCCGAAATCAAAGGCTGACCAAGAAAAAATGGCGCTGGCTTTACAGCGTTTGTCCGAGGAAGATCCAACCTTCCGCATTCACACTGATGAAGAAACTGGCCAGACGATCATGTCGGGAATGGGTGAGTTGCACCTGGATATCCTGATCGACCGCATGAAGCGCGAGTTTAAGGTTGAAGCTAATATTGGCGAGCCGCAAGTGGCCTTCCGCGAGTCGATCAAGGGTCGCGCCGAAGTCCAGGGTAAGCACGCCAAACAATCTGGTGGTCGCGGTCAGTACGGTGACGTTTGGGTGCGATTTGAGCCGAATGAGGCGGGCAAGGGCTTTGAGTTCATCGACGAGATCAAGGGTGGCGTGGTTCCTCAGGAATATCGCCCAGCTGTCATGAAAGGTATTAAAGAGACCTTGGAAGGCGGCGTCATCGCTGGCTATCCAGTAGTTGATGTCAAGGCGACCCTGTACGATGGTTCGTACCACGATGTCGACTCCTCGGAGCTAGCCTTTTCATTGGCAGGTTCGTTGGCAGCCCGCGAAGGCATCAAGCAGGCTAACCCAATCTTGCTCGAGCCGGTCATGAAAGTTGAAGTAACAACGCCAGAAGAGTTCATGGGCGACATCATCGGCGACCTGAATTCACGCCGCGGCCGCATCGACGCCATGGAAGATCTGATGGGCGGCGCCAAATTGGTCAAGGCCTTCGTACCGCTGGCAAATATGTTTGGCTACACCTCGGACATCCGCTCGATGTCGCAGGGCCGCGCAGCCAGCACCATGGAGCTAGCGCAGTACGAGGAAGTACCGCCAAACGTGGCGCAGGAGATTATCGAAAAGCGCAATAAGTAGCCGGTAAATCCGCAACAAACAAATATCCCCGGAATGATAACCTCCGGGGGTATTTTAGTAGAGACGCACAGGCCGCCGCGCTCACCTCTTACTGCTTACTATCTACTGCTTAACTTCTTCAATCGCCTCTTGCCGAAACGTGCTAATAAGCCATCGGCGAATCGGCCGTCCAGTCATGTTTCCCAGCGACGCGCCAGCCGCCACCGCCAGGCCGATCATCACCGCTCTCATTAGAATCGCTAGCGCCGTCATAAACAGCGGATCGCTCGGCGGATGCAGCACAACGCCCATCAGCCCGTTGTACAGCGACAATCCCGGCACCAGCGGCACGATTCCAGCAGCGATAATTGCCATTGACGGAAATCGCCACAGCCGCGATGTTAGCACCGCCATCAAACCAATCACTGTCGCAGCGATACCGCTGGACACCACCACATCAAATCCCGCGATCAGTAGCAGCCGCGAAATCCACCAGCCAAACACGCCGATCAATCCGGATACGATCAAACCAGACCACCTGGCGTGATTGCCCACCGCGAAAGCCGCCGCCACGATCAACGCCCCTAAATATTGAAGATGTTTATCCGCCAGCGACAATCGATCCGGCGTCGCCGGAAAAGTAATGCCAAACTTGGTCGCTACATACAACCCGATCACCACGCCGACCACGATGCCGCCAGTCGCCATAATCACCTTCAACAGCCGTGCATTCGCCGTAATATAAAACTCATCAATCGCATCCTGAAACGCACCAACCGTCATTAAACCCGCCACCAGCAGCACTATACCGCTAATCACTAAAAGCGTCGCATTGATATCCATCCGCAAGCCGTACATATTTGCCCAAGCAATTCCCGCCGCCGCCAACGTCGCGAAAAGCGCCGCCGAAGCCTGGGAATAAAACGTCGTCATACCAACGCGCCACAGCCAGCGTAGCACGATCGTCGCTACAAATCCCATGATAAACGACAGTCCAATCATCAGCAGATCGCCGTCATACATCACAATCACCCCGGCGCTAATCAATCCGCCGGAAGCACAAATCACCAGCGGCGAATGCCGTTTCGGCTGGCTAAGAATTTTCTCGACTCGCTGCTCGGCGATATGCAGAGGCAAATGCTTATTACGAATTTCCAGCGCCAGCGATTGCAGCGCCTGAATCTGCTGATAATTAGCATAATCCGGCACCATCACCCTGATCATCGTTAACGGCTCGCGGTCAACGCCGCGGTCTTGAGAAATCGTAATCAGCGTATAGCACACATCCATATGCACCGGCCGCCGGCAATACGTCTCAGTAATACCCAGCGACAGCCGCACCACGTCATGCGCCACCACGCCCATGCTCAGCAACTGCTCGGCAATAGTCATCGTCAGCCGAAGCGCCCGCATATTCGGCGTCAAACTATCATCAATTTTTTCCAAACTATGCATCGGCTCGACGCTATAAAGACTAGCAATTCGCGCCAGCGACTGTGTAATAAACCGGGGAACTTTTCTTTTCACATATTTAGTGTAACAAATTTCCCAGCAATGAAAATAGCCCGCCGAGAAAGCTCCAGCCGAGGCCGGTAAAAGCCTCAAGGCGAACTATTTTCCGGCGGGCTTATGCCCCGCGCCGAGATGTCATCATATCAATTCTCGCAGAATTGACCATAGACATGACGAACGCAATGAGTGCAATAATGGTCAAAAAGTCATCTCCTCTAAACACTAGAAGGCCAATTCCTATGACTGCCAAAAGCAGTTTCGAAAAAAATTTGATGTCGCTGAAAGACATTTCTCTCTCCTTTCCGAGAGAGCTTTCACTCAAAGCAGGGACTCTTCCGTCCCAGACAACCTTGGGCGAAAGCTAATATTATTTATATCACTCTTGAGCGAAAAAGTCAATAGTTTTCGCCAGAAAAAGTGTTTTTTCGCAAGAAAATACCGCCAAGCACAGCCATACCCCGCATTGCAAGGGTAAAATTTACCACGATTTTGCCCCGCAATCTGTTCGGCCTGTGGAAATAATCGTTATTTTGCCGTTAACCCGCCAGAAAGCGCTTGCCTAAAATAAGGAAGCGTGATATATTGTGAATAGTCAATTTAGCAAAAATAGACAAGGAATGCGAGCCATATGTCTGAATTACCAGAGAAACAAGTCAAGCGCCTCCGGACGCTCATCCAGGAAGCAGAAACCAATTTAGCGGCAGCCAAAGAGTTGCTGATCAGCATCGTTGGCGACGACGGTCAAGTCGTTACCCCGAAAAATCCGTCAGACGAAGTCGCCGGCAAGGTTATTGAGGGTGTGTTTGACGGGCAAATGATGCTTAGTCCTGACGGAAAAAATTATCCAATTCCTGCCAATTATGCCTCGAAATCTAAGCTGGTTGAGGGTGATTTGATGAAATTAACCATCGCCGAGGACGGCAGCTTTATTTATAAGCAAATCGGTCCGGTACCGCGCAAGCAAGTCATCGGCACGCTTGTCCAGCACGACGGCGTCTATTACGTCGAAGCCTCCGGCCGCGAATATCGCATTTTGCTCGCCAGCGTCACTTATTTCCGCATTAACGTCGGCGACCAAGTCACCATCATCATCCCGGAAGACAATCCTGACGCCACCTGGGCAGCTGTCGAAGCGGCGCTATAAAGTAGTTTCTCGCTTCTTAAAGCCGTCCGTGCCTGCGGGCGGCTTTTGATATAATTGTGCTATGTCAGACGATTTTTTACTCGCTTATGCCAGTTTTAATGCCGACAACCAGCCGTTTATCGACTGTCAAATCGGCGATGAGATCAAGCGGCGGGAATTGTTTGGCCAAGATTTATCGCTTGAATTTGACTTCTCGACCAAATATTGTACCGGCTGGGTGGATTTTGAAAATCATTGCAGCCAGGTTTGTCCAGATTCCGCCACGGTTGACGGCAAATATGAAAACTGCCTGAAATGCCGTGATCGGACTGGTTTTAATCCAGCATTTTATAACGCCGATTCGGTGTCGGCGCAGCAGGAAAAGATTAATCAAAACCCGCACTTCGTCTATCTGGCATATTTCGCGCCAGGAGTTATCAAAGTCGGTATATCGCAGGAAGAGCGCGGCATTCGGCGGCTGCTGGAGCAGGGAGCGCGCCTGGCATTGAAACTGGAGACGTTCTCTTCGGCGCTGATCGCCCGGCAATATGAAGCGAAAATTGCCAGGCTGGACGGCATCGTTGAGACCATGCCGATTCATAAGAAACTCGAGCTTATAAAACAGCCTTTCGATCGCGCGGACGGCGAGAAGAAATTACAGCAAAAACTACTTGAAATCGAACAGAAAATTGGCGTATCATTTCCGAGGTCTGAGCTAATTCTTTGCGAAGATTATTTTCATACTACTGGCGTTGATTTAACAAGAGTAGTACTGATGAAAGATCAGAACCAATTGGCTGGGCGCGTCCGCAGTATCATCGGTCCGATCCTCATCGCCGATTATGACGGGCAGCTACTGGCGTATAATCTTAAGAAATTCATCGGCTACCAGGCGCAAACAATTGATGGCGCCATTGACATAGAAATACCCAGCACGCAGCTGGCGCTGTTTTAATACATGCCGCCGGACAGGATTACTCTTAAAAGCAAGCCTGAACCGCCAAACGGCTTACTAATCCCGCACTTTGCGCTATAATACGTATAGTAATGAGTCAGGCACTGTACCGCAAATATCGCAGCCGTAGCTTGGACGAGGTGTTGGGGCAAGATCACGTGACCAACATTTTACGCCGAGCCTTGGAGCAGGGGAAAATCGCCCATGCGTATTTGCTGACGGGTCCGCGCGGCGTGGGCAAAACTAGCGTGGCGCGCATTTTAGCGCATGAAATCAATCAGTTGCCATACGACGAGGAAGCCTCACATCTGGATATCATCGAAATTGATGCCGCCAGCAACAACGGTGTCGACGACATTCGGGCATTACGTGAAAAAGCGCAAGTCGCGCCCGTTTCCGCACCAAAGAAAATCTACATCATCGACGAAGTCCACATGCTGTCTAAACCTGCGTTCAACGCGCTGTTAAAGACGCTGGAGGAGCCGCCAGCGCACGTGGTATTTATCTTGGCGACCACCGACGCCGACAAGCTGCCCGCCACCATCCTCAGCCGCGTCCAGCAATTTTTCTTCCGTCCCATCTCAGTTGACATCATGGCGCGCCAGCTGATGGCCATCGCCGAAAAAGAGGGCTTTGCCATCGATGCGGACGCTGCTCGGCTGATCGCTGAGCGCTCGCGCGGCGGGTTTCGCGACGGCATCAGCATGCTGGACCAATTATCAGCATTAGCCAGCGCTGGCAAGCCGCTAAGCGCGTCGGACGTTGCTCAGTACCTGGGACTGAGCGCCACTAAGACGCTGGAGAACCTGCTGGAATTGTATCAGCAGCACGACGCGCCTGAGATACTGAACCTGCTGGGCGAGCTGGAAAAAACTGGCACCGATCCGATCGTTCTGTCTCACCAATTACTGTCGCTACTGCGAGCACGCTTACACCAGCGGCCAGAGTTGATTACATTGGTCAAGCAGCTAATTGAGGTTGACCGCCACCCGCATCCGGATTTGAAATTATTGACGATATTTATGGATGGAGATGGGGGTGTAGCTTATAAATCGTCCGAGGTCGCACCCACGCCGACCGCGAGACCGACTGCCGCGATCAAACCACCAGTAGCTATTTTCAAATCGCCAGTAGAGAAGTCAGAGCCGCCAGTAGCCACTCCAGAAGCACCAGCACCAGCCGCTCAGCCAGCAGAAAATTCACCAAAAACCCTCCCGAAACAGGAGCAAACTAACGACTCTGCGGATAAAACGGCAGCAGACGCCGCCCCGGCAGGCAATCAACCGGCATCAGACAATCCGGTAAGCTCCGCCACAGATATTGACTGGGATAAGATTATCACCCTCGCCAAGGAGCAGTCATTCGCTATTGCGACATTGTTGCAACAGTGCAGCTGGCGGCGAGATGGCAACACCTTAACCCTGTACGCCGGCAATGCCTTTACCAAAAAGAAGTTGGATAATGCGAAGAATAGCCCGCTTATTGCGACAATTGTGCAACAAGTCACCGGCACCGAACTGGATATTGAGACAATCGGACAAAAAGCCCCGCCCAAAGACGCCGAGCTTGCGAAAATTGCCGAGCTAATGGGCGGCGGCGAAGAAGTTAACCTGGAGGAATTATCATGAGCGAAAAAACCCAAACCGAAACCATCGCGGGCAAATTACCGCCCCAAAACCTAGACGCCGAAAAAAGCTTGATCGGCGCGATTCTCATCGACGAGGAAGTCCTAGCGGACGCCTCGGAAATCGTCAAACCTAACGATTTTTACGATAAAAACCACGGGCTAATTTTCGCCGGCATGATGCGGCTGTTTGAAAAACACAAGCCAGTTGACCTCTTGACCCTGACTGATGAGCTCAAGCGCAAGGACGAGCTGGAGCTCATCGGCGGCTCGGCGTATTTGACGGAACTCACCAACTACGTGCCGACAGCAGCGCACGCAGCAGCGTACGCCGAAATGGTGGCGCAAACAGCGGTGCGGCGGCGCCTGATCAAGGCCAGTAGCGGCATCACCGAGCTTGGCTACGATGAATCGACAACCACCCAGGAATTATTAGAAAAAGCCGAGGCCGAATTATTCAGCGTCTCCGACCAGTCATTGAAACAGGATTTGGTCAGCCTGGAAAGTATCTTGACCGATAGCTTTGACCGTATCGAGGAGCTGCACCGCAACAAGGGCAGCCTGCGCGGCATGCGAACTGGCTACCGCGATCTGGACGCCATGACGGCGGGGCTGCAAAAGTCCGACTTGATCATCCTGGCGGCGCGACCGGCCATGGGTAAGACTGCGCTAGTGACCAACCTAGCGTACAACGTAGCGACGATCGAGAAAAAGCCGGTGCTGTTTTTCAGCCTGGAGATGAGCAAGGAGCAGCTGACCGACCGCATGTTATCTGATGCGTCGGGCGTTAATAGCTGGAATATTCGTACCGGTAATCTGAGCGGCGATGATTTTGAGAAATTATCCGAGGCCATGGGCGAGATGGCAGAAGCGCCGATTTACATTGACGACACGCCGGGCCTCAGCATTCTGGAGATGCGCACCAAAGCTCGCCGTTTGGCACACGAAGGCGAAATTGGCCTGATCATCGTCGACTACCTGCAGCTGATGCAAGCTACCAACAATCACAACGGCAACCGCGTCCAGGAAGTGTCGGAAATTTCCCGCGGCCTCAAGTTAATCGCCCGCGAACTCAACGTGCCGCTGATCGCCCTGAGTCAGCTGAGCCGTTCGGTCGAGTCGCGCACGCCACCAATTCCACAACTGGCCGACCTGCGTGAGTCTGGCTCCATCGAGCAGGACGCCGACATCGTCAGCTTTATTTACCGCCCCGGCTACTACGAACCGGACAATCCGGAAGTCCAAAACATCACTGATCTGATCATCGCCAAGCACCGTAACGGCCCGGTCGGCAAGATTCAGCTGTACTTCCATCCAGAGCGCCTGCGTTTTATGAGTTTAGATCGCAAGCATGACTAGAATTGTGATATAATCATGGCAGTGAAAAAGCAGCAAGTTACTGATATCTTTGTATACAAATGGCGCTATTTTTTTGGCTATATTGTGCTTGTGCTGTTATATATTGGCGCAGTGGTCACTTCGGCGTTGTACGCGCCAGGCGGATTGACGCAATCAGAAATCGATGCCATAAAAACGACTAACGACCTGTCACTCAGTATTGACGGTTTAGCAGTCGCCAATCTGCCGTTCCACGCCTTGCAGCTGGTTTTTTTCAAGCTATTCGGCGTCAGCTTACTGACCATTAAAGCACCGGCCATCCTCCTTTCGATCATCAGCTCTATCGCCATATTCTTCCTGCTCAAGCGCTGGTTTAAGCCGAGCGTCGCCATCCTATCCATGCTCATCATGATCACCACCGCACAATTTTTATTCATCGGTCAGAGCGCTACGCCGGCAATTTTATACGTGTTTTACGCGGCGCTAATTTTACTATTCGCCACATTGACGCTGCAAAAAGCCAAAATTACTTGGTTGTGGCGGATATTGCTGGCTATCACTGTCACAACAAGCTTATTAACGCCGTACTTTTGGTATATTAACCTGGGGCTGCTATTCGTTGCCTTATTACACCCGCATCCGCGATACTATCTTATTTCCAGAAAATACCGCCGCCGCTGGCTGATACCATTTCTATTATTCTGTCTGGCTACTGGCGCGGTTGCTTATTTATGCCTAAAATCCGACACTCTCAGAAGCAGTCTGTTGGGATTTGGGGCGCTGAATTTCAACATAGCAAGCAACCTGAAGGTGCTGTTTTACTCGTATCTTAGGATTGAACCGTCAGTTGTAGATGGACAAATTACACCGATTATGGACTTTAGCGCGCTTATTCTGATATTCCTAGGGCTCACCAAAAGCTTCCAAAAACGCGCTAGCGCCAGATCGTCCATGATTTGGTCATGGCTATTTTTAGCGTTAATTTTAATTATCTTCGACCCGCAATTAACCGCCATCATCGTCGTGCCGCTGTTCATCTTACTGGCGGTCGGCATAGAGACGCTAATGAACGAATGGTACAAACTTTTCCCGAAAAACCCATATGCTCGCGGCACTGGCTTGGTATTTATTTCAGCGTTAATCACCGTTATGGTGCTTGGCGGCAGCTTCCGCTACGTTGACGGCTACCAGCATTATCCGCTGGCTGCCCGGGAATTTAACAGCGATTTATCATTATTAAAGAAAAAACTTTCCGCCGACAAGGAAGCCGCGCTACTGGTTAGCGAAGCCGAATTGCCGATTTATAAAGCCCTCATTAAGCACAATGCTAAGAATTTGCATATCGTCGATTCTATACCGTCTAGCATGCATCAGTCGCTATACGTCAGCCGCGCCGCCCGCCAGCACGCGCCTAAAGCCAGCCTAAAAAAGCTATATCTATCATCAATCCTGGTAAATAGCTGGTCGGAAAACGGCGACCGGTTTTATCTCTACACATCTAGCGAAAAATAAGTTATAATAACGTAAGTAATAAAGGAGGAATATGGCGTTTGACCAGGTGAAAATGCTGCAGCAATTGCGAAAGGCGCAGAAACAATTAGGTAAAGAAATCATTGAAGTTGAGGCTGGCGACGGCGCAGTTATTGTCCAGATTACCGGCGAGCTAAAAATTAAGTCGATTAAAATCAATCCGAAGATGGTGGATTTGGATAACATCGAGCAGCTGGAACACTGGATTAAGATCGCGATACGCGACGGCATGGCAAAGGCGCAGGAAATTGCTGCCGAGACCATGAAGCCGCTGATGGGCGGACTGGGCAACTTACCGTTTTAAGCTATGCCTCTACATATTTTGCCAAAGGCCTTAACGGCGCTGATTGACGACTTTGGCAGTTTGCCTGGAGTAGGCGCGCGAACAGCCGAGCGCTATGCATATGCCGTCCTGCGGCGCAATCCCAAGTCAGCCAAACAACTAGCACAATCGCTCGACCGGCTGCACGATCGGGTAAAAACCTGCCCGAAGACATTTGCACTGATTGACGCGAGCGAAGAAATATCACCGTTATACGCCGATAAAAGCCGTAATAAGCAGCTTGTTTGCGTGGTTGAAGAGCCGCTGGATATTGTCGCCTTGGAAAGAACAGGGCAGTTTACCGGGACATACCACGTACTAGGCGGCGTCATCTCGCCAATTGACGGCATTGGACCGGAGCAGCTGCACATTCCAGAACTGATCGACCGGATCAAATCAGACAGCGTCCAGGAAGTTATCATCGCTACCAACGCTTCGGTTGAGGGCGAATCAACTGCCTTGTTCTTACAGCGGTATATCCAAGAAGCAGGACTAACTATTACCGTATCGCGTCTAGCGCGGGGAATCCCAGTCGGTGTTGACCTTGAATACGCTGATCAAATTACCCTAACGCACGCTCTGGAGGGACGAAAGCAGCTGTAAACAAATAAGAAAAAACCTACAATACAAATACCCGCCTCATCCAAGGCGGGTATTTGTATTTGCTGTTTAGTGTTTATATTTACATCTGGCGGCGGGAAGCTACGTAAGCGATGATGGCTGTGGTTAGTCCGCCGAGGCCTAGTGCTGACATAACGATGTTGGTAGTACCGGTTTTTGGCAACTGATTTGGAGTAGGAGTCTCTGGGGTTTTCGGAGGGGTTGATGGCGTCTCTGGAGGAGTAACCGGCTTTTCCTTACACTTGCTCAAATCAGTTGTATGAATCTTCTCGTTAAACTCTTCTTTCTTGATTTTCTTGATTTCTTTAGATTCAAGTATACAAACCTCGAGCTCTTCCGGAACTTCCTTACAATCATTTGGATTCTTAGAATATTTTTTCTCGTCAAACTCTGATTCTTTGATGGTTACCGGATATTTCTTATCCGACAAACGGCAAACTTGCATTTCTGGCTCTGGTTTAACCGTAATTTGCGTCTGGCAGCCCTGGCTAGTCTTTTGAACGTCAGAACCTTCTTTGCCGTTAACCGTCACAGTAACTTTATAATTACCCGGCTTTGCATAGGTGTGCTGAATCTCAGATGACGTTGTAGTTTGCGTCGTGCCATCACCGAAGTCGTATGTATAGCTGGTAACGCTAGCACCGTCTTTGGCAGTTGCTTTGGTGCTAAATTTGAAAGTATCCCTGAAAACTTCAGTCTTTTGCAGAGCGTCGCAAGTTAACGACGGCTTTGCTGGCGGCGGGGTAGGATTACCCCAAATCGGGTTGCCGCAATCCTTGATGACGCCGGCGATGAATTTGCCGTTGTCGTCAAACCAAGCAAAGATATCGAATTGGTTATACACAAAGCTGTTCTGAACGTCAAACTTGTAATATTTTGTACCGCCGACAACCTCAGCGCCATACGACGAAGCAGGATAACGGGTATTGCGCTGGACAGTTCGCGCGCCAGTTGCTACCACGCGGCCGTCAACCACCACGCGGCCGTCTTTATAGACGACACCGTTTTTCATATTCTTACCTTCGATCATCGCGTCATTGGTATTATTCCAATTCATCAAAGACCGAAAGTCGCTGCGGCTATAATACGTACTTTTCAGCTCCTGGTGGCTGCGCGTACCGCACTCTATTACGTTAATCCACTTGTCGCAAACAGCTGCTCGCGATGGCGAAGCCAGCCAGACTCCGCCGATGATAGCAATTCCCAGGGAAATAGCTATGCCGATTCTCTTTAGTTTGTCCATAAAAACTCCTCTTACTGCCTCTATTAACGAGGCTTATACATCCACGTTATCACAAACTTTATGTATTGTCAATAATAATTCGTAATCTTTTATGCTTATTTTCGTTTTTTCTCTTTCCCAAGATTTGCTGCCTAATATATAAAATACCCGCCTTGGGTTAGACGGGTATCGTTTTGCTTATTTTTATATTACATCTGGCGGCGAGAAGCTACGTAAGCGATGATGGCTGTGGTTAGTCCGCCGAGGCCTAGTGCTGACATAACGATGTTGGTAGTACCGGTTTTTGGCAGTTCGCCTGGAGTAGGGGTTTCTGGGGTTGGAGGAGTAACAGGAGTCTCTTTACACTTTGACATATCGGTTGTGTACTGACTGTTATTCAACTCTTTGCGCGTAACTGTAACTATCTGCTTGTCAGAGATGCGGCACACTTCAGCTTTATCGCAATCATCCTCGTTCTTTGAGTGCTTTTTCTCGTCGTATTCCTTTTCCTTGATGGTAATAATCTTACCAGTCTTCAACTCGCAGACCCTTGTCTTCTGGCAATCTGTCAAATCCTTTGAATGCTTCTTACTATCAAATTGCTTTTCTTTAATAGTAATGATTGTGTTGGAGTCCAAGTCGCAAACTTTCGTTTCTTTACAATCTTCAAGGTCTTTTGAATGTTTCTTGCTGTCGTACTCGTTTTCCTTAATTGTCACAATCTTTTTACTAGTCAAATCGCAAACTTTAACGTCCTTAGCTTTCCAGGTAGCTTGTCCCCAAACTGGGTTACCGCAATCCTTGATGACGCCGGCGATGAACTTGCCATAATTATCAAACCAGGCATAAATAGCATAAGTAGTCGTTCCGTCAATAAAGCTCTGGCCAGTAGTATATTGGTAGTAATTATATCCACCATAATTAACCGTCTTCTCCGGCGAAACTTGGCGCGTACCAGCTTTTGCTTGATATGTACGAGCGCCAGTAGCAACCACCTGGCCGTCAACGATGACATTACCGTTGGCATCAACTGTACCTTGCTTCATGTTCGCGCCGTTATTAATCATACTGTCAGTAATACCGCTATGATTATATAAGCTCTTCACATGAGGCCTGGCGTAAGCAGTTTTCAGGTCGCCCTGGCTGTGCGTACCGCAGGCAACGACGTTAAAGTCGCTACATTTTGCTGCTTTTGACGGCGAGGCCAGCCAGACTCCGCCGATGATAGCAATTCCCAGGGAAATAGCTATGCCAAATTTCTTTACCTTATCCATAAAAACTCCTTTTCCCAGCCTTATTCATAGGCTTTATGTTGTCATATTAGCACAAACTTTATATTTTGTCAATAATATTTTAGTACAAATTATGTTTTAACTAGCTTTTTGATTATTTTTGCCTGATATACCCGTCTAGCTTATATTGTTCCGGCTCAAATACGCCTGGCGATAAATCTGATTAGCATCCCGAATATTTTATCTTGCCAATTTGATACCGCTTTTGCTACAATACAACCATGAAACCAGAGGTGGGGAAGGTACGCGACGAGGATGTTGCGGCGTTTTTAGCGAAGTTTGACGATGTCGAGGAAGCGATTGACGCAATCCGCAACTTTGCTCAGCCAGCGGTGTCAGCTGGTTTGGTTGACTTACCTCCAGCCGCCAAATCAAATCCAGTCGCCAAGGTTATGACACCGCCCGCTGCCGCGCCAGAACGTTCCGGCCGCTGCCACATCGCCGTAACCGACCTCGCTAAATCTTACCGCGTCGGCCGCCAGACCATTCCGGCGCTTGATGGCGTTAGTCTTGATATTTTCGCTGGCGAATTCGTGGCCATCACTGGCGCTAGCGGCTCGGGCAAAAGTACTTTACTGCAGCTTATCGGCGGGCTCGACAAGCCGTCCACCGGTCAAATCCTCATCAACGACCAGCCGCTCAGCCGCTTGTCTGACCGGCAACTGTCGCGGTTCCGATCGCGTGAAATCGGCTTTGTCTTCCAATCATTTTATCTGCAGCCATTCCTAACCCTGTCCGCCAATCTGGAAATACCCGCCATGTTTGCCCGTGTCAAGCCCAAGCAGCGCCGCGCTCGCGCCCAGGAACTCGCCGAATTGGTCGGACTAGCAGACCGGATGCACCATTTGCCGCGCGAACTTTCCGGCGGTCAAATTCAGCGCGCTGCCATCGCCCGCGCCTTATTCAATCGCCCGAATATTTTACTCGCCGACGAACCGACAGGCAATCTGGATAGCGCCAACTCCGACCGCATCATCAATCTATTTCACCAAATCCGCCGCGAACTCGGCACTACCGTCGTTATCGTTACGCATAATCCAGACATCGCCGCAGCGGCCGATCGTGAAATACGCCTGAAGGACGGGAGAATAGCCGATGCTTAGAATCACCGATTCGCTGCGGCTGGCTGGCACCAAACTCCGAGTGCGGCGCATTCGCTTGTCCATCACCGTGGTCGTGTCCGGGCTGCTTTTCGCGGCGCTGCTGGCGGGACTGACTATGCTAATGGGCGCCCAGCGGAGCGTCGAGGAATTTGATCGAGGCAGCCTGAATAGCCGCTATCTGGTGGCGCAAACCGCCATTCGGCCAAATAATATTGAATTTACCTCAAATCTAACTGCCCGCGCCGAAGCCGAGCGCACGCAAATGATCAAGGACAAGCAGGCGCTGGCCGCCCGCCTCGGCCTGCCATACGACCCCAAATCCGAACCGCCAATCATGCAGTCGTTTCCTGACAGCCAGCCGTACCCGAACGACCAAAGCGTCATCGTCCAGCGGCTTATTCGCCAGGAAACCGCCAAATTGCCGCGCCTCACAGCAGACGCACAGTGGCAATTTGCCCGCACCCGCGGTGCCGTGCGGCAGTTTAGCATTCAGTCAATCGCCGCCAATGGCATGTTAAATTATATGGAGCGGGGAATTGAGTCGTTTGACGACAAGCGCCAGCAAAACAACCAGCCGACACCGCTGGAAGAATTTAAGCAGCAATTCGGCAGTATAACCACCATCGACCAATCGCTACTGGGCGGCTATCTGCTGGCTGGCGCCAGCGCCAAACCCAGCGAGATTCCGCTAATCATCCGCTATCAGGACGCCGAAACGCTGCTCGGCCTCAAGCCGCTGGATAAAAATGCCAGCAATGACACGCAACTAGCAAGACTAAAAGAATTGCGCCAAAAAGCCAGGCAGCTGACATTCAGCGCTTGTTATCGTAACCCGGCTTCGCAAGAATTACTGCAAACCGCCAAACAACAAATCCAAGCTGCCGCCAATCAAGCTAAAAAACCATCCGCTGATTATGTCAAACCAGACCGCGAATACGCCATGCCGTCCGCTGATTCTTGCGCTGCGCCGGCCGTCGTTAAGGATAATCGCTCAGCCGAAACCAGGCGCACCGAAGCTAACCAGCGCCAATTTGATCAGACTTTCGGCTCAGCCCAGCCCGAACCCGCCCAGGCTAAATTTACTTTCCGCGTCGTCGGCCTGATGCCAGACGGTATTGAAGCCGCCCAAAGCGACATCGGCAGCTTCTTACAGCAATTTTTAAGCGCCCGCCTGTCATACACCTGGATCATGCCGCGCGGATCAATGACCACCGCGGCGCAAACAGCGCTTGAATCAACTATTCAAACCGCCAACAATGATCAAGGTAACGCCAACAGGGAAGAGACGCTGGCTATCTATGAATTCAGCGACCCCAACAAAGCTCGCAACTACCTGGCAGCCGCTTCTTGCGGCGAAGGAGCTTCTGGCGGCACAGGAGGCACCGATTTATTCGCCCAGCCCGAACCTGTTGAAGCCTCCAAAACCCAAAAGTCTAATAAGTCAATCTGTCTGCCGCACTACGTAGTATTCGCGTCGCCCACCGGCAGCAACTCGCTCGTCAATTACGACGCCATGGAACGCCTCAAGCCAATCATCATGTGGACATTCATCGGCGTGACGATCATCGCCGCCTTTATCTTGCTGATTATCATTTCCCGCACCATCGCCGACAGCCGTAAAGAATCCGCAGTTTTTCGAGCGCTCGGAGCAACGCGGCTTGATATTAGCCAAATTTATTTTGTTTACACCATGATCGTGGCGCTGCTTACCGCGTTGTTCAGCGTCACCGCCGGACTAATTGTCGTATACATTGCCGACAATTTGCTGGCTGGTCAAATCACCGCGACACTGCGCATCGCCATGACGCCGAAAGACTTGGCGACGACCTTCCATTTTTGGACGATTGACTGGATGGTCATCGGCGCGGTCGCCCTCAGTATCATCGCTGCCGCCGTGCTGGCGTGCCTGATACCGCTCATCCGCAACACCCGCCGCAACCCGATTAAAGATATGCGTGACGAGTAGCCCGATTGATATTTTTAATGGCGCCGTAGTTATCTTGCCTAGTTCAAACTAAAATCAGCTAATTTTTTTACGAGTCTATGAACTCGGCAGTTCAGGATAGGCGACCCGAATCGAACTAGAAAATAATTGCTCTGCCCTTGCTATGGAAGTCCGCTTCGGATGGAGCTGGTATCGTTCATCTGAATACATCGCAGCAGTCATAAGGCCTATTGTCGCTATAGTTTTCTTCCTGATAGCCCAGCCAATTCTCCGGACGGAATCGCTATCTTTTGATAACAGATGATCTTTTCGCGCCGCAGCTGCCGCATCAATGTCGTACCTCGTCTCCATGAGAACATTGTCGATTGCCACCCGAAGAGTCGGATCCTTATTCACCTCGGGATATTTTCTCTCCAAGTATTTTAATATACACGGTCCGAGTGTTCTTCCCGCGCGCTTCTCATAGGCATCAGCTTGATCTTGCGACTCAATTCGACTCAAAGCGTCACCAGTCGGCAACGACGAATAAAATTTATCTAACCTACGCTTATAGTCTGGGTCATCTATAGTTGGCATATCTAAAGGACTACCCTCCTCGGGTATTTCGAAAATTGAACCCGGTACGCCTCCATTTTCCAAGGCACACCTGGTATCGCGATATGCGCGTACCATCGGCCCAAGCACCCAGTCATTTGTTTCCGGGCGCAGCGCCACTTCTCCTATAGCCCGCGGACGTCGGGTAAGCGGATGTTTCTTTTCCTGGTCTAAAATCTTCCATCTTGGACAAGCATCTATATAACATGGAAGCCCGTTCTCGCGTTCACCCTCAAGAGTAATCATAATATTTAATATGTTACCAGTTTAATTATCTACAATCAAGCAAAATTAAACGCTATATCAATCAATTTTCGCCTCTGCTATAATAAGAATATGTTTGATACCGCCGAGCAACTTATCCAATCCGCCAATAACATCGTCATCATCCAGGCCGAAAACCCTGACGGCGACAGCCTGGGCTCTAGTTTGGCGCTGGAGGAAGTGCTCAGTGATTTGGATAAAACCGTGACGTTGTATTGTCCGGTCGACATCCCCAAATACCTGCGGTACATCCGCGGCTGGGATCGGGTAGTTGGCGATTTTCCGACCCGTGCCGACCTGGCTATCATCGTGGATACCAGCGCTGATATTTTGCTCAGTAAGGTTTTGGAAACACCCGGCGCGCGGCATTTTTTGGAAACGCATCCGGTGCTAGTTATCGACCATCACACCGCCGAATCAACGCTGAGTTTTGAGCATACCATGCTCTCTGACACGGTGGTAGCGACCGGGGAATTGTTATATCAATTATTCACGCACGCTGGCTGGACTATCAACCAGCAAGCTGCCGAAAACCTCCTCATCGCCATCATGTCCGACAGCCTGGGCCTGACCACGCCAAATACCACCGCGTCAACCTTCCACGTGGCGGGCGAATTGACCGAGCTGGGCGCCTCCAATGCTGAAATTGAAGAACGACGACGCGAATTCATGAAAAAATCGCCAGAGATCTTGGCATACAAAGGCAAGTTGATTGAGCGAATCGAATATTTGCTGGACGGGCAATTGGCGCTGGTGCACGTGCCGTTTGAGGAAATTCAAGCCTACAGCGACGCCTACAACCCCGGCGCGCTAATCGGCGACGAACTGCGGTTGGTCGAGGGCGTGGCACTGTCCTGCGTCATTAAAACTTATCCCGACGGCAAATTAACCGCCCGCCTACGCGGCAATTTACCAATCGCCGACACGGTGGCTGGCTACTTCGGCGGCGGCGGCCATCCGTACGCGGCTGGTTTCCGCGTGTACGAGGATTATGACGAAGTCGTGCGGGAATTGGTGACGGCGGTGAATAAAGCCTTGCGAGAGACAGAACAGAGATAAAATTTATTGCAACATTGTTGCAATAAATGTGACGGGATCAAGAGCGATCGGAACCCCAAGCGTTTCCGCCGCTGATTCGTCAAGACCTGAGCCATGTCTGTAAACTAGCTCATTTTCTTGCTAAAATCGCCATATGAAGTACTTTGCCCTCATTAAACACCACCCATGTACGCAGCTCGCTCATCTTTACGAGCATCTATTTGTATCTACAATTACGGAATATCTTTACAGTCACGGCCAATATAAATTACTAGACTATTCGCTCAATGGCGAGACATACGAATCAGGTATTGTGATGATCTGCGGTGAATGTTATAACACTGAAGCAGAGCATCTACTAGAAAATATAGCAAATATGAAGGTCAGTTTGAGCGATAAAAATCCTGGCCACATACCAGTTTCGCAAGCTATGTCGCAACTATACGCCGAGGAGTCACAAAAGCTCTTCATTGGTAATCCTGATATGATAATCAGAGAACTAGAGTTACTAGATAACAAACCTTGGCAAAATTTAGATTCAGTCGATATATTGCCCAAGAACACAACCAATGATAAGAGTCTTACTGATTTGATATACGAAACAGATCAGCTAGCCGATAAAAAACCCGTGTTAAAACTTCAGCTGCAAATTGACAATCAACCAGTAGAGTTGCGCGTATTGTGGCGCGAACTAGCTAGATTCATCAGCTTGTCAATCGGGCAAAAAATTTGCCGCGATTTCGGCGTCTATTATAGTAAAGAATCTGTGAAAAATAATGATACATCCGTAATATCCATTAGTATTTTCTCTGTCAGTCCGCATGTTCAAGAAATTGACCTGAAAGAGGTCGCCGCTACTGCCAAGCAAACCCTCGCTAAAGTTACCTCATCAAACGTCCTAAACCGTTTCTCTAATTATCTTACATCGCTATCCTACACGAATAATCCATGCGCGGCGCCAGACAGTTGCCAGATCGCGCGAGAATTTGGAATAATCATCGGCGCGGCAGGCTGGAAAAAACTTGCTACCACAGAAAATATAGCAAAAGCTTTGGAGGCAACACACATCACTTTCCGCTATAAAAATAGTACAATAACACTATAAACAGCTGCTGCAATATAACATTTCCTAAAATAGTCAATAAATCATTCCCAATTCTCGACAGCATATCATACATTCGCTAACTGGCGTCGCCTGTGCCGCTTTGTCCTGATACAATGTTTCATTTGTTTGCTAATAAAAACGGGTGTTTTTCGCGTTGGCGATGACAGATTAGCCCGACCCGCGCAACCAAAGCAAAGAGCTGAAGCAGATTTCTGGTGATTATAACAGGGGTGAGGGAAATATTACACCACATTTTTACCTGAAATCTATTGACTTTAACATTCAGATATGATATATATATCAGCTTTTGTTGACGAGTTGAGTGAAAACTCCTTGTCCGAAAGTGTATCATTGACAAGCAGATGTAAGCACGAGATGAGATCTTGATTGGTGAAGAGAGGTATTATTATGTTTCTCTTTGGCGATTGAGACCTCGTCTCGTGTGATATAGAGAATCACGCGTAGCCTGTTCTCCAGACGGAGAGTGGGCGGCAGTCGCCGCGAGGAAGAGAGAGGAGCCGTCATGGCTCACAGCATCGTCATCACTATCAAGGATGGCGACGATGTCGTTGCCATCGACCAGATTCCCGTCGACCCGAAGATTGGTAACAAGCTGATCGCCAAGGTCGAGATCGTCGACGTCCCGCCGCGAGCGCGACAGAAGCGGGACCGTAACCCGCTCCACCCGCGAGCATTGAAACTCGCCGACCTCCGGGTCGGCATGCGCATTCGCGTCAACCACAAGGACAACCCCGGCTGGTCGTATTCCGCTATCGTGGGGGGGGCAAGCCCACCACGAACGAGTACGACATCACTGTTGTCCCGCTTGTTCGACTCGGAGACGAGTTTGACTATGTCATGGGATATCCTGAAGACATGGGGTTGATGCGATACGTCGATGGTTCCAGTACCTGGAACCGCTACTGGTACACTGTCGCTGCTGAGTGACCCCAGCTGAATGCGGCAAGCAGACGATATTAGGTTAACTGATGTCGCCTCTGACATCGTGTTTCTCTATATTACCATCTGCTTGTCGCATTCGCTCCATAGATGTGTGTCTATGCTGATGAGTCGGAAACGACGAAAGCGAACTTTGAAAAAGCAGCCTGTCTGCCGTACAATAGAGTTGATGATACAGCTCTACAACACCCTCACTCGCCGTAAAGATAAACTGACGCCGCTCGACGGACAGACGGTTCTCATATATACCTGCGGGCTGACGGTGTATTCGCAGCCGCACATTGGCAACTGGGTTGGCTATATTTATTGGGATGTGTTAGTGCGACTATTACGCTGGCAAGACATTCCAGTTATTCGCACGCAAAATATCACCGACGTTGGGCATTTGACCAGCGATGATGATGACGGTGAGGATAAGATGGAGAAGGGGGCGCGCCGCGAGGGTAAAACCGCTTGGGACGTGGCCAAGCAGTACATCGCCATCGCCGAGCACGAAGCCTACGAGGTGTTGAAATTGGTGCGACCCGACCATTTGGTGCGGGCAACAGACTATATCCAGCAGCAAATCGACTTTGCCCGCGGGCTGGATGAGAAGGGGTTGTTGTATAAGATTGCTAGTGATGGCATGTATTTTGATACGTCGCGGCTGCCGGATTATGGCAAATTAGCGCGGCTGGACGTGGCAGGCTTGGAGGCGGGCGCGCGGGTCAGCGTCGAGGGCAAGCGCAATATCACCGACTTCGCCGTCTGGAAGTTTTCACCAACGGACGCCAAGCGCGATATGGAATGGGACAGCCCGTGGGGCGTCGGTTTTCCGGGCTGGCACTTGGAATGTTCGACGATTGCTCGGGAGACGCTGGGTGATACAATTGATATTCACACCGGCGGTATCGACCACATTCCGGTGCATCACACCAATGAGATTGCCCAGAGTGAGAGTCTGACTGGGCAGCAATTTTCTCGAATTTGGCTGCACAATAACCACATCAAAGTCGACGGCCGCAAGATGAGTAAGTCGCTCGGCAATATCATCACTCTCACTGACATCACGACGCGCGGCTTCAGTCCGATGGCCTTTAAGCTGGCAATTCTCAGCAAGCATTACCAAACCGAGGGCAATTTCACCTGGGAGATTTTGGAGGCGGCACAGGCGCGGTTGGATCATTGGCGCGGCTATGCGGCGCTGCGGCACCAGACGCACGACACGCTGGATGATGACGATGAGAAAGATGAGCGGAAAGGCACGGTGTCACTATTAGCAGCGCGGCAGGCGCTCGTCGAGAAGTTGAATGATGATTTGGATACACCAGGAGCCTTGGCGCTGATCGACGAGGCGTTTTCACGACTGGATCATGCACCGCTGGAGAAAATTCACCGCGGCGGTTTATTGCAACTGATTGAAATTATTGACGAGGTTTTGGGCTTGGATTTGGCGGAATCTACCCCTGACATTACTGACGATTTGAAGAGATTGATCATCCAGCGCCGCAGCGCCCGCGCCGAAAAAGATTGGCAAGAATCCGATCGCATTCGCGACGAACTGTTGGCAGCAGGTGTCACCATTCGCGACACGCCAAGCGGCAGTGTTTGGGCATGGAAATAATGAAAATAACCCGCCGGAATGACCGAGCGGGCCAGAACACATAAAGCGCGCTAATTTAATCAACTAATTAGCTCTCGTTTTTCAATTTCTTCACTAATTTGCTTAGCGGTTTTTCGCTCTCGACACGGTTAGTTTTGGCTTGCTCCAGATAGTTTTCCAGCAAGACTTTCGCAGCGCCAGCCGCCGGAATAGCGACCAAACCGCCCAGCAAACCGCCAACATACAGACCAATTGTCACCGCCACTAAAACCGTCAGCGCCGATAATTCAACTTTCTTCGACTGGATTGACGGCGAAACGAAATTATTTTCAATTTGTTGGTAAACAACGAAATAAATAGCGTAAATAATGCCGGCAGTTACGTCATTAAACAACAGCAGCAGCGATATCAACGCGCCGGCTATCGTTGCGCCGAACATCGGAATGAGCGTTAAAATAAACGTCGCCATGACCGTTAACATTGCCAAATTTGAATTGACGACAGGGAAAGTCAAGCTCAATACAAACACCACGAACCCTGATAGCACCGCATCGATGCCCGACACTGTCAATTGCCCGGAAACATAACCCGTCACCACATTATACATGCGGCCGACCAGTTTCTTATGGCGCTCCATTTTCTCTTGGTCGTTATACAGGCCCCACAGCCGCCGGACCCACGTCGGGCCCTCCAGCAGCATTAAAAACGACATCACCAGCACCAGAAACAGCGATGTTAAAAACGAAGCCAGCGAGCCGACACTGCTTAAAATATTCGTACCGACGCTAGCCGCCCACGCCGAAGATTGCTGCTTAAGGTTCTCTAGCATGGCATCAACCTGCGGACGCAGATTATTCTTATCGATAAAGCTATTAACGCCGTGCCACTGCGAACCAGCTTGGTCAATTAAGCTCGGCATGCTTTCGACAAATTTAGCGGATTGCTGGACAATTGGCGGCACCACGAACCACACCACGCAGCCCAGCAGCAGAATCAGCGTAACATACGCCAGCGCTGTGCCGCCGAGCCGGCTTTTACCAGGCAATTTCCTGGCAATTGCCGCCACCGGACGGTTCAGCGCCAGCGCCAAGAACAGAGAAACTCCCAGTAAAATCAGCGCATCCTTCGCCGAATAAATCGCCAGTCCCGCCAGCCCAAATCCGATAACCACCAGCCAAAACCGCACAAATGTTTTAGTGTCTATTTCAATGCGTACTTTCATAATCTAAACTTTATCAGCTTTTCGCTTCATCCGCAACGCCGACAGAGACAACTTGCTGTCATACGACATCGCGCCGTAGCGGAAAATCCGCACCGCCAACCACAAGACAAACACTGCCGCCACGATCAAAAGCGCCACCCCCAGCAAACCTTCCCAAGCCGGCAAATTGCCAACCGCATTCCTGAGCAGCAGCGGAATCGGCGCCGTGAACGGAAACAGCGATAAGAACTTGACAAATGGCGAATCAGGGAAGGAAACGAACGCCGTAATGCCGTAAAACGGCCCAAATATCAGCATAATCACCAAGCCAAACCACTGGCTAGCTTCCTTGGCAGTCGGCATCATCGCTCCCAAAGTCACCAGCATGCCGGTAAACATCATAAAGCTTGCCAGGAAAATCACTAGCGCCAAGCCAATCCGTACCGGATCAAATACCAATAAGCTTAAATCCATATTCGGCAGCTGCAGCTTTGAGCCGAACGCCAAGTAACCCGCCGCCACCGGCAGAACAATCACCAACATCTGAATCAACGCCAGCACCATCAGCGATAGAATTTTGCCAGTTATCAGCGTATCGGTTTTTACCATCGTCAGCAGCATCTCCACCGTGCGGTTTTCCTTTTCCTCGGTGGAGCTGGTTAGCATTTGGTTGCCAAAGAAAGTAACCAGCATAAAGAAAATCACTAAAAACAGCCCCGGCGCAATCATCTCGTTAATACCGCCGTGCTCCTTGCCGTCCAGATAAGTAGTTGACGATAATTGGACTTTGTTTTGCAGAATAGCGACTTGCGCTTGGCTGACACTGCTGGCTACTGATTGGCTTAATAAACTTTGCGCCACTGCGCCGTATTTGCCATTCTGAAACAGCCCGACGTCCTTACCGTAAACTTCAACTTTTTGCTTGCTAATATCCTTCGGGAAGTAGATATAAGCGTCAATCTTGCCATTTTTTACGTCGTTGATTCCAGCCTCTTTCGACTCGACAGTCTTCGTTTTAGCGGCCATGAGCAGCTCTGGTCTGACGAGTTTTGAATCGTCAGTAACCGCCAATGAAAATTCTTGTTTCTCTAACTCTTTCGCTGCTTGCATCGTCGTGATTTGCGACCAAAACACGATGCCATATAGCGCCGCAAACATCAATGGAAAACCCAGCGCCATCAGCCAAAACGTCGGCTTTTTCAGTACCCGGATAGTCTCAAACTTGAAAACTGTCCCCAAATTATGCATTTTACTCATCACCCAACTCCTTTGCTTCGCCGCCGTACACTTTAACAAAAATATCATCCATTGATGCGCCGCCGAACTGCTTTTTCACCTCTGCCAGCGTGCCGTACGCCGCTGCCTGTCCGTCTTTTAATAGAATCAGCCGATCGCACAGCTGTTCGACTTCTTCCATCTGGTGCGTCACGTAAATAATCGTCGCGCCAGCCTTGCGCCGCTCCTCAATAATATTCATCAGCAGCCGCCGATTAACCGGATCAAATCCCTTGGTTGGCTCGTCCATAATTAGCAGTTCCGGATCGCCCATAATCGTCACGCCCAGCTGAATTTTTTGCTGCTGGCCGCCGGAAAGCTTGTCCAGCCGCATACCAGCTTTATCAGTCAAATTAACGCGCTTCAGAAAATTCAGAGAAAATTCCTTTGCTTCGTCGCGACTTAGACCTTTCAGCTGGCCGAAATAAATCATCACATCCAGCACTTTTTCCTTTTTATACAGCCCGCGCTCTTCCGGCAAATAACCGAGGTTAATCTGACTATCCACCGCATACGGCTTACCGTCAATCAGCAGCTCGCCCGCCGTCGGCTCGTATAGCCCCAGCAGCGCCCTGAGCGTCGTGGTTTTTCCCGAGCCGTTGCTACCGAGAAAACCAAACACTTCACCCTGAAAAACGTCAAAGCTCAAATCTTTAATAACTGTTTTATTGCCAAATTTCATCTTAAAATGACGAATTTCAACAATTTTTTTCCTATCCGGCATGTACTCTCCTTTTCTTTGAAAAAAATTATAGCACTATCCCGCCTAAGCTGCCAAATGGCGTATAATAGTTAATATATGCGGCTGCTAGTTATCGAAGACGAACGAAAAATTGCCCGAGTCATCGCCGAGGCACTCAAGCGCGAGACGTACGCTGTTGACGCCGTGCACGACGGGGAAGAGGGCTTTAATTTGGCGGACAGCCAGCCGTACGATTTACTGATTGTCGATCGAATGTTGCCGGGCATGGAGGGCGCGGAAATTGTTAAAAAATTGCGTAAAAACGGTAAAAATATGCCAATCTTATTCCTCACAGCCCTGGGCACCACCGAGGATAAAACCTTCGGACTGGACGCGGGTGCAGATGATTATTTAGTCAAACCATTTGCTATCGACGAGCTGCTGGCGCGAGTCCGAGCCTTACTGCGCCGGCCGCCAATTCAGCAGCCGGATGTTCTAAAAATTGCCGATTTGACGATTGATAAGCAGCAGCAAACCGTGATGCGCGCTGGAAAAACTATCGATTTGACCAGTAAAGAATACGCGCTGCTGGAATATTTAATGCAGCACCCGAACCAAATTCTCAGCAAGGAAACGTTAATCGACCATGTTTGGGATTTTGATGCCGATATTTTACTGAACAATGTCGAGGCGTACATAAAAAACTTGCGCCAAAAAATCGATAAGCCGTTCAAAAAACAATTGATAAAAACCGTCCGCGGCTTCGGTTACCGGATTGAAGCATGAAAATTTTTACCTCGGCAACTATCAAATTGGCGGGCTGGTATTTGCTGATTTTAATGGTCGTCAGCCTGCTGTTTAGCAGCATTATTTTTCAAGTGACGCGCTCGGAAGTTGACGCGCAAATCCATAAAATTATCATTCAGCGCGGCAACGATTTTCCTAGCATTGACTTGTCGGAACGAATGGATGTTTCGACGCGCAATCTGCTGATTAGCTTGGGCTATATCAATCTCATCGTACTGCTGGCAGGCGGCGCTTGCTCGTATTTATTAGCGAGGATTACGCTGCGGCCGATTGAGGCGGCGCATAAAGCCCAGTCGCGGTTCGTTTCCAACGCCAGTCATCAGCTGCGCACGCCGCTGGCAATTATGAAAGCAGAGACCGAACTGGCGCTGAAAAACCCGAAGACGCCGCGGGCGGAACTAACGGAAACGCTGGAAAGCAATTTGGAGGAAATTAACAAATTGACCGAGCTGACCGCCATGCTCTTGGAACTGTCGCGAACAGAAAACAGGCTGGCGCTGGAAGATAAAAGCTTCGACTTGGCGGAATTGATATCCAATCTCATACGCGAACGAAAAGCCGAAACTCGCACGGAGATGAATTGCCCGGAACACACAAACATCTCTCTTCACCAAGCCGCAACGCGGGAATTGTGCGCGATTTTACTTGACAATGCATTAAAACACAGCCCGAAGAATTCGCCGGTAAAAATCCAGGTACTGCCGTCGAAACAGAGTATCATCGTGCATTTTACTAACGACGGCGCGATTTCCCAGCAGAATCTGCCGCACGTGTTTGAGCAGTTTTTCCGCGGCAACCAGCGGACGAAAGGCTATGGACTGGGGCTGCCGCTGGCGGAACAATTGACCAGGGCTTTGGGCGGACAAATCTCTGTTGCCACCGTAAAAGGCTCGACAGTTTTTACCATTTCTTTGCCAATTGTTTAGATTTTCAGCTAATTTTCAGAATCGGATGTTGTAATGGGATTATTGATTGGTTGGATTGCCAGTCTGAAAGGGAAAGTATGAGTACAACATTTTTAAGCAAAAAAGGATTTAAGGAATTGCATAAGGAGATCTCACGCTTGGAGATGGAAGAAAAGTCGCTGATCGCCGAGCTGAAAGAAATCGGACGCGCCAAATCCCGCGACGACAAGCTCCATCGCAGCGACGTCATCATCAGCCTGGAGAACGTCCAATCCCGGCTGAGCCTGAAGAGGGAAACCGCCAAAACCGCCAAACCGCTGCCGCGCAAACGCGACCGGCTGAAGATTGCGCTAGGTTCGGTGGTGGACCTGATGGATCAGCACGGGCAAATGTTCCGCTACAGGCTGGTTCACAGCCTGGAGGCTAATCCGCTGGACGGGCGAATTTCCGTAGACAGTCCGCTGGGTAAAAGCCTGTTAAACCACAAAGCGTCGGAAACTGTTTCCTGGAAAAACGGCTCCGCCAGCCGCCAGTTGCAAGTCCTGAATATCAGCTAAATCGTTCAAGCGCCTGTCTATGTTCAGGCAGCGATTGTCCGCCGTAAAATCAATAGTCTCCACATCTTGGGGGGCTATTTTTTATTTTCTATTCATTTTCCTGCGGTTTTTCATGATTTTTACTTATTTTTACCTCATTTTTACCCTATTTTTGCCTAAAACTCAAGAAAATTGCCATAAACTATTGACCTGAGCGTTCAGATATGATATATATATCAGCTTTTGTTGACGAGTTGAGTGAAAACTCCTTGTCCGAAAGTGTATCATTGACAAGCAGATGTAAGCACGAGATGAGATCTTGATTGGTGAAGAGAGGTATTATTATGTTTCTCTTTGGCGATTGAGACCTCGTCTCGTGTGATATAGAGAATCACGCGTAGCCTGTTCTCCAGACGGAGAGTGGGCGGCAGTCGCCGCGAGGAAGAGAGAGGAAGAGACAATGACGGGAATCAGAAACCCATTCCACACCGACGCACTCCGCTTGTGCGACGTTAGGCCGTACCGGAGTATTCTTGTCAGAACTGACGAACCGGGTGTGGACGACTATAAGGCTATGGTCGTGGGGCATCCTGTCACAGATGACAAGGGAATCTCCAAGTTTCCGGCTGTGTTTCTTGTGAGAGGAAGACTCCGCTGCTACACTGTTGATGCAGCAACCGTAGGTATGACACCCTACGTAGCTGGAGGATGGAACCACACCTGGTATGTCACTGCAGACTGACTCCGCGAACGCGGCAAGCAGACGATATTAGGTTAAACTGATGTCGCCTCTGACATCGTGTTTTTCTCTTTACATATCAACCATCTGCTTGTCGCATTCGCTCCATAGATGCGTGTCTATGCTGATGAGTCGGAAACGACGAAAGCGAACCCCATATTTCCGCGCGGCAAACCGCCGAAAACCACCCTACAAGACGTTCTTTTTCATCAATTGAACGCGCAGATTCAGAACATCTTTCATAATATCCTGGTCGCGCTGCTGCATGACGCTGCACAGCATTGCCGTCGTAGCAATTTGTATGCCAATGACCACGACAAACCCGGCGATAATCCACCAATTTTGCTTCAGCTTCTTTTTTACATTTTTCATGTTTTTCCTTTGCTGGTTAGTTTTATCTTTATTATATACTGTTTTTACGGCCAGAACACTAATCATAAGTACAATTTACCGCTATTTCCGCGCGCCTCCAGTCGGCAAAATCTCGACACCCGGCAGTTTTTCCCATATAATCAGCTTATGGTTTTTTATACTATTTCTGCCGATGAGGCGCTAAAAAAGCTGCATACACGCGCTGGCGGGCTCAGCGCTGCCGAAGTCAAACGCCGCCAAAAACAATACGGATTGAATATCATCAATATCAAGTCCGAACCGCTCTGGAAAAAGATCTTAGAGCCGTTTATGGATGTGTTCGTGGTGATTTTGGCAGCCGCCGCCGCGATCAGTTTACTCCACGGCGAAGCGATTGACGCAGTTATTATCTTCATCATCATCGCGGTTTCTGCCATTATTTTTTACGTCCAGCGGTTTTCAACCGACCGGGTGCTGCGCAGTCTATCGCGCCGCGACGCCCAAAAAATCGACGTGCTGCGCGCCGGAAAAGTTACTGCCGTGGACAGTTCGCAGCTGGTGCCGGGCGATATCGTCAATTTGTCCGAAGGCGAGAAAGTCCCCGCCGATATCCGCCTAATCAAAACCGCCAATTTGCGGGTTGACGAGGCTCAGCTGACTGGCGAATCTGTGCCAATTTCTAAAAACATTGAGGCACTGGACGGGAAAAAAGAAATTTATGAGCAAACCAATATGCTATTCCAAGGTTCGTTCGTGGTATCCGGCACAGGCGCTGGCGCGGTAATAGCCACCGGCAATGATACCGAGTTCGGTAATCTGGCAATGCTGTCCAAAAAAGAAGCCGCTAAAAGCCCGGTTCAGCAAAAAATCGACAAGCTAATTACCAAAATTATCGCGGCAGTGGGCAGCATCTCGATGGTGGCGTTCGGGCTGAGCTTGCTGCGCGGCATGGATTTTTTGGATAGCCTGAGATTTGTCATGGCGCTGGCAGTCAGCGCCGTGCCGGAAAGTTTGCCAATCGCTATTTCCGTAGTGCTGGTCTTAGGAATGCGGCGGATGGCTGCTAAAAAAGCGCTGGTTCATCAAATGCGGGCGATTGAGACGATCGGCGTCATTACCACCATTGCTACCGATAAAACTGGCACGCTGACGAAAAATCTGCTGACAGTACAGGATACTTGGACACTGGAAAAGCATAACAATTTGGCGAAGTTGATGGCGTATTTCGTCAATCGCGGCGACAGTAAAAGCCACGATCCGCTGGATATCGCGCTGGATAATTTTGCTCGGAAAAACAATGCCGGTGTTCGCGGTCTGCCAGCAGCGGAATTGCCGTTCAACCAGGAATTCTCGATGTCGGCGACGGTTTGGCATCATGGCGCAGATTATAAAGTGTATTACAAAGGGGCGCCAGAAGAAATCATCAAGCGCTGCAAATTGCCAGCAGCGGAAGCCAGACGCGCCAAGCGGGCGATTGGCGATTTAACATCGCAAGGCTACCGCGTTGTGGGCTTAGCGATCAGCGACACCTCGGAAATCTTGGCAGATTTCCAGCAAATTTCGCGCCAAAAATTGCGGTTCGCCGGACTGGCGGCGGTGGCAGATGTCCTGCGTCCAGAGGCAGCACGGACTATCAAATCAGCGCTGGCGGCGGGCGTTTCCGTGCGCATGATCACTGGTGACCACTTCGAAACGGCATATCAAATTGGCAAGAAACTTGGCATGGTAGAGAATAGGGAAGAGGTTTTCGATTGCCGGGAAATGTCGAAGATGACCGACGACGAACTGGACAAAATCATTGAGCAGACAAAGGTTTTCTCGCGCGTTATCCCGGAACAGAAATACCGAATTTTAACCATTCTTAAGCGCCACAATATCACCGCCATGACCGGCGACGGCGTTAATGATGTGCCGGCGCTATCTGGCGCGGACGTTGGAATTGCCATGGGTTCAGGCTCGCACATCGCCAAAGATGCCGGCGCGATAATCCTGCTGGACGACAATTTTAAGACGATTATCGACGCCATGAAAGAAGGCCGTACGATTATCGCCAACGTCCGGCGAATGCTGTTTTACTTGCTATCAACCAACACTGGCGAGCTAATCACCATGATCGGCGCGCTGCTAATTGGAATTAAAACTCCGCTGGAGCCGGTGCAGATTTTATGGGTCAATTTGGTAACCGACACGTCGATGGTCATTCCGCTAGGACTGGAGCCGGCAGAAAAAAACACCATGAAACAGCCGCCAAAGCAACCCGACGCGCCAATCCTGGAACAAAAAATGATCTGGCGGATGTGTATTGTCGCCTTGACGATGTCGTCGCTGACTCTCGGCGTTTATGTCATATTTGAAAAAAGCCGCGGCCACGACTATGCGCAGACGCTGGCTTTCGTTTCGCTGGTGGTCAGCCAATGGGCTAATGCCTTCAACGCCCGCAGCGACCAAGATTCGATATTTGTACGCCTGAAAGTAATGAACCGCAGCTTCTACTTTGGCATGATTTTATCCGTGGCTCTGCAGATGCTGGCGCTATTCGGCCCGCTCGGTGAGGTATTACACATTAGACCCGTCGAACCAATACACCTGGCGCTAATAAGCATAACTGCGTTCGTGATACCGATTGGAACATGCGAACTTCATAAATTGCTTAGTAGACGCCAGGCGAGAGGGTAGGTAGTAGACTTAGTTAACTATTCTGACTATGAAACTAGAAGCTGGGATTAGAAGGCGATACTTTAGTGTTAATATCAACATCAGTATTGCCACTAATTGGATTTCTAGTTACACAGACCTCAGCAACGGTACCTTTTCTAAACATTCCTGAATATTCACTTCCCGACTCCTGAGGCGTACCAACCTTAAGATAATCAACACTAAGCCCGTTCGCGTTATCGTTAAGAAAGGCTTGAATTGCACCCCGATCGGCGGAACTCGCTTCAACTGTTCCGTCAGGCAGAGGCTTTGCGCCGTGCATCTCAAACTCCTGACAGGTTGTTGTTGTATAAGCACCGCTCGCTTCGCTAGCAGCATGACCAACACCAAACATTCCGCCTACCGCGACAGCAAGCGCCGCTGCTGCTCCTAGACCGCGGCGAATAAACTCTCTGACACGCCCGTTACTTCTTTCATGGCCCGGCTTAAAGCCGTCATCTGCACGATCTTCAACAGACACACCGCCTGTAGAACTCTGACCTGGCGCTTCTGATGGCAGCTCTTGGCAATACTGCCAATTGCCTGATTGAGGTCCTTCATAACCAGAACCAGGCATAACACTTGTAGCCCCCTGGTGTCGCAAGGCTGCTAACCTAGCCTGTTTATTTGCTCCACTCCCTGGTTTAAATGATGGTGGTAATTTGTCCATAAAACTCCTCTTACTCCTTATGTTTAAGATTGTAACAGTTATCTATAATACTCCTATTTTCCTAATTTGTCAATAGCATTTGGCCATAATCTTTATAATTCAACAAAAAAACGCCCTTTTACGAGCGCGAGCTTGACAATTAGCTAACTTGGCTGGGACGGCAGGATTCGAACCTGCGAATGCTGGGACCAAAACCCAGTGCCTTACCACTTGGCGACGTCCCATCAAAGCCAGGACATTGCTAATTGTAGCACGCCCAATAAAAAAATTCCATAATCGGTCTTGCAACCAGACGCCAACATAACGTATAATCTAATTATGAATAAGCGTAAGGGTTTTACCATCGTCGAGGTGTTGATTATCATTGCCGTCATCGCTGTTCTGGCTACCATCGGCGGATTAGCGTGGCGGTCGGCTCGTAATAGTTCCATAGATTCTAAGACTAAAACCGACTTGAAAATCATCGCCAACGCCATTGACCGATATCATCAAGACAACGGGCAATATCCAGCGCCGACTGGCTGCTATACATCAGGTTGCAGCGGCGGGCAATTGGCTGGAGTTTTAATTCCAAAGTACATGAAAGAATTGCCAAAGGACTATAAAGATAATAATTACCATTACATTGCTAATGGAACGGCGGACAGCTATGCCATACAAGCATATAAAGCAGATGGCAGTGTATGTAAATCCGGCAAAAATATGCAGTCTTCTTGGTTTTCATCAGCACCAGAGTGTAATTTCTAATCTGTTATAATAACTCTTGATGAGACGGCAGACTTTTGAGACGCTGACACTGGAGAAGATCGTTGGCGGCGGGCAAGCCCTAGGGACGCTGGCCGATGGCCGCAAATGTTTCGTATGGGGCGGATTGCCCAGCGAGACCGTCACTGTTCGCATTACCAAAAAGAAATCGCACCTTGTCGAGGCAGTCGTCGAGGAGGTGATCTCGCCAAGCCCCGACCGTATCCAGCCGCGCGATCCGGATAGTTATCTTTCGACCAGCCCGTGGCAGATTATGCCACTCGAAGTTGAGCAGACGTATAAGGCACAGTTGATTAATGATGCGTTTACACTGCATAATGTTGCATTACCGGCAGCGATTGACATTTATTGCAACAATGTTGCATATGGTTATCGCAACAAAGTTGAATTTAGCTGGTATAGTAAATCGATAATGTCTCGAGCGGTGTCTCAGAAAGAACCTGGGGCTATCTCGGGTTTCGGATTATTTTCTGATGATACCCAAGAGATAGACACGGATAGCGACCGTGAAGAACCATCTGGCGATACGCTTGACTTGGCGTTTTTCCGCCGCGGCAGCAAGGGTAAGGTGGTCGTTGAGGGCACAAGTTTGGCACGCCCAGAAATCAACAACTTGGCGCGTGCTATCCGCGATTTATTACGTCGTAAACACGTTGCGGCTCGCCAGCTCAAAACCCTGCTCATCCGCTGCGATCAATCGGGAAGTTGTGTGTGGCAATTATATCTCAAGGATCGCTTGCCCGAAATTATCACCGCTGCTGAAGCCGCCAAATTACCGGCTCAGGGTGGGGAAGTCATCTACTCCGACCCGTGTTCGCCGGCCAGCCGTATCACCGAGCGATTGGCGCATTTCGGCGATACCACCCTGACCGACACCATTCTTGGCGTGCCATTCCGCTACGCCTGCGAAGGCTTTTTTCAAGTCAACATCCCGGTTTACGAGCAGGCGCTGCGCGATATGAAGGAGTGGGTGCCGTACAATAAGGCACGCCAAGAGCGCCAGCTGGATCAGTTGGCGACACATGGCTACACCGATAATCAACAGCGAGCAATATCTCAGAAAAAATCTGGGCAACTTCACGTGGGTCCCGAATTATTTTCTGATGATATTCGAGCTGTCAGATTATCAACTCTCGATTTCTATGCTGGCGTTGGCACCATCGGCCTGACCATTGGCAGCGGCAACGTCACGCTGGTGGAAATCAACGCCGATGCTGTCCGCGAAATGCAGCGCAACATCACCGAACTCGGCCGCACCGACGCTTGTACTGTCCTCGCTCCCAGCGAACAAGCTCTCAATTATATTACAGACAAGGAAATAGTCATCGTTGATCCGCCGCGCGCTGGCCTACATCCCGACATTATTGCAACATTGTTGCAAAAACTGCCGCCACGTATCATTTATCTCAGCTGCAACCCTGTCACCCAAGCTCGCGATGTTCGACTTCTGCAAGAAAAATACCACATCGTTCATCACCGCGGCTATAATTTTTTCCCGAGAACGCCGCATATTGAGCACTTGGTTATCCTTGATAATAAATAAATCGGCTGGCGCGTTAACGCTTAATACGGAACATCAGTAAATTTGACACGGACTCGTGCCGCTGATACAGTATTACTACCAATATAAAGGAGGAGTTTTATATATCATGACAGAAATATCCAAATCACCAGAACAAGAAGTGTCAGGCGAGCAAAAAGCAACTGGCTGGGAAAGCTTAGAAAACTATGGCGATGGAAATGTTGAAGACGGATCCGATTACAATCATCACAGCCCACTTGAAAAAGTTCCAGCAATTAACGGAAACGATCTCCTCAGAAGTAGAGTATTCTTCGGCGATGCAATAAAGCTGACACAGAAATACATTCCAACCAGCTCAGAAACTCCAAAGAAAAATCAAGCATTATTAAATTTGGGTGGTGTTCATGTACTAGTGAATAAAGATTCTGATCCAAAGAAACTAGAAGCAGCTTGGGCGCGAGCTATGCGCGGACACTGTAATCAACAGATAACTGTCACTGACGACCTTACTGGTATGGTTATTGGAAGTTATCCGCTAGTAACAGACACCCTAGACAACATACCAAAAGAAATCCTTGAAGCTGAAGCAGCGGAAGACGAGGCAAAGCGCCGCGCCGGAGATGAAAAAATTCAGCGAGCAGACGCTATTATTAACAGGGAAGAAATCTACCGAAGATTGAAAGACGAAGTATGGGATGTAGAGCTTACTTTTGGTGAAGGAGACAAAACATATACAACTAACGTCTACGGTGACAAACAAAAGCAACCAGAGGAGGATCCGTTTGACTCGGCAGACGAAGCTAAGACTTTAATGCAGCGCGCTCATGCCATACTGTGGGCAAAACTTATGCAGAAGCGCCTTAATGAAAATGAAAGCAAAAAAGTAGCTGACGTAGCAGAAGAATCTCTTAACGAGATGGGTATCACTCTTTCTAAAAAACAGGAAGATCTATTTGTTAAATATATCTGTTATGAGCTAGGCCATGCCGTATACAATTGGGAGCATTGCACCGAGCTGGATGATTGGTATAATAAAAGACATTGCGAGCTGTTGGGTATAAAGCCGCTTCCAGAAGAAGCTAGATAAACCAGGACTGTCAAGAATGATCCGGCAGGCATACGATATTTGCCTGCCGGCGTTTTTTATGGCGGTTATACTTTTCTCTGGCATTCATTAGCAGTTAATTTTTTGCCAACACGGCGGGCTAGCCACCACTGAACTAGGGCGACGATGACAACCACGGCGATACCTGGCCAGAGCAAGATAATATTTGGCACGGTAAAGTCAAAGAACTGCCTGAGCGGCTCGACACCAAAGCTCACCAAGGTTACAAGCAGCACGCCTGCCATATACAGCGTCCGCGCCAGGCGCGCCCGCTTATCCAAAATTACGCCCAGCATCGGCCCGACCAAAAACACCAGATAAATCCCAAAGAACGTGGCTGTCAGAACGGTCATCGTCGCTGCCTCGGCCGCTTGATGTGGATGCAGCGTCACGCCCGACCAATAGGTAAACGCCACCGTCAGGCCCGTCAGCAGTGCGATTGGCGCCACCGCCTGCAAGGTATCGTGCCAGAAATGCGCCGGATTGACCCGGTGGCGCGGACGCGGCGGAAACAGCGTCCACATAATCGTCGGCATGGTCACCAGGAAAATATTGAGAAAGGTGATGTGCCGCGGCGCGTACGGATAATTCAGCCCGACCAGCATGGTACTCAGTAGCAGCACCACGCCGTAAATAATCTTATGGAAGAACAGGGTGGCGATGACTTCGATCGCTTGCATGATCCGATTACCCAACTTCATGCCAATCGGCAGAGAGGTGAATGAATTATTCAATAAAATGATGTCCGCCACTCGCCGCGACGCCGGAGCTCCCGCATACATCGCCACGCCGAGGTCGGATTTTTTCAGCGCCAGCGCGTCGTTGACGCCGTCGCCAACCATGCCGGTGAACTTGCCGGACTGCTTGAAATGAGCGATCAGCCGCTCCTTTTGCTCCGGCAGTACGCGGGCAAAAATCGTGTGTTCATCAGCGGCCTTGTCGAAGGCTTTGTCGCTGAGGCCTGCTAGCGCCGAGCCGAGGATAGCTTTATCTGGATTGGCGATACCCGCCTGGCGCGCGATGTGCTGAACGGTGCGCGGATTATCGCCGGAAATCACCCGGATGACCACGCCTTGCTCCTGGAGGAACTTGACCGTGTCAATCACGCCGTCGCGCAGGGAATTACGTAAAATCACCGCGCCAATCGCCCGCCCAGAACTATCTGGCAAATCCTTTAATTTAGTCATTTCGTCGTCAAATTCCGCCAACATCAGCACCCGTAGGCCGCTGTCCGCCCACTCGTCCAGCTGGCGCTGCAACATGGCGTCAACCGGCGCTAACTTGGCCACAAACTCCGGCGCCCCCATCATCAATGTCCGTACCGTGCCATCGACCTTCGCCCGGACACCCGCCATCTTGCGCGCCGAGGAAAAGGCCATCACCTCGATGATGTCTGCGTGTTTCGGCGGCGTGATTTCCGCGAGGATCGCTTGCCCGGTGATATTGCCGCCACTGGTTTCGTGAGCGACGAGGGCAGCTAGCTCGGCAACATCCGAAGCAGCTTCAGACAGTTTTGTCTCCGAAAATTTACACGCTGGGCTGTCTGCGGTCGCTCGGGCTGCGGATTTTTCCGAGGTATCCGTGATCGAATTTGCCAGTATCATCTCATCAAACGCCACCACTCGCTCCAGTGTCACCTCGTCGCTGGTCAGCGTACCAGTCTTGTCGACCGCCAACAGATTGAGCAGTGCCATCGCCTCGATCGCCGCCAATTTCTGCGGCAACACCTTGGCCTGCGCCAGCCGCAGCGAACCGAACGCCAGCAGCAGGGAACTAGCCAGCAGCAACCCCTCCGGCACCACCGTCACCGCCGCCGAAGTAATCGTCTTTAAGATAATCACCACGTCATCGCCCGAGAAATAATACACTATAAAAATCAATGTCGCCAACACAATCGCGCCGTATGTTAAGAAAGTGATCGCCCGCCAAATCGCTACCTGCAGCGGTGTCAATTCCGGTTTGTAGCGCTTGAGGACTTGGCTGATGGCACCAGCCTTCGTCTGGTCGCCGACCGCCGTGACCCGCGCCGTGCCTTCGCCTGCAAGCACCGTGGTTGCCGCCAGCACCGTATCGCCAGCCGCTTTCTCAATCGCCGCCGACTCGCCAGTGAGCATACTTTCATTGAGCTCCAAACCCTTCGACACCGTCACCTCTGCGTCCGCCGGCAGCTCATCACCAGCCCTGAGGATAATCTCATCGCCCACCACCAGCGAATCATACGGCACCTCCACCGCCTGACCATCACGCAGCACCCGCGCCCTGGGCGCACTCATCAGTTCCAGCCGGTGCAGCACCCGCTTGGCACGAATTTCCTGAACGATGCCGATCAGTGAATTGACCACAATCACCACCGAGATAAACCAAGCATCCCGGTATTCGCGCACATAAATCAGCGCCCCAGCCAATAGGAAAATCGCCAGCACAATTGGCGATAGTAAATTTCTCTTGATAATATCCAGATAATCTTGCATTAATCAGCCTGAATCCTCTTATATCGAAACCGCGCACCAACCCGCCAGCCGCCGCGCGCATCCGGATCAAATTGATAAATCTCGCCGTTTTTTACCTCGGAGATAATACCCAGCGCTGGATTATACGGCGCCAGCGTCCGGTAGTACAGCAAATCGCCGCTTGATATAATTTTCATGCCAGGGAACACGCTCTGAAAACGCTCGCGGCCGATATCGTCAAAATAATTCGGCTGTCCTTTCGGCGGTAAAAATTCCTCGACCTTCAAACCCATACGACGCACTATTTTTTTAATATCGGCAAGCGTAGCCGCCGACGACACCTCGACATACACCGCCAAATGATTTTTACTCGTCAAGAATACGCTAGCCGCTGCCGTCCGGCCAACATCGCTCATCGGTAAAATTATCGACTGAATCTCAACCGAAAAATCAAACTTTTCCTTGGCAATTTCTTCCAGCGCTAATACGTCATACGTCGTCGTATTCATAGTTATATTTTACCACCAACAGCGAATTGCCGCTAATTTACCGGTAAAATCCGTCGTCAATCTGCGGCCGGAATTTCTCTGAAGAATCGTGCGCGCCGTTCCATTCGCGTAATTTTTAGCCAACGCCAGCGTTATGCAGTAAAATAGTTGTATGGATTTTCAAACTCGCTACGCCAAGCTGAACACTAATCAGCGCCAGGCGGTCGATTATATTCACGGCTCGCTCCTGGTGATCGCCGGGCCGGGCACGGGCAAGACCGAGCTGCTGAGCATGCGCACCGCCCAGATTTTGCGCCAGACCGACACGCTGCCGGACAGTATTTTGTGCCTGACGTTTACCGAGAGCGGCGCTGCCAACATGCGCCAGCGCCTGCGCCAGATCATCGGCGAGGATGCGTATAAAATCGCCATTCACACCTTTCACAGCTTCGGCACGGAGATTATCAATCAGCACCGGCAGTATTTCTTCCGCGGCGCCGATAGCCAGCCGGCAGATGAGCTGACGCAGCACCAAATCGTAACGGGGATTCTCGAGAGGCTTGACTGGCGTAATCCGCTGAGCGTTAAAAACAACGGTGAATTCGTCTACACCAGCGAGCTGATCCGAGTCATTTCCGAGTTCAAGCAGAGCGGCCTCACGCCGGCGGAACTGCGGGCGATTACGGCGGATAATCAGCGTGTCATCGCTGGCATTGCCTCCGACATTCAGCAGGTATTTGCGGCCAAGATTTCTAAAAAAACCGTTGAGTTATTTGCGCCGCTGGCAGAGAAGATTGCCGAGAGAATCGGCGAGGGAGGCATCACAGAACCCTCTGGAGATACCGCCAGCTCAGCGCCAAATAACACTGCGATCACCGCCCAAACCTCTGCCAATTTGCCGTCCTCCATCACCCCGTACGCCCAAGTTCTGGCGCTCAGCATCGCTCACGCGGCCCAAGAGGCCATCGACGCCAACTCCACCAAGCCGCTGACCGCTTGGAAAAACAAGTGGTGCGAAAAGAACGCCGCCGGCGAGTTCATCCTGAAAGATTTTGCCGCCAGCGAGAAACTATCCGCCGCCATTGACGTCTACGAAGCATATGGTGACGTGCTGGCCGAGCGCTCGCTGTTTGATTACGACGACATGATTTTGTCCGTCATTCAAGCCTGCGAGTCCCACCCCGAACTGCGCGCCAACCTCCAGGAGCAATATCAATTCATCATGGTCGACGAATTTCAGGACACCAACCTGGCGCAGCTGCGTCTGTTATTTGACCTGACTGGCGATGAGGACAATCCCAACATCATGGCTGTCGGCGACGATGATCAGGCGATTTTCAGTTTTCAAGGCGCCGATGTTGGCAATATCCAGCGCTTCCGCCAGCAGTACCACGATCCGAAAATCATCGTGCTGGCGGATAATTACCGCTCGGCGGCTGACATCTTGACGGCGGCGCGCGGAGTGATCACCCAAGGGATGGATCGCTTAGAAAACACCATTGACGGCTTGTCAAAGCAATTGACCGCGCACGCGTCTGGTAGCGGCGCGCGGGTTGAAATCCAGGAATTTGCCTCGGTAAGCGAGGAACGGGCAGGGGTGGCCCGGCAAATTGCCGAACTGATCAAACGCGGCGAAGACCCAGCGCACATCACCGTCATCGCCCGCCATCACAAGGAGCTGATCGAGCTGCTGCCATATCTGTACCGCCAGAATCTGGCTGTCAATTACGAGCGGCACGACGATATTTTAGAGCAAGATATCATTCAGGCGCTGGACAAGCTGGCGCGGGTCGTCGTGGCGATTCATCAGAATAATCTCGATGTCGCTAACAGCCTGCTGCCAGAGTTCATCGCTCATCCGGCGTTCGGCTTTTCGGCGCTGGATATCTGGCGGCTCAGCCTCCACGCTTATAACAATCGGCAACTGTGGCTGGAGAGTATGCTGGCAAGCAGCACCTTTCGGCCGTTTGGCGAGTGGCTGCTGGAGCGGGCAAAGGACGTGCCAAATTTGCCGCTGGAGGAGCAGTTGGATGGGCTGCTAGGGCTAGAGGTGGGTGCTGGAATTACTCCAATCGACTCCGTGCAGCGACCATCACCCGAGCGCCCTCAGACGCCCGGCGCGAAAAGAGGAGTCGATAGAGATAGCTCCAGCGCTCACTCTACTAGCAAAGAACTCTTGCAGTCAGCCGGCGAAGAGCCTTTGCTGGGACTCCGTACAGCGATTGCAGCCCGAGCGTCCTCAGACGCCCGGCGCGAAAAGAGGAGTCCTAGTAAAGGCTCTTCGCTTAATTCTCTCGCCGCCCACTACTTCTCGCCTGACAACCTCGCTCAAAACCCCGACGCCTACCTAACCACGCTCGAGAGCCTGCGCACGCTGCGCCAAAAATTACGCGACCGCATCACCGACGAGGCCCCAACGCTGGCAGACTTTTTAGAGTTCATCTACCTGCACCGCTCGACCAAAACCCGCCTGACGCACATCCGTCCCCAGGCCAGCGCCCTCGGCGGCGCCATCAACCTGATGACCGCCCACAAATCCAAGGGCCTGGAATTCCCACACGTCTTCGTCATCGGGACAATCGACAGCGCGTGGGGCGAGAAAGTCCGCTCGCGCTCGCGGCTGATTCGCTATCCCGCCAACCTCCAACTCCAACCCGCCGGCACCAGCTACGACGAGCGGCTGCGGCTATTCTTCGTGGCGATGACCCGCGCCAAGACTACCTTGACCATGACGTACTCTCAGACCAACGACGCCGGCAGCGACACCATGATCGCCAGCTTTCTGACTGACCACGCGCCGACGATTATCCCCGCTGCCGACACGCCCGCAGCGCAAATTACCGTGGCGCAAACCGACTGGAGCACGCGGCTGAGCGCGCCGATTACCGCGGAGCTCAGGGATGTACTAGCGCCGACACTCGAAACCTACAAACTTTCCATTACGCATCTGAATAATTTCCTCGACGTCTCGCGCGGCGGCCCGCAGAACTTTTTGTTGAATAATCTGCTGCGCTTTCCGTCCGCCAAGAGTCCCGCCGCCAGCTACGGCACCGCCATTCACGCCAGTCTCCAGCAGCTGCACAACCTACTGCACGCTGACCATCATCTGCCACCTACTGAGCGCATCCTCCACTATTTCCGCACATCGCTCGAGGCCCAGCATCTGCTGCCCGACGATTTTACGCTATATCTAGACAAGGGCACGGCGGCACTGACGGCGTTTCTGGACGCCAAATTGTCCGATTTTCATGACACGGAGCTCGCGGAACTCGACTTCGCTCATCAGGGCGTCGTCGTTGGCGGCGCGCGCCTGACCGGCAAGCTGGACGTCGCTGATATTGATAAGAATAATAAAACCATATTCGTGACCGATTACAAGACTGGCAAGCCGTCGCACTCCTGGAAGGGCATATCTGACTATGAAAAAATCAAGCTCCACAAATACCGCCAGCAGCTGATGTTTTATCAACTCTTGGTCACGTCATCACGCGATTATGGCAATTTCACCTTCACCGGCGCCCGCCTGCAGTTCGTCGAACCGGATATCAAAACCGGCGACATCCTCAGTCTGGAGGACACATTCTCTGAGGAAGAACTAGCTGAATTCGCCCGGCTTATCAGCGTCGTCTGGCGGAAAATCACCACCCTGGAACTGCCGGATATTTCTGGGTATTCGGCGGATTATAAGGGGATGGTGCAGTTTGAGGAGGATTTGTTGGCAGAGGTAGCGTAGGCAATCTTGACAAAAACTATTGACATAGCTTGCTATTATTGATATATATATACTTGCTTTTGTTAACCGGAGCTAATTTCTCGGCGAGGTGTCGCGAATGACACCAAGCCCTGGCCATGCTTCGCACAAAAGCATGGCCTGAGAAGAGAGTTAGCTCTTTTCTACTGCCGCAACCGCGGCGGGGAGGGGGTGAAAAACCCTTATGGCAACTTGGAATACCTCTGACCGTAATGTCGCCTTCTCTAAGGCGGCTGGCGGTGAGAAGCTTTCGGACTTCGAACGCCGAAAGCTGGCTGAACTCGGCTCCCAGGCTGGAAAGCTAGGAACCGCCGCCAGAAAGGCGGTTGCCAGAGACGAGGAGCGCTTCGGTAAGCGCTAATCGTCTTTAGGGCAGTTTTCGTTTTGGCGGTCGGGGTTTGTGCGATCCCGAAACCGCTGACTCCGCGTCAGCAAAGGGCGTCCGTCCGCCCCTGGCATGATTCCCCAGCCGGTAGCCCGGAAAAGAATCACGGGACGCGCAGGCTTGCCCCTCGAACTTCCACGACGAAGTGGTTGATCGAGGATGGACGGGTTCGATTCCCGCCGCGTCCACTGAGATGACACAACGATGTGTCATCTCTCACTCCTGGGCTCGCGAGTTCACTCGTGGCAGTTTTTCTCAAAGACGAGATTAACTCCGAGCAGAACCGCTCGAGTCCGCCACCCCTCACTCTCAATGGCGAGAGTGAGGGGATTTTCCTTTTTGTGGTAAAATAACAGAGATGACATCATTTTGGGATAACCTGCCGCAGCCGTTTTTTGCTTTAGCGCCGATGGAAGCCGTCACCGACGTGGTTTTTCGCCATGTCGTCAAGCAGGCGGGCGCGCCCGACGTATTTTTCACAGAATTTGCCAATGCTACTGGCTGGGTGCATGCTGGCGACAAAGCCATCGCCGGACGACTCATCAAAACCGACGATGAACATCCGCTGGTCGCCCAAATCTGGGGCGGCGAGCCGGGCGATATGGAACAATTCGCCAGCTATTGCGCCAAACTCGGCTTCGACGGCATCGACATCAACATGGGCTGCCCCGCCAAGTCCGCTATCAAAAGCGGGGGAGCAGCGCTGATCCGCCGACCCGACGTTGCAGTCGCCGCCATCGCCGCCGCTAAAACTGCAGGACTGCCAGTCAGCGTCAAAACACGGCTCGGCTATACGTATGTTGACGAATGGTGCGAGTGGTTGACGACTATCTTACAGCAGAACATCCTCAATCTAACCATCCACCTTCGCACCAAAAAGGAGATGAGCAAAGTCCCGGCGCATTACGAACTCATCGACGATATCATAAAACTGCGCGACGAAATCGCCCCACAAACGCTCTTGACTATCAACGGTGACATCCGTGACCGCGCCCATGGCGAGGAGCTTACCACTGCTCATCCCGGCGTTAACGGCATTATGATCGGGCGAGGTGTGTTTCAAGATCCGTTTTGCTTCAGAAAAAGGGAATTATCGTCGGGCATTGAAGATAAGCGGGTGATAGTCGGTGGGGCAGCGCCCACTTCTGAACAAATCTCTGATTTTTCAGAAGAAGGGGCGGACCAACTAGTAGGACCCGCGTCTAGCGACCTACGTGCCGTCGCAGACGGCGACGACGGGAGCGGCAATACTAAATCAGAGCTGATACATCTACTGCACTACCACCTCGACCTCTTCGACCACTACCAACCAACCCTCGGCCGCCCCTTCGAAACCCTCAAACGCTTCTTCAAAATCTACATCCGCGACTTCGACGGAGCCAAGGAACTGCGCGACCAATTAATGCACACCAAAAACACCAGCGAAGCCCGCCAGATACTTGAAAAAATACAATATTTATGATAAAATAACAAGTATGAGCGAGCATATCAAAAGTAATTTATCTTATCTCTGCACGCGAGATGCCACGGCAAATAACGTAGAAAATTCGCCAGAAGGCATAATATTATTATCAAGAATACCCAGAGCCAATCATCCAGTCTCAGAAGCTGAGCTACACGCAAGACCAGGCTACTCATTAGGTAGAGAAGATAGCATACATGGCGTTCAGTTCGCTGACCTAGTAATACCAAGACGACCTGGTATATCAACCGTCCAGCCTATAGCAATAAAACCAGTCATGTGTCCGCAAAGCGTGCTGTTCGCGAACACAAGGTAGCGCGTTATCTTAACAAACAAGGCGAACAGCTGGCTTTCCGGCCTCTAGGATTTACCAGATGGGGGGGGTAATTTCAGTACTATTACCGAGTTTGACCAAGGAGTTGTGACCTATGATAATGCCATCTTGCAAGAATCGCATAGACCAACAGAGCTAGAAATAACAGAAGCTCTAACCGTCGCCGCACAAACACTAATCATTTTAAATGACAAAAGATTAACACACGGAGACTTTCAGGTAAAAAATACCGGCAGCGACATTAACAATAGACCGAGAGTTATCGATCTCACAACTATAAGAAAATTTCGCGATGCAGAGGATTTATCTGATGACATTATGATGTATATAGAATCCCTCACTAGATTCGGGACTAAACTATCTCCTGTTAGCCAGCAGCAGCTTGACGATTGTTTTCTGCATACCTACGAGGAAAGTATAAACGATATTTTTCCAAAACAAAGAACGTTAGAGATAAAAATGGCCATCGCTGCCGTACGGGACAGCCTGGATTTCTTGATTGGGCCAACAAGTATGTGACTTAGCCCCCTAAGCCACTCTATGCTCCAGCTTCTTTAAACGATCCTCGTAATCATCAAGACGCGCGCTATGGCGATTCAGATCAGCACCAATAGCGTTAAGAATTTCATTCTGGACTTCTTCATTCTCATCAAGGCGCTTATCTATACTATCAAGACGCTTGTTGACATCATCAAAGCGCTCATCCATACCATCAAGGCGTTTGTTGACATCATCAAAGCGCTCATCCATACCATCAAGGCGTTTGTTGATACTATCAAAGCGCTTATTTATCTCAGCAGTATGACCGCTCAGTACTGATTCCATCAGCTGTTTTACATCTGCCAAATCGTCGCTAGTCAAGCTCATGCAAAAATTATAGCACGGCACAGTAGCGGTACGCAAACCAATTCTGCCGCCGTCAAAACACAACTATAACAATGACAATTCAACGCTATCGTCGTCGCTTGCGCCGATGAAGATCCGCCACTTTCAATCGCACCATGTGCCGGTCGATGAGCTGTTTGGCTTTCTCGCGTTCGACTTGGTCGCCAGCCTCGTCGCGGGCTTTGATAGCGCGCTCCAGCGCCGCCTGAGTTTCCGCCTCGATGATGTCGTCGCCATGATCCGCCTCGTCCACCAGGATTTGCACTGATGAATAATCAATTTTCACCACGCCGCCGGAGATCGCGAAATACTCTAATTGACTATCCAAATCTTCTTTGTGGCGGCGCACAGTGATGACACCGTCCCGCGCAATCGTCACTAGCGGCTCATGACTCGGGAAAACGGATATTTCGCCGTCAATGGTCGGAATTGACAGCGAATAGACCTCTTCGTCAACCTTCGTGCCAACAAGTGTAACTAATGACAATTTCATGGCTATTTGGCTTTCTTCTTAGCCGATTTGGCGGCGGATTTTTTGTCGGCAGCGGCAGCTGGCTTTTTGGCGTTCTTATCCTTGGCTTCATTTTTACTGCCAGCTTGCTTGGATTGCTCGGCGGCGTCACGGGCGACTTGATCGCTCAAAGTGCCTTGCACCATGTAGAACCAGCTTTCTGGCTTGTCATCGTATTTACCAGCCAAGATGTCGGCGGCGTCGCGAATGGTGTCTTCCAACTTGACGTACACGCCTGAATTGCCAGTAAATTTCTCAGCCACGTGGAATGGCTGCGCCAGGAAGCGCTGGATGCGGCGAGCCCGAGCAACGATTTGCTTTTGGTCGTCTGACAATTCTTCCATACCAAGGATGGCGATGATATCCTGCAATTCCTTATACTGCTGCAGCACTCGCTGCACTTCGCGCGCCACGCGGTAATGCTCCTCACCAACAATCTCTGGATCCAACGAATTAGAGCTGGAATCCAGCACATCGACGGCCGGGTAGATACCAATTTCCGTCAGAGCACGGTTCATCACGATAGTCGCATCCAGGTGAGCGAAGGTCGTCGCCGGCGCTGGGTCGGTCAAGTCGTCGGCTGGCACATAGACCGCTTGAACAGAGGTGATCGAACCCTTTTTCGTCGAAGTAATGCGCTCCTGCAACGCACCCATTTCTTGCTGCAAGTTTGGCTGATAGCCCACGGCACTTGGCAAACGACCCAGCAGCGCCGATACCTCAGCACCAGCCTGAGTGTAACGGTAAATGTTGTCGATAAACAGCAGCACATCTTTACCTTCATCACGAAAGGCTTCGGCCATCGCCAAACCTGAGAGCGCCACGCGCAGACGTGCTCCAGGCGGCTCGTTCATCTGACCAAACACCAGCGAGGTCTTGTCCAGCACGCCGGCTTCTTCCATCTCATAGTACAGGTCATTTCCTTCGCGGGTACGCTCACCAACACCAGCAAACACCGAGTTGCCAGAGTGGAACTTGGCAATGTTGTTGATCAGCTCGGTGATCAGGACGGTTTTACCGACACCAGCACCGGCGAACAGGCCAGCTTTACCACCTTTGGCTAGCGGGGCGATCAGGTCAACAACCTTAATTCCAGTTTCCAAAATCTCCGTCTTGTTCGACTGCTCGGAAAGATCCGGAGCAGGGCGGTGAATTGGCGCGGTTTTGCCCTTTGGCTGCGGTTTCTCGTCAATCGCTTCACCAACCACGTTGAACATGCGCCCTTGAGTCTCGGCGCCCACTGGCACAGAAATCGACGCACCAGTCGCCACCACGTCTGCACCGCGAGCCAAGCCGTCGGTCGACGACAAGGCAATCGTTCGCACCGTGTGCTCGTCGAGGTGCTGTGCTACTTCCAGCACCAACGTCTCTTTGCCATTCTTGACATAGAGCGCGTCATAAATCGCCGGCAATTTAACGCCCTGCGGAAATTCCACATCGACCACCACGCCAACGATTTGAATAATTTTTCCTAGTGTTTTACTCATGTATTCCTCCTTAATTGTCATAATACCTCTCTGGCGAGTAAGGTAAATTTATACCCTCTCGTCCTGTTGCTGGATTTGTAAAAGCTAAATCAGCTATCGCCTTTACGTCAGTTAATCGACCTCTATTTCTCTTAAATCCAAAATCAATCCCAGCACTAAAGGTAAACAGGACAATTCGGGCAAGTATACGACCACGCAGTCCTTTTCGCCTCATTCCATACACATCCGGCGCGTCAGGAAAATCCGCAAGACGCTCTTCATAGCCCGTGTCAATATCCGTAACCAGCGGGAAGAACCTGCGGTGTGCCAAAGTAACCGAGTCGACTCCTTCGCCTGACAATTGAGCGTGATATTCCTGCGTCCTTTTGCAAAGTTCTCCAAAAGCTTCCAACTCTTCTGCCGATTCAGAATCCGGAGACAAACCGCCATGCGTATCCTTCCACGCCTGCAAGACATCCTTTTTGCTAGGATCATAACCGGCAAAATCATTTGGGTCAGGATTGCCGCCACCATCAACACCAACCATCACAACAAGACTCTCACCAAGACTCTCATCTATAATCATAGGCACGACCGGAATCTTTTCTCGATAACTCTGATTGTCGAATTCTGGCGATTTTCCAGCCATCAATTTTTCCTCCGCACTTCCTTTGTATTAATCTCACTTTTCATATCGCATCTACGCCTCCTGATAATCCATAATTATATCCAAAGAATAGCTCTTATCCGACAGCGCTCGACGAGCTGGTTCTATCATATCATCAGGAAAACGCAAGTTTAGCTTCTCTAAAGCCTCTAACGTCACGAAGTCAACCTGCTGAATCCCTTCTTCGCGCGGGGCAGGATAATCATCGGCAATGTGTCCCAGAAAAAACACAACCAGCGACATGCCAGAATCAGTATTTTTCAGCAGCACCGACAGAACACCGTCAATTGCAACTGTATAGCCAGATTCTTCCTTCGCTTCGCGTACCGCCGCCTCCAACAAGCCTTCGCCCGGCTCGACATGTCCCGCCGGAAAATTCCATGTGCCTAATTGTCCGTAGTTATCTTTGCCCTCTTGAACAACCAATAGCTTGCCGTCTTTTACGACAACAGTGCTGACGAATAGGGTTGTGTTATTCATCATTGTTCCATCGCCTCCACGCCACCGGAAATTTCTGCCAATTCCTGGGTGATCGCGCCCTGGCGGGCTTTGTTCATCGCCAGCGTCAAGTCATCCACCAGGTCAGAAGCATTATCCGTCGCGTTCTTCATAGCCATCATCCGCATAGAATGTTCCGAAGCGCGAGCGTCCAGCAACGCTTGCAATAATCGCGCGCCCGTCAAACGATTCGCTACGGCGTCCAGCACTTCCGGAATGCTCGGCTCGTACTTGGCATCAGAAACCGTATTCGAGACCTCGCTCGGGTCGATCAAGGCTTTAGTGCCTGCCGGCAGCAAGCGCGACAACTCCGCCGTCTGCACCATGCTATTGACAAATCGCGTGTACACCAATGTCACCGCGTCAACCTCGCCATTCTCAAACATGCTAATGGCAGTGTTCAAAATCGTATGAAAGGTCAGTCCCGACGGCTGATCTGGCAAGTCCTCGTACGTACCGATAATCTTTGTGTCCTTCAGGCGCGAGGCAAATTGCGACGCCCGACGCCCAATTGTCAAGGTTAGATTCTCAATGCCGCGCTCATCGTCGCGCTTCAGCAGCTCCAGATATTTCTTCAAGACATTGGTGTTATATGCGCCGGCCAGACCCTTGTCGCTAGCAATGACGACGATCAGACGCTTGGTGATTTTGCGGCGCTTAAACAGTGGGTGATTATCCGTCGCGCCTTGACTCGCCAGATAGCTCAGCAGCTCCTCAGCCGCCATGGTGTAGGGAGCCGAGGCCTTGTCTGCCTCTTGAGCGCGGCGCATCTTGCTGGCGGCTACGAGCTGCATCGCCTTGGTGATTTGCTTGGTCGAATCCACCGAGCGAATGCGATTTTTCAACGCACGAGTACTCGGCATGGATTACTCCTCAAACCCTTTCGCCGCCACTTGGGTTGTCTCGTCGATAACTTTCAGCTGCTGGTCAGTCGGCTTGGCGCCCTTGTTTAGTTCGCGCATGGCGTCTTTGCTATTCTTCCAAAGCTGCGTCAACAGAGTAGCCTGTGCTTCCTTGATCTTAGCAACTGGCACATTATCAAATGCACCGCTAGTCACCGCGTGAATGCTGACAAATTGTTCCCAGACACTCATCGGCTGGTATTGCGGCTGCTTCAAGAGTTCAGTCAAGCGCTGACCGCGGTCAATTTGCGCCTTGGTCGCGTCATCCAGGTCTGAGCCAAATTGCGCGAAACTAGCCAACTCACGGAACTGTGAAAGACCGAGCTTCAAGTTACCGCCGACTGACTTGACCGCCTTGGTCTGAGCAGCACCACCAACACGGGAAACTGATAGACCGGCAGAGATAGCTGGGCGAATACCTTGATAGAACAAGTCAGTCTCCAGGAAAATCTGGCCGTCAGTGATGGAAATCACGTTGGTCGGAATGTAAGCGGAAATGTCGCCCGCCTGCGTCTCGATGATCGGCAGGGCAGTCAAGCTTCCAGCGCCCAGCTCGTCCGACAATTTCGCCGAGCGCTCCAACAAGCGCGAGTGTAGGTAAAACACGTCGCCCGGGTAGGCTTCGCGGCCCGGTGGACGGCGCAGCAACAATGACATCTGGCGGTAAGCCACGGCGTGCTTGGTCAAATCGTCATAAATCATCAGCGCGTGACCGCCGTTGTCGCGGAAATATTCACCCATCGCCGTACCAGCGTACGGTGCCAGATACAGCAGGGAAGCCGCGTCCGACGGGCTAGTCGCCACCACGATGGTTTGCTCCATCACGCCTTCTTCTTTCAAGCGGTCAACCAGCCGGGCAATCTTTGATAATTTCTGTCCAATCGCTACGTAGACGTTCACCACGCCGGTCTTTTGCCGCGCCTGGTTAATCATGGTGTCGATGGCAATGGCGGTCTTACCCGTCTGGCGGTCACCGATGATCAGCTCGCGCTGCCCGCGACCGATTGGGAACATGGCGTCAATTGACATGATACCGGTCATCAGCGGCTCATGCACCGACTTACGGCCCATCACGCCGATGGCTGGCCGTTCAATCAACCCGCGCTGCTTCGTCTTGATAGCTGGTCCGCCATCAAGCGGCCGACCTAGCGGGTCAACCACCCGGCCGAGCAGCTCCTCGCCAACTGGCACGTCCAGCACAGCACCCTTGCGGCGAACGCTGGCGCCAGCCTTGACTTTTTCTTCGCCGCCGAGGATCACCGCACCGATTTCATCTTCCATCAAGTTTAGGGCAAACGCTTCCACCACGCCGCCGTCAGTCTCAATTTCCAGCACTTCGCTGTAGCCAGCTTTACTGAGGCCGTGCACCCACGCCACGCCGTCACCAACGCGGATGACCACACCAGCGTCCTCTAGTCCTTCCGTCGCCTCCAGCTGCGCGATTTTTTCCCGCAGGCTTTTAGCTAACTCTGTCACATCAATCTTGCTCATTATTCCTCCTAGATTTTCTTCGCCCGCAAGTCATTTAGTTTCTTGGCAATCGTCGCGTCCATCACTTGAATCGGCGTGGTAATCTTCACCCCGCCGATCAGCTCGGAACGGATGATTTCGCGCAGACGCACCTGAGCGATGCGGTCGCTCGGAACTTCCATATCAGGAAGTTCGACGTGCTGAGTGGCACGGTCGCTACCATCTGCTTCGGGTACGCGGGCTTCGCTCCGGGCGTCCTTTCTGGACGCTCGGGCTGCAGAGCGACCCTCCACAGATGTCAGCGACTCCATGCCCAAGTTAGATGATAGTAGCCGTTTAATTGCATCCTTCGTCGCTGCGTCCAGCGGCGTTGCACTCTCAACCGTCGCTACAACTGTCCCGCGCTCAGCCAATTCCACCTCAATATCCCGTGCCAACAATTCGACTTCTCGCTCATGCTTTTCATAAATCAAAAACCCGGCAATCTCTTCCAGCACTGTATAATTTCCCGCCAGCAATTGCTCGGCAGCGTACTTGGCCAGCTTTCGCCTGGACACCAGCCGCATTTACTCAGCCTCCTTCAGCGCTGTTGAAATCAGCTTCGCATCCTTTTTAGCATCAAGCTTTTCGCCCAAAACTTTGCCAGTCGCCTCCGCCACCAATTCCAGCGTCGAGTTATGCAATTCTTTCTTCGCATTCGCAACTTCCTGAGCGATTTTATCGTGCGCTTCTTTGATTAAAGCCTCGGACTTAACGGCCGCTTTTTTAGTAGCATCCTCGATAGCTTCGGCCGCTTCTTCGCGAGCTGACGTCACAATCTTATTAGCCTCCGCTCGAGCTTTTCGCATCATCTCAGCAGTCATTTCTTCGGCTTTATCGGCATTTTCTTTAGCAGATTTCGCTGCCAAATCAGCCGCCTGCAAATCTTTCTCGCGCTTGATGAGCATTTCCATCATCGGCGGATAAACAAATTTACGCAGCACAAACAGCAAGATCAGAAATGCTACCGTCTGAAGAGCCAGCAATGTCCAATCAATTCCTAGCGAACCAAGCAAATCGGCTTTCTCCGAAGCGCCAGAATTGGCAAATTGTGTTAATATTTTCTCCACAATTTACTCCCGAAAACTACATAACTTTGCCGACGATTGCCGCCACGAAACCGATAATCGCGATCGCGTCGATGAAGGAAATACCGAGGACCATCATAGTACGCAAATCGTTGATTTTTTCTGGGTTGCGGCCAGCCGCGTTCATAGCAGCTGCACCGACGATTGCCGCACCAGTTGCTGCAAATGCCGCTGGGATTGCGTAGGTAAGTGTGAATGCTAATGCTTCCATTGTTAATATTCTCCTTTAATTAATTGTTACCTAATTTAATCACTTTCTGCCGCCGCTAATTTCTTAGTTTCAGTAGAGGAGTGAACTTCATCAATTGGCTCGTGCGAATCATGGTGAGCCAGCCCCAGGGAAATAAACACTGTCGATAACATAAAGAAAATATATGCCTGAATTCCGCCGATAAACAACTCAAAGAAATAAAACGGCTGCAGTGCCACTGGCGACATAAATTTCGTCATGTAAGCAATAACCGCCAGAAGAATTTCGCCGGCCAGCACATTGCCAAATAAGCGAAAACTCAGACCCAGCATTCGCGAAAATTCCGCAACTAGCTCCAGAATACCGACAAACGCCATAATCGGATCGCGCAGCGGATTAACAAAATATCGCCCCATATTTCCTTTAAAACCCAAATACTTAAAGGCGTAAACTTGCGCTGCCACAATTGTCACAATTGCCAGCCCAAACGTCATGTTAAGATCCGCCACGCCGCCGCGAAACAGGGGAGTGTGATGTTCGCCAACGGTGATCGGACCAACAATCGGCAAAAGCCCCAGCCAATACTGCGCGACAATAAAGAAGAACAGAGTAATGCACAGCGGCGCTACTTTTCGCGCCCATTTCTCATCAGGAATAACTTGACCAACCGTGTCATATAAACCGTCAAACGTCCACTGAACCAGCCTCGTCGCGAGGTTATGCTTCTTTTTTCCTAAAACCGCTGCTCGCGTCCTAAACATCAGCCATACCAGCACGATCAAGCCCAGAATTCCCACCAAATGCGAATTAGTAATTGATACGCCAGCCACGTTAAAAACTTCGTCAACCTTCACTGAAATGTGCGGTCCGGCATTTGCCATGTAATTAATCATTCTTTGACTCCTGTTGTTTAATCTTGGCAACTTGCAGCCACACCAAGCTAAAAGACACAGCGAACCCCAGCGCAATCCCGGCGACCATCAGCCACGGCTTCGTTCCGTAGCAGCAGTCCGCCGCCAAACCCGCCAGCGTAAAACCAATCGTCGGCACAAACATTCGCCACGTCGTCCCGCCAATAGTTTTCATCATCAATACAGGTGTATCCGTCTCGCTTTTTTTGCCAGTCTTAACATGAGTCTTTTTCGCCATTACTTATTAATATATCAATCTGCTATACTGTTTGGCAAGATGCCGCGCCGAAATTATCCAAAAAACCGCCAAAAAACGCCGCCTGTGCTAATAAAATCTCCAAGTAACGCCATCAATTCCGCATGCCGGCAAAAGCGCCGCTTTACCTCTGAAAAACAAGCCAAATCTGCCGCCGAAACCCAAGAATTACTCAACTCCAGAATACACCTGCAAACATACCAATGCGAGTGGTGCAGGGGATGGCATTTAACTTCTAGAATGTCACATAGTCGCGAGTTGGAACATTAGTAAATTGTCCAAGAACAGGGTTAGAATGACTTATTGTATCTCCAGTGCCTAGTTGTCCGAAATTATTTGCGCCGACAGTCCATACTTTATTGTTTGTCGTGAAGATAACTGTCGTCTCACCTCCGCCTTGTATGCTTTTTGCCCTAGGACTTGTAGGCGTTTTACCAAATATGTTCATCTCTGTAGCATGATTTCTTTGTATATTAGTACCGTCACCAAGCTGCCCACGAGTATTGGTTCCTGCACCATATACCTTACCATTATCACCAACAACAAATAAATTATTTACTTCCAGTGATTGCGCCGTCGCCCATATGTCGATAGCCTTAACTCCAGCTGGTAAGGCAAATCGCACAGGAGATGAGTTGTGAGCTTTATTTCCATTGGAGGAATTACCAAAAACACCATTAGTATTATCGCCTATACTATATACCTCTCCATTAGAGTTTCTGAAACTTGCAAACAACTGATCTGATGAAGCTTGCACAACAAACCCCGGAATATCCATCTCAACAACCCTATGGCTCATAATTCTTATACGCTGGCGACCAGCCCCAGCACCGCAAGTCTCAAGTCTTAGTAAATTACCATTATAATTACTAATACACTTACCTGTACCGCTAAGCTCAATCATAAGTCCGCCGTGAGAATGACTGTCTGTATACACTGCCTTAAATCTTTGCGCTGGAGTCCCATTACAATTAATCAATCTAAGAGAAGTCTTGTCGTATCCGGTATTGTCAACGCATTTTCCATTAATTTTTATAGCACCGCCATCAACAAATTCAAGAGACTGGTCTGCGGACGCATCGCAAATAGTCATACGCAATGACGTAGAAGAAAAACCACCCATGCATCTTCTACCTATATGATAGAATCTAAACTCTACATTTTTCTGACCTGTCTCTCCGCGATTAGCAAATCCAACTGCATATACTTTACCATTATCTGCTACGACATACAGAGTATCCCCATTAAATACTATCTGTACAGCCTTCGGTTTGCCAGGTTTTCCAAAGTCTCCAATTCTTACAGGAGTAGATATCGCATCAAAGTTTATACTTCCAAGCTGAAAATAAGTACTACCTCCCCAGCCATAAACCGCCCCTCCTTTCATTAAAACATAAGCGCTATAGCTATCGTGAACAATTTGAGAAGTAGGAATTGTATTAGGGTCAGCCGTGTTGGGTGTAGGCAGAGCAACTCTCTTAGGTACATTCCTATGCGTACAACTAGTCGCAACGCTATAATCTCCAGTACCCAATAACCCCTTATCACACATACCAGCAGCATATATGTTATTATCATCTCCAAGTACAAAAGCAGCGCGACCTACATTAGCAGAGATAGCTTTAACAGATGGGGGCAGTTTAAATTTTCCTGGCGTAGAAACATTGACAGGAGTTGGTCCTTGTCCTAAAGTACCATAGCCGTTCCATCCAGCGCCCCACATACTCCCTTCTTCATCCTTCACCATAATATTCCATCCAATTGACAAGAAGTTGGCATAAGCCGCAACAGCTTTCTTAGGTATATTATATTGAACAGGGCTAGTCTGAGCCATTGATGTTGTTCCAGCCCCAAGCTGTCCATATTCATTGTGCCCGACAGTTCTAACTTTACCAACAGAGTCGATAGTCGCAAAAAATACTTTATCAGGTGCACTAGTAACACCCTCATAACCGAACGCTATCATATTTGTAATAGATTGAGCGCCAGTCCTTGTCGAAGAAGCGTTCGAATACGTTTTCCATACACCGCCAGAAGGCCGCAATACTTCAGTATACCCAACTGAATCTATTTGCTGATTTTCAGCGCCACCAGAATTCAAAGACTGAACAACAAATCTCATCTGAATATTACCTCGTTTCATATAGTGCGTACTCTGTCCCGAAATAGTATTACCCGAGCAATTCGTCTCCGGTCTTAGAGTTTTTCCCGTCCAAGCTGCACTCATACCGTTACTACGCAAACATTCAATAGCGTATCTTGCGCCGCTTTCTGCCGCCTCGCGCGCCAGTTGATAATAATATTGTTCTTTTAAGGCGTTATTGGCAGCGGTAGATAACTGCAGCGCCATACCCAAAAGACCAAGCATAATAACCGATGACAACAAAACCGTAGGAAGAGTAAAGGCTTTTTGCTGCATGCGTTTCACTCTCGTCATAATCATGATAATTTCATTGTACATTAACCGCCAACCATAAACAATATGCTATACTTAGATAAAATATCTAAGGAGGGAATTTATGAGCGACGATAAAACAACAGCGACAAACAACCAAACAGATAATCAAACAAACAGCCAGGATAACGCGGCGGCAAGCGGCCAAAGCGCTAAGGTCACCGTCTACAGCACCAGCTGGTGCGCATTCTGCCACACCGAGATGGAGTGGTTGAAAAAACTCGGCATTGATTTTGTCGCGAAAGACATCGAGGCTGATCCAAGCGCCAAGGAAGAATTGCTCAGTAAAAACGGCGGTAATTTCCAAGGCGTGCCAGTGACCGATGTTTGCGGCAAGATTATCCTAGGGTTCGACCGGCCGAAGCTTCAGGATGCGCTCCGGAAAAACGGTTTGATCGCCGAATAATTTTTGAGACTTAAGATGCCGCGGGGTTTTTATTCTCGCGGTATTTTAATTGACTTATTCAATCGCTCAAGCCACACCAATTTGCACGACTTCGCCGCCGATTTCTTGGCGGAAATAATTGTCGTGGCTGACGTACAGGATAGCGCCAGAATATTTTGCCAGCGCCGTCTCCAGTTCCTCAATGCTCGGCAGGTCAAGGTGGTTGGTCGGCTCATCCAAGATCAATAGTTGCGGATCATTTGCCAGCATAGCGATGATCTGAAAGCGGGCTTTTTGACCGCCCGACAGGCGCGCCAGCGGCGTCATCCGATCGGCTTCGGTGAACAGATAGTCGGCTAGCAATTGGCGGATTTTGGTATCAGAAATCGGCAGGTCGCGGCTGAGGTACAATTTCTCAATCGCCGCCTCCAGCGGATCCGCCAAATACCGCTCATCAATCTCTTGCTCATACACGCCCACCCGCACCTGCGGATCGAGGAAGAGTTTGCCAGAGTAGAGGATGGGGGTGACGGCTGCGCCACGCTCCTGCACTGGAGTACTCTTTTCGCTTGCATCTCCACTGGAGATACTACGCGAGCGTTCGGCTGGAGCACTCGCTATTCGCGAATACTCCACAGCCTCCAGCGCAGGAGGTGTCGCTGTCGCTGGTGCATCTGGCCTGAGTGGTGTCTCAGAAAAAATCTGGGCTGGCTTTAGCGGGTCCCGGATTATTTTATGAGATGCCCGAGCAGCCACATCACCGCTTGCCAATAACATCCGAATCAGCGTCGTCTTGCCAGCACCATTACGGCCGCGTAGCTCCACCGCCTCACCCTCACGCAGATCAATATTCACGCCCTCAAACAATATCCGCTCGCCAACGCCAACCGCCGCGTCCTCAACTCGCACCAGCACATGCTGACTGCGACTGGCCGCGTCCTTCATCGATAGGCGAATATTGCGTGCCTTGAACTTGCCATAACGCTCAGCCGACTTATAATCAAGCTGGCCAGCCGACTGCTTGTCAATCCAAAACGTCGGCTTGTCCATCTCTGATAGTTCCGCCAGCTCGGCCCGCGCCTCATTTTCCAGCCGCTTAAATTTTTGGATAGTGCCGGGGTTGCGCGACTTTTCCTTCAGCCGCTGATAATCCAACACCTTTTGCCGAAGGTTAGTCATCCGCTTTTCAATATGCTCAAAATTATTCATGCCCGCTGCCGTCGCCTGAGCGTTCTGTTTGAGATAGGCGTCATAATTACCGTGGTAACTGACCGCTCGGCCGTCTTTAAGTTCAACGATTCGATCCACTCGGCCCAGCACATCGCGGTCATGCGTGATGATCAGCATAGCCTGGCGCGGCTGCGAGCTCATCCAGTCGATGAATTGCTGCTTGGCCACATAATCCATGTGGTTAGTCGGCTCGTCAATCAGCGCCAAATGCGCCCCCGCATGCATAATCTTCACAATCTCCACCAGCCGCTTCTGACCGCCCGACAGGGAACCAAGCGGCCGCTCGCCGCACCCATTCAGCTGGAAATTATCAAGCTCCCGGGCAATCTTCTCCTCAATCTGGTAAAACCCTTTCTGGTCAAATCGCTCCAGCGCCTGCGTATACTCCTCAATCTTACACATATTATCGCCCATAGTCTCGGGGTACTCATCGATAATTTTCTTCAAACGCGAATATTCTGGCAACCCCGCCAAAATGTAGGCAAGCACCGTCTGATCGCCCAAGCCATGATGTTCCTGCGCCGTTGACGCCACGGTGATGCCGCGCCGGAAAATCACTTCACCGGTATAGTCGGTGTCCGTGCCCGCCAAGATGCCAAACAGCGTCGATTTACCGACGCCATTGCGGCCGACCACGCCGACCTTCTCGCCATCATCCACGCTAAACTTGACGTCGCGCATCAACGTCTTGTCGCCAAAACTCTTCTCGGTGATGTGAATGTCGGCTATCATACTGGGCTATTATAGCGTCATCTATTTATAATTGACAATTCTGGCCGCTACCGCTATCATCCCAATATGGCATATTATCATGAACCGTCTGACAAACCAGTCTATCGGCCGACGTTTTATCGTCCTGTCGAAAATTCTGAGAAAATATACGAAGTCTTAGCGAACGGCATTAGCGATGAACTGCCAGATATCATATCAATAATCGACCCTGGAAATATGCAAGCAGTAGTCAAATCGAAATACGACTGTCCAGCTTTCAAAAAACCAACAATTGGCACAATAATTCCAGGACCAAAATCGCTTAAATCCGTTAAACAAGAATTACGACTTCCTGTAACTGGCTTGCACACCCTAGGAATAACCGCCACGAAACAGCTTGTCTGCCTAACTTTCACCGACCCAAAAGAAGTTTTGCCTCGCGAACAGCAGACAATAACCAGACGAATGCAAGATTACATTCGAAGAACAAGTTATAAATATTGGAGTCACGTTGTATCATCCAATACCGAGCCTCATATTCCCATAGCTATCGCTGGCGGCGGGCTGCCAGAAAGCAGCCTGGATGAGTACGCGACGGAGAGACTAGCTGGCAAAGATTTGTTTGTAATACTCGGAAGACTAGCTGTATCGCCAGACGTGCGCGCTAAAAGCAGCAAGAAAAGTCATAGATCTCCCAGGGCGATAATAACGCCAGAAAATACCGATTCTATATCAGCCAAACAGACGTCATCAGGAATTACCATAGTCCACAGATTACCACCAAACCGCGAAAGTATACCAGCAGGCCTCTTGCAAACAATTAGACATAAATAAGAGTTCGCTGCAAAGTGTAAGAATATAATCGTCGCATCATGATGCATGTCTAAGCGCTGCAAAGTTTGAATTAATAGCATTTTCGTGATATAATATAAAGATGGATAAAGACCCAGACTCTGGCAACAGTACGACAGCTGAGATTTTCAATCTATCAAACTACCGACCAAAGACAGGTCCCGAACATCTTGGCGCAAAAGTCGTAAAAATTGCGGATTCTCAACAATGCCTAGCACATCCGACGCCTGGACAAACAGTCGCTAATCCAGAAGGATTAGCCGCCGTGTACGATCTACGTGCTAGACGCTTGAAAGAGAATAGAATACAAGAACGGCTTAATGGCATAATTAGCGAAATAAAATCGCTGCCAGAACAACAAGACAACGCCAACACGTTTTTAGAGCAGATCAACAAGTCAATCGACGACATTATTGAAGATCTTGACGACCAGCAGAAACTAAGACTCTCAGCTCAGCTGGCGTTCGGTTTAAGCGGATGCGATGAGGAGGTTTTCCGTACAATAGTTAACTATCCGAACTTATTACATATAATTGCCATTGCTACAAAAATTCCAGAAGATAATCATCACCCCGTGTATCGAATTCCTAGAATTAAAGCCACAGGCGTACTGAGCAGAGTGCCAGGCGAATACGACTTGGAAAATGGCGAATACACGCCCCCAAAGCAATAACCTGCTATAATAAAACCATGCCAAAGTCAAAAAACAAAAGACCAGTTGCGCAGTCTGTCGTTAATCGCCGGGCCAGGTTTGATTATGAGCTGGGCGAGGAAATAGTTGCCGGGCTGGTTTTGACAGGAATGGAAGTACGCGCCGCCAGGGAAGGCCACGTCCAGTTAAAAGGCGCGTTTGTCAGTTTGAGAAACGGCGAGTTATGGCTGAACAATGCCAGTTTTTCGCTGCGGCTGAACGAGCGCGGCCAAGCAAATACCCGCAGCGTCGACACCTCGGCACGGAAATTATTAGTCAACAAACGGCAATTAGCGCATTTTACCGAGGCAAAAAAGCAAGGCATGACCATCGTGCCGACCAAATTATTGACCGGCGGCAAATTTATCAAGATTATCATCGCCCTTGGTAAAGGCAAAAAAACTTACGACAAGCGCGAGACCATCAAACGCCGCGACCAAGACAGAGAAACCAGGCGGCTCATCGCCAACCGATAAATTTACCAGAAAATCCCGGCATTTTCTGAAGGCGCTATCCTCGACTTATTCCAAATTTTACCGGGAGCTTTGGCTTTGGTAGAGCTTCTCAAGTTTCTTCACTTGACTGCGCTCGGTAAATTTACGGGCAAGTTTTTTACTCTCAGCGCTAAATTCCGCCTGTTTTTTCGGGCTCTTTAGAATTGAGATTACTTTTTCAGCCACGCTTTCTGGAGTATTTTCTGCGAAATAACCATTAATTCCATCCTTCACGACCTCGGAAACTTCCGTATCAATAATAACTATCGGCTTACCGGCGTGTGCAGCTTCATGCAGAACCCAGCCCTGAGTATCTTTTAGCGATGGAAAAGTAAACACCTTCATCACTTCATATGCCACGCCTAAATCTTCGCGCGGCATAGCTCCGGTGAATATAATCCTATCCGCGAAATTTGTTTCCGCAGCCATTTTTTCCAAAGTCTGACGATACTCAAAGTCGCCAACAAATAGCAACTTAGACTTCGGCCGGGCTGACGCGATAAACTTGTCAAACGCTTCAATGAGAATCGGCAAATTCTTCTCCTCGCCTAAGCGCCCCACAAAACCAAATACTTCATCCTTTTCACGCAAACCCCATTGTTTCCGAAATTCTTTTATCCGATCCGTCTTCGGCTTCGGCAAAGCATTAACACCATTTGGCATTAGAGTGATCTTATAGCTGTAATCTTCCGTTTGCCAAGATTGCAATTGGTCGCGGCTTTTACGCGACAGCGCGATAACGGCATCCGCCTTGCTGTATAAAATAGTAACGACGCGTTCGATAATATCCTTGTTCCACTTCGTCACGCCGTTGCGCGGACGGTACAGCTTGGCCACCTCTAACAAATCCTGGCCATTCAATTTGACAGATAGCGGAAAAATAATTCCCGCCAAAGCCAAAGCTCCCGGTAAAACTGCTGGATAATGGTCAACAAATTCATACAAGTCGGTGCAATGCTGAACAACGAGCGGAATATTATTTTTATTCGCTGCTCTTACGCCCAATAGTCCAATTTGCGACGGCGTAAAAATATGCACAACGTCCAGATTCATATTAGCAATTTGACGCTGCACCACCGGAGGGAAGAACACCGACGTATCATAATCATCAAAAAACGCCCCTTTAATTGAACGAAAACGAATAATCCGGCTATTGTCGTCTTCGTGAAGCAGTTCAGCTTGCTTAGCAGGACTAATAGACTTCGCAGGACAAAAGACATAGACCTCATGCCCTAAAACCTCCAGCTCGCGCTTTAACGACTCAACTACATAAACGATACCATTGATAGACGGCCTATAACTATCCGTAAAAAGTCCTATCCTCATAGCCCCATTATACCATTTATATCAAAGATCGACAGAGATCGACCAGCCGCCTTCGACAGTTTAGCAAAAATACTACTCGATTTCTCAATCACTAGAACTGTCCTCGACTTATTCCAAATTTTTCCGCGTCTCGATTAAGCTTTGGTAGAGCTTTTCGAGTTTCTTCGCCATCGTTGCCGAATCAAGCGACTTTGCCACCTTTAGCGACCCACGCGACAACTCCTCAATTTTCTCTGGGTGCGAGAACAAATCATTAAATACTTTTGCGAAATCTTCACCCTCAATGCCGCCAGTCAAGACAGCATTATTCTTAGTCAGTGCCTCAGTCATCCGTTCGTCGCAGTAAACAATTGGCAAACCGCTAGCCGCCGCCTCCAGGAAAGTCATCGGCTGGTTGTCAAAATGATACGACGCCAGCGAGAATACGTCAGCTTGCTTGAGCATCGCCGCCACCTCGTCGCTCGAACGCATACCAGTGAAAATTATTCGACTGCTGACATCCAGTTCTTCAACGCGCTGTCTAAGCTCTTCTTCATACGGACCGCCGCCGACCAAGACCAGCTTGACCTTTCTATCGCGGATATGCGACATAGCCTCAATCAACGTCCGCTGGCGCTTCTCTGGGCTTAGCCGCGCCACTGAAATGATAAACTTGTCACCCGGACGTTTCTCAATCGGCGAATCGGCTGCCGACGCTTTTTTATAACGTTTGATATCAATACCGTTCGGAAAAACATGGCATGGAGCTGTCAAGCCGCCTTCGTCGATTAAAATCCTTTTCAAATGCTTCGACGGCGAGATGCAGGCGTCGCATTTATTGGCAAATGCTGCCATCAGCCGCCAGCCTTGCCGCGACATGACATCTCGTATCGTACTTTTACTCATTGAGCGCAGTTGCTCGCGCGACGCCGTCGGCAGGATCGGCTTAACACGCAAGACAACCGGAAACGCTACTGTCGCCGCAATCAAGCCGGCAATCACCGTAAAAGGATAATCGTCAATCAATTCAGAATACATCGTATGAACTGTTGTCACGTGCGGTATATTCTGCCGCCTAGCCACGCTGTGCGCCAACACGCCCATATAAAGCTGCATCTGGCTATGTGCTATATCAAATTTATATTTGTCCAGTTTCTTCGCTAGACCAGGATAAATAACTGCCATCTCGCGCTTATCGAAAACATAATTCTTGGCTGATGGTAGACGGATAATGTGATCGTCGTGATCTTCGTAGCCTTCGCACCTTGGCGCTATCACAAAAACTTCATGCCCAAGCGACTCCAAAGCCTGCTTGCAATTCAAGGTTGATGTTGACACGCCATGGACTGAGGGCAAATAGTCGTCAATAAAGAATGCTATCCTCATGATACACGGCTTATTATATAGGAGTAGATAAATACTAGCAAATATGCTAAACTGCCCACTATGCGAATTTGTTTTGTGCTTGACTTTCCAGTTACCAATACTGGCGGCGTTGTTTACTCGACAATCAATCAAATTAAAGCCCTGCAACAAGCTGGACACACTGTTTATATCTTTACCAATCAAGCAATCGACAACGTCAATAGCTTTGCGTTAAAACCGTCTCTTACAATCAACTTGCCAAATACGATATTTATCCTGCCGGGATATATCAATTCAAAAAAGCGCCAAAAGGTTATTCGCCAATTGCTAACAAAAAATAAAATTGATTGCGTTTGGCTGCAATCGGAATTTTCCTTGGCTTTAATAGTTCAAGACATAGCGCGCGAGCTTAACATTCCGGTTGTATTCACCGTGCATTCAATATTTTGGCAAATAGATAAACTGCCACTATCCAGAGTTGCGGCATTTGCCATACGCCAAGCGCTTCATTGGCTTTGCAAACGCCCAATATACATTCAACCAAAGACGACCGGTACGTTGGTTGAACAGTTGCTCAAATCTCTGACATTAAATGTTGCCTCGGCATCAGACGCAGTCGTTTCGCCGTCGCAGCACCAACTGGAAACATTGCGTAGTCTTGACAGAAACCTGCCTCTTTACAACATCCCAAATCCGTTCCTTCCTGCCGGCGCCTCTTTATCGCCAGCCCATACAATCAGCTCAATATCACCAAACGAACCTCTGCGCATATTGTGGGTTGGTAGACTCACGCCAGAAAAACGACCGCTAGAATTTTTGGAAGCACTGTCGCAATGTCCTTCCGAATTTATCCAATGCACGATGATTGGCGACGGGATTTTGCTAAAAGAAATGCGCCGGCGCTATGGCAAATTGCCTCACATCTTAATTGCCGGACCAAAAACTAATAATGAGACAATCGCAGCAATTGACCAGTCACACCTCGTGGCGCTAACATCCTACCATTTTGACAACCAACCGATGGTCGTAGCCGAGGCGATTAGCCGCCACCGACCAGTATTATACTGCGATGAAAGATTAACCGCCGAAGGGTTGAAAGAAGCCGGCATACTCACAGCTAATTCGTCGCCTGAGGCTATTGCTCAAACCATCAAGCAGTTAGCTGGCAGCCCCGAACAAATAATCAAGTTATCGCGCGCAGCAGCTAAAGCAAAAACCGTTTTTGACGCCAAAAGTTATGCAAAAAAGGCAGAAAAACTAATAGTAGGCTTGTTAAAAAATCGGAAGTAGCTTGGCTATTCGCTGGCATCAAGCATTGCTGATATACCCTCAATATGAACCAAATGACCGCATTGCGGAACTTCAACAACTTGCGCATCTGCTGCCCATTCCTGCAAATACCGCGCCGCCCGCTTACCGGAAAGACGGTCCGTATCACCATACACCACTGCTGTTCGACCGACTAAATCCTCCGATAAAGGAATCTTAAAAGGGTTGTTATCTATGTTCGCACCCATAAGCACCATTTCGGCATACCGATGATTTGCTTGGGCTCCTTCAATGGCTATGCATTCTTCTACAAGCCGGCGATAATCAGAACGATGGCGCTGGGCAAGTAGAAAGTTAGTCCTCATGCCAAGTAGTAAGCGGTTCGTATAATATAGCCGCCGCGCCGCAGCGTCAGGCGTACAAGCAAAAACTCGATCGACAACCTTTAATACAGAATCAAGCGTCGGAATCGGCGCGCCGAGTACCAGCCGGGTTACCGGCGATAAGCGATATTTCTGCGCATAAGTAAGCGCCACGCTCGACCCGAACGAGTCACCGACCAGCACGGTTGGCTCCGGGCATAATTGTCGCAAAACAGCATAAAGCCAATCAGCAAGGTCGTGCATGTGCTTAACAGGAATAGCCGAAGAACTGCCGTGTCCAGGCAAATCCGGCACCACCACTCGCCAGCCGCGCCGCCGATAAGCATCAGCTAATAACAGCATTGAATAGCTTGTGCCGGTAAGTCCGTGAAGAATCACGCAGGCTTTGGTGCTACCTTCTTGCGCCTCGCGGTAGTGTACAGTTGCGCCATTATCCGCCAAGCGCAGCGAATGTGTGTTAAAGAACTTAGCTACTTGCTTAAGCTCGTTAATATCATTAGTTGATAAATCGTCTTTGTCCATAAAAATAGGCTTATTTTGAATCTTTCTCATGCAATTAAATTTTACTTGCATATCTTATTATATTATACTTAACTCATGGCAGCAGCAAAAGCAAAGTTATCCAGACCCAGCAGTTCGCTGCGTATTGCTTTAATATTAGACGATATTTATCCGGCGTCAGGCGGCATTGGGCGTTCAGTTCAGGTGCAAGTTAACGAACTGGTCCGGCTAGGCCACAAGGTGACGCTATTAGCGCCGCGGCATTACTTAGAAAAGCCAGATAACTGCGAAACGATCGTTATGCCATCGACATACATATCAGGCATGCCAGTGCAGACATGCACCATCAAACAAAGTTGGCGCATAGCCCGGCGCATCTGCCGCCATCATCAGTTTGATATCATTCATAGCCATACGGATCGAGGCGGACTGGCGTTGGCAGCACGTATCGCCAAGCTGCAAAATATCCCGCACGTCCATACTTTTCATGCCAATTTAGCCGGAGCGCACGCTTCGCAGCCATTCGTGGCAGTCTGGGGTTCTCTGGCTTACATACTCCTCATCAGCCCGGTGATTTCTCTGATTGCCAAAAAACGGCACGATCAGCCGATCCGCCTAGCGCCGAAAAGTCCCGACGCCACTGGACTGCTAGCGCGATTTGATTGGCGCTCCATGGCAATTATCGCCTCGCAGGTTGACGGTTTTACTGCGCCAGCCGATTTCATGATACAGCGAATAACCGAATGTGCTGGGCGGATTAGTATTCCGTCCCGCGCCATACCGACCGGTGTTAATCCTGAATTAAGCCGCGCCATTAGCCGAGTTAAGCGCCATCGTTCTGACCGCGCCATCCGCTTTTTAAGCATTTGCCGCCTGGCTCCGGAAAAACGAATCGATACGATTATCCGCGCTTTTATAAAAGCTGATATTCCTAATTCAGAGTTGCACATCGCTGGCGGCGGAAATCAGTTAAATAGACTTCGCCAGTTAGCGAAAGGACATGACAATATTATCTTCCGCGGACATATGTCTGGCATTAATCAAGTAGCCGAAGAGTTAGTTAACGCGGATGTTTTCGTTTTAGCGTCTTACGGTTTTGACACGCAAGCCATGACCATCGGCGAGGCGGCAACAGCGGGATTACCGATTATCTATTGCGATCCGCGGCTGACAGTTGGAGTGAATAAAGACAATAGTATTTTGACCGACGGGCCAGAAGTTGAGCACTTTGCCGCCGCGATGCAGCAGCTGGCAGCCGACCCGAAAAAACGGCAGAAAATGTCGCAGGCATCAATCAAGCTTGCACCAGAGCTCACACCCGACCGAATGGCTGAAAAATATTTGGCGCTTTATAGGGAAATAATAAAACATAAAACTGCCAAGTAGACTACTTTTGACCAAGTGTCACAAGTTTACCAAAATAGCTTGGATTGCCGGCCATAACGTTATGGCTGCTCCTCTCGATGTTTACATACCGCGCACATCAAGTAGCGGCATAGCCCCAGTTTCAATTGTATTCTCGCTGACTGGCTACTCTACTATAATATGAAAGGCCGCACCTAGAATTGAAGGAAGAGGAGCCTAGGAGATGATGGACGTATCCAAAAATTTGACAATTATATAAATATTTGTTACAATTACGACAGGTAAAAATATAACAGTACGACAAAGGAGAACTTTTAATGTCAACCGAGGAACTATCTGGAGAATCGTCATTTGAGGTAGGAGGTATAGACTATATCCCAGATTCAGACGAGATCACTCCAGAGCAACATGAAAACAACTTAAGAATTTTAAGGGGAATTGATGCTGGTTTAGGAAGTACAGCTGTACGCGATAAGATGACGAGAGAAATTCGAGATGTTTTTAGAGAAGAGAGTGGTAGACATTGGAGTAGATGTTCGGATGCAGAGGAGTGCGATGAAGCCTATAATGGCTTTCCAGATCCGAACGGCGGCTATAATAATCCCGTAAGCTATGGCGACGACAAGAGATGATTATAAATTCTCGGTGTATCCATAGAAAAATCCTATGGATAGAGTCTTTATATATAACTATCCAAGCCAAATAATAGTAAAACCACTCATTTTGTAGAAAGAGTGGTTTTTGGTTATGTTGGAGAAGTAAGTTTTTTACTAGTACACATTCGCCCTAGGGGCTATTTTTATCGCCAAAAACCCGCTACAATAAGCTTATGAGACTCTTTTCCTGGAACGTCAATGGCATCCGCGCCATCATCAACAAGGGTGAGTTTGCCCGCTTCCTGCAAACCTACGATCCGGATATCTTATGCCTGCAAGAAACCAAGGCCGCCCGCGACCAGGTAGAAATTGATCTGCCAGAATACCACGAGCATTTCTATTCAGCCGCCAAAAAAGGCTATTCTGGCACGGCGATTTTGTCGAAAATCCGGCCGCTGCATTGGCGCGACGGATTGCCGCCGGATATCATTGAGCGGTTCAATTTAACCGGCGATCAGTACGGCAACCCCGCCGACGAGGGGCGCATCATCACTGCCGAGTTTGACGATTTTTGGGTGGTGACGTGTTATACGCCAAATTCGAAAGGGGATTTGAGCCGGCTGAAATTACGTCATAAACAGTGGGATCCGGCAGTGCTGGCATATCTGGAGGAATTAGAGCTAGTCAAGCCAGTCCTATACTGCGGCGATATGAACGTGGCACATCAAGCGATCGACCTGGCGAACCCCAAGGCTAATGTCGGCAAGCACGGCTTCACTGACGAGGAGCGCGAGGGCTTCCAGAACTACCTAGACGCCGGGTTTGTCGACACCTTCCGGGCGGCTTTTCCTGAAAAGACCGAAGCTTACACCTGGTGGACGCACTGGGCCAACGCCCGGGCGCGTAATGTCGGCTGGCGGATTGACTATTGGCTGGCGTCGCGCGAAATCGCTGGGCGCGTCAAAAATCCACAAATCCACCCCGAACAAATGGGCAGCGACCACTGCCCAGTGAGCATTGAAATAACCACCCCAACTCACTGATATTAAGTAGCTTGCTAAGTCTAATTCTTATCATTTTGGCGACGATCACTGCCGTACAGCGAGCGATATTCAACCGGACGCCCCTCGTCCTCAGCCCGTTTAATACCTTGTTTCATGCCTGGCGAGATGCCTCTATCTGTATAAACAACCGTTCTATCAGCTGATCGTCCTATCAGCAATCCAGCTTCAATTCCCATACGGCGTTCATCTTCATTAGCATCGTCAAGCATTTGCGGGTAGAGTAAGTGGCTGGCAAACGGCGCCTCCCCGCGATATAGCGAATCGCGCATTGCTTTTCTAGCATATTCTATATTTTCGGCTTCTTCCGCGGGCGTGTTTCCCTTGAAAGGAGATTCAATGATGACAAATTCACCTTGCACTATATTTTACCTTCCCGGCGTTTATCTTCAATCGCTACCGTCAATTCATACAGCCGCTGCACGCCATTCTCTAACTGGTAATAATGCCGGATGTAAGCCAATTCTAGCACAAACAAAATTAGCGTTAATAAGCCCAGCAAACAGTTCATCGCCAGCCCCATTGCCGCGGTCGCCAAAAATGCCGCCAGGGACGCTAAAAACAGCCCGGCGAAGAAAAATGTCACCAACAGATGAATCAGCCGCTCGTGCTGAAATTCTTGCACACGCGTGCGGTGATAGTGCGCCAATTCCGTCAGATCAGTTTTCGACTTGGCTGCTGCTAGGCGCTGCGATACGGCTTGATAGTGATTGGCGATGTGTTTTTCCATAGCCTAAATTGTACGCTAGCCCGACGGCTGCGGCAAGCGCTTGAGTTGGCACGTCTGCACTTTTCGCGCTACAATAAACTCATGGAATTAGCATATTGGCAGCGCGCCAGCGGGGCGTCACAATGAAACAAAATAGTAAAAAGTGCGCGGCGCTGCTAGCCGCAGCTGTCGTGATAGGATTAGCGAGCGGCGGCATTATTGCTTACCGAAAATTAAATTCGCCGCAGCCGCCAAACACCCAGAAAACGCAGAACAATACCGCCAATTCTAATAAATCTCCAGCGGAAAAACTCATCAAACTGACAGATTCCGTCTCTGTCAAGCCAGCTGCTGACGACTATACCGCTGACGATCACATCTGGCGGCTAGTCAATAAAACCCACCCGCTGAAAAACAGCAAATATCGTCCGAAAAACTTGCAATTAGCAACAGTCAATTCGCGGCCGGATAAGCCGAAAGAGGAGCGATCAGTTCGCGCTGATATTATGCCAGACGTCGAACAGCTGTTTGCCAGCGCCAAAGCAACCGGGTATGATTTGCAAATCGGCAGCGGTTTTCGCGGTTATGAATTACAAAACACTTATTACAGCAGCTACGTCAACGCCTACGGACAAGCGGCCGCTGATAAATTTAGCTCCAAACCTGGCTACAGCGAGCATCAAACCGGATTAGTTATGGATATCGCCGCCGCCGACCACAATTGCTATCTTGAGACATGTTTCGGCGAAACAGCTGCCGGCAAGTGGCTCGCCAAACACGCCCACGAATACGGCTTCATCTTACGCTACCCAAAGGGCAAGGAACGCATCACTGGCTACCAATACGAACCGTGGCACTTCCGCTATGTTGGCCGCGAACTAGCAGCGGCGCTGAAAAAAGCGGACATGACGCTCGATCAGGCATCGCCAATTTTACTAGGAAAATCATCGGCAGAAAAATCCCGCTAGTAAGCAGCACGTCACTCAACAGTTACTTTAGCTGTGCCGTCCAGCCACTGCCGGACTTTTGCCAGGCGTTCTTCGACCGTCGTGCCGTGCAGTTTAGTTTCGTTCGCCGCCTGTTTGAGCGGCTGCAGCTTCAGATTGCGGCGCGCCAGTAAATTCTGCGCTTGCCGGTCAGCTGGCGACCACTCGTAACTCATGAACGTCGGACGGAATTTGACATCGGAAATTGAAATACCTTTATCTGTTTTGGCAAGCTTAAACTGCGCCACGCCGCCGGTCAATTCGTCAACTTGCAGCTGGCTGGATAAAAAATTGCCAATCGAATACCACACTAGCGTTTTCCCGCCGCCGGCTCGATCCAGCATGTCCGCTTTTTGGATCATGTGCGGTCCGGTGCCAATCACCACATCTGCCCCCAAATCAGCAAACAATTTAGCAAATTTCTGCTGGTCGGCAGTTACTGTATGCGAATCCTCCGTACCCCAATGCGCCGACACAATCACCGCGTCCGCATGCTGGCGCGCCTCGGACATTAACTGCCGCATTAGCGCCTCGTCATGATATGTATTAACGCTGTAAGAGTTCGGCAAACGAACGTTGCTGAAATCGGCAAACGCTAAAAACGCCGCCTTTATGCCATTTTTCTCAAAATATTTAACCTTTTTCTGCTCGCCAGCATTACGATTAGCGCCAGCTGCTGCCAGGACGGGTAGTTTCTGCCACTCGTCAAGCGTGGCATTAATCGCCGCTTGGCCCTTATCCGCCATGTGATTAGTCGCCAAATTGATAAGATTGCAGCCGGTTTTACTCATGTCGCGAGCCAGTTCAACTGGCGCGTTAAACGCCGGATAGCCGGAAATCCCGTACGCCGCGCCAGCGCTAGGCGTTTCCGGATTGCAAAAGAACACGTCGCTAGCGCCATATAACGATTTGACAGAGGTAAAATACGGCGAGAAATCATAGCCATTATTCGTTTTAGCTTGCTTAACGACCGAATCATGCGCTAAAAAATCGCCCGCCGCCGAAAAGGTCAGCGTCCGTTCGCCTGAATTATGCGGTTTAGTTTTCACGGTACTCGTAGCAGCCGGCTGATTTTTTACAGGCGCGCCAAGCTGCCAAACCAGCACTTTATACGTTAAAAATCCTGCGCCCGCCATTAAAAACACCGCAGCGATTAAACGCGAAAATGCTTTCTTAGGCGAACTATTTTTAGCGCATACCATAATGCAAGTATAGCAAAAACTGCCCGATAGCGTATAATACATATCATGAAGAAGGGCGGGAAAAATATATTTACTTATTTGCTGGCGATGGTTTTATCAGCATGGACAACGTTTACTTTTTTACTGGTCGGCGGCATGTACGAGGCCAGCGACACCTACGACCAGAATCAAGCGCAAATGGCGGCTCAACCAATCGTTCCGCCAGTAAGAACCGTAACCTTTACCGGCGCCAATAACGCGCAGTTAAAACTAAAAATCCCATCGCAAAAGTTATTACAAGCTGGCGGTATTTGGGCTTACGTATCAAAAACCCAGGGAATTAGCGAAGATTACCAGCCGAAATTAGCGAACCTGGCAGTCGAGCACGGCGACTGGCTGGAAGACAAGCGGGCCAGCGCAGAAATTCAGCCGGAGCTAAAAGACATGTTTACTGCCGCCAAAGCCGCTAAAAACGACTTAATCGTGACCAGCGCCTACCGCTCAGCTGCCGACCAGAAAAAACTTGTTGCCGAGTCAATCGCCAAAAGCGGCGCCGCCTACACAGAAAAATACGTTAATCAAGCAGGGCACAGCGAGCATCAGCTTGGCCTAGCGGTGGATTTATCCAGTTTTGATAAAGATTGCAAAGCCAATTTCTCCCGCTGCAGCCTGAAAAAGGAAACCGCCGCCTGGCTGGCGAACAACTCTTACAAATACGGCTTCATCCTGCGCTATCCGGAAGGTAAAGAAGACCTCACCGGCATAGAAGCCGAAAGCTGGCACTTCCGCTACGTCGGTAAAGACATGGCAAAATTAGTCCGCGACTCAGGACTAACCTTTGATGAAATATATAAAAAGATTTCCGGGAACGATAAACTATCTGCCCAAAAATCCGTCAAGCCCGAACAACTCCAGCCTGTCCAGCCGCGCGCTACTTGGCGGTAATTTTCTCTTCAATCAGCACCGTCAAATTGTATAATTTCTGAACACCGTTCTCCAGCTGGCAATAAAACAACTCTAATGCGCTACAATTGATATATGGACATGAAGTTTTGGCGCAAGCAGGAACAATCAAAGCCGTTGTTCCCGGATATTGAATGGAATAAGCCGGAGCGTCGCAGCCAAGCGGGGAAATTGGCGATAATTGGCGGCAATAAATTAGGTTTTCTGGCGGTAGCCGACAGCTACCAAGAAGCCCTGAAAACTGGCGTCGGCGAAGTTCGCGTATTGCTGCCAGACGCGCTGAAAAAAAGCGTCCCCGCCGCCATGACCGACGTGCTGTTTGCGCCAACCAACCCTTCGGGCAGTCTGGCTCGCGAGGCGCTGCAGCCAGCATTAGCTTTGGAAGATTGGGCGGACGCGCTGCTGCTGGTCGGCGATGCTGGTAAAAACAGCCAGACGGCAATCGTTTACGAGGAACTGATTAAAAAAGCCCGGCGTCCGGTCGTTGTGACGCGCGACGCCGTAGACCTGCTACAAAACAGCTTCGCCGAAATCCTGGACAATCCGCGCCTTGTTTTCGTCGTTTCATTCGCCCAAGTCCAAAAATTATTGCGTGCGGTCTATTATCCAAAAATCCTGACCTTCAATATCCAATTAGCGCAGTTCGTCGACATTTTACATAAATTCACCATCACTTATCCCGTTACGATCTGCGCGTTTCACGCCGAGCACCTGGTTATCGCTCACGGCGGCGACGTCGTCACTCAGAACTGGAACGAGCCAATGTCAATCTGGCGCGGCATAGTTGGCGCCCGTATCGCCAGCTACCTGGTCTGGTCGCCAGAATCACCGCTGGCCGCCGCCAGTACCGCTGTTTGCGCGGGGTAGTTTATTTTTCCGCTAATCACGGCAGAGATTACGAAATTTTCCCTTTTTTCGTCATTTCACGTCATTTTTTGCATAAAATTCAAGAAAATTGCCTAAATCTATTGACTTTTTGTTCAATTATTGATATATATTAGCTTTTTGCTCAAAGGTAGTCTTTTAGGACAAGAAGTGCCCTTAACTTTGAGCTGAGCTTCTCTTCAGAAAGGAGAGAACGATGCTATTCTTCAAACTGAAGATGTCGGTAGCGGTCGATACCATTGTCATAGTGACACTTGCGATCGCAATTAAGGTGCTAGCATCGTATGGCGCTACCCTTACGACGATGGCAGTTCCTGTTTTCATTACTCTTGCCGTCGAGTTGACGCTCTCCATTGCGAGAGCTTTTGACCTCAAAGCCACCACCTTCCTCTGGTGTGTCCAGAAGAAGGAGGTTGACAACCTTCAGAAGGAGGTCAACCGTCTCCGCTCAGACAACAACAAGGGCTGACCGCCCGCTAAGAAAATAGCTCGCCTTGAGACACCCGTCTCGGCTTGAGCCTCTTGGCGGGCTATTTTCTTTGTTGAAAATTTGAAAATTGATTATGTAAGCGAAATATTATATTATACAATACATACTGCTATTTAAGAGGAGTTTACGCGAATGAGACGGCAACCAAAGCTAGTTGACTACGACGGTCTAAGAACAACGCTAGAAAACAGCACAGAACATCCTGAGTTATTTAAGCGGCTCATAGAAACAACCATAAGACCTTGTAAGATCCATGACTCATTGCAATACGGAAGAGGAGTCAACTGGGCAAGCTTATCTAACAAAGACAGGTTAGACCTAGCGAGTGGGGCTGAATGGCGCTGCCATGCGTATTTTCCAGACATAAAAAATTGCGTATACGCGCCAGACCAGGTTGTTGAAATATGTAATCCGATAGGAGTTTGGGAAGATTATTCCAAAGAAAAAATTCAAGATAATCTTCCCATAATACTAGGTCTAGCGAGCCGAATACCCGAGGAATTCTACCAAGAAGACGGCTGTTCGTATGAACGCATAACCGTTGATAGAGATAGCGGGCGGTGGGCTGACGGCGACACCTATATTTCAGCTGCATTCACTGGGCTTTGTGTTGCAGCAGGGCTGCTTGAGTACGTAAACAATCCTCCTTCAAGTTACGAAGAATACCAGACTCGGCAAAATCCAACTCTCGTAAGAGCAACACCTGGATTTCGACAGTATATGCGACCATATAATGAAGCTATGAAAAGTATGCATAATGAAGAATCCTCGCGACAATACACGGGATCGTAGCAGAATACATTTTGGCAACTAAGATCGGCAAATCGACATTAAAACCCGCCCCAGCCAAAAAGCGAAAGGGGCGGGTTTTTGTCTGAAGCAGTCTCTGGTACCGCGGGCCGGACTTGAACCGGCACGAGCAAATGCTCACCAGATTTTGAGTCTAGCGCGTCTACCAATTCCGCCACCGCGGCACGAGAGAACGCTTCAAACTACGGTAGAGATTGTACCACACCAGCCGCCGCCTAATCAAGCGCCGGCTTTTATTTTTTACCGTTTTCGCTTATAATTAAACCAGTTATGAACCCGACGGATGATCAGTCAAACGGTCGAGTGGGCGCACCGCTATCCGATCATAATCGACCTATCGTGCTGCCAACTCGCGATCAAGTATCGCCGCAGAATACTGCCGCGGCTAATGTTATTCGCGGGCAGCTGGACGCTATTTATTCCGGAAAATCGGGCGAGAACACGCCGCACACCACGCCAGTTCAGCGTCCAGTCCAGCAGCCAAGCCAGCAAACCCTGGAAAAACCTCAGACTCAATCAGCACAAACCAGCTCATCTCAGCCGGATAACAATCCGCAGAATACAGTCCACGCCATGCGCACATCACCGCCAGATAACCAGCCGGCGCCTCAACCGAATAAGGATAAGCCGACTGCGCGTCCAGTCCAGCAGCCAATCGACCCGGCACGCACGCAAATCACCAGCGACCAGTGGAAGCAATATCACAGTGCTTGGCAAAAATATTACCAAATGTATTACGAGCGGTATTATGCCAATCATTTGACAGCCAAAGAACAAGAATTATCCCGCCTGCAAAAAACTCCCGGTCAAACTTCAGAAACGGACGCCGATAATAAGCCGGTGGATTTGCAAGCAAACGCCATGAAAGAGCTGCGCCAGCAAATCCAGCAAAAAGTCCGCGACTCCGCTAAAAAGGTTAAAAAATCCCGCCACTTCATGCCAGCCATGGCAGGTATTACCGTTCTATTAGTCTTCATGTTTTTACAATACAACCGAATTATCTTTGGCGCAGTTGCCGCCTACACCACGCCGGGGGCGATTGATCCGCAAAACATCATCGTTGACGCCTCGACGGACGTAGCAGTTAGTCCCGAGCCGCGCATGATTATCCCGAAAATCAACATCGACGCGCCAGTGGTTTACGGCGCTGCCAGCGACACGCAGTCGCAGAACGCCGCCATGCGTAACGGTATCGCGCACTTTTCAATTCCTGGCGCAAATGCCGTGCCGGGGCAGGTTGGCAATGCTATCTTTGCCGCACACTCCAGCAACGACGCTTTCGCTGCCGGCGATTATAAATTCATCTTCGCCCAGAATGAAAAACTCGTTAAAGGCGATATTATTTACATGAACTACCAAAGCAAACGCTACACTTATAAAGTCACCTCCACGGAAGTCGTCCTACCGACCGAAGTTTCCAAGGTACAGATAAAGACCAGCAAGCCAATGTTGACGCTCATCAGTTGCGTGCCACTAGGCACTGCCGAAAAAAGACTATTAGTCTTCGCCGAGCAAATCAGCCCGGATCCAAACGGCGCTCAATTATCCGACAACGCTAGTTCCGGCAATTCTAAAAGTTCAGCTTCCGCCGCTATTCCCGGCAAGCCGTCGCCAACGCTTTTAGAGCGGTTATTCGGCGCAAGTTAAACTTTTATCCAAGGAATTTTCCCAGATTATCCCAATCTAAAACCCAAACCAGCCGACCGAGCCGTTGGTCATGTTCATCTTGCTTAGAACCAGCTTGCCGGACGCATCAGCAGCCAGCGCATAAACATACCGCTGATTAGACGACAAAACCATGCCCATTTTTTTGTCCGCTGGCAGTAACTCGTGAAAGTTCGTGCCGTCATATTCTTGGATCGCCGTTTTACCGGAATTTGCCGCCGCCAAGAGATGGAAATCATCCAGCCATTTTATTTTCTGGCCGTCGCCCAGCTGGAATTTGCTAGACAACGTTGACCTTTCCAAGTCGTAACTCTGCGCCGACGAACCAATTTGCGCCACGATAAACCGTCCGCTGTTATTCAAAGAAATATCCTCTATGCTGCCGTCAAGCTGCAGAGTTTTGGCAGTCTTCAGAAACTTGGCTTGGGCTTCTTTGGAATCGGAAATATCGCCCCGGTATATCGTCAATCTTTTACCAGCACCCAGAACGACCGTGTCTTTATTAAAATATCCCGAGACCCGAATAATAGGCGATTCGTCAGCCGTAAAAGTCCTAATCACAAACGGCTTTTTCCAATCCTTTTTCCAAACCCCGGCAATCTTTTTACCTTTGCCAGAATCCGCCGCCACATACGCTAATCGGTCGGTGCCGTATAATTTGAACGATTCCACGCCTGTTATTATCGGGCTGGAAATCACGGAACTATCGACGTTGACATGCCTAAGCTCGCCGCTTTCCTGCAGAACATACAATTCATTGCCGCTCGTGCCGACGAAATGCGCTTGCTTAATATCAAAACCAGTTATCGCGGTAATGTCAACGATTTTTTCCGGATTCTCGCGGTCCAGCCGCAGCCATTGTACATCCTGAGCGCCGTCCTCGCCGCGATAAGTATGCTTCACCAGCAGATACCGCGCATCCTTATCCCACTCGTTAACCATAAACGAATGCCCGTCAGCCGACCAAGCATAGCCAGCCAGCACTTCCGTACTGAGTGCATATTCCTTAAATTTCTCATTATTAGTGTCGCGAATGTCGCCAAATGTCGCCACTGGCGTCTTATCTTTCTGACCGATTCCCGCTACAAAATTTCCCGCAGGCGACAAATACACCGCCTGTATATTATCAAAAGTCTTAACCGCAGATACTGTCCGCTTGACTGGAATCATTCTAACATAGTCAATATTGGTGACCGTGTTTGATTTTATCTCCAGCGTCTTTTGCCACGGCTCGTAATCATCCAGCTTCATAGAAAAAGTATGTATCCCAGGCAAAACCGCATGCTTCGCCTGAGTACGGCGGAACTCCATACCATCAACCGATACCATCGCACCGCTTGGATACGACGTATACTGTACCAGGCCAGTTTGCTGCAGCTGGCTGGTGTTTGAGTTAAATGTATAGCCAAGCATATTAAACATCAAGAAAATCAGCCCGCTAATCATCGTTACTACCATCAGCGTATACACAAATGTCCGGCGAGCAAGCTCTTTGGTACGAGTTTTCTCCTGAGTCATAATCACGACAGATTATACCATATTTTTACTCTTGAAAAAACCTTAGGCACTTTGTAAAATAAAATAAAGAAATAAGCATAGGGGGATTGATGGTAAATAAAAAATATGTCGTAGTCAACGGGCGAGCCTACAGCGGCACCACCGGTTTGCCGATGGACGATATTAGAGTCGACCCGGCAAAATTGCAATTAAGAAAAAAACCAGAGAGCCAGGCGGCAGCACGCAGCGCTGCACCGTCGAATATCCACGCGTCCCACACCCAAAAGTCAATCACGCTGAACCGCCGGCATGTTAAGCAACCGGCAAAAGTCCCGCTCGCTGCCCGTCCGCAAAAAGTCCGCGCGCCAATTAGCCAAAACGCCGCTATTAATAAGTTTACGCCAGAATCCGGAAAAACGTTTGAGCAGAAAAATACCCAGCCCGACCGCCCAGCCGAAACTCATCCGGTGGCTCATCGCGCCAAAGAACATCAAGCCAGCATTAACACGCAGCTGCGCAGAGAACGGCAAGCACCGCCGGTTTCGATCATTGAAAGAGACGAGCCTGCCATCGCTAAGCCCGCTGAAGCTGCAGCGCCTGTTCAGCGCCCAGCGACCATAAAAGCCGTAAAAACTGCCAAAGAGCTGAAAAATGACGCTATCGCCGAAGCGCTAGCCAGAGAAGTCGCCGACACTAAAAAGCACCGCGTCAAACACCGGCCGAACCGGTTTGCCCGCATAACCAGCATTTTTTCCGCCGGACTGGCTATCATGCTGCTTGGCGGCTATTTGACATACCTCAGTATGCCGAATATCTCCATTAAAATGGCAGCCGTACAATCCGGTATCAACGCCAAATATCCCGGCTACAAACCAGACGGCTACGCGCTTAATGGCCCGATAAAATTCAAAAGCGGGGAAGTAAGCATGAAATATGCGTACGCCGACGGCAGCTCGGAATATACGCTAACTCAGCAGAAAAGCAATTGGGATTCGGCAGCAGTTAAGGAATATTTTACAGAAAAATCAAAATCGCCAACCGCCACTATGGTTGACGGCTTGACAATTTACAGCAGCGGTAAAAACGCGGTTTGGGTTAACGGCGGTATTTTATATCAAATCACTGGCAGCGCCAACCTTTCCAACGAGCAAATTCAAAAAATTGCCACCAGCTTATAGTTATTTACCGGCATCCGTAAAGCAGCGCCGCGTAGGCGGCAATCCCCGCGTTTACCAGCGCCGCGCCTCCGTGGTATAATTCATCCATGACTATTAGAACTCGCTTCGCACCTAGCCCAACCGGCTACATGCACGTCGGCGGCATGCGTACCGCGCTGTTTGCTTGGCTCATCGCTCGGCAGTCAAATGGAAAATTCATTCTACGCATAGAAGACACCGACCAAAAAAGGGAAGTATCTGGCAGCGTAGAACATATTTATGAATGCCTAAGGTGGCTCGACCTTGTACCAGACGAAGGCCCAGACGATTTCGGCGGTGAATTTGGACCGTACAAGCAGTCAGAGCGGCTTGACATTTACCAGAAATATGCGCAAAAACTCATTGACGCCGGCCGCGCTTATGCCGATCCGTATACGCCGGAGCAGCTAGACGCTTTTCGCGAAGAAGCCAAAGCTCATAAAAAGCCTTTTTTGTACCGTGATTACCGCCCGGAAAACCCGCCGATCTGGGATGGCAGCCAGCCGCTGCGCTTTCGTTCAGAACCGAAAGCTTACACCTGGCACGACGAAGTCATGGGCGAGATGCACGCCGGCCCAGAGGTAATTGACGATTTTATATTAGTCAAATCCGACGGCTTTCCGACGTACAACTTTGCGCACATTGTCGATGACGCCGAAATGGAAATCACCCATGTTATCCGCGGGCAAGAGTTCCTTGCCAGCACGCCCAAATACCTTAATCTCTACGATGCGCTGAATATACCTTGGCCGATATTCGCCTCGGTGCCGCCGATCATGAACGAGCAGGGCAATAAGAAATTGTCCAAACGCGACGGCGCCAAAGACATCCTAGCCTACAGGGAAGAAGGCTATCTGCCAGACGCCATGCTCAATTTCCTCGCCAGCCTGGGATGGAACGACGGCACCGAACAGGAAGTTTTCACCAGAGACGAATTGATTGAAAAGTTCAGCCTGAAACGCGTCCAAAAATCAGGCGCGCGGTTTGACGAAAAACGCTTGTTATGGCTTAATGGCGCTCATATACGCAATATTCCTGTCGATAAGCTTTACGAGTACGTGTCGCCATGGGATAATAACCCGCAAAAAGACGGGGGACAAACTGGTTTCTGGCCGGAATCTGCCTACGCTCCAAACATAACCAAGGAATACCGCATGAAAGTGCTGGCTTTAGCGCAAGACCGCCTGAAGATGTTTGAAGATTTACGCGGATTTGGCTACTTTTTCGCGGAGCCTGAAATTAACCTGGAACTTATTGACGGCAACAAACAGCTAAAAAAGTTGTCTGACAGCGAGCGGCGCGAATTGCTAGAAACCGCCCGCGCTGAGCTCGCCAAACTCGCCGGCTGGACGCCAGAATCAATCCAAAATTGCCTAAACGAACTACTGGAAACAACCGGCCAAAAACCCGGTATTCTCTTCAGCCTCATCCGCATCGCCGCCACCTGGGCGCCGTTCAGCCCGCAGCTGAATGATACGCTGGCGCTGATTGGCCAAGAAAAAACCTTGCAGCGGCTGGACGCATATCTTGATAATTAGCCTTGTCGAAACGATGTATGGATGTCGACCGGGCGCGACGGGCTTTCTAACGGATAGAGAAACGGTAGCTCACGGTTTGCTACCGCGCTATAATAACCGCTATACTTTGGATTATCAAGGCTCTGCCTAATCCATAGCAGCCTCTGCGAGTTCTGCTGGCAACTTCATGCCATTTGCCAGAATCAATGGCGGTAAATCATGCTCCATATTCTAATATTATAGCATATATTAGCTTAATTTAACAGTAAATTGTCCTGATTATTTGCAGAGTCGCGATTATCGCTACTCAATACGCCCAGCAGGCGATAAGCCTTGTATCGCTTGCCAGTTTCCAGGTCATATACAAAAGTTGTCTCTAATTTTTTAAGTAGACCCGCCTCTATTAGTTTTGCCCTCAAATTAGTAATCGCGTCTCTAACTACTACTTCGATAGTTCCCTGTAAACGCTCTTTTTCTTCATCACTAGCATCAACAAACCGTTCTGTAAATGCTTGGCGCAAATTTTCAATTAGCATTGGCCCCGAGTTTTCCTGCATCAGTTCTGGCATCAGCAAAAGTGCATTTGATGATAATTTTGGCGACTCATATCTTACTCGTTTCTTCCACTTAGGTCGAGAAATTGACGCTGCAGCTCTGCCATCCGTATACCTAGTTACAGATAAACCCCAATCCGTCAGCTTCACTTCTTCTGTTTCCGGCGGACGATCCATGTACCTTAACAGACTATCAAAATCTAGTATCTCTGAGTTTACTGGACACCCAGAAAGAACTGGCTGCAAAGCCCTCTCGCCGAGTGCTGCTGTTGGATCAGAATTAGCCGCTCGTTCGAGGCGGCATGTATTTTCCTCTCTATCAGGACATCCATGTCTTGGCAGTGGTTCAAGCCTGACCGGTCTATTTGATTCCGGCTCTTCTCCAACTGACTCCAAATCGTCAGGCTGTCTGCGATTAACAAGTATAGACCAGGCTGCTAATTTTAATCTCTCTCTTCGTTCTTGGCTCATCCCTTCGCCATCTTTAACGAACAATCTTTCACCAACCACAAAAACAGTTGCCATAAATCTCTCCTTAGTTATCTATCAATCATACTATAAAATTGACACGCCTCAAACCATAACCGGTAGCCATTTTCCATTATGCTTGTGCTATAATATTGCCATGGAAGTAAAAAAGCCCCGGTCAGAGACGCCAAAAGAAAAATCGTCGTTTAAGAAGTGGTTTAAGAAACATTTGGCGGCAATTGTACTAATCGTGGCGGCCAGTGTTACTGCTGCCGTTTTTATTATCGCCGTCAATTCTGTTAAATATGATGAAAATCTTCCCACCATATCCACCAAGCGTAAAAAGCCAGCGCCTGTAAAATATTATTCGCCGCTGACAGGATTGCCAGTTGCCGATGAAGCCGCCACCAAGCTGCCTGTGACCGGCATTATGATTGAAAATAGCCCTGAGTCCAGGCCGCAGTCGGGCCTGAAGAATGCCGGCGTTGTATATGAAGCCGTCGCCGAGGGCGGTATCACCAGGTTTATGGCGTTATACCAAGGCGCAAAGCCAGCTCTAATCGGGCCGGTTCGCAGTTTGCGTATATATTATCTGAATTGGGCGGCAGCTTATCAAGCCTCCATCGCCCACGTCGGCGGCAGTCCTAACGCCCTCGCTCAAGCCAGAAGCGGCGGCTACCGCGACATCGACCAGTTCTTCAACGGCGGCTCGTATTGGCGCGCAAGCGACCGCCAGGCACCGCACAACGTATATACCTCCGGCGAAAAACTTGACCAGCTAAACAATGCTAAAAAATATACCCAATCAGATTTCACCAGCTTCTCCCGCACCGACGGCAAGCCAGCTGCCAAACCAAACGCCACTACCATCAATGTCAACTTCAGCAGCAGCCCGTTCAATACATCATACGCGTATGATAAGGCTTCTAACTCGTACATCAGAAGCCTGGCTGGCGGCGCCCATCACGACCGCGAAGGCGGACAAATTTCACCAAACGTCGTCGTCGCTCTGGAAGTCGGCGTAGAGGCGCGGGCGCAGAATTCCGACGGTTATGAAGACATAAAAACCATCGGCAGCGGCAAAGCGTATATTTTCCAAAACGGCACAGTAACTACTGCGGCCTGGAGTAAAGACGGCGTTACTTCGCCATTAAAACTGCAAGATTCGAAAGGAAAAAGCATCGCGCTTAACCGCGGCCAAACTTGGATAGCAGCTTTCACGCCCGGGCGGGGAAGTATCGCATGGCAGTAAGCCAGAGCGCAGAACCTCTGCGCGGATACCGGCAATATTACTATAAGAAAATTATCGGCGTGTTTGCCTTGGTGTCATTAAGTACGCTGCTGGCTTTGGGAATTATACTGGCAGCGACTGGCGCAGCACCGATAGACAAGCCAAACTTTTGGCTCATTATTTTAGTGATTTTTATTATAGAGACTGCGTCATTTGCGGCAGCTATGAAAGTTATCGCCGAGCCGCTCTGCCAAATCTTAGCTGCTTTGTCTCATAAGGCTGGCGTACCGTCCAGCGAAACGCCGCCCGACATTAACGATAAGCGCTATGAAAAATCCGGCTTCAAAGCCGTACTGCAGATCATCTACGACAAACCGACGACGATACCGGCAAATCATCACGTCGGATCAGAAAACTCCTTTTTAATCCAATCGCTTAATCGCACCAGCTGCGGCATCGCTATCTTTAATAGTAAAAAACAAATTATCTTCGCCAATTCTGCCGCACCGATCGCCCGGGGAATTGACGGCAAGGATTATTTGGCGCTGGAATTTCTAAACGAACCGTCGATTTCCGAATGGCTTGACGAAATAAGTAATAAGGAAACCAAGGCCGAGCATCGCTGGTACCGCATCGCCACCAATCCTGAAGTTGTTAAAACTACTAAAATTTACGACATCGTGGCATCGTTTGAAAAAGGCGCAGAAGGGGAGACGGTTATTTTTCTCATCGACAAATCTAGCCGGTACGTGCCGGAAGAAGAAGATTTGAATTTTATTTCCTTCGCCGCACACGAACTGCGCGGACCGATTACAGTGATTCGCGGATATTTGGATATCATCGCCGACGAGTTTGCCGACCGGCTGCACGGCGACGAAGCTCAGCTGATGGACAGGCTAATCGTTTCAGCCAACCGGCTGTCTAGCTATATTGATAATATCCTAAACGTATCGCGATTTGACCGGCACCATCTGAAAGTCCACCTATTAGAAGACACGATTCATGGCATTTACGACTCAATCGCCGACGACATGCAGCTGCGCGCAGCGACCCAGCACCGCTTGTTAAATGTCAATATTCCAAACGACCTGCCGACCGTGGCAGCCGACCGCGGCAGCATTAGCGAAGTAATCAGCAATCTAATTGATAACGCCATAAAATATAGTTTTGAAGGCGGTGTTATTAGCGTCACCGCCGAGAGAAGGGGCGACTTTATAGAGGTTTCTGTCGCCGACAATGGCATCGGCATGCCCGCCAATGTCGTCAATAATTTATTCCACAAATTTTACCGCTCGCATCGATCGCGCGAAGCAGTTGCTGGCACTGGCATTGGACTGTATATTTGCAAAGCTTTCGTCGAATCGCACGGCGGCTCCATTACCGCTCGTTCCCGCGAAAACGAAGGCTCGGTTTTCTCGTTCACCTTGCCAATTTACGCCACTGTCAAAGATAAATTATTAGAAGACGGCCAATTAAATAATCAATTGATCAGAAAGGGCGGCGGTTGGATTAAAAATCACGCCATGTACAGAGATTAGGAGGGAATATGATAAAGACAATTTTATGTGTAGAAGACGATCGGTTTATCGGCGAGATGTATGTACGCAGTTTGCAAAAAGCCGGCTATGACGTGACGTGGGTGGTTGACGGCAATGACGGCTTGGTGGCGGCGCGCAATCAGCAGTTTGACCTGATTATCCTGGATTTAATGCTGCCAGAACAGCGCGGCGACCAGATTCTTGACGCACTGCGTAATAATGACGTCGATTTGATTCCTAATAGCAAGGTGCTGATTATGACCAATTTTGAGCAAGATGAGGCTTCGCGCAGTTCAATTCTGCGCCGCGTTGATGGATATTTAATCAAGGCCGACATCACGCCGCGGAAACTAATAGAAGTTATCGGACAAATTGACGGCGCAGCGGAGAAGTAGAATAGAATGGTTTGCGCCCACGATCGACAATTGAGTTTCCAGAAAGAATAATGGGCAAAACTAAACCCATACCGCCAAAGTTGTTTACAGCGCTGACTGCCAATCCATACATTGACAAACTGTATATTTTTGGTTCGCGAGCGACGCTGAATGGCGACCAATTTTCCGACATTGACTTGACGGTTATAACTGATTATCCAGTAGCTGCCGAGGCATATACGCGCAAAATCCTTAACGACCAATTTAGTATCATTGCAACATACACTATTTCTCAGAGTAATCACGAAGTTGCCCGCTCATTTTTTCTAAGCAGCATGAGCTTGTTTCATAAAATTGACATTGGCTTTTCGTTGCCCGATAAAACTAAATTATTTCCGAATTCAACATTAATTTTCCAAAACAACCGCACAGACCAGCCCGCCGAAAAGTCCGATAAAATATGGACAGAATCAGACGAGCAACACAATTATCTGGATGTGCTAATGGGTTCGCTGCGCTATATTAAGCATCAGTATCGACAGGAATATTGGTCGGCATATAAATGCTACCGCGGGTTTATCGAGCAGCTAGCCCAGTCGCGAATAGAAAGTCAGTCATCCACGGATAGGTATAAGGAGCTAGATAAGAAGCATAACGATGAGATCTTAGGGCTGTTCTTTTCTGGCGATCTTCACGCTAAAGAGCGGAAATATTATGAGTTTGTCAAAAAGTTGACTGACGAAAAGCAGTTTTTACCGAAATTCAGCGATGGGGTTTTGAAAGTTTGGAAAGAGTATTTGGATAAGTAGTTTACAGAAGAGAGTTATCATCTCAAATTCTTCGCCATCTCAACTTCATGCGCCGTAAAGCCATATTTTTCATAGAACACTATGGCGCGCTGGTTGCCGCTCAGTACTTTTAACCGCAAGGTATCGCAATTTTTACCCTGGAAATAGCGCTTCATTTCATCTAGCAAGGCTCGCCCGATACCGCTGCCGCGCTGTTCTGGCTCGACATAGAGCAGCCCGATCCAGCCGTCTTTTCGCGGCTCATGCACCGCATCGAAAACGGCGTCCTGACCAGGCCGATGATCAATAATCACGCCCTGAATAAAGCCGACCACCTGGCCATTCTCCTCGGCAACATACATCGCGCCGTTCATATCCTCGCTATCGTCAATCATCCGCTGCATGTAGCCGTGCGCGTCTCGCAGGTTAGCGAACGGCAGCGATTCCGCCGTGTCGTCAACTTGGGAAAAATACGCGTGCAGCTTAATAGCCAGCTCGTCAATTGCGGCACGGTCTTTGGGGTAGAAGGGGCGGATTGTCATAATTCTTATTTCTCCTTAGCGCTAAAAACTACTATCAAATCCTAGAAGCAACATGGGCTGGTTATAAATATCCATATAGCCAAGATACCACTTTGGAATATCAATAGCCAAGCTTACAATGTATTAAATCAGACTTTAGACCATTTTCAGCTTTCTCCATCTTATAGCAAACAATACCGCTATATTCGTTAGACAGGAACGGGTAAAATGATTCGCCGCCTTTTTCTGCTAATACAAAATCTCTAAGAGCTGGATCGTGTTCGCCATACAATTTGCCATAGACATTGTAAAACTCAACGTTTTTATCGCCGCAAACTTCCTGACCGCTCCGATTCGCCTCTATAAATCGACGCACCGCAGCGTATGTTAAATCAAACGCTTTTTTAGTACCTTTCGGTCCGCATTCAAATTCTATAGCCGGCACAGGCATGTGCTGAGCTAACGGTCCGGCAATTTTTGACTTTTCCGAATACCACACAACATTACGGCTCAATCCCGCCGATTTTGCTAATCTAATATTTTCTTCTGTAGGGTAAGGTATGATTGTAACGATGCCGCTGTCTGTTTTTGTCCCGTGAAGATCAATCACGACATCAAACTTTTTGCCGTATTCAATTAGCTCTGCCGCGCGACGCACTTCATATACAGGGCTATTAATATCGCCTGGAGCACTGCGATTAAGGTCCTGTTCGGTGAAACGCGTGTTGGCCGCAAAAGCCTTTTCGTTTCCTATAATCCAATCATAGTCGTATTTTTCCTTAGGTAATTCTTTCTCAAGTTGCCGCATCACCTTAACGCTATCTCGTTCATTACCATGAGTAGCAGCGATAAATAGAATTTTACGCATATCGCCTCCTATATTCAGCAGCTGCCTCAAAGGCTTTTTTGACCGCTTCTTCTGGCGACGCTGCACCGATTGTTAATATTCGATTACGAGTGTCGAGGTATTCATCAGCAAGTTTATCGGCCCAGCCCCCGTAGCCTGCTAGTGCTACCATCGGGATATCGGCCTGATAGGCGATAGCTAATTCGGTGAGTGTGCCTGAACCACCGCTTATCGCGATCACCGCATCGCAACCAGTTACCAGTACGGTTTCTCGACCGCCACCGCGTTCCAATCCGCAGGGGATGATAATGTCAGCATCTTTCTCCCAAACGTCTTTTCCTTTGCCATATGTGATGCCGACCGTTAATCCGCCAGCATCTTTTGCACCGCGGCATGCCGCCGTCGACAGAGAATCGCTATCTTTTTCGGCTCCAAAAAACAAGATCCCATCTTCTTCGGCTATTAACCTGCCGACCTCGTACGCTGCTCTTTCAACTTCTTTACTATATTTTAGATCGGCCGCCGAACCCATTACACCGATTTGAAATTTTCTTGCCATAT
>CAUUWX010000003.1:0-170674 GCA_963549225.1 uncultured Candidatus Saccharibacteria bacterium | reverse complement strand
TATTTTAGATCGGCCGCCGAACCCATTACACCGATTTGAAATTTTCTTGCCATATTTAGGTGAACCTCCTTAGGCATAATAGATTATATTATTTGCCCAAGGAACGAGAAATCAAAAAAGAGACCTCCCGCGGTCCCATCCTTGTTCTATAGTTCATTGCTGAATTATAGCGCTCAGTACCGGCTCTACGATAGATCGCGATTTCGGTTGTGTGACTTTACGGCTTCACTCCCGTGGTGTATTTTGACACCCAGCTCGTTCCGGCGTGACTGGAACTCTGACGCTTTATGTTTAGGATTATACATAGCGCTTGCAGTTGGGTCAAGCATCTAAATTAGCGCTACTGTGTAGATTATGGCGGGGATTTTCCATTCTTTGGAGTGAAAATGTATTAGATTAGAGTGTTTTTACATTTTTCTCGTAGGCTTTTCTTAGTTCGCTTGACAAGAACTCGTCCAGCAATCCGTCGGATAATTCCATAAAATACGCATACTTATCTCGAAGTTGTCTTTGCATATCGACTGGCGCCAGATGATAATAGTAGCTATTCTGAATAAGGTCTGCTGCGCGAATCGACAATACATCACCGCCAAGTTCAGCTGTGCGAATAAAAGACTGCTTGACATCTTGCTTGCTTGAAATTGTTAATACATCGACATACCGCACAACCTGTTGGCCAAATTCACACTCTATTTCCCGTATCGTCACATCTGTATCCTCAATTACATCGTGAAGGATTGCAGCAATCACAATGTCTTGGGGAAAATCCCTTTCCCAAAGCATTTCAGCGACCTGAACTGAGTGAAGAAAAACCGGCTTAGCGTTGTGTCCTGATTTTTGCAAGGCATTCGATAGAAAGAATAAGGCTCTTTCTATTTCGTGCCTATCGTATTGAAAGTTTGAGATATGTTTTCGCTTCATGCCGCCTTTTTCTCGTACTAGTAAACTCAAATAATAGACTGGTTTATAACATCTATATGAATAGAATACTACGCCGTAACATCAATAGCAAAATTCATGCTGCCGCGATATTTCTAGTCTTAGGCAGAAACTACCCGACTACGCTACTATTGTTGCACTTTCTGTGCTAGCTGGCTTAACAATTAGCAAAAAGCAGCTCGCTACCAGAAGCAAACGAGCTGTTTCAGATTCGAATGTAATATAAAACCCTTATGGTGCGATTTTACGCCCAAGTTCGAACCAGTTTTGAGACGAAAACTGAATAATTTAGCTGCGCCGCCTAGCACGGCAAGCCGTGCTGCGCCCCAGCCCAGAACGCCCTTTGCATATTTTTTGTAATTTCCCCCGCCGTGATTTTGTTAGAAAAAGGTAAAGGGTGCTCTGGGCGGGTTCGCCTACCGCAAACGGTAGAGGCGGCGCGGCTTTTGTCGGCAAAGCCGACGTGCTTCGCGCCCTCGACCTGAAAAATAGATAACAGAAAAGGAGTCGCAAGTAAGACTTAGATGTGTCAGATACGCTATATCTAGTGTTGATACACCAGATATAGCGTATCTGCACTAAAGCTATATCGTCACGCTCAAGACCTACTTATACCTCATCGATAATGCTCATATTGATAGAGTCAGAGAAGATCATCAACTCCGAACCTACCTTTGAGTTGTGATGAGCAGAGTATTTAAGGTCAAAAATTCTATACTTCCTATCCGGGTAAAGGTCGAGAATGTCTTTCTCGTTGTCATAACTCAAAAGCCACTTTGCTTTGCTGTGCTTGTTCAGCGAATCGGCAAGCTTTCGATGATCTTTTAGCCTAAAAGCGTTTAGGTAGAGGTCTGCACCTTTCACAAAATAAGGCGGATCAACATAGAAGAAGCTTTTCGGGTCTTTTACATAACGTTCAATGATATCTACGCCGTCATCGTTTAGTACTGTGATTCTATCGCTATAAAGTCCAATGAGTTTAATTTTCTCGATGAGATTTTGTTTGTTATACCGCGCATCAATTTTCCACTCGCCAAGTTGTTGCTTGCCGCCAATCGGCCCAGCATTCAAAATACCCGAACGGTTAGTACGATTCAGGAAAAAAGTAGCAAACCCCAGCGACAATCTATCGGATGTGTCAGCCGCTTTGTAAACTTTTTTTTGTCGCTCCCATTCATCAACATTTACAGGCGTTATGGCTACTCGCTCTATAAACTCTGCATTATGTTCGGTTATGGCTAGCCAAAACGAATATATGGCAGGGTCATAGTCATTAATAACTATATTACGCACCTTTTCTAACAAAAGAAGCGATACAGCAGCCCCAGCACCGCCAGCGTAAGGCTCGATGTATGTAACGTCCTGCCACCCATGTTTTTTTATTACCTCATCAAAAAATTCAAAAAGAGAAGTTTTACCTCCAGGATAACGCAATGGCGTAAATAGGTATTTTCTATGGGTTTTCGACTTTATCATTTCCTTCTGCTTCAATTATACCCTGAATCAGAAAATCAAATACAACCTCAATATTTTTCCAGAACTTTCGAATGCTAGACTCGTCTGCAAAATAACCGATATTATGTACTACTTGATTGAGATTTTGCGTGTAGAGCTGAGAGTTCAAAGCACTGATGACGCCTTTTACATTTGCGTTATTTACGGCATATGTTGCCGATATATAGTTTATTTTTTCTTTTAGCTGTGTCTTATTAGATCCGCCAGTAACTATAAGATTGTTATTGCCATCAAACTTTTCGCCCTTGGACTCAAGATACCTGTGTGCTGTTACCTCAAGTAGAGCGCGAACCAGTATCGAGGTCGCCGTTGGACAATCCTTGACGAATACTTTTTGTAGCTCTTTGTGGATTTCGTTAATTTTTTCTGACCGCTTGCCGAGCTTTAGTCGTTTTGCGGTTGGCTTGATGAGTGTTGGGTATACTTTTTGCCGTGAGTTAGTATAAATCGTCTTGCCTTGTTGTTTGATGTCAATCTCTTCTTCACCAAGCAAGTTTGTTGTCTTGCTGTTTTCTATCTCTTTGTCGATATTGTCTATGCGAGTGTCGTCAAAGTCGAGTGCTTCAAGGTACGCCTGCTTCTCTTCGGTTTTATTATACGCGCGCGACCAGCTCTCGCCACTGGCTGGTTTATTCGTTAACAAGTCGTAAACGAAAACCTTGAGCTTCTTTAGTAGCAAATCCTCATCACTTACATCTAGCGTACCGTCTTCAAGGACGCTGTAGCCAAAAAATGCCGCACCCGGGCTACTGTCAATAATACGGTAAAAGTTAGTTACCTTTCCCTCGCCGAGCGCGTCTTTTTTCATTTGATCGGGCAAGTCAATCTTGTCAACTAGCCCAGCGATTGCAGCTCGTTTTGTCCTCTGTCTATGAGCGGCGTCGCCATGCTTCTTGGTGCGCACACCATGCCTATCTCTTTCTACCTGTCCCCATGACTTTTCATTATTGTTTTTCAAATGCTTACGTTCGATGTAGCGGTTAGCTGTGTCAGTGCTGTCGGTTACGATACAGTCAAGCGCTTTTGTGGGAGTAATGCTCTTGTCTGCATTTAATCCTTCGAAGAAAGCCCCGTAATTACCTGCAAGTAAGGGACTGGCAAGACATTTATAGGCAACGAGTCGTCGATTCCCCTCATAAACAACATACTGGTTATCTTTGCTAATCACGACTAAGCGCTCTAGTTGAATTAGATCGGCATCGCTAGCAATTTCCGAGGCAAGACTTTTGATTAAAAACTTCTTTTCATTGCCCAAGAAAGTGTCTATTATTTCTTGTTGGTTCTTCCCAAATAAGTCGTCAGTTAAGCGGGAGTTTTCGTCCCACAGCAACAAGTCCTTGATTTGAATTTTTTCTTCAGTCAACATATCTGTAGCTATTATACCAAAATCTAGGGTTTGCTGTTATAGTTATATAATAGACATATGACCGTAAATTCACACAATGTTATAGGCTAGAAAGAAGATGTATACAAGTCCGTTGCGTTCTATAACGACTGGTTTATTAACTATGCTCCAGAAGCCTACAAGAAAACTCGAAGCGAAACGGCAAGTAGTGTTGCGATCGCTTTGGAGGTGACAAATTTTCTTGCTGATATTTCACCGGCAAAGATTATTGAACACCCAGAAATTCTGCCAATTTTGCGCATGTCCACCGTTCCGCCCATCGCTAGAGATAGATTAACCGGACTATCACAAGCTCCAAAAAGCCTTGTTGACAGCATAGACAAACATAAACGTATACCGGCGCGCATGACAAAGGATATGCTAGATAGTGGGCTTGAAAAGATTTCTACTACCTTACAAAACATGCTAGACACAGATATATTTGCATGGATTGGTACAGGCAGGGTGCCGACTCAAGATGAAGAAAATCGAGCGTCGATCATTATCGCTGACCGGTTATGCGGAGTGGTAGCCGATCCGATTATTCGCAATGCCCAAGAGCAGCGACAATTAGCATCGGTAAGGCAGTGGCTTGAAGTTCGTGGCTATAAAATGGTCGGCAAGACAGACGAAAACAATCCGAGGACAATGCAACCGGGCACATTTTCATTTAGGTTGAATATTCCTGTAATTCTTGACGGCGGATTAACTGTTAATATTCCCGTTGACGCAGTCATACAGCCAAAGAATGCCAAGCCTGGCACGATGCCACTCCTCATGGAAGCAAAATCTGCGGGTGATTTCACAAACACCAACAAGCGTCGTAAAGAAGAAGCTGTAAAGTTTTCACAGCTGAAGCGAACATATGGTGATGACATAAAGTTCTTTCTATTTTTGTGTGGCTATTTCGACTCTGGATACCTAGGATACGAGGCGGCTGAGGGTATTGATTGGGTGTGGGAGCATCGTATAGACGACTTAAGTCTATTTGATCTGTAAAGACATGAAAACGAGTAAACGAGAGAAACTACAAAAAGAGCTAGACAGCCAAAAAACTGACTTGTCGCGTAATCAAATGGGTCAGTATGCAACACCGACGGCTTTTTCCGATGGCGTCGTTAAGCTAGGCTTGTCTTATCTTGAAACTGATAAAATACGGTTTATCGACCCGGCTTTCGGGCTTGGTGTATTTTATGATTCTCTTGAGCGTGTTGCTCCAAATCTACAAAAGAGCATTTCCAGTGCCACTGGTATAGAAATCGACAAGCATTATTTTGAACCGTCAGCGAAGTTATGGGAAGAGTCTTTGATAGATGTTATCAATGATGATTTTACGAAAATAAAAGCACCAAATATAGATGCAGAACGCTATAACCTCATGGTGTGTAATCCGCCATATGTTCGTCATCATCACATCAAGTCAGAAGAAAAGCAACGCCTCCAGCGACTAGTCTATGCAAGGCTTGGCATAAAGCCCAGTCAGCTTATGGGTTTATATGGCTATTTCATACTTCTCTCTCATCAATGGCTTAATAAAAATGGCATTGGCGTCTGGCTTGTGCCGACAGAGTTTCTCGACGTAAATTATGGTCTTGCTATCAAGTATTATCTAGCCAACCACACTAGCATCTTAAAAGTGCATACATTTAAAGCCGAAGATACGCAGTTTAGCGATGCACTCGTTACTTCAACGGTCGTTGTGTTTCAAAACGCAAAGCCAGATGAACGCCATACAGTTGTCTTTGCAAAAGGGGGCAGTCTCGATAGCCCTAATGAGGAGGCTAAAATTGGCCAAGCTCAACTTGATCCTAGCCAAAAATGGAGTAAATTAGCCAGCGGCGTATTAGTGCAAAAAGAGGCGAGGTTACGATTTGGTGATGTCTTTGAAATCAAACGCGGCATCGCAACAGGCTCAAATTCATTTTTTGTCATTTCAAAGACAAAAGCGAAACAAAGAAAAATACCGTCGGAGTTTTTACGGCCTATCTTGCCGAGTTCTCGATACGTTGATAATTTAGTTATTGAATCACAGGATGACGGAAGTCCAGTTGGCGAAAAAGAACTGTTTTTATTTAACTGCTCACTACCCGAAGACATCTTGCGTCGCGACTACCCTGATGTACATGCCTATATCGAAGAAGGGCGTCAAAGGGGCGTACATGAAGGTTATATATGCAAAAATCGCAGACCTTGGTACAAGCAAGAGCAACGCAAGAGCCCTGATTTATTTGTAAGCTATATGGGGCGTAGCGGAGCGGGCAAATCTCCGTTCAGGTTTTTCATTAATCGCTCCAAAGCTATTGCGACAAATGGCTATCTGATGATTTATATCAAACCTGAATATAAATCTCTTCTTGAAGATGAATCTAACGGCAATCTGCAATCTCTAGTTAGGTGCTTAACGAAGGAGGTATTGATAAATGGAGGGAGGAGTTATGGCGGAGGTTTATATAAGCTTGAGCCGTCAGAGCTAGCAAACATTCCTCTTCAAGATATAAGTATCGAATCGCCCCAGCAAATACTTGCGATCTAGAAACGCCGTGTTACTTGCAGCAACAGCGGCGCAGCTAAATTATTCAGTTTTCGTCTCAAAACTGGTTCGAACTTGGGCGTAAAATCGCACCAAGTCGGAACTAATACGGAAATTGTCGCCCGAACGGGTGGCTTTTTCGCTGGCAGCGCGCAGCGCCGACCAACGATTTTTCTGGGGGGAGTTAAGAAATTGCCACGCCTTGCGGCGTGGTTCTTTTTGTTCGTGTCGGCTCGGAGCCGACACGCTCCGCGTCGCTCTTTTTGTGGTATAATGAAAATGCAACACAATTCAATCGGAAAAGGCTATATTTTTTGGCTCAAATAGCCGTCTTGGAACAGTTTGGTCTTTTCCGAATTGTGTTGCACCAAGACGGCTTTTTGAGTGCAACAAATAAGGGGTGTATATGTTTCCAACTACGCAAAAATTAACGTACTTTCTCTATGTTCGCAAAAGTACGAATGTAGAAGATAAACAAGTATTGTCTGTCGCAGCGTAAATTACTGAACTTAAGGAGTTTGCTGTGCGCATGGGCATTTGTATCGTCGATGTGATTATTGAAAAAGAAACCACCAAAAAACCAGGGCGCAAAAAGTTTAATAAAATACTTGAGCGCATAGAGACTGGCGAGGCGAACGGTATTTTAGCGTGGATGCCCGACCGACTATCTCGCAACAGTATCGACAGCGGCAAAATCATCTATATGCTAGATCAAATATATTGCTTGACCTGAAGTTTCCGCACTTTTGGTTTGAAAATACACCCCAAGGCAAATATATGCTAGCAAATGAGTTTAACGCCTCAAAGCAATATGTAGATAATTTATCGCTCAACACTAAACGAGGCTTGCGTCAAATGGTGCGCGATGGGCGCTATCCGCGAGGCGCACCGCTAGGATATTACAACGATATGCGCAGTAAAACTATCAAGATTGACCGTAAAACCGCCCCGATTGTACACCAAGCGTTTGAACTGTACGCTCGCGGAGATAAGCGGTTAGATGAAATCGCTGACTTTTTGTTTGCTCACGGCTTACATACTAAAAAAGGCTTGGTGCGCGGCAAGAAAACAACCGGCAATAAACCCCATTCGCGCACACGTGTGGCGCGTATGTTGGCAAATCCGTTTTATTATGGACATTTTCGCTACCTAGGCGAAATACACGAAGGCAAACATAAAGGTATTATCTCGAAGCAGTTATTTGACCAAGTGCAAACGGTTTTGGAGCAACGCGGCAAACCGATCAGAAAAAACCAACGAACCTTTGCCATTGTGTGGACTGGTGTATTGCTCGTGCGGCATGATGTTTACAGCAGAAACACGCATAAAAAGACAGAAAAATAGCAATGTGCATGTTTATGTGTATTACCGTTGCACTCGCAAGAGCAAGACGGTGGTTTGTCGTGAACCACATATCCGCGCCGAGGAGCTAGACAAGCAGCTATCTGCGCTGTTGCTTTGTTATGCTATGCCCGCCTCGTGGGCAGACAAGCTGCACGAACTGATAGACAAAGACGAAGCAAGTGAGAAAGCCGACTTTGCGCACCGCGTAGCGGGCGAAAAGGAGACTATCGCCCGCCTGTCCGAGAAAATGCAGCGACTACTCGATAGCTACCTAGACGGTGATGTTAAGCGCGAACCATACCAAGACAAGCGTGCAGAAATACTGGGCAAAAAGAAATTACTCGAAGAGCAGATCGAGCAAGCTACGCTTGGCGTTTCGACTTGGGTCGAACCGATGAAATAATGGATAGAAACTGCCGTTTCTATCTGTAAAATTGCGAAGGGCGATGATCTCAATGCGAAAAGATCCTTGTGCCTTGAAATTTTCGGGTCGAACCTGCAAATACGACAAAAAGAAGTCGTCATAAATGACGACCAATTTCTTAACTCCCCCCAGAAAAATCGTTGGTCGGCGCTGCGCGCTGCCAGCGAAAAAGCCACCCGTTCGGGCGACAATTTCCGTATTAGTTCCGACTTGGTGACCTTACCGGGAATCGAACCCGGATTGCCAGGATGAAAACCTGGTGTCCTAACCGTTAGACGATAAGGCCATAACAAAGCGAATTATAACACGCTTCAGCGCAGTTTGTCTATTGCCTCGTATCCAACTCGCAGCCTCAGCACTCAAACAGCGTAAAAGACGCCAAGGCGCGCCAACTGGCCAGTTACAGCCAGACACCAAACTTGCGCTTTTTTCACCGATTCGCCATAATAGAGTCATGAAAAAGGGAGGGCTTGGCGAAAAACCTCGTACGATTTCCAGATTTTGGCTGCGGCGGCTATGCGAAACCGCGCTTTTTGGCTGCTTTACAATTGTTATCCTCTATATTTGGGCCCGATTTATTCCGACTGGCTATCAGTTGCCAATTGGCTTATCCGTCACTGATCTGACAGCCGCAGTAGCCGCCATCGGCAGTTTGGTTTCGCTCATTTTATGTTTTTGGTTGCCAAAAAACAACGAAACTGCCATCGCAATTTTCGTCTATCTGCTGTCTGCCGCTATCGCTGCCATCGCTGTCTGCACAAGCGGCGGTCCATCGTCGCCATTCCTGGCTGTTTGGATTGTCGCGGCAATTTTCTCCGGATTTTTCGGCGCAATTGTCATAAGCTCCATCGCAATCCTCGTTTCCATTCAGACAGTCATAGCAGCTATCCAAACTGGATTTAATGTCCAGACGATCATCGGCTATTTATTCTTTGGCTTCGCGCCGCTGATATTCAGTTTTATTCTATGGAGCCGCCGCCAACCGGCAGCAGAAGGCAGCGACTATGCCGATTTAGCCGACCGGCTATCAACTGTCGAAGGCAAATCTGAAGTAGTTATCAATACCATCGACGACGGCGTGCTGGCAATCTCGCGCCAGGGCAATATTGAACTGATCAACCCGTCGGCGCAGCGAATTATCGGCTGGGATCAGGGCGACGCGCTGGGGTTAAATTGGAAAAGCGTCTTAAAATTAGCATCCTCTGACGGTAAAGACGTCGCAGAAATTGACAATCCAGTAGCCCAAGCCTTGATATCCAACAAGCCGACGCACAGCGATAAATTATTCCTTATCACCAGTTCTGAAAAACGCATTCTGGTGTCAATCGTTAGTTCGCCAGTCGGCAAGGACGGCGAGGGAATTATCGTCGTTTTCCGCGATATCACCAGAGAAAAAGCCGAGGAGCGCCAGCAAGCCGAATTTATCTCCACCGCCAGCCACGAAATGCGCACGCCGGTAGCGTCAATTGAGGGATATTTGGGTCTGGCATTAAACCCAGCCACCGCTCATATCGACGAAAAGGCTCGCGATTTTATTACCAAAGCCCACAAATCGGCGCGGCATTTAGGCAAATTATTCCAAGATTTGCTGGATATTAGCAAAGCCGAGGATGGCCGGTTAAAAAACGAGCCGAAGGTAATTGACGTTAACGAATTCGTGAAAGAAATATTTGACGGACTAGCCCAGAAAGCCGCTGAAAAAAAGCTTGACTACATTTTTAATCCGGCGGTGAAGATTAATGACGACGGCAGCGAAAAATCTTTGCAGCCAATTTTCTACGCCAATGTCGATCCCGACCACTTCCGCGAAGTTGTCAGCAACTTGATCGAAAACGCCATCAAATATACGCCGTACGGCGAAGTCGTCGTTGATATAACTGGTGATGAAAAACAGATTTCCATCAGCGTCAAAGACAGCGGAATTGGCATCCCGAAGGAAGATATCCCTCATTTATTCCAAAAATTTTACCGCGTCAACAATTCCGACACCCAAGAAATCAGTGGCACTGGCTTGGGATTGTATCTTAGCCGCCGGCTAGCAGAGGCTATGTCTGGCAATTTACATGTCGAAAGCGAATATAAAAAGGGCAGCACATTCTTCTTAGACATCCCCAGGATGAGTAATATTGAAGCGAAACGAAAGCTGGAAGAATCTAAAATCGACCCTGCCGCCAAAGAAGTTTCCGATGAATTAGAAATGCAAATGCAAGCCATGGCTATGCCGCAAGAAATAGCCGCCAGCACTGAACCCAGCCATGTTAATCCTGTTATTTTGTCCTCAGAACCAGCCAAATCAGACCTTTCGCCGATGCAAACATTGACGCCGACGCCGACTACGCAAATGCCGACCAGGCCGCCGGATGAACTTGCCTCGCAAGCGCCCGCGCCGCCTCAGCAAACATCCGTGCCGCTCCAGAAGTCATCCGCACAATCCCAGGAAATACCAGCCCAGCCAGCCGCCAAACCGCCGACGCTGGCAGAGATTGAGGATAGCTTAAACACTCAACGCAGCAATCTGTCAATACCAGACAGAAAGTAACCATAAGGACTATAGATTTTTTAGAGAAATTTAAGTATAGTATAAGTATATGACGAAAATTTTATTGGTTGAAGACGACAAAAGCCTGCGCGAAATTTACGGCGTGCGGCTTTTGGCGGAGGGCTACGATATCGTTTCGGCGGGCGACGGTGAAGAAGCTTTGGCCATGGCAATCAAAGAACGTCCGCGTCTTATCCTGAGCGATGTAATGATGCCAAAGATATCTGGCTTCGATATGCTGGATATTCTGCGATCCACTACTGAAACGAAGGACGTCAAAGTCATTATGATGACCGCCTTGTCGTCCGAAGACCAGCGCAAACGCGGCGAGCAGCTGGGTGCTGACAGATATTTAGTTAAATCGCAAGTAGGCATTGAAGACGTTGTCAGAGCAGTTCACGAAGTTTTGCGCGATGTACCAGGAATTGGCACCGAGCCAAAACCGTCTGCTGCTGCTGAGTCTGATAATTCCAGCCAAGATATGTCGTACGTAGAAAACCTTGAAGTAGACCCAAACGACACCCCATCGGTTGAGCGGCCAGATGTCGAATCGCTGTCGCCGCAGCCAGCCCCAGAAGAACCGCCAGTATTGCCAACAGCCCAAGCGCCTCAAGCACCTCAGACACCGCCAGAGCCGGCTGCTCCAGAAAATACAGCGCCAGTCTTACAGCCAGTTCCGCAGATTAGCCCGCAGAGTCCGATTCAGGCTGCACCTCAATCAAATGGTTTGCCTCGGCCGGCGTCAGCCGCATCGCAGCCCGCACAGCCAAGCGGATTACCGCAGCCTCTAGCGCCATTCTCATCGCCAATGCCGCGTCCAGCTGGTCTAGGCGACAGAGTTATTCAGCCGCTACCAGCATCAGAAAAAGGCGAGTCGGTTGATGTTTCGGAATTAATTGACCAGGAATTAAACGCACCCGCTATTCCTACCGTTCCAGCAGCAGAACCGGCAGCAACTATGGAACCTATCTCTGCGCCTATTCCGCAGCCAACGCAGCCAGCCCCAGAAGAACCGCCAGTATTGCCAACAGCCCAAGCGCCTCAAGCACCTCAGACACCGCCAGAGCCGGCTGCTCCAGAAAATACAGCGCCAGTCTTACAGCCAGTTCCGCAGATTAGCCCGCAGAGTCCGATTCAGGCTGCCATGCAGCAATCTGCCCAAGCTCAAGCAGATGACCCAGCTCAGCAACAACCAGCTCCAGCACCGACTTCTATGCCGACAGCTGATCCAAACGCAGCACAATTAGCACCGCAGCCCGCAGCTCCAAATCCATCGGACGCAGCAGTACTAACACCAGCGGCGCCAGACCCCGCAGCTGCCATGCAGCAATCTGCCCAAGCTCAAGCAGATGACCCAGCTCAGCAACAACCAGCTCCAGCACCGACTTCTATGCCGACAGCACCGCAACAATGACCGGATGGCAGCCCGTAAAAAATCCGATGAGACTAAACAAATTTATAGCTTTAAGCCTCGGCGTGTCGCGCCGGAAAGCTGACGAGCTGATAGAGCAGGGGCAAATACTAGTTAACGGCGACCGCGCGGTTTTAGGCCGGCAAATAAGCCAATCCGACACTGTCCTATATAACTCCCGAGAGCTGCACATCCAGCCAAAAAAGCTCATCCTCCTCCACAAACCCGTTGGTTATCTTTGCTCGCGCGCCTCTCAGGGCGGCGCACCGACCATTTACGAATTATTGCCAAAAAGCCTCCATTACTTGAAGCCTGTCGGCCGCCTAGACAAAGACAGTTCGGGACTGATTCTCCTCACCAACGACGGCGACTTCGCTCACCAAATGACACACCCGTCGTTTTATAAAATTAAGCGCTATCTGGTGACGCTCGACCAGCCGCTCCAGCCGCTCCATCGGCAAATGATCAATGACTTTGGCGTGCAGCTGCCTGACGGACCCAGCCGCTTGACGCTGGAGCGCCAGCACGACGGTGACGAGCACCGCTGGATTGTCCAGATGAGCGAAGGTCGCAACCGCCAAATCCGCCGCACCTTCGCCGCGCTTGGCTACACGGTTAAAAAACTCCACCGGACAGATTTTGGTAGTTATTCGCTTGGCGGCATGAAGCGAGGGGAATTTCAGGAAAGCAATTTGACACCAAATTAACGATAGTGTACTATACCTTACATCATAAACACTAGGAGGATATTATTATGGGAACAGGCGAAAGGTTTTCGATTGGCAACTTACGTGAGTCGTTACGAGAAGGAGCAGGGAAAGCTCTTGGCGTCATGGCTGGAATTGCACTGGCTGCTTCGGGCTGTGCCGCGCCAACATCAGAAACAAAACCAGCCGACACAGAACAAGGGCAAGAAAATACACAGACAGATTCAAAAGGCAACCCCGATCTTGACTGGAAGCTGGTTGACGCGGGCTGCGGGCGAGATTGCGAAGAAGGAGAGCTTCTAGGCAAAATATCAAAAGCTTGTGACGGCACCACTCTATTATACTCATACCGCCTCTACGACAAGCAAGGCAGTATCACCGCCATCCCCAACAGCCCCGAATGCGGCTACATTCCGCCAACACCCGAAAGCAGTCCCTCACCAGCCGCTACCGCAACACCCACTTCAGTAGGCTAAGGTCAGCCCCATTTCGCATAACGCTTATTCTCGCCAAATCCTCATGCCTCTGGTATAATAGGCGTAATTATGTCTAGTAAATTACCTACTGTCGCCATCATCGGCCAAGCTAACGTTGGCAAGAGTTCACTTTTCAATCGCTTGACACGCGCCCGCACCGCCATCGTCGCCCGCGAAGCTGGCACCACCCGCGACAACGTCGTTGGCAAAGTTTCGTATAAGCACCGTGCTTCATCTCCTGAGAAAGCTGCGATAAGCGCGGCACCTCCTGCGCTGGAGGCTGTGAAACGTTCGCGAGGAGCGGACGTTTCAGCCGAACGCTCGCGTAGTATCTCCAGCGGAGATGCAAGCGAAAAGAGTACTCCAGAGAAGGAGCGTGGCGCTGGCGCAACCGCTAGCCTCTCCGACAAGTCGATAGCTCTGCGGACGGCGTTGCCGGATGCATTCGACGTGGAGGAGACGGTTGGTGGTCGCGCTGCAACAAATACGCACGCCGAATTCTGGCTCATCGACACCGCCGGCCTCAAGCCCGCCGAAGACGAATTTGAAGCCACCATCCAAGACCAAATCGCTGATGCCTCCGCCGCGGCCGACGTCATTCTCGTCATGGTCGATTCCACCGTCTACCCATCAGACGCCGACCGTCAACTGGCCAAAAAAGCCTTAAAAAGCGGCAAACCCGTCCTCCTCATCGCCAATAAAGCTGACCTCAAAGGCTCGCTCCACACCGACGAATTCAAACGCCTCGGCATCAAAACCATCATCAAAACCTCCGCCGAGCACAACATCGGCATCTCCGAATTACTTGATACCATCGCCGATCTCATTCCGCCAGCCACTCAAACCACACCTGACGACATCATCCGCATCGCCTTGATCGGCCGGCCGAACGTCGGCAAAAGTAACTTGTTCAACACTTTGGCAGGCAAACAGCAAGCCATCGTCGCCAACGTTGCTGGCACCACCCGCGACGTCAACCGCGTCCAAGTCCGCTACCACGGCCAAACCATCGAACTACTGGACACCGCCGGCATCCGCCGCCAAGGCAAACAAGAAACCGGCATCGAAAAGTTCTCGGTTCTGCGCACCATGCAGGCCATCAACGAAGCCGATATCTGCTTCCTCTTGATGGATGTTAACGAATTGAACGTTCAATTAGATCAACGGCTGGCAGGAATTATCGACGAAGCAGGCAAGGGGCTAGTCCTCGTCGTCAGCAAATGGGACTCCGTCGAAGGCAAAGATGCTTACACCCACGACGAACTAGCACCACAAATCAGCTATCATTTCAAATTTACGCCCTACGCACCGCTGATTTTCACTTCATCAGTCACTGGTCAAAACGTCGCCAAATTGTTCGACCTAGCTCTCGACATCCACACTCGCCGCCGCCAAGAATGCAAAACCCGCGTCCTCAACGACCTCTTACAAAAAGCCGTCGCCGCTCATCCGCCAGCCGGCTTGAAGAACTCGCATCCAAAGCTCCGCTACATCGTCCAAACCGACACGGCCCCACCATGGTTCGTCATCTACGGCAGCAACCTCAAATTCGTCCACTGGAGCTACAAACGCTACCTGGAACGAACTTTACGCGAAGCCTTCAACTTCGCCGGCACGCCCATCAAGCTATCTTTCCGCGACGAAAAACAACTCAAAGCCAACCGCGAACGCGTCGCCCGCGGCCTGGCACCCGTCACCAAGGCTTACAAACAAGCCAAAGAAAACGAAAAACGCAAATAAACCGCCCTAAAATTATAAAGCAAGATTATGGAACAGACGGCAAAAATCAAGAAATTCATCACTCTCAACCCGCTACTAGTCTGCTTCGTCGTCTACGCTATCTGCTACTTTTTCCGCCTAATTGAATATCTGGTCTTACGGACGGATGAAGGTACCCTTGGCGAGAACCTTGTTCACAAGATCGCCGGTATTGCGATAATTTTCATAGTTCTGCGCATTCTCCATCTGCGGTGGCGAGATATTGGTTTTAGGTCCAAATATTGGCTTAAGAATATCGAGCTGGGACTATGCCTTGGCGCCTTCTTCTACGCCATCGCTTACGCCGTTGAGTTCATCATCCTCCACTGCCAAGGAGCAAGCCCTACGCTAAAACTAATCGCCGGTAGCTTTTCTCTCACCAAAAGCAACGAGCTCGTCAGCGTCAGTATCGGCTTCGTTATATTGTTCAACATTTTTAATGTATGGATGGAAGAGGGGCTATTTCGCGGACTGTTCGTCCGTATCTTGCAGCAGAAATACACCTTTGCTAAAGCCATCCTTGCTAGTGCCTTGCTGTTCGGCTTGTGGCACTTGGCGATGCCGCTGCGTGCTTTTCTCGACGGCGAATTGTCATGGAGTGACATGGTGCTTTTGGGTGCCGGCTACGCCTTGCTCTCATGTTTGATCGGTTTAAAGCTAAGCCTCTTATACAAGATAACCGGCAGTCTGTGGCTGGGGCTGGCTGATCATTTCTTAAACAATGTAATTATCAACATTGTTCATATTGAGTCGGCGCAAGGTCACGACAAACTGCAAATCGTGCGAATCGTCCTGGCGCAGCTACTGTCTTTGGTCTTTGTGTGTATAATTTTTAGGCATACGAAGAAGCGGAATAAGCATTTACTAGAATAAACTGTTTGTTTAGCTATAGCTCCTCATCCTGGTCGGGACTGAAAGAGACAATCCCTATTCCACGTTTGATATGCTGCAATAGCCTCTTCAACCAGTCTATCAACACAAATATGTCTGCCCTCAGGCATCTTTTCTAGTGCAATGTGCGTCGTTTCATATTTATCAATAGCACCTGGACTATTACGATATTTTGTAAAACACCATTTTTGTGATATAGTACGCGGTATATGTGTGAGATTGTTGACCCTGACGAGTCTAGAGTTATTATTGATGCAGAGCCTTATTTTAGCGAAAGAACTACACCCGACTCTATGCGCGTTGGTTTTGTTAGAAGTATCGATTTGGTGTATCCAGACAGTAACGACAAAAAGCGCGGAGAAACCACTGTAAGAGTCACTTTTCTTGTTGGAGACACAGGCTACCATGAATCTTTAATAACACGTGCTAATCAAGAAGATTCGTCTGAAAGAAATTCGTCCAAAAAAGATTCGTCTATAATTAATATGCCCGAAGGGACTGGCTGCACAAAAGCAAGTATATCTATTACAGCAGAGCCAGGCAATGACCCGCGTTCAAATTTTAGCGAAGTTGTGGTTGGCGCTGAAATGCTAAAAACAGACAGCGCTGAATCAGATAAAGATTTTCAGGAACAAAAAGAAGCTATCGAGAAACTTATGAGAGCAGTTGGACAAGCAGCGGCTCAAGTAGCGCTTGGATCGCTCTCTGACTTATTAAAAGGCGGTATCGTTTTTATAGTGGAACCGGGGAAAGGAAAGGAGCCAAGCGGTAATTTTTATCCAATAATTACCGTTGACAACTCAGATTCCTCTGCAGAATAAAAATCATTAGCTATACATAAGCCTTAAGTTTATAGGCTGATAAAGCCAGTCCCGCGCCTCACGTCAGAGTTCGCGGGGCTGTTTTTAGTTTTTATAGTCACCTTCACCCTATTTTTGCCTAAAATTCAATAAAATTGCGTTAATCTATTGACTTCGGTGTTCGGATATGATATATATCAGCTTTTGTTGACAGATGTTTGACGTTTTGTCCAAAAGTGTATTTTGACAAGCAGTTGAGAATAGAGCAAGGTGAGATTTTATGGCGTTATTTTAGCGGAGGCAAAATAGTGTCGTGAAACCTTATCTTGCTCAAGCGCCATCCGGGCGCCAGGGCAGTGTTTTTTATAAAACACGGACATTCCGTCCGGGTAAGGAGAGAGGTTCGTCATGAGAAGTGACGTCGAGAAGGAGGCTGGCAGTATCACTGCCAACATTATCGTGCTGATTATCGCCCTCTTTATTGAGGGCTGGGGCGTCATGCTCATGTGGGGCTGGTTCGTCGCTCCCACGTTTGGTCTGCCCAGTCTGGGCCTTGCTCAGGCAATCGGCATCGATCTCATCCTCTCGCTGATCACAGCGCGAATTAGCTCGGAGGACGTTTCTATCGTCAGGAAAGTGGGATACCTCATCGGTATTATCCTGATGATCGTGACAGCGTGGATCGTCCACCTGTTCATGTAGCCACACGCTAACTGACAAGCCGCCGAGAATACTTGGCGGTTCTCTCCGTCGTACATATTCTCCTGCTTGTCAGTTCGCTCCATAGATGCGTGTCTATGCTGATGAGTCGGAAACGACGAAAGCGAACTTTTATCCAAACATCACCAGTTGCGCCGCCAAAACTTCGCGCATAATTTCATCCGCCCGCTCGCCGATCAGCACGATTTTTGCCGCTTCCTCAGGCTTGGCATTAGTTAGCTGAATTTGCTGCTCGGTCGCCTCCACGTGCTGGCGCGCACCGTTGTCACTGATAAAGCAGCCCTTCATCCGCCTGAGTTTATACGCCGCAAATAATTCCGGCCATATTTTCTCCAACGTCACTGCCGTAATTTTCATGCCCGAAACATCCAGTACCGCGTACGTCGGATTGTCCGGCACCGCTAGCTCGCCGTCATACGTATCAAAAAACGCCAATAGTCCCGACGGCGTGGTTAATTTACTGAGATCAAACCGACCGTGCGGCGCGCTGAGCACCTTGGCATAGGGTAGGGTGCGGCGTTTTGCTTCGTATTCAGCCAGCTCGCTATCGTTCAGCAAATCCTCCTTGGTCACCAAAATCACGTCTGCTGCTTGCAGTTCAACTTCGTGCGCTGGCTCAATCCCGCGCAAAATCTCGTGCGCATCGATCACGTAAAAACTCTGCATCAACTCATACTTATTGAAGATTTGTGCATTTATCAATTTCTCGACCAAGTTCATCGTTCGCGCCACGCCCGTCGCCTCGATAAACACCGGGGCAGGCGAATTACGACAAAAGTCCAGCAGCATCCGCGTTAGCGCGTGTTTCGACGAGCAGCAGACGCAGTCGCCAGCCAACGTCGTCACCATCTCCGCCAATCCCTCCAGCCGGTAGCCGTCAACATTTTCGTTAGCATATTCATTTTCAATCACCCGCGCGCCCTTATAGTCACTTTGTTGCAATAAGAATTCCAACACGCTGGTCTTGCCGGAACCCAGAGAGCCGTTCACCAAATACAGCGGCACTTTATCAACAACCGCCCGCGCTTCGTCAAACGCCGCATTAACACTAAATTCCAAATCATCATCGCGTTTCGCCATACATCTATTATACGTCATCACAGTCAAGGTGCTATACTAAGGCTATGAAAATCATTCTGGCCCTCGGCAATCCTGGCGAAAAGTACGTTCACACGCGGCATAATGCTGGCTTTTTGGTTATCGATCACTTGGCAGCAGGGCAAAGTGCACATTTTAGCAATAAACCCAAATTCTTTGCGGATATCGCCGAATTAAACAGTTTTACGGTCGATTCAGCCGCTAGCACAAAACTACCTATTGCTATTCCACGAGAAAAAGTCCTCCTTGTCAAACCGACCACTCACTATAACGAGGTCGGCATTGCCGCTCGGGCGATCTTAGATTTTTATAAGCTGACACTTGATGACCTGCTGATTATTCACGATGATACAGCGCTTGATTTTGGCAAAATCCGTGTCCGTAAAGGCGGGCGCGACGCTGGCAGCAACGGCTTAAAATCGCTACATACTCACATTGGCTCCGACTTTTGGCATATTCGTATCGGTACCGACAACTTACTGCGACGGCAAATTGGCGACGTTGATTTCGTCCTCAGTAAATTTAACGCCGACGAGCAAAAAATCCTCCGCGATTGTACAATTCCCGAATCCATCAAGCTGATCGGCACATTTCTTGATGATACTATCGAACCGCTCAGCGTCAAGCTCTAACCCCCGGCACATCACTACACAATTGCGCCTGCGAAATTAAAAATGCTTATTGCAACAATGTCGCAATAGCAAACGCTCCCGCCCGAAACAAAAAACCCCGAGTACCAGCAACTACTGCCGCTTTCGCGGCACAATCCTCGCCGCGCCGTGTTTCAGCCGCCGCTCAGCATTATGTAATTTCGCTGCAGCTGCTTCTTGCAAATTAATCGCTCGTGCCTCCAGCATGCTGCTACCAACCGCCAAGCTCACAAACAGCAAGCCCAGTCCGCCCGTCGCCCACTCTGGTAGTTCCAGATGAAACAGCTTGGCGATCATCATCATACCCAGCGCCATGATCGCCCAGTGCGCGCCATTTTCCAGATATTTATATTTGCTGAGCATACCCGTCCGCAGCAAATACACCGTCAGCGACCGCACCCAAATCGCTCCAGCACCCAAACCCGCCACGATCAGCAGCACGCTGCTGGTGATAGCAAACGCGCCGATGACGCCGTCAAAGCTAAAACTAGCGTCCAGCACTTCCAGATAGAGCAGGCTAGCGAAGGCCGCCCAGCCGGTCTTGACCTTGACCGATTTAGAGTCGTCCTCATGAAAGAATGAGCCGAACAATTCCAGACCGATGTGCAGTATAATCCCCAACACCGACGAGATCAGCACCAGCGCCCGATGCGGCGGCTCAACCGTAAAATATAGCACCGCCGCCACGCTCAGCATCAGACACACCTTGAAATTCTCAAACCGCCCAGCCTTAGCCATCCACGGCTCGACATGACGCATCCAGTGCACGCGCTTGTTATAATCAATGAAATAACTGAGGCCAATCATAATCAGAAACGCGCCGCCAAAAGCATCAATCATCGGCGAGGCCTCGTGCAAAATATGGCCGTATTCCGCCGGCTTATGCAGTGCCAAATCAACCACTTCCATAAAGCCATGGCCGCTCGCCACCATCACGATGATAATCGGCAGCACGAACCGCACCACGAACACCGCCACGAAAATCCCAACTGTCAAGAACACCTTTTGCCAAACCTGGCTCATGCCGGCTAACACCTTGCTGTTAATCACCGCGTTGTCAAAGCTAAAAGTCACTTCCAGCACCACCAGAATCGCGAATAACCACAAACCGCTCGCGCCGAAATGTCCGAAAATCAGCCCGCCCAACGCCAGCGTCAGCAGCGCCGAAAACCAAAAAATCCGAAATGGGTGATGCGAATGCCAGAGATGTTTCATAATGATTTAGTATAACACAAAGCGCGTGCGGTATAATTTATATATGGCAAAAAGCAAAACGTCTAATAATCGACTTGCTAGCTTCATATCCAACAACGGAGAGCTTCTCGGCTGGATTGCCGCCGGTTCGCTAGTTGTTATTTTTCACAATTTTAGCCTCCATTTTGGCGTATGGTTAGCTAGCGGCGAGGCTGGCAAATGGCTGTCTCAAGCAGCATTATCGCTGCAAGATTTCCTCACGCTCACGCTGAGCGTCATCGTTGAAGCGGTCCCATTTCTCATCTTAGGAACTATCATTTCCGCTCTGATCCGCCGCTTTTTACCGCCGGAAAAGCTGGTCAAAATTTTACCAAAAAACGCATTACTCCGGCGGCTTGTCTTATCGATAGCGGGGTTAGCCCTGCCAGTTTGCGAGTGCGGCAACGTGCCGGTTGCCCGCAGCTTGCTAGCCCGCGGTCTAAAACCCGCTGATGTCGTCAGTTTTCTGTTTGCCGCGCCAATCCTTAATCCAATCACCATCATCGCCACTATCACCGCCTTCAGTTTCGAGCCGCGCATGGTTTGGTGGCGGGTTATTTTCGCGCTTGTCATCGTTCAGATAACCGCTTTCATCGTCAGCTTTTTCAAGGAAGATTCCGTAATAAATCCAGAGTTCAAAAGCTACTGCCGCTCGCACAAACACAATTCAAATCTACCAGAATTATTCAGCTTCTCGCGCAACGAATTTTGGCAATTATTCACCATGCTAGTCATCGGCGCCAGCATCGCCGCCGCCACTCAAGTTTTCGTCCCGCGCTTTATTATAAACGCCGTCGGCAGCGACATTATCTTATCAGTTGCCGCCATGATTGGCCTCAGTTTTATCGTTTCAATCTGTTCCAGTATCGACGCCTTTTTTGCGCTGGCGTACGCGCGCAGCTTCACGACCGGCTCAATTTTATCTTTCTTACTAGCCGGCCCGATGGTTGATATCAAGCTGATTATGCTCATGAAAACAACTTTTCGCTGGCGCTTCATCATGGTAATTGTGCTGATAATTTTTGCGTTATCGTTCGCGGCGGGGATAGGAGTAAACTTATATGCGCGTTAATTTATTAAAATCAATCGGCGGAATTATCGTTTGCGGCTACATATTGCTATTAGCTTGCCGCGACCAGCTCGGTTTTTACATTCACCCGCGATATCACATATTTGCCAGCATTATCAGCATCGTCGGAATCGTACTTTTGCTTATTGACACAATGTTGCAATTAAAACTTAAAGCCTCTGTTAAACCTGCTAAATTCAGCTTAAAAAGTGTTAAGCCAGCGTCTTATTTGGCAATAATTATCCTACTGGCTGGCTACTTACTACCGCCAAAGCCGCTGTCGCCCAGCAGTCTCGCTCAGAGAGAAAGCCCAGCCATTATTGAGCCGGAAAGCCGCTGCGAAATTCCTAAACCCAGGGAAGGCAGCTCTATTGTTTCGGTCAATCGCTGGAAAACCGCCATAAATTCCTGTAAGCAAACTTCATATTTTAACAACACCGATATCTCTATAACCGGCTTCGTCTCAAACGGCTTGCTAAAAAACTACGGCTACAATTATTTCTATATCGCGCGCTACGTCATCAGCTGCTGCGCCGTCGACAGCGTCCCGATGAAAATCTTGGTAGAAAAAACGTTTTTCAATGATTATCCAGATGGAACTTGGTTAACCGTCAAAGGGAAGTTATCGCAAAAAGTCGTCAACGGCCAAGCTGAATACGTCATCACTGACGCGCGCGCTACTAAAATCGACCAGCCAAAATATCCTTATGAACTGCTTGGCGTGTAATTTTGCCACTTTTTAATCGCGCCATCTTCCTGGTAATATTCGTGCGCGCGCCAACTAGACAAGAAAGCTTTATCTTGTTCAATTTCGCCAAGTAGCGGAAAAATCTCACTGAGCAGCATTTCGTCGGGATATTTTTTGCTGTCCGTCAGAGGACGTTGCCCGTTACTGCACAAATGTGCATTAAGAAATATAAAGCGCTTAGTGCAAATATAGCCGGGCTTCGAGCAGTGCAAGCGAAAATCGTGTATGGTTTGAATCGGCTGCGCCTCATCCTGGTAGGCCTCGAACTTGTACATCACCCAAATTAGTGGCGTGTCAAACATCATATCATCAGACAGTTGCTGCTGACTATGCCGTAAGTCGTCCAGTTCTATCCGTATCTGCTCAACACCGCTATTCTTCAATTTCGCCAACGCCAAACGGCGCTCCGCAGCAGCAATCTTTGCTGTCAAAGTCTTATACTTATCATACATATCAAGCAGCTTATCAACCGCCGCTCTTGCACTATTCGTACCTTCCATCATCTCAACTCCTTCATAATTACTGCGCGCGTAATCTCACGCGCCCGCTCGCCAATGACAACTAATTTTAATGACTCGTCAATGGCACCGCGCGTAACCCGTACTTGCTGCGGCGTTGCCTCGATGTGGTATATTTCGTTACCGCCAGCGACCGCACCTTTCATGCGCCGCAAACCGTATTTATCTCGCAAACTAGCCCAGATCTTCTCAATATTCTCAGAGCTAATAGCCAAGCCAGACACATCAATCACGCTATAATTTAAGACATTCTCAGCCGCGTTTTCCGTAGACTCGTGCAGCAACAAATAATCCAAAATCCGCGATACACCATCAAGCTGCGCCAAGTCAAACTTACCATGATCCATCATCACAACCTTCGTCAGCCCTTGTTGCAACAATGTTTCAATTAGCTGCTGACTGTCATTTTCAGTCAGCAAATCCAGTTTACTGATTAGTACCGTATCCGCCGCCTGAGCTTCCGCCAGCAACGCCTTCGCCAGGCCCTCAGCCTTGGTTTCAGCTCCATCCACAACATACAACGACTGCTTCAAATCATACTGCTCAAAGATATCGCCAGCCAGCAATTTCTCGACCACCCGCAGAGTGTTAGCGACGCCAGTCGATTCAATAATCACTGGCGCTCGTCCGCTTATTGCAAAATTGTGCAAAATATCAATCAACTCTTCGCCGCTACTGCAGCAGATACACTCGCCAGCAATTGTTGCCACTTCATCAACCCGTTGCGCCAATGTGCAACTGTCAATACTTTCCGACGCAAACTCATTCTCAACCACTCGCGCGCCAGCAAACTCAGGCTGCTGCACTAAAAAATCGACCAGCGTGGTTTTGCCAGCACCCAGCGCGCCGTTCACCAAATATAATGCACTCTTATCATTCATAATTAGCCTTTCTTATACACGTATACTGAGTTAATGATATCGTCGTCAGGATTATACTCGACCAGCAACTGCACGCGCTGCAAACTATTCGGGTCAAACGCTGGGTATAACAACGTTTTCGCGCCATGCGCACCGCGCACGATGATCCGCCCGCCAAGCCGGAGCGCTGGCAAAATATTATCAATAATTTGCTGTTTGGCTTCAGCTGAATCGCCCGCCAGCCCAGCCACATAAATCACGTCGTAAGCACTATCCGGCAAAGCTACCGCCGCTCCGTCCGCCACCAAGCACTTACCAACTGGCCAAGCAATCGCCCGTGCCAGCTCGCGCGACTGCGTCAAAGCAGCCGGCGCCACGTCCACCAAGTCAACCGCCGTGCCTGTCTGATACCACAAACACCAAGCAGTCAAAGGCAGGGGACCGCTGCCAATCATCGCCGCGCGGCTACCGTCAGTCAAGGACAAACCCGACCCGCCCAGCAAGCCAACTTCACGCCGCACTAGCTCGCGGTAATTGTCAATATACCAAAACTTTTCCAGCTCTTGTTGCGGACGGGCCGAGCTGGCAATTCGCCGCGACCAATACATCTCCATCTCTGATTCCGACAGAGAGCAACGGCGCTGCACTTCGCGGCACACCTCATCATTACACCACTTCGGTAACTTTGTAGCCTGCACGACTGCCGCCACCAAGCCAGAAAAAGCCGCATTGACGTCTGGCGATGGTGCAAAATCGTGCAAATTCATCACTGTTTTAATTGCCATATCCATAGCTTTTCATAATGCCAAACCCTCCGAATTATTGCAAATTTGTTGCAATAAGTTGTATACTTGCAATATCATGACCCTCGACGATTTATTCAAACAGCACAATCTGCGCCTAACCAAACCGCGCCAGCAAGTCTTCGACGCGCTGCAAAAATCAGATGTTCCGCTGACTATCAGCGATATTGCAAAAAAGTGCAAAACTATTGACCGCACTAGCGTTTACCGAGCGCTGGTCGTCTTTGACAAGCTGAAGATCGTCAATGCCGTGACTATTGGCTGGAAAAATTACTACGAGCTAGCCGAGCCTTTCATTCCGCATCATCACCACCTATACTGCATCCGCTGCCAAAACGCCGCGCCAATTCAAACGCCGGAGCTTGAACAACTTATTCGCTATCTTGGCAATAAATACGATTTCAAAGTTACCGAGCACCACTTTGAGCTGGAAGGTTTGTGTAAAAATTGCCGGCAAGCATTGCGCGAACAAGCCTCGCGCCAGCACGAGCAAGAGCAAGACCAAAGCCAAAACCGCCAAGAATCTAATCAAAAAGCCAAGGATTGAAACATCTCCTCGGCTTTTATAAACCTGCAATCAAACCAGAGCTCAAATAGCTTCAAATAGTCCGAACGAAGTTATTCCTCAATTTTCGCCGCCAAAGCCTCGCGCTCGCGCACCAGTTGGCGGTATTGCTTCATAGCGCTCATCATGGCATTGCGCTGCTTACTGTCGAGGTCAAAAATCGCCAATAGCACCGCGTCAATCTCCTTCAATGCCTGCTGCACATCCGACAAATTAGACAATCCCGGCACGGAATCCAAATATCCAGCCCTAATTGCTTCGGTTTTTTTCTGATATAAATCCAATCGCTTCGCCGGACTCGACGCTGACTTTTTACCAAGGCGCGCCAATGCTTTTTCATATTCCTGCCGCGCCGCCAGCACCGTCACCAAATCAATTTTCAGACCAAACAACCGCGCCGGCAATCCGCCGTTAAGCTGCTCAATGGCCGCCATCTCGCCGTCAATCGCTGCCAGCCGCCGCCGAGATTCTTTCTCTAAACGCCGCGTCTGCCGCCGTACCCGCCGCTTCTGCCGCCATCGCGCCAACCAGTTCTTATTTGCATCGACAACCGCCACGCCGCTCGCTTTAGCTGCCTCCCGGTATAGTTCGTACGCGACATAACGTTCAATTTGTTCATTACAAACATCCATCGGCTGATTAACAAACGATAATGCCAATTCATACATTTTCCGCTCGCCCTTAGAATAACGCGTATTTACGAAAGTCTGCCGTTCCTGCGCCAGCCGCAGCCGAACCGCCGAATCTAGCACCTCCAAGCGCTGCGCTTCGTTTTCCGCCAGCAGCACCGACTTAAACGCTTCAATCAGCTGCGAATCATGCGGAGCGTTCTGAATCGTCTCCAACCGCGGCAAAAGTTCGCTGCGCCACTGCATGAAAAATTCCAGCGACATCGGCACCGTTCTGTCTAGCCGGCGCGCCATTTTACGAAACCGGCGCGGACAAGCCGCAAACGCCGCCTCGGCTTCAGCACGAAACCTCAGCGGACGGTTTTCAGCCTTCTTTATCAGCGCCGCAAACCGCGTCGTAAACAATCTTTCAACCTCGCTCATAATGAATTCTCACCTTTCTGAATGAATAATCAAATAATTTTTGCCACGCTCGTCCGGCTTTATCAAACCGGCGAACTTCGCCGTTAACCGAAGCAACTTTTACTAATGCCGGGCTATATGACACTTGCAAACTGTACCATTTCACATCTTTTTTGTTCCAAGAATACAGCGACGGGAAAGCCTGCTTAAATAACTTGACGCCATTCCGGTAAAAATAATTCAAATCGCCGTCCGGCAGATAAAACTTGCCGATGGTAATGCCCATATTTTTCGACATAGTAACGACATCCGCCAGCGTCTGCTGCCCGCCATCCGGCGCAACGAACAACGCGTAAACATCGCCGGAACTGCGGAACAAAATCGCATACGAGCCATCGCCAGTCTCGATATCATCAAACAAAATTTCGTCAATCGGCAAATTGACCCGAAACACCCGCGGAATCAACTCATTGCACTGATCGCGCCGCAATTTATCGTACTGAACGTCATTAGCTGTCATACATTTGACTATACTATTTTAGAGACAAAAAGTCAATATTATGCCAAAACATTTTCCTCCGCATAGCCGCGAATCGCCGGATAAATCTCTCGTAAACCCATAAAAATCCAATCAAAAAAGCACCAGGTAAGGGTGGGCATCACCTGGTGCTTTGTCGCCCTTCAACCCACCCGAGCTCTCGTTTCAGCGAAGCGTCGCGGCTAAAACTCCAAAAGCCCGCGCCTGATTATCATCAACACCATCCAGTGCTCGCCTTAACTGAGTCGCCTTAAAAAAGGGCAGTTAAAGGGGTTAGTATGCGCGTAACGTTGAATCGCAAAAAGTGGAGGGTAAGAATACTTAATGCCATTGCGCGCAACCTAACATATAGTTAGAATAGGGGGTATAAGGTGCTTTTGATTAGCGCTTTAAGCTAACCAATCGCTCCTGATTATAGCAAGCATTTGACAACATGTCAATACTTTTTATCACAAAAGTCATGGAAATCAATAGAATCCGTCCAGATGAGCATAATTTTACCCAGAGGTTGGCAAGTATTGCTAATCCGCCGAAAAGCTTGTGTTTTATGGGAAATTTGCCAGATAGCGGCGCACCGGTCGTAGCGATCGTTGGCTCACGCAAGCCCTCGGCGTACGGCCGGGAAGTGACCGAGCAGCTGGCAGGCGACCTGGCAACAGCCGGCTGCATCATCGTCAGCGGCCTAGCGCTCGGTATCGACGGCATCGCCCAAAGGGCCGCCCTGGAAGCTGGCGGCACAGTCATCGGCGTCATTCCCAATGAACTGCCCGACATCTCGCCGCAAACCAATTACAAACTAGCCATGAACATCATAAAAAACGGCGGCGCTATTCTATCCGAATGGAAAAAAGGCGACGGTAAAGTCGTCAATCGCTGGAGCTTTTTAGAGCGCAACCGCTTAGTCTCTGGTCTGGCTGACGCCGTCATCATCACCGAGGCCACCGAGCGCAGCGGCACACTCAACACCGCCGCTCACGCCTTATCCCAAGGCCGCGACGTCTTTGCCGTGCCAGGCAACATCACCAGCCCGCTGTCTGCTGGCTGCAACGCACTGCTCAAACAAGGCGCCTATCCCGCCACCGAGGCTAAAGATATCCTGCAAATAATCGCGCCGGAACAATTGAAAAAATCAAGCCAAAACCAATTACCGCTCGGCAGTTCGCCGGAAGAAACGATCATCATCAACCTGATAGCCAGCGGCGTCCGCGGCGGCGACCAATTACAGCAACAATCAGGACTGTCGGCGTCAAACTTTTCAACGGCGCTAACTATGCTAGAAATCAACGGCGTAATCAAGCCGCTCGGGGCGAATAATTGGATGCTTAAATAATTCCGGTGGCGCCAGGCGCCAAAGAAGCCAGTCAGCAGTTCATCTAGTGAATCATACCAATCAAACTGCCCATGCTTGCTGCCAAGCGCTCTCTAGTATTATCCTTTTTCTATGGAACGAACGACGAAAAAACCAGAAAATTTGCCAAATGACGGAGCAGGCAGCGATAAAAAACCATTTTTTAACCGCAAAGGCATTCCGCCGACAATGGTCAGCATTGCCGGTACTATCGGGTCAATTGTCGGCATAAGAAATATTGATAAACACTGGGGCGCTATTATGCTGGCTGCCAGTTCGTTTGGCGACCTTTTGGACGGAAAAATGGCACGCGGCGAAATTGATATTGAAAAAATTTTCAGGAAATTTATAGGAAAGAATGAAGACTCTTCAGATAACCTAGGCTCAGAAAACAAAGAAACCGGCGAAACCATACTCGGTACGCTTGCCGATCACGCCGGCGACAAGATTAAGATGGCCGCCATTCTATACGAGCTACACCAGAGGGGCGCTGCGCCGAAGCTTGTCCTGGGCGGTATTGCCGTGTCTAACGCGTTTAATGCGGGGATGACCGCCATTAATACGGTCCGCCATCCTGGAAAATCTCGCCCAGTAAAGGCTGGTAAAATAGGCATGGCGTGCCAAGTCGTGTCAGTCGTGTCTTACGCCACTGGAAACTTTTTAGAAACCCGCGGAAAAACCACTGCCGGAAAACTTCTGCGCAAACTTGGCACTGCCGCGTTCACCGCTGGCGTACCGTTTATGATAAAAGCCGGCATAGAATACGCCAAAGAAGCTTCCAAAAAATAATCTCGCTAATCGTTTGACTTTTTGTCCACTAATTGATATATATATCAGATTTTCAAAAAGCGAAGGTCTGATGTTATCAAATAGTTACGCGGAAATTTGACGAAAGGGAGAACTAAATATGAATTATGAAGATTTAAGACGCAAACACCAAGAAGAATGGGAGCAGCAACAAGAAAAATGGAAACGCGCACAACGTTGGCAAGTTCAGTTTAGAAGCTTGGGGATGTTCCCAGAATTCTTTGTACAAGGTCCTCCAGAGCAAAGAATGACAGAGCTATCGTTTGATACTAGCGAGCTCGAGACCGGAAGAACCGAACCGCCCGATGATCAAATAAGAATCCGCGACGGCTTCCTAGTTGAAGGTCGTGTCGGTGAAATTGATAGCAGCGAGAAAGAACGCTTAAGAAGTATCGGTAGGATAGTTGCGAAATCTCTTAGGGTCGCCGGATATGATTCTGAAACAGACGGTTTTATGTTTCTTGCACAACAAGGGGAGCTTCTTGATGATCTGTCAGTTGTATACAGGGAAGTTAAAGAAATCTTAAGCCATAATCATGATTCTTCCGATGACGAACAATCACAAATGCAATAACTCCTGCGCCGCCAAACCTCTTTGACGGTTGTGGTTACACGGCGATTTGTTATAATATAAAACTATGAAAAATCTCGTCATCGTCGAGTCGCCAGCTAAAGCGAAAACCATTGAAAAGTACTTGGGCAAGGATTTTCATGTCTTATCAAGCGTGGGACATATCCGCTCAATCGTCAAAAAAACCAAGGACGGCACGCCGCCAATTGATGTGGCAAATGATTTTTTTGCTGTCTATGAAGTTGATCCCGAGAAGAAGAAAGTCATCACCGAGCTGAAGAAAAACGTCAAGGCCGTCGGCAAAGACAATGTCTGGCTGGCAACCGATGAAGACCGCGAAGGGGAGGCCATTGCCTGGCATCTCTGTAAAGTGCTAGATTTGCCAATCAAGACGACCAAGCGCATCGTCTTTCACGAGATCACCAAAGACGCCATCACCAATGCCATCAAGAACCCGCGCACTGTCGACATGAACTTGGTGCAAGCGCAGCAAGCCCGGCAAATCCTTGACCGGCTGGTTGGCTTTGAGCTCAGCCCGGTAGTCTGGCAAAAGGTGCCGGGCGGCAAGTCTGCTGGCCGCGTCCAGAGCCCAGCAGTGCGGCTATTGGTCGAGCGCGAACGAGAAATTATGAAATTTGAGGGCAGCTCACAATTCAAGGTAACCGCCATATTCATCCACGACAATCAAGAATTCAAAGCCGAGCTCAACCAAAAATTTGATTCCGAAGCAGCCGCCCATGAATTCCTAACTGGCCTCAAGCCAGCCACATTCACCGTCAGCAACATCTCCAAGACGCCCGGCACTCGCAACCCAGCCGCGCCGTTCACAACGTCAACCCTGCAGCAGGAAGCTAACTCTAAGCTTGGCTTCAGCTCCAAAGCCACCATGGCCTCAGCCCAGCGGCTCTACCAAGACGGTAAAATCACCTACATGCGTACCGACTCGGTCAATTTGAGCGGGCAGGCCATCGCCAGTGCGACTGACTTTATCAAGCGGCTGTACGGCCCGGATTATTCGACTGTGCGCAAATTCAAAACCAAATCCGCCTCAGCCCAGGAAGCCCACGAAGCCATCCGCCCGACCGACATCACCCGCGAAACCGTCACCTCCAACGAGTACGACCAAAAACTCTACGACCTCATCCGCCGCCGCACTCTGGCATCCCAAATGTCGGCAGCGAAGTTAGAGAAAACCACGGTGGTAATTGCTATTGGCGGCGCTCGGGCATCTCATAAAACAATCCGGGACCCACATAAGCCAGCCCAGATTTTTTCTGAGACGCCACTCGCGCCAGAGAAAGCCGCAACAAGCGTAGCGTCTTCAAAAAATGCTGTGACCGCAGACGCGACACCTCTGCTACCAGAGGCTGTGAAACGTCCGCTGTTCGCGAACGTTTCAGCCGAACGCTCACGAGCCATCTCCAGTGGAGATGCGAGTGAAGAGTGTACTCTGGTGGCGGATGGTGGAGCGGCTGCGGAGTTGTATTTTGAAGCCAAAGGCGAAGTCATCACCTTTGACGGCTTCTTGCGCGTCTATGGCGGCGGCAAAGATGAGATTTTACCAAAACTCCATACCGGCGACACACTCGAAACCCACAACATCACCGCCCGCCAAACCTTCGCCCGACCGCCAGCCCGCTATACCGAAGGTTCACTGGTTAAGAAACTCGAAGACCTCGGCATTGGCCGGCCAAGCACTTACGCCACCATCATCGACACCGTCCAGACCCGCGGCTATGTCGAAAAGGGCGACAGCGAAGGCAAACCTCGTGACGTCATCGTCCTCAGCTATAACGGCGAAGAAGTCAGTCGCGACGTCGTCCAGGAGAAAACTGGCTCCACCCGCGGTAAGCTGATCCCAACACCGAGCGGGGAATTGATCGCTGACTTTTTGACCGACCATTTCACGCAAATCGTTGACTATGATTTTACCGCCAATGTCGAAACTGAATTTGATAAAATCGCCGCCGCTAACCTGGCTAAAAGCGCCATGCTGCACGGATTTTACACGCCGTTTCACAAATTGATTGAACAATCAGGCGGCATCGACCGCAGTAAAGTCGGCGCCAACCGAGAAGTCGGCATCGATCCAAAATCTGGCAAACCAATCCTGGCGCGCTTTGGCCGCTTTGGCCCGATGTTGCAACTGGGTGCCACTGACGACGAGGACAAACCACGCTTTGCGCCGCTACCGAAGGGTGCGAAAATCGAAACCGTTACTCTAGAGCAAGCACTCGAAATGTTCAAGTTGCCGCGCGTCGTCGGTCAAGCCGAAGACGGGCAAGACATCAAAGCCAATATCGGACGCTTTGGTCCGTACATCCAAGTCGGCAAGCTCTTCGTCTCCATCAAGCCCGAAGATCCGCATACCATCACCTTAGAGAAAGCCCGCGAACTCTACGCCGCCAAACTCCAGGCCGAAGCCGAGAAGAATATCGCTGACTTCGGCGATGGCGTCAAAGTCCTCAACGGCCGCTTTGGCCCGTACATCACCGACGGCACGAAAAATGCCAAGATCCCCAAAGACACCGACCCTAAAACCATCACTCACGAGCAAGCCCTAGAGATCCTAAAAGCCGCACCGGCAAAGAACACGCGGCGTTCAGGACGCCGCAGCAGCACATCCGCTCGGCGTAAAAAATAGCCTAAAAGAGCAGCTTTAATCGCCGCGCCACATTTCGCTTATACTGTATATAGATAATTCCATAATCAGAAAAAATAAAAAGTCTCATATCATCCATTGCAAAAAACGTAAAATACATGCTATAATTTGACCAGACAATTATAGCAATTAGTCCTTGACATTGATTAATTGTCATTGTATAATCAAAAACATAATTCAATCAACAATAACCTGTGGTGAGGCAGAGAGGACGTTTCTATAGTATGAACGAAACAACAAAAACCGAACAAGAATCTGTACTAAGTTCTGTCATCAAAGATATTCTTTCCAATGTAAGCCAAGAGCGTGAAAAAGAAATTATTTCGCGGCGCTTCGGTTTGTATGACCGCAAGGAGACGCTGGAACAGATTGGCGATATGCTAGGAATTACCCGCGAGCGCGTCCGCCAGCTAGAGAAGGCGATTCTGGTGCGCCTGCGCCTGAGCATCACCGACGGCAATATACCGTCGGTCGTTGATATAGAGAAGGAATTGACGTCGCATTTGTCAGAGATGGGACGGATCGCGCGCGTGCAAGATTTAGCGTCGCATTTTTTGGGCCGGCAAGCTACGCCGATTGAAAAAGCTCACACGGCATTTATTTCCGAGCTAGCGCAAAACATCACCATCATCAATGAAAATGACGATTATTACCAATCGGCAGCCATTAGCTCGCTAGGCGACGAAAAGACTATCAAAACGAAAATCGAGGAAATCGTCAAGTTTATTAAAAAGCACGGCCAGCCGATTACTGCCGAAGAAATGCATAAAAAATTAAGCTACGAACATCCGTCGAACATCGCCGCGCTGGCAAGCACCAGTAAAAAACTGGCTCAATTGAAAGGAAATTGGGGACTAATCAAGTGGCCGACAGTCAACCCGAAAAACATCCGCGATAAAATCTTCGTTATCCTGGAAGACAACGGCAAGCCGATGCACTTCTCAGACATCTCCAAGGCCATAAAAGACAGTGATTTTAAGCGCAAGAACGTCACCACGCAGGCAATCCACAACGAACTTATCAAAGACAACCGCTTTATTCTTATCGGCCGCGGTATTTACGCATTAGGCAGCTGGGGCTATAGCCGCGGTACGGTTTCCGACATCATTGCCGACATCTTAAGAGAAGCCGGCGAGCCGCTGCACCGCGACGAAATTGTCCGCCGCGTTCTGGACAAACGGCGCGTTAAAGAAACCACTATCTTGCTCAATCTGCAATCCAAACCGCAGTTCAAACGCACCGCTAAAGCCACATACATTTTGGACGAAAAAGCTTAAGTTGCAAACTCCTGTAAGAGGTGAGATAATTTAACTAGCATGCAAATTATTTCATGGACTATTGAGATGCTGCTGCAATGGTATGTGTGGATGCCAATTGTTGCCGTACTATCTTTCTTAACTTGGCGCAATTACCAGCGCGCTGATGAGTTTGAGCCGGCCGAAAGCGTCTTGTTAATCCTGGAAATCCCTAAAGCCAACGATAAAAAGGAACCAGCCGCCGAGCAGCTATTCGCCAGCCTGCACGGCATTTTGCGCGATAAAAAAGAATTGCGCCTATCTGGCGGGCAGCAAGAGCATATTAGCTTTGAGATCGCCTCGGTTAACGGCCAGATCCGCTTTTATGTTTGGACGCCAAGGACGCTGCAAAGTTTCGTCGAGGGGCAAATTTACTCGCAATACCCAACTGTCCAGATTCATCAAGCCGATGAGGACTACACTGAACACGAACGCAGCCACGAAATTGCCTATTCTGCCGAACTGACGATGACCGCTTCCGAATTCTTACCGATTCGCACCTTTCAAAGCTTTGAAGTCGACCCGTTGGCAGGCATTACCGGCACGCTGGCAAAATTGGAAACGACCGGCGAAGAATTATGGATTCAAGTTTTAACGCGGCCGATTACCGATGATTGGCAGCATGCCGCAGATAGATATATTGATAATTTGAAAAATGGGCGCATACTATCATTGCCAGGTTTCGGCGACGGCATGCAGTGGCTCGTCAGCCTGATTGGCGCATTATGGCAGCCGCCAGAGCCTGGAGAAAACGGCGCAAAAACCGTAGAATTATCCGAGCGCGACAAAACCCGCATCGCCGAGGCCGAAAAAAAATCGCAAAAATTAGGCTACGAAGTAAAAATCCGCTTAGCGTATCTAGGCGAAAGCCAAACCAACGCCAAGCTCCGTATGCAGGCGCTGGTCGGCACTTTCAAACAATTTAATTCAACCAATTTGAACGGATTTAAGGCTACGAAATCAGCATTCGGCAAAGAATTCTTAAATAAATATCGGCGGCGGGCATTTTACGGCGAAGGATTTGTCCTGAACATCGAGGAGCTAGCCTCCGTCTTTCACTTGCCGCACACCAATGTGGAGACGCCAAACATCGTCTGGGCCAGCGCCAAAACCGCCGAACCGCCGTCCAAGCTGCCCGTCCTGACCGGCAGCGACGCCAACGACGACCAAATTTCCGCCTTTGGCGTCACCAATTTCCGCGGCATCAACCACCAGTTCGGCATGCTGCGCTACGACCGCTCGCGCCACGTCTACATCATCGGCCAGACGGGGGCAGGTAAGTCAGGGTTGCTAGAGTTATTCGCGCTCAGCGACATTTTTCACAATCAAGGCTACGCCATCATCGACCCGCACGGCGACTTCGCCATCAACAACATGAAATTCATCCCCGGCTCACGGCTGAACGACGTCGTCTATTTCAACCCGGCCGACACCGCCTATCCGCTCGGCTTCAACCCGTTGGAAGTCACCAACCCGAACCAAAAGACCAACATTTCATCAGAGGTCATTGGCGTCTTGAAGCGCATGTTTGGCGAGAGTTGGGGGCCGCGGCTAGAGTACATTTTGCGCTACACCATCCTGGCACTGCTTGACCGGCCAGAGACGACCATGCTGGACATCACCCGCATGCTGACTGATAAAAACTTCCGCAAAGAAACGCTGGGCTATTGCCGCGACACCGTGGTCTTGCAATTCTGGAACGTCGAATTCGCCAGCTGGAATGACAAGTTCGTCGCCGAGGCCGTCGCACCAGTCCTCAACAAGGTCGGCGCCTTTACCGCCAACCCAATCATCCGCAACATCATCGGCCAACCCAAATCCACCTTCAATATCCGCCAAATCATGGACGAGGGCAGAATTCTGATCGTCAATTTGTCCAAGGGCCTCATCGGCGAAGACAATGCTGCCATCCTCGGCTCATTCCTAGTCACCAAGATTCAGCTGGCCGCCATGTCGCGCTCGGACATCCCAGACATCCGCGACCGCCGTCCATTCTATCTTTACGTCGACGAGTTCCAGAACTTCGCCACCGATTCATTCGCCACCATCCTGTCCGAAGCCCGCAAGTATGGCCTCAACCTGACCGTCGCCAACCAGTACATCTCACAGATGAATGAAACCGTGCGCGACGCAGTCTTTGGCAACGTCGGCACTATGATTTCATTCCGTGTGTCTGCCGACGACGCACCAATCCTAGCTAAGCAATTTGAGCCGAATTTTGAAGCCGTCGACCTCTTGCAAATGCACAATCGTAACTTCGTCATCAACATGGTCATCGGGGGAGAGAAGACGCCAGCTTTCTCCGCGCGCACCCTGGAACTTCCGCCGAGCCAAGCCGACAACACGCCGCACATCATCGAACATTCGCGGCGCATGTACTCGCGAAACAGGGAAGACGTCGAGCGAGAGATTAATGCCGCCATTATGCCGAACCACCGCCCAAAAAATCAACCGGCCCAGCCGCGCCCGCAAGCTGTCGCCGCAGCTGCATTAGCCCAGCCCGTTAAAAAGGCCGCTAGTCAACCAGCTCAAAAAACCAACACTGCCGCCAACGCCCAACCGACTACACCGCAAACCACCACGAACAGCGGCGAGGTTATCTTGCAAATCCGCGGCAATAGCACGCTCGATAAACCAGTAGATCCAACCGACCCGGCCGCCGCTACCACGCCTAAAAAACGGCGGCGAAGGCGGAAGAAGAGTACTGTATAAATAAACATTCCCTATTTATGCTTATCGCAAGCTATGCCGTCACCGTCTCTATCAAGATGCGGCGAATACCCCGGTTCGCCGCGGCGCATATGGCTATAGCCGGCAGCACGCGCCTCCTTACAGCTGCGGAAATTCAACTCTGCTGGAGCTGGCTGCGACGGCGCAGGGGCTGACTGGCGTTGACGCGTCCTAGCCGCAGCGGCCGCTTCCTCCCGTCTTTTTCTTTCTTCTGCTTCTTTTTGGACCTTCTCGGCGCGCTCTTTTTCTTCCTGCTTGGCTTTTTCTAATTTGGCAATACGTTCAGAGAATGGCGTACGTTTGCCGTCTGGTAATTTACCAATATCTGACTTGGCGCGAGATATATTTTCATCACTCGATTGTTCTTCGGCTTTTTTGACTGATTCCTCGGCGCGCTTGAGAGCTTTTTCTAGCTCTTGTTTGTCATAATCAGCTTTTGTCTGACGATGAACCTTAATGGTCTTATCGCCGCGACGCTTACCGTCAACAACAGAGATAGAAATATCGCTATCGCCCTCTTTGATGTCTTTAATCTCATACTTGACACTACCAGCTGCGTCTTTACGGTCATGAACCTCAATCTTATTTTCCGATATTTTTACTTCAGCAAACGAACTAATGCCCGATATTTTAGCGGATATCTCACGCTTATTCGTATGATAATCAAGTTTAATATTATCGTCCACGTCAGAGATAACGATAGGGACGTTGTCTTTTTCAAGACGAGCCTGTTCTGCGGCGCTATTGATTTGAGTAATGGCAAAAATTGCAGCAATTACGCCGCCAAAAATCATCCAGCCTCGCTTACGTTTCTTAGCGGAAGGCTTATTCTTGCTCTCTTGCTGTTGTTGTGTTTGTCCAAAATTTTTTCTAACCATTGTTATTCTCCTAGGTACTTTTAATTAAGTTAATAGACAATTCTTATCCAATCCGCTTATAAACATATCACAACATACCCCAGACAACAATATAGCTTGGCTTCTAAAGAAATAACCTCATTTATCAAGTAATCGCCCTAATAATTAAAGCGCCTGCTGAGCTGCCATTACTACATCTGCAAGCTCGCTATAAACCGTCATTCCAGACTTATAACAATCCACCTGTGTCACAATGTCAAACCGCCGCGCATAATCTGGATGCGCACCGACAAGCACGCATGAATTACGCCCAAGTTCTTTGCCCAGCTCAAACAGTGCAATAGGGCAGAGCGATTCTTTTGGAAACCAAAATAAAACTACTCGCGCCCGCTTTAAAAACTCATACTCCCATCTTATTTGACAAGCCGCCTCCGCCCCCTCGGAAGCCAACAGTCGATTACGACGAGGATTGGCTACCACAATATCCTGGTTACCCAGCAGCCTTATCGCCTCTATCTGCCAATCTGGACAATTCGTGATACCTCCCGCCAAAAATAAATCTACCGATGGCAGTGCATCGCGCAAACTTATATCATCCGGAGTGATAACCTTCATGCTTCTATGATATTAGCATGCAGCAAAAATATCAACGAAACCTTATAAAAAGATTGTGCTATACTCGTACTCATGGAAGTGCTATTTGTCATAATCATAATTTTTGCCTTAGTAGCGATCGGAGTAAAAACAAATAATAATATCGCCAAAAAACCAAAGAGAGAATACGTATACGCTAAAAAAGCCTACGCAATGACACAGCACGAGCTAATATTCTATAAAACCCTGCTTGAAGCAATAAGCGGCTGTGTAATCATCCCGCAAGCTCACTTAAGCATGTTTTTAGATCATAAGGTTTACGGACAGAACTGGAGCAGGGCATTTTCAAGAATCAACGGCAAATCAGTGGATTTTCTTATTTGCACCAATGATATGAAACCGCTCATAGCTATTGAACTTGACGACAACACCCATGATCGTCCTGACCGCCAAAAGCGCGACATTTTCGTTAACTCAATTATAGGCGATGCAAATATGCCCCTGCTGCGGTTTAAGGCGGGTGAGTGGAATAGTGAAATCATCAAGCAAGAAGTCGCCCGCGCTCTTAAAAAATCAACCCTCGAAAAACTATAGAACAAAAAGAGAACTAATTATCCGCAGGTTTCTTAAAGTCACGCCAGAATAATTATCTAACAATTACCGATATTCCATAGACTTATAAAAATACCATCTTTAGCGATCAAAGCCCAAACCATAATCAATAACACAAATTAGCGCGCCAAAAGTGCCATCAACAGCTCACAGCAATAAAAACATGGAACATGGCAAACATAGATTTAGAACATAAATATACCGGCAGACCCAAACAGGGCGGTAGCATAATTAATCGCCGCCGATATCTCCAGAAATCCACAAACTACATAAATTTATCCTGAAAAAAGACGATGGAGTAATCATGTTCCGTAGATAATTTTAATGTCGCACAATGTACCTTTTACGAACTGATAAATACGTTCAACCGGATGAATGAGAAATATACCCAAAATAAACCAGCTTCCTCCCATTTATCGTTTTTCACCGCCAATACCTGGCAGGGTAACCTTAGCACTGCCAGACTAAAACTTAAGATCATTCTAAACTTTTTACGCGTATTCCATTTACATTAAGACAAACCAATTCATTCCACGCCAAACCCGCAGCCGTTAAACCAACACATCTAAAGCCCGCCAGCATATACTTGTTGGCGTTTTTACAACCAATCCGCGTAAAATCATCACATATAAACCTAAATCGAGTTTTCCACACGCCGCCAAATCTAGCCAGAAATTTACATTTGACTTTTTCTTAATTTTATTCCCCCGCTCCCCTAATTCGCCGTCCAGTCAATATTTGACTTTTTAGTATTTAGATATAATAATATATAGTTTTTCGTGTTTTACCCAGCCTCCCAAAAAAGAACAAAAAGAGAACTAATATCTTAAATAGAGCAATACCCGCCCCTGTTAATTAGACTATCCGATCGCCTATTTAGCTATCTATAAAACGATCGCTGATCTACCCTGACATCAATATATGCTGGCGTTATCCCCTGCCCATCCAGATGCTTTATGGTAATAATCGCCTGCTTAACTTGCGGCTCAGCTGCCCTGTCCACCGTCATTCGTATATAATAATCCCTACCATCAACCTTAAACCAAACCTGGCACACTGTGCCAGCTGGCAGTGTCGCCTCTGACACTTTTAGGTTATTTTGGGTGAATAAGGACACCGCCTGGCCTAAAAAACTTAAAAATTGCCGGTTAATGACCTCTTGGCCGCTTTTGGCAGGGATGCCGCTTTCATCTTTGACAGCTACCGTCGGCGCGTCAAAATAATTCTGCTCAAACGTCACGCCGCTTTCATCGACAAAATATACTTTACTACCGGACGACCACTGAGCAACTGGCTGGCGAAATTGCAATTTTACTGATGATGAGGCCAAAGATTCGCCCTCGATTCGAATCGTTTTTACCTCCGGAGCTTGCTGTAAAAAGAAGTTTATTAAACTATTATGATCCAAAAAAAATCGAAATCTTTCAGCTGGACGCGACGCATAATAGTCGTTAAGGATTTTAATATATTTGGTGGCATTACCAGAGCTCTTCGGGTCGGGAGTTTGAACTGAAATATTAATCGTCAGCTGAGATAGCAAATATAACACAACTGCAAGCCCGCATACCGCGCCGAAAAAACGCCGGCTGGCTTTGCGCCGCTTTTTAATCAGCCGGTGCGCCTCCAACCGCTCGGATGTTTCCATCGGCGAAGCTGTCTGGCGGCTGTTCAGCGTTCGGTTGCGCCGGTATGATTGCGGCGCCGGTATATCATCATAAATTTCAGCCTGGCGCCTCGCAGCAATCTCGCGGCGCGTCAGCTTAGGTTCTTTCTTTTTCAGAAAGCCAAATTTCATTTACGCCTGCCCTGCCGACGAATTGTAGTTAATATCATATTTGACATATCGCGTGCAGCGTTTGGCTTGGCAAATTTGCCAAAATTATTACCCAAACCTTGCAGAATTTTCTGAGACCGCAGCAAGCCGATAATTTTCTTTGCCAAAATCTGGCTGTCGTCATCCAGCTCGTCCTCTGTCACAATCACCGCCGCCAGCGCCTCTTGATACACCTTAGCATTCTTTAACTGATGTCCAGCTGTCAGCCGGCCGTTTGGAATAATAATAGTTGGCTTGTGCAGCGCCGCCAGCTCCAACAGCGTCGTCGCGCCTGCCCTAGTCACTACCAAATCAGCCGCCGCCAAAACTTCCGCCATACCGTCATGGACGAAAGCTTGCAGCCGCCAACCGTCGCATTCGCTGACCGCTTCCTTCAATTGCTCATATTGCAAATTGCCAGAAATTAAAAACACCGACGATTCAGCCAACAAATCCTCCCGAACCGCAACCACCGCCTCATTTATCCTGGCTGCGCCCAAACCGCCGCCAGTAATCACCACGAGCGGCCGATTCGAGTCAAATTGCAGCTTAGACTTTAACTGGCGGCGCTCCTCGTCCGTATACGGCTTGAACTCTGCCGCAACTGGAATACCAACATACTTAGCTTTTTCCGGCGGATAATTATAATATTTAAGCGGCGCGCCTGTGCCAATCGCTTTAGCGAACGGGCTTAACAGCCGATTAGTTAATCCCGGGTGAGCATCGGAATCGTGCAGCACCAGCGGAATTTTAAGCAGCCGAGCCGCGTAGCCAGCCGGCAAGCAAACATAACCGCCCTTAATGAAAATCACATCCGGCCGCCAAATCAACAACTTGATAAAGCTTTGGCAAAACCCGATAACCACCTTAAAAGCATCGCGGATATTTGGCAGTAAAATTGACGGACGAAGATGAAAACTGGTGCTTTTACCATGATAACGCCGCAATTTTCCAGCAATAATCAGCTCAACCGGAATAGTCTCGTCAAATTTGCTAAAAATTCCGCGGGCGCGAGCGCCAAATTTTCGATCGCACCAAAACCGCAGCTCGTGATCGCCTGTTTTTTTCAACTCCCTAAATACGGCTACCACTGGCGTAACGTGTCCGCCCGAACCGCCGCCGACCGCTAAGATTCTTGCCATCGCTTCCCTCCTCTAATGGTTTATGTGATGTGTATCTGGAAATCTGAAAAACTAACCCAAGCGCCGCGGCGATAAACATCATGCTAGTACCGCCGTAGCTCAACAGCGGTAGCGGAATCCCTGTCAGCGGCGCCACGCCGGTCATCGCAGCGATATTCATGATAACATGCGACGCTACCCAGCCGAATACGCCAGCCGCAGCCAGCCGCAGCCGCATGTCCGGCAATCTGGCAGACACGCGTAAAATTGACAATAACAGCGCCGTAAAAAGCGCTAAAATCGCCATCAAGCCGAGAAAGCCGAACGTCTCGCCCATTACCGCGAAAATCGAGTCGTTAATCGCCTCGGGCAGATAACCAGTCGCCTGCACGCTTTTGCCAATCCCCAAGCCCAGCAACCCGCCAGAACCGATTGCAATCCGTGCCTGCTGAATATGATAATCGCCGTCATCCTGGCTAGCTGCGCGGCGGCTGTCGCCCTGTAAGAACGTTACTACGCGCTCAATCCGGTGCGGCGACATAGCAATCATCAACACGCCAAGGACTAATACCGCGCCCAGCACCTTGGCGATGATCTTTCCATTCATCCCAGACACCACCAGCATTGCCATAATAATCGCCACCAGCGACATACCAGTCCCCAAATCCTTTTGCAAGAACACCACGACGATTAACGAAATCCCTGCCAATACCGCTACCGGCACAAGCGTTTCCTGCATGTCATTAATTTTCTCCTGTTTGACACGTTTGCTTAAAAACCCCGCCAGAAACACCAGTACGCCGTATTTCAGCAGCTCCGACGGCTGAAGACTGCCTAATTGCCCCAAATAAAACCAGCGGTAAGCCCCGTTCGTACCTTTGGCAATTGGCAGGTGAAGAACTGCGCCCATAATCACCAGCAGCACGCATAAAACCAGCCCGGTTAAAAAAATCTGTTTCGCATACTTATTAAACCACTTCAATGGCAGCAGCGCGCAAACCGCAAATGCCGCGATAGCAATGATAACGCTAGCTAACTGCTTATTAAAGAAAAAGTTACTATCATAATGCGTACCGTATGCGTAATTTAGCACATTTGCCCGCTGCGGCCCCAGCGCATACATCACCACCAACCCCAACATCAACAGCAACCCCATGTACAGCACGATCTGATACATCGGCCGGTGTCGACGCACCGCCTTGGCGGTTGAGGTGGTAGTGCGGTTACGCAATATGACCCCCCGCCAAAGCCAGCATCACGCCGATAAACGCCATCACGCAGCCAATCACCCAAAACCGCATCGTCACCTTGGTTTCCGGCCAGCCAATAGCTTCCAAATGATGATGAATCGGTGCTGACAAGAAAATCTTGCGCTTAAAGAGTTTTTTGCTCACAATCTGAATCAAGCTCGAACCCGCCTCGATCACAAACAACAGCCCAATCACCGGCAGCAACAACAATGAATTAGTCAGCATTGCCACCACCCCCAAGCTAACCCCATAGGCAAAACTACCAACATCGCCCATGAAAAACCGCGCTGGATAAATATTAAACCACAGATAGCTGAGTAGCACACCAACCACCGTGAAGCAGAATCCCGCCAGTAACACCTGTTGTTGCAGCAAGGCAATCACCCCGAACGCCCCAAAGCTAATCCCCAACAACCCGCCAGCCAGTCCGTCCATGCCATCAGAAATATTAACCGCGTTGCCAGTCGCCACCACTGCAAAGGCAAACAGTGGGATGATCAGCCAACCAATCGCCACGTCGCCCATGAACGGCACATGGAAGCTGGCCACGCCCAGCTTGACATAGAAAAACCAGCCAAGGACGATGCCGATAAGCATAATCAGCGCAAATTTCACCGGACTACGTAAGCCGGCTGCACCACCGCCCAGCCCGCGTAGATTAATAACATCATCAATAAGCCCAACCGCGGCACCGCCGATCAACGCCGCTAGTGGCAGCCATGTCTGCGCTCGATCTAAATTACAAGAGAACGTCACCACAAAAATCGAAATAACACCGATAACTCCGGCCATTGTTGGAATATTTCGCCGCAATTTCGCCGCTTGGAATTTGGCAAAAATCTTCAATTTCTTACCGTCGGTACTCTCTGAGCGCTGCCGCTTCCAAAACCGGTATCGGTAAGCAAAAAACGTATAAATCGGCGTTAAAAACATCGCCAATAAAAACGCCCCGACGCTGAGTAAAAATACGTGCGTTAATTCGTTAGTCATTGTTTGTAAAGCGGTTGCCATGGTTATCCCTTCGGTACTAATTTCATATAATCAATCATCCAGTTGGAGATGTCCGTGAAAATCGGGCCGGCGTGGTAATTTCCCTGCAGGTTAATTCCTCTGCCCGGCGCCGCCACGCGTACCATTATGACATATTCCGCCCTATTTGCGCCACCATAGCCGATATAGGTCGCAATTGTCTCGTTTTGCGAATAATGACCGCTGACAACCGCTTCCGATGTTCCGGTCTTGCCGCCAATTTCATATCCCGGCTTATCGTTCTTCGATAAAAACGACGAACCGCGCGCCGTCGCTAGCATACCGCGCATTTGCAACGATGTCCCAGCACTGACCGTCTGGCGCAGCGCTTTGTTCTCGGACGGATGTATTTTACCGTTTTTATCAACCGACCCGCCAACAATCGCCGGCCTATAGTATTGCCCGCCATTAACAATCGACGAAAACCCAGCCGCCACCTGTACCATTGTCAAGTTCATGCTCTGCCCGTACGTCATTGCCGAATAGCGGACTTCGTTGCCCTCGGCGCTGTCCGGCGGATAAACATAACCAGCCGCCTCGTTCAATTCAATTCCAGTAGCTTGCCCAAATCCAAACCGATCATGATAATAATCGTACAGCGTCTGGCGTGCTGGCAAATTGATTTGCGAACCATTGCCAAGCCTCCGCACTGCCGTAATTGTACCTACATTCAACGAATTATTAAACGCTCCCTGAATTGATATCGGACCATTCAAACCGCGCAGCGCGTTGCACATAGTCCTGTCAGCCACCTTAATGCAATCAGTATTATTATAGACGGTTGACGGCGTAACCGCGCCTTTATCAATAGCCGCAGCAAAACTAAACGACTTGATAATCGACCCCGGCTCAAACGGCGTCATCGTAACATTATTCATAAAAACCGCGGCATTAGTTTGCTTGGCATATTCCGCTGGATTATATGACGGATAGTTGGCCATCGCTAAAACTCGACCGTTATTTGGATTCATAACGATAACGCTTCCTTCAGTGGCACGCGCTGCCTCGACGCCATTTTTTAGCGCCGACTCAGTGTAACTCTGGATATTCCGATCAACCGTCAAAGCAATATTCTCGCCTGCCTTCGCCTCAATCCGAATATTATCCTTGCCCACTGTCAGCGGCACATTCCTAACATCAGTCACTGCCTGCAGAAAACCGTTTTGCCCCTTTAGGCGCTTTTCCAGCGCACCCTCCACGCCGTATTGCCCATCGCCGGACGCATTAACGAAACCTAGCACGTGCGCGCCTAAACCATTCTCCGGATAATCGCGAATCGACCCCTGTTGATACAACATACCGGCAAAATTCTTCTTCCTCAGTTTTTCGGCTTGCGTTCTGGAAATATTCCTAGCCAAAACCTCGTAGCGGGATTTCTTATTATTCAGCTTAGCTTCGGCATGGCGAACCATTTCCCCGCCGGCGATTTTTTTCAAGCTAGCAATAATTTTACTGCGCTCGCCATCTTCCACTGCCTGCGGATCAGCGATCACCGTATAAATCATCCGGTTCAACACCACTGGCGCCAACGCCTGCCCATCCATCATATAAATCTTGCCGCGCTCTGCCGGAATAACAAACTGCTGCTGCTGGCTGGCGCGAGCTAACTCGGTATACATACCATGCTGCAAAATCTGCAAATAAAACAGCCTTAACACAAAAGCCGCCATCGCCACGAGTAAAACGATAGCCAACCAGCCAGTTCTGGAATGTCTAAGCCGCTGCATAATTGCTCTATTTAGTATATCATTTTCAGGCTAGCGGGCGTAACTGGTCTCGGTCGATGTCATAGCCGCCGCGACATTGCTATTCTTCGCCCTCTCTAGCGATGTCAGCCGAGCATTTTGTACTTCCAGTTCCGATTTTTTAGCGCTCAATTCATTTATCTGCGAATCCAAATCCTGCGCCTCGTAGCCATAGGCTGTAGTTTTAATTGCCTGAGTCAAATAAATCAAGCCCAGTACTGTAATCATCAGCGCAACAAGCACTGTATGAGCGACAGGACCAAGTTTGACCCGAGATTGGAAACGTGTTGAGTTCTGATTGCGCCGCATCTGGACGCCTGAACGTCGCGGAGTAAATGTGGTGGTTGTCATTGCTTCTATTCTTATTTTTATTTATAATTTTTATTAGGGAAAGCTAGCCCGCTCCTGTTAGCATGTTAGAACGGGCCGCTTCCGATTTAGAGTGTATATTCCGGAATACGCGCTCTGCTAGCCGCGGCGTACCGCAACGGTCTCAGCTGCTTCTGCGTCCTGGAATTGTACTTTGATGTGGATTGGCATGGTGTCGCCCTCCTTTTTTTGTTTTATGTTTTCACGGCGTAGCGAAACTTGGCGCTTCGACTGCGCGGATTGTGAACATCTTCTGTTCCAGACACCGGTTTTTTCTCCGGGATGATCAGCTCGGCCTCATAGCCAGCAGTTGCTTGCTCCCAGAAATATCGCTTGACCAATCGATCCTCCAGACTATGAAAGCTAATTATTCCGACTCGCCCGCCCCGGTTAAGAAGGCGTGGCAGCAGCGGCAATAATTCTTCAATCAGCCGAAGTTCGTGATTGACCTCAATGCGCAGTGCCTGAAAGGTGCGAGTCGCCGGATGATGTTTCATCCCGCCGCGACCGACAGTGTGCTTGATCAGATCAGCCAGCTCAGTCGTTCCCCGAATCGGCCGTGCTTTGGCGATTGCCTGCGCAATCCGCCTGGCCCGTCCGGGACTTTCCTCGCCGTAACGAGTTATCAGCCGCGTCAGCTCATCAACCGAATACGAATTGACGATATCCGCCGCTGTCGTTTCCGTCCGATTATCCATCCGCATATCCAGCGGCCCGTCAAACCGAAACGAAAAACCTCTCTCTGCTCTGTCAAGCTGTGGTGACGACACCCCCAAATCAGCCAAAATCACGTCAAATGTACGTCCCTGCTTGACCAAATCCTGCGCTGCGCTCACAAAATCTTTGTGAATCAGCGTGGCGCCTTTTTCGGCCAAATCGCCCAGCGTGTTAATCGCGTTATCATCGCGGTCAACCAGCACTGCGCCCAAGTAATTATCCGTCCTCGTCAAGAATTCCCTGGCGTGGCCGCCGTAGCCAGCCGTTAGATCGAGATAGCTCTCGCCTTTAGCTGGTCGCAACCTATCCAAGGTCACCTCAAGGAGTACGGGAACATGAATCGGTTCGCCCGTCTGAAGCGCTTCCGACTGTGGTGGATGTTCTTTAATACTCATAGCAAAAGTATACCATCCCGTAAGCCAATCCGCACGAGCGTAAGCGAGCTTTAGGGGGAGGAGGTAGCGCAGACGAATTTAGTTCGGCTGGCTACCGGAGGGGCGAGCCCCTCCTCTTTTGCTGCTCGAGATCACCTAACTGGATATTTAATTCTGGCTGTTTTGTATTTGTGTTTTGTTTGTTTTTGTTGTCTTAAGAGTGGAAATGTGATGATTGTCAGTGACAACCATAGTTTCCAAAAGAGACTTATGTGTGAGGTGGAGTTTTTTGGGAGGTGTTTTGAGGAAAGAACGTTGCCGTTTTTATCGTGGAGCAAATTGCCACCTGCCATCTTCAAATACCCAGATAGTTGATCTCGAGAGGTTTTCAAATTGTTAAGGTACTGACTCAAGCTAATCAATCCGTATTCTCAGCCGCCATCAGCCGAAAATACGCGCCCGCCCGCACCGCCACGACTTCCCGGCCAATGCCGGCATAGTCGAGTAGATGCTGCTCAATCGTCACTCGCCCCTGTTTCTGGTCGAGTGCCGAGGCGGTTTTACCGCGGCGGAATTTGACATTCAGGTCGGCTACGCGCTCATCCAGAATACTTCCGGTCAGCGCACCCTCCACTTCCCGATCCCAGACTTGCTGTGGATACAGGTGCAGATATTTGCCAAACCCGCGGGTCAATACGACGCCGGACGCAAACTCTGCCCTGAGCTCGGCCGGGATCGTCAAGCGCCGCTTGTCGTCCAACTTTCGCTCAAAGTAATCTGTCTGCACGTCGTCCTTCCTCCGTGGTAGATTAGTTGGTTTTTCGTAGTGGATGTTTGTTTTGGTTGGTGTTACCCGCCAACATTCGTTCCACTGATTCCACTATACTACCCACAACTACCCACATGCAAGCCTTTTTACCCACTTTCTACCCATTTCCCTACCAAACTAAAACTTTTCCACGGTTTTGTGGAAAAGTCTAGTGTAGTCATGATTGATTAGACCGCTAATTAATCATACAATAGCACAGCAATTTGTCCCTTAGTTTTGATCATACACCCAACCTAGAGACTCTCAAGCGGACGACTATGCAACGTAACAGGATATCTTTTATTGCAGCTGCTGCCCGTATGCCAACCTGACTCAGCAGGAACAAACAATCCCGAGGTATCTTGAACCATCTCGGTGTTGTCTAGGACGTCCTCAATACTGACGGGCTCAGTTTCTTCTGAGCAAGAGTCATAAACACCCCCTTCTATCGAGGCTATGACGCCTTCAACCCTTCCCAGCATAGCAGCAGCCACGCCCAAGGCCCGGCGACGCCTCTTTAAGCCAATCCCTCTCTCAAACTGCCAATTACCGCCATCTTCTCCTTGTACGGCAAGCTTCGTATCATAACAACCATTCTCCCCAACCAATCTTGTGCTTTTAAGATATTTGTCGCTTCCACGACCATCCTCTCCTACTGTATACAAAACAACTATAGGATCTCTTCTAAACTTGTCTCTTTCTGCCCCTTTGCCCTCTTCTAGTCGTGTCGGCTCTTTGGCTTTTTTTATAAAACTTCCTATAGGCAATGATATCCTGTCATCACCATAACGACGAGCCTTAACACTGAACCCGCCCCCTCTAGAGCCTTCGTACATACCGAACCCGCCCCCTGTAGAATCTTCGTACATACCTCTCGTTAACCTAAGCAGACACTCTGCCCTATCCCATAAATACGGCATAAGCGTCCGTAGCTGCTCACTTGTCTTCTCTAATTGTTCGTCCTTTGGTCTAATTTTATCGTCTTCACTACGTCTTCGAAGATCTTCGACTGTTATTCTCTCTATAGACCCTAGCCGGCTAGCCATTATGATAAACTATCACCTTTTCTCCCACCGCACTTATTTATTAACGGGTCATTATTATAATCCTATATTTTCAGATTGTCAAACTTGCACCCTCCCCTAACACCTCAACTGCACATCATAAGCGCAAAAAAGACACGATGCAGTGCTGCTTCCGTGGTTTAATGGGTTTGTAGTCAACATAAACGCATGGAGGACAGCATGCTATATAAAATATCCTTATCCATGATCTCTATAAACTCCGCTACGGTTTTACTAATAGCATCCCTAATTTCTTGATTATCGCCAGTTTCTCGATAATCCTGTACGTTTTTCCACAATTCTTCAACGATAGCGCCTCGAATAGCCTTCATCACGGTATACGGATTATTTATTGCTAATATCTTATCAACGTCCATCTGGGCAATATGCCTCGCCAAATTCATAACGGTGGTATCGTCTGGATTCCGAAATTCTTGGCGAAAACGCTCCATGCCGAGGCCGCCCGGTCTGTCTTTATTATCATCAGCAGCCTTGAAAATTTCATCTAAACTTCCGTCTATAACGCCAAACAACCGTCGTGTACCATCTTCCAAATCCGCTTCTTTACTATCAAGATCCAAAACATAGTTTGATAGTTCCCCCTTCGTTTGCACCAGAAAATCCCGTATCAGCATCCGATTGCCAATCCCTTCGAGAACTACATTATGCGGCAGTACCGCAGCCTGATCTCTAATCTTTGCAGAATCTTTTTGCTCTAATCCAGCCAGAAAATCACCAGATAAAAAATCAGAAGCTTTTTGCGGTAACTCCTCCATATTTTCATAGTATAGCATAACCGCTTCCTTGCCTTTCTGCCAGTCGCCTGCGCCTACACTGGCGAGCTCTTTCGATATTAACCAAGCTATCTCTCGTCACCCCATCCTTGCGATACGGACGTACGATATTTGTTCCGGGAGGCATATACATCTCTCCTCTTGGTTCAGATTTCTTTTCTCTACCTTCGGCGTGCCAAAGCATTCTCCGTATCAACTTCTCGAAATCGTAGTCAACAGAAGAATGAAACCCAGTGATATAAGCTCCGTTCTTTGCTGTTTTAGAATCGTGTGCCGAGAAATACGCTCTAACGGGAATCTTCTTACCATCACCCATCAGCTCATCGACCGAAAGTCCATATTTTATTCTTTGCTCACTAGCTACAATCAACTGCATTTCAATTTGATCTTCTATTTCGGGATATTGATCAACTAGCGAATGATAAACATCTCTAAGCTGCGAGCCGCTAATAGTCCAATCATCCAGTAGCACAACTCGCAAATTTTCTTTTGGCATATTCTCAATATCATCTCGATCAACGATAATCCTATCACCGTATTTTTCCCAATCTTCTTCGGTAAAATTGGCTAGTATATTATCTAATAAATATTCATCGCTCTTTATCTGATTCTTATTAATTTTAATTTCTCCAGCGATAACACAAATTTGTAAATCGGTATTTGCCTCAAGAGCTGCTTTCCAGCTGGCAGCGATACCAGCCGCTGCTTCTTTGTATTCTTTTTCGCCAATAAATGTCAAATTTTCGCGCATGGATTTAGCTTCATTTGCATATTTACCGTTTAGGGATTCTACATAGGCAAAAAACCCATCAAGCTGGCATAGCGTTTCGTATTCCGTTAATTCTGCCCTATCACCTCTATACAGATCATCTAATGTAAAAGTTTGTGGGATGCAGCATGTTCTGGGAGTATATGTGATAATATTACTCCTGTCTTCAGCCTTGCCCGCCAGCTGTTCATCTAAACGCGGAGCAACTTTGACCACTCCCTCTGACTCTAACCGCCAGTATACCTCTTCAGGGCTAATTTCATCGCTCGCTCCAGCAGGATGAATCTCGACTTCTGAAAACTTTACCGGAGTAAGGCTATAGTTGTCGACATACGAATCACCCCCCCAAGTAGCCTCTATATCTAGCTCAGCATCCGAATCCCTTTCAAGATTATCTTCGTTCTCTCCTAACGGAAGAAATGCTGTCTCAAGACTTCTTCTCATAAAAATTACCTTTAGTCCTTGGATTTTCTGCTAACCGCAAGCTCATTCCAAATCCGGCCCAACGTGTTGCACGTATCAAGGTTCGCGTCTTGCGCGGTAATCTCTTGCATAGTAGCCTCCTGCGGGTCACCTTCACCGGGAACAATTTTGTACACACGACATTCGCCAATCCCTCCATTTTCACTAGCCTTGTATTCAATACGATATATGTCAAATTCATCTTCAGACAGATTACCATGACTATCAAACCGAGCCAGATTAACATCCATAGAAGCATCGCCGTCACCCTGCGCAAAATAATACATCGCACTGGCTATATCCGCCAAGTAATTCTCCGCGAACGCCTCATAATCGTCAGGATTCGTAGACCCCGCTTCTAAAGCCGGCCTGTCGCCACCACCAAGCCCTTTTTCAATCATTGTCTATCCGCTCCTTTCTCATATACACACGTCCATCCATTCCAGGTTTCCGCCATTGTATGCGTTTCATTTATCCCCCCTTTATCCGTGGTCGCCATATTAATATAACCTGTTTCATCTGCCAAGGGATACACTCCTCCATCTAATCCGCTAACAACCCTAATCCACGGAAACGCTTTAGAAATCGCCGGCGCTGTACCCCTGCGCCGCTGAAATCCCTCGCCAAGCGTAAGAGGTGTAAATTTATCCTTTTCTCGCACAAGCGGATGGCATGAATCTAGTACGATAGTATCTATTGCCAAAGCCGTAACAAGATCGCGCATACCCTTTTTATTGCGCCACTCCTGAGAATCCGGCGGTATTTTTTCGCCATACGACATAAAAAACGCATCTTCGCCGCCATGACCAAACAAAATGACTGAATAAAACGTGCTACTATCAACACCAGCTTCCTCTAGCTTTTTTACTATACCAGATAGCATGTTGGTATTGCTTATTTCAGCAGCAAACATATCAGTAGATTTTATGCTGCGAAATGCATGTGCAGCATCGTTGTGATCACCATTATCTCCCCTGATAATTATCGTTGCCGGTTCGCCAGATTCTGTACGCCCAGTCTCTAATATATGCAGCGTGCCTCGCAAGACTTCTGGACTCCAGTCAGAGAAATGCGTTATTCCCAGCTCGTCGCCCAGCCTGTTAGCGTTGTCCTGCCCAATCCCGCGGATAGTTTGGATATAATCATAATATATTTCGGCCTGCCGGTATGTGCTCTTGGAAGAGCATGAAGTAACCATACTCGAAACACCGCAAAATATCATCTCACGATCTAACTCTGGCAAACGCCCTTCGAAATACTTCTGTATCAAATCGCACCGTCCGTAGACGTCGGGCTTCATCTTGTCGCTATCGCCATCATACAGCTCTGTCTTTTTTATACAGTATTTGATGATCGCCCGATCAAGCCCCTTTTCTTTATCGCCCTGTTCGTTGACCAGCCGGCGCAATGGCTCTGGAAAGTCTTCTCGATCTCTGGCGTCCTGCGGCCAGCGCTCCGGCGGAAAACCACGATCTGCTAGCCAGGCTGCGTACGCATCAAATCCGCGCCAACCCATTGAATCCGCAGCGGTTTCAACAGCCTCGGCTACCTCGCCGATAATTATATCTTCAAATTCTTCGGTCACCTCCTTGGGCAAGGCTGTTTCGGTGTTTATTAATTCAGCTACAGCTCTTTCACGCCCGTAACCGTAGTAGTCAAAATAATCGCCGCTCGCGATACTATCTTTAAGAGAGCGTATCGAATCAATCTGCTCCTGCATAGCGCGCCGCGCACTATCCGCAAGTTTTGGCATATGCTTATAATACTTTCTGAAAAACGCCGCAACGTTGTCTTTTGCCAAATTCAACAAAAAAGAATGAGTGTATTCTTTATCATAATTTTCCGATTCCCGATTAAGCCTATCGTTATTCGCCACCAACTTTCTTACATCAGGTACCAGCCACTCTATTTCTTCATAATTACCGCTCGCAATGCTCCCTGCGAAATCAGGATAACTCTTAGGAATAAAATTGCCGTTAAAGCCATCCACGTCAGCCCGAAACTTCCACTCTTCGTCAATCTTATCAATTCTTCGCAGAGTCAATTCGTCAAGTTCTTCTTCCTCGTGAGAATCCTCATTTTCAGAATCGCCGCTCGCATTATCTGCAGCCTCATGACTCTCATCAGCACTACGCCAGCCAGTCCTTTCCGCCAGCCGAGACGCTAAACCAGCCACGTATCCTCCTATCCGCCGCAGCAATCGAGGTTTCCGTTCATCATAACTAGCTCCTGCCTCTAATAAAGGCACTCCATCAGGCGCAGGAAGAAGCGCCACTTTACCAAGGTCGCCAGCTTTATCCGGCCCTGGCGCCAGCAGTCTATCAGCGCCAGGCACAGACCAATCTTCGTTAGCAGCGGTAATCAACTCTTCTGTCATATTTATTTTAACTTCTTACTACTTGTATAGTAGCACAAAATATAAATAATGTCAAATTTCCGTATTAGCTCACGATCTCAGCAAACCCAACCTTGCATCCAAAAACCGACCATGCGCCCTATCTCATTATTATCGGAGCTATGGTAACCACGACAGCATATATCACAAGAAACACAGCAGACAATATAAAAACGATAGTACTAATCAACGGCATATAGTTTTTCAAGCGCTTGCCCTGATCGGCAACAATATTAAGCTGCCAATTGCCAATTCGCTCATCATTATAGTAATCCGTCTGATTGTACAACTTGGCACCCATAATACTCATAATGCGAAACGCTTTCCATACAAATTCCATCTCTTTTACATAATCAAACTTATTATAGGCGCTATAAAAATAAATCTGACTATCCACTATTTCAACATCGCACCACGTCACACCATCAATCAACAGCGCCATTAAATCCGGCGTAAAGATATACAAAGCATCCCGTTCGTAATCTTTTGGCGCATACAGCGTGAAATAATCGTTAAAACCTCCCTCCAGACTAAGCCGTTGATTAGGATCGATATCATCTGGCAAATTATTAAAAACTTTACCGAGAATGTTAACATTATCAACTGTCGAGTCAAGAATAACATGCGGCAAATTCCGATTCATATCAATTCGCAAATAGCGCCAATAGCGTATGGCGTGATCCGATGTAACTTCATTCTCATACCAGCCCATTTGAAAATTAAGCTTGCCGCCAAGCATACCAGACAAAACATTACGCGAAATCTTATCGCGCGACCACTCTTCTTGAAAAATAATACCAGAATTATCGGGGTTTTCTACGTACGGCATGAAATCAAGCTGATTTAACCCAGCAAATTTGCTTAAAGCTGCCAGCATGTACCGTTCGCCAGTCGCCCTCTCTGAATCAAATAAAACCTTAATATGTCGCCTAATAAGAGCAATGAATGATATATAGATAAAAATAACCATCGGCGCTAATATGAGCTTAAGATTTGCAGACATCGCTGATTCTGGTATTACAAAAAATCCGCCTGTAAAGACACTCATTACGATGGTCATATAAACAATGCCCAGCGCTTGGCCAAAAACTCCCTTAGATTTTCTTTCGACGTTGACGCTTTGGTAATACTGCCGAAACCACTGCACTTCAGACTCGGACATCGGCGTATATAGGGGCGAAAAATCTAGCTGCTTCATGCGGTCATTATAGCATTTGAGCTAACCCAAAACATCCTCCCCAAAATGCTTCTGCAGCCGCATCTTAATTGAGCCTTCATGCCGGCCAAGTTGTTGACTGAGCTGCTGGATGGTCGCACCTTGTAGAAACTCCTGTTTGAGGGTGTCGTCGTCGGCTTTTTCCCATGGCATGTATGCTTTCGGGTGTGTCTCGCGCATTTTGGCAATTTTTTGCTGCCAGCTACCGGACTGAGATTTCTTGCCAGATTTTTTCGGCACTGACTGCTTTTGTTTCATTTCCTCCAGTATTGGACGATAGTGCTTGGCCGCTTCACTACTTGCCCGCTGCAGCACTTCATCAATCGCCAACGCGTCAGGCGAGACCGTCAGCGCCTTGCGGTTAATGCCGTAAAGGTACAGATTATCAAGATCACGCACCCGACTGAGCGCCACATAACCCATGCCTTCGACAAACGCTTTTCTCAGGTCAATTTTTGCCGCGTCCAGCGTCATACCCTGGCTTTTATGCACGGTGATAGCCCACGCGAGGCGCAGTGGCACCTGGGAAATGCTCGCCCGCTTACGCTCACCGTCACGCAGCTCCCATACATCCGGCACCATGGTCACCTGCCGGCCGTCACGAAACTCCACAATTGGATAGTCCGTCAGCGGCTCAAAATCCACCACCGTACCAATGCTGCCATTGGCGTACAATTTCTGCGGCGAATTTTTCACCGCCATCACCAACGCACCCAATTTCAACACGAGTTCACTCGGCGCCAGCACCGACCGTTGCAAATTCTCGACATACACCTTCGAGCCGGTCGTCGTCTGCTGATACGTCCGCTCCTCGCCCGCCAGCTCCGCCAGCTTCTGACTATTGATAGCATCGACATCAACATTGATAGTGTGTAGTTCAGTGATATCACTATCAGGTGGTTCAATTTCCGTCCGCTCTAGCAACGTCTCGGCATGATGCCGCCTGATATCGTCATTTCTTAGCGCCGTCAAAATTTCCAGCAGCTGCTCGTCATTTTGCCGATATTGCCGCTGCAGATATAGCACCGCCGGCTGCAATTCCTGCCACGCTTCCGAATACACCACAAAGCCGCCGCCCTGTTCACCCGGACGATTGATTGGCGGCAATTGGAAAAAGTCACCACTCATCACCAGCTGCACGCCGCCAAATGGCTGGTCATTTTCCCGGACACCACGCAGCACCTGATCGACCATGTCCAGTCGAAAATCATGCAGCATGGAAATCTCGTCAATCACCAGCACATCGGTCTTCATAATCACCTCGCGCCGCGTTTTTGACAGTCGATCAAAAAAGTTGTTCGCCAAGTGATCACTAACGCCAATGCCGCTCCAACTGTGAATGGTATTGCCACCAAGATGCGTCGCCGCCAAGCCCGTCGTCGCTGTTACCGACACCTTTTTACCCTGGTCACGCGCCTGTGCAATAAAAGTATTCAACAGGTGCGTTTTGCCCGTTCCAGCCGCACCCGTCAGCAGCGCCGACCGACCACTCATCAAAATCGCCAGCGCCAATTCTTGATCCATGCTTAACCTCGTGGCGGTTCGCCCTCAGGCTCGCCCAGCAGTTTTTTCGATTTAATTTCGTAGCGCTTGCCGGTAATTTTACTCTCAATATAATCCTCGTTGATCAGGTTCACAAACATATCCAGGTCATTGCCGTCCATGATGATAATCGCGCCGTTATCATCACTCATCAGCTCCAGCTGCATCTCATCAGCATAGTCTAACACCTGCTCTTGTTTGACCTCGCCGATCTCCAGTTTCTGCAATTTATTGATGGTCTTTTTGCGCTCCTTGACCAGTGCATTCAGGTCCAGCCCTTCAGGAAAACTTAGCTTATATTGCTTTTCAATTTCCGCCACTTTCTTATCGGCAATCACCTGCTTCTTGTACTCATAGCCAAACATCCGCTCGAACTTGCCTGGGTTAAAGGCGAAAATATCCTGACCGATGATCAGCACTTGGTTATCGTCCGGCACCTTAAACCCGACCTCCGCCTTAAATGCGCCAAACTTGCCGTCAGAAAACTCCCACGCCAGCGCACTTTTCAGCGTCTGTCCCTGCTGAATTAACTTGGCGGTGTAAAAGATTTTTTCTGGATCATTCGGATCAGTAAACCGCGCTATCACTCCCTTCGTTCGCTTAAACTCATGCTCGGTTTCCGAAAACTCCACAATGTCGCCGCGCTCGTGCTCGATCAAATGAATCAAGGTTTCCGCTCGGCCGACCTTGCCGAGATCCGTCCGCAACAGCACGTTGTCTTCCGCTTCACTCAGCTCATAATCCCGCACGCTAAGACCAGTGCCGGCGCCCAAATTAACTTGATTGATATGATCAAACAGAAATAGCGGCCGGAGCTGCTGCTCAATATCACCCTTCAAGGGCATGAAATACGGCGTGTAATTTTTATTAAACAAAAACAGTTCAATCTGTAAATCATTCTTTTTTGCGTCAGTTTGATTCGCCCACAAAAAAATATCTGTCGTTTCCCTCACTTCTTCCATTACCCCAGTATAGCACGCAAGAAGAAACGGCGTCCAGAAAATTTACCCCTGGCGAACTTCGATTCTTCTACCTATCTCTTCATCTAACTGCCGCATCCGTGAAACTTCAAACACCAAATCGCTCGGATCCTCCAGCTTATCAATCTCCTTTCGCAGCATACGTAACAACTCTCCCAACGCTAAACTTGCCATATAAGCAGAGGCTACTGTCTGCCGCGTCGATAAATCCGACCCATCGCGGCGCATATCAAATAGCATGCACCTTACTAATTGCCCCCTCTTCCTTCTGGGAATTCCTGTAGAAGAACCGCGTATTATCGCTTGAGAATATGCCATCTTGCCAGATAACGGTACACTAACATCTTCTATACCCATCATACGCAGCAACATGTCATGAAGCTCGCAATCTCCCAGCCCCATCTTAACACGTAGCTCATCCTCCTCTGGTTCTATTTCCGTGATAACACCTATAATCTCTGATTCATCCTCAGGACTATCAAAAAAGAGCTTCGCGTCAGCTCGCACCACAGTAAGATCTGCTGAATATAGTCTATTCATCTTTCAATTGTAACATAAATTGTCTATTTAGTCAATCGCTCGCCCAGCCGTGCCCGATTGGCCCACTCATCCGCCAGCTCATTTCCCTCGTCGCCCTCGTGGCCGCGCACCCAGCGGAGCTCCGCCTGGGAATTTGAGTATAGCTCATACAGTTCTTGGACAATATCCAGATTTTTGATATCACCACCCTTCTTTGTCCAGCCACGTTGCTGCCAACCCGGCGCCCACTTGGTCACCACGTTAATCCAAAATTCACTGTCAGTATAAATCACACACGGTGCACCGTCCGCGTCCTGAAGCGCCGCAATCAGCGCCTTGCCTTCCATGCGAATATTGGTCGTCTCGCCGTCCTCTGACCCCAAAATCCACGGCTGGAGATCGCGAATCACCGCGAACCCGCCCGGACCGGGATTTGGCGAAGCAGAACCATCAGTATAATATATTGTCATTATTAGTTAATTATACCACCCAAAGCCCGCCTAGCTAGATCGCGGACACGACCTAGCAGAATTCTATGCCTGTCCGTCGCTTGTTCTTTGAAACGCGCTACGCGCTCGCTACTCTGATTTGTTAAGTGATATTCCTTTATGCTATCATCAGGTTTTGTAAAATAATCTTGCTTACGCTGCCAAATGTCAATTACCGCGTCAGCCGCCTCATCGCTCATACTCACCAAATCGCCGTATATTTTCCGCAGCTTAAAGAAGAAGTGCGCTGCTTTCTTGCCAGTTCGCGCCACCAAGCGGGCATCCGGCGTCGAAAACTGCATTTCAAATGGTGCAAATGAAACCCTCCTATCACCTGTCTCATAAAAACCAGTAATCTTTGCATCAGTAAAATCCCTGCCGCTGTCCTTAAAACTAAACATCTCCATATCAATATTAGGGACTCTCTCAAGGACTGCTTTGCGAATAGTCTCCTGAAATTCCGGAGATCCTTTAACGACAAAACATTCCTTTTCTCGGCTGGGTGATGGATACGGACTAATATTTTTACTTTCCAGAGCATTAACTACCGCTTCCACGTACGATTCAGCCAATTGCTTATCATCCTCGGCAATAACCGTCATGCCGTACATATCAATCGGGTGAAACTCCCCCTCGTCTTTCAGCGGCTGAGAATGCGGCCCATAGTATCCGATAGCCCTTAGCAACTTTCTAAGATACGAGCCTCGTCCTTTGCCGCGGGCTCGCACTTCCAGCTCAGTGCCATTCGACATCTTCACCGTACCCACTTCAAACAATGTACCGTGCGGCGAGCCAGTTTCTACGGCTGGCTTTAAATCCGGCGTACCAAGCAACTCAGAGAAAATCCCATTTATATTCTTCCTCGCAAAATCAAACCGCTTGGGGTCAACCGAATCCTTAGCGCCAAAATGCAGTGATATAACCCTGTCCACCTCGTCCAAAAGCGAATCAATATCATTACTCAAATCGCTGCCATCCCTACCATCGCCAATATTTCGTCCCGTAATGATGTCAACTTCGTCATTCAGCTCAGATTCCAGATTATCAAGACTAATAATACTGCATATTGGAATCAAAAAGTTTTTAGCAAACACCGCTTGTTTATAAACCGCCGCATCATGATAAGGAGTAGTTTTTAATTTGGCAAGCGTCACCGCCCCAACGATCATCGCCGTTTCCAGACCGACACCCTGGACATATTCGCCTTTCGTGGAAAATGTCTTAATCAAATCATCAATGCGCGGCACCGGAATTGGCGGATTGTCTGACCACGGGCTCTGAGAATTGTCCTTTCCCAAATCATCAGGTATCTTCTGTCCATCCTCCAGCCGCAATGCCCTGCCTTGCAGCGTCGTCTCGTCAATCCCTTCAATATACGATTCAAACAAACCTTGTAAGACTTTATAGTCTTCCAGAATGCCGACCACCACATCTCGATGCGCTTCATCAGTTATTGTCTCGTCGTTATCAAGCGCTGACATAATATAGTCAATGCGATCGTCCTCTTCAATGTCCGCTGGCATTTCTATGATAAGCTTTGCCGCCAAGCGGCGCGCTGGCGTCATGTGATGACCGCTAAACGTCTCCGTCAAATTCATCGCAAGTTCTTCAGGATGGAAAAATATCTCACCTCTTCTGGGAGAGTAATCAGGACTTTCGGTCGCCCGTTCCGGTTGTTGCATATCGATTGCCATAACAAACTTGTCTATTATACAACAAAAAATAATGATTTGCAAGCAAATCGCCGTATTTCGAAGTTTTAAAGTAGCTTAGGCAAAATAAATCCGCATCAACTCGCGCGCCACTCGATCAGCATCATGTCGGATTAGGCTGCGCTGTGCTGCCAACGGATCGCTGTCAGAATTTTTATTAACCCAAGCAGTATCAGCAATCAACCGCTTGCCTGAGGCGTAATAATGCTTGTTTTTCAACGTCTCCGCATCCCATTCCACTAAATATTCGCCGTCATGCGAATACTTCTCGATTAGTTTCTCTGGAGGACGATGATTATTATATAAAACATAGTCCATATCAATACCTGAAAATCGCTCAATCTCATCCGCGAAATCCGCCACGGTAAAACCGTCTGTCTGGCCCGGTTTATTAACCAAATTGCAAACATAAACTTTCTTTGCCTTAGTCTCCGCCAGCGCTCTAGTTACGCCGCGCACCAGCAACGCCGGCGCCAAACTGCCATACAGCAGTCCCGGCGCAATCACCACCAAATCAGCATCTAAAATCGCCTGGCGCGCCCGCGGGTTAATACCAGCCGGCGGTTTCAATTCCAGCCATGGACGCTCGCCACGTGGAATTTGCAGCGATTCTGCCGCGTGCTGGCCATTGACAACCGTACCGTCTTTTAGCTTAATCGACATAGTCGTATCATCCAAAGTAATCGGAAACACTCGCCCGTTTACGCCCAGAACTTCACTCGCCAGCTCCACCGCCTCAGCAAAGCTCCCTGTCATCTTTTCCAGCGCCGCCATGAACAAATTACCAAAGGCATGACCCTTCATACTGCCTTCGTCAAACCGATAATTAAACAAATCGCGCACCTTCGGCGAGCTGCTCAGCGCCACCAAACATTGCCGGACATCGCCCGCTGGCAGCACGCCCAGCTCGTCGCGTAATTGCCCAGTCGAGCCGCCGTCGTCAACCATATTAACCAGCGCCGTAATGCTATGCGTGTACTTTTTCAAACCCGACAGCAGCGTAAAGCTCCCGGTTCCGCCGCCGATTACTACAATCTTTACCCCAAAATAATCACTATTTGAAACATTCATTACCATTCCCGAATTATACCACCTTACCGGAACTTAAACCAACGTACCCTTTGGCAGCGCCCACTCCAGATACGATTGCTGCTGATGTTCAATGGCGTTGATAATATGCGTAGCAATTTTAGCGGGATCGTTGAAAAACACGTAATCAGCCGGCAGCTCCCGGCCATTCCAAAACGGCGTTTTCATGGCGCCTGGCAAAAACAGCGCGACTTTTACTGGCAATTTCTGTTCGTCGGCCTGCATTCCTAAGCTGCGCGCCAAGCCCGCTTGGGCATGTTTTGTCGCCACGTATACCGCCTCGTCCGCCCGAGTTTTGACGCTGCTGGTCGAGCCAATAATCGTCAACACTGACTTCTGATTTTGACGAGCCATCTTTCGCCACGCCCACTGCACCAGCGGCAACGCACCGGCAAAGTTCACTTCCGCCATGGAACGTGCGTCGGGCTGATCCTCAAAATTACCGCGCCAGCCATAGCCTGCCGCCCAGACAAATTGTTCAATAGCATCGCCACCCAGCATCTGCTCAATCTGCGCTGGCGCTGCCTCTACTTGCTCGGGATAATACACATCCAATTGGAAACCCTCGCCGTGTTCCTGGGTGTTGTGCGTCTTCCCCAGCACCAACACGCGCTTACCATTTTCTCTGAGCTGCCTGGCCATCTCCAGACCGAGTCCACTCGTCCCACCAAGAATAATATGCATATGGTTATTATAGCACGCCAAACTCACGTATCGTAAATTGAACACTTAAAGTCTGAACGAAGTCCGCGAATTTCTTCCGCCGATAATTCCAAGCCTTGTTCGCTGACTTGTGTAAACTCATCCGAGGATAGCGCTATAACTGCGGCAACTGCCACAGAGATAACACCGCTAGATATCATTTTCGTTTCGCCTATCGTTAATCTAGATCTTTCTCGCCTTTTCTCTAAAACCGGAGAAACACCGATTTCAGTCTCCCTAGTCCATTCTCTATCCCTAGTCCATCCTCTAACTGAAAGAAGCTCATGAGAAAAATCTTCAGGCGTAGGAATAAGCGTATTTGAATGTATAGGAGACACCTTTCGTCCTGTAGCGGCCTCTGCTAACCTTGAATGATAATCGTAATCCTTCGTCCCCCCTACAGCAACAGACAAACCTACACATCCGCCTTCCAAATCTAATGAGACAAGACTCACCACGGCCAGCCGCTGCCGGCAATAATCATCGTTCGCTTCCCTGTCAGCAATACAATACTCCTTGCCTCTAGGAAAAAGGATAATTTTCACTCTTGCACCGAGATTATCGACAGCAATATCACGCTCTCTCACAATATTTTAATTGTAAAATAATATCATTATCTAGTCAAGAGCTGCCCTGGCAATGCCTTTCCAGCCGCTCCTGCAGACGCTCGTGAAAATATTTTGCGTATTTTGCCTGGCTATCGTCAAACAGATCAAGTTCATTCGGATCAATAAACCGCATGTCATCGCCGTCAACGCCAACGGAAAAATCGTAATCCTCCGGTTGAACCCAGCAAACAACATACACCTGATACGCATCAATTCCCTTCAAATACATCGGATCCGCCACGTCAATCACATCAAAAGTAAAACCGCCGCTATAGCCAACTTCCTCCTCTAATTCGCGCGCCAACGCTTGCTCAAATGTTTCGCCAAAATCAAGTCCGCCACCGGGCAAACCCCAATTAAGACCATGTTCTTTAACTACCAGCAACTCGCCGTCATCGTTATAAATCACCGCTTTAATTGACACGCGGAACAAATAGTCCTGCCGCATTACGCCGTCAGGCTGCGTAGTAAAAATATGCCCCTCAGCGAGCTTTTTATCTGTGCTCATTAGCGTATCTTAACACAATAATTTGACAAAAATCAAACGTGTTTCGTCAGGGATTTGCCCCGCCACCAAGATTTACTCTGCGTATTTTTCAACGAACCGCCGCAATATCTTGACTGGTTCGGTTACCAACTCCGATTCGCGGTACGCCGCATCGATCAGATCTTGAGCTTCCTCTGGCGCGAAATAGCCGGCATGCTTATAAATATTAATCCGCAGCGCCAAGCCGTCAGCATCAAGCTCGGGATGGAATTGCGCCGCATAAACATTTTTTCCAGCGCGCAACAATTGTATACAGGTTGCAGAACGCGCCAGCACCACGCTGTTCGGCGGCGCCGTGTCTGTCCCCTCTTTATGCCCAACGAAACCACGAAAACTAGCTGGCAAGCCAGCCAGCAGCGGATCATCCTGCGCTTCCGGCGTCAAATTTATATCCACCGCGCAAACCGGCTCGCCATGGTCGAAGTCCGTCCGTCCGCCCAGCGCCGTTACCAGTGCCCCCACGCCCAAGCAAGTACCTAAAAACGGCTTATCCTCAGCTGCAATCCGGCGAAGCAGCGGCATGATATAATCTTCAAATTGCAATTGTTCCAGCGATTTTTCCTCTGGCGGATAAGCAAAATTAGCCGGCCCGCCGCCCATAAAAATACCGCTATAATCATCCAAATTAACTGGCGAGAACTCGCCGCGGTCAAGCCGCAAGCGTTGCAGCTGCTCCGGCTGCAAACCGCCAAATTTCAAAAAAGCTGCATATTCGTCGTCAGACGCTTCGTCCTCGGGACGGGATTGTAAAAGAAGAAAAGGTTTTGTCATGAATTAAGTGTAACACGCCGGAGACTAATCAGCCAACGTCGACGAATTACGAATCGCTGCGATCATCAGATTTTATATCTATATATCACGTACCGGCCGTATCAATTTAAGATTATCTGGCATATACCATTTATTGCCCTGGCTGTCCTGTTCATATTTGTAGTTAATCGTGTGATCGGCTTGAAAATAATCGCCGGTGCCGACAATTTTATACTGAATGTACATCTTGCGGACTGAATCATTCTCAGGCATCGCACCCTGGTACATCCGCAGCTCAAAAATCTCGCCCGGTTTGAGAAATTTATTCAAATCGCCCCGCTGCCCCAGCAGCTCGTATTTATCTAGCTCAATGTCAAAACTAGCAAGATTATGAATATAAGCCCATATTTCAAGGGATTTATTATCGCTAGACGGCTGCGCTTTAATCCGCTCAACTTCTATTTCAGGAATTATTTTTTGACCGCCAGCCAAGTGATACTGATCAGGTTTCTGCTCGCTAGCCGCCGAGGTTTCATCCGGTTTGTTTTCAACGCCGCCATTAATTTCCTGCGGCAAGCCTGCGCGGCTGCTGTCGCCGATATTTTTAATACTGCTAATACGCGCCAAATACTCGTCGTTTGGTTCGCCAAAAATTAAGTTACGCAGCCAGCCCATGCAGCCAGTATAGCGCATCAGGATAAAACTGCCCATACGCTATATATAGCGCCACCATATATAGCGTATGCTGGTATGTGGAAAACTCTGGAAAACTTTTTGCCTACGCTAGACTACTGTTATTTTGCTTATGTTTGGCACTCTTGACATGCGAGTGCTAGCCAATTACAATAAAATATAGAGCAAAAGCTCGTCAAATCATAAACGAAAGGAGTAATACAAATGAGTAAACTCGTTCGATTCGACCCGTTTGCCGAAATGGATGCCCTGCAGCGCCATTTCTTTAATGACGACAACTGGATGCCGCGCCAAGTGCGCTCGGTCGGTTTGCCTACCACTGATGTTTACATGAAAGATAACGCGCTAGTCGTCGAGGTTCACCTGCCGAAATTTAATGAAGACGATGTTAATATTTCAATTGAAAACGGCAACTTGGTTATCCAAGCCCAACGGCACGAAAAAGAAGAAGACAAAGAAAAGAAGTACGTCGTACGCGAGTCGAGCAGCAGCTTCTACCGCAGCGTCCAGCTGCCAGAGCGCGCCGACGCCGACGCTATCGAAGCGCACCTGGACGATGGCGTCTTGAAAGTCACCGTGCCAGTCACGCCAGCGCCAGAGCCAAAGAAAATTGCTGTCAAATCGCGTGGTAAGAAGAAAGAGTAGGTTTCACCTGCTCCGTTCTGATTTAAAAGCCTCGGGAATACCGAGGCTTTTTCTACTTGCGGACACTACTATGCAAAAGCCTCTGCTATGGGAATTCTAAAGAGCTACACCCCTGCAATTATCCTTAAGAACTTCTAAATTTTAAGACATCCGGCGTATTTAATTTTTCAGCCTGGCGGGCCCGTACCTCAGCCGGATGTAATCTATAATTTATGATATGACAGGCTTTCGCCAGCCCAGTAACACAAATCGAAGCTACCGCGACAATACCACAATATAAACTACATCTATCAAAACCGTTCGCAAAAGCTAAAATTTCAGCCCCAGTTGCTAACAAAACAACTCGAGAGGAATAATTACCTATTCTTTCTCCAGTAACGTCAGCTAATTCCAATATGGCCGCCCTACGATCGCCTATGTACAGACCATCTTGCTCGTCAGCCATATGCTGCAGTTCATGGCGAGCGGTCTTTGCCGCATCCTTATCGCATCTAATTTTAATATAATGCCGTCCGTTTTTATATTGATAATATCCCGAACAACCGCCAGGTAATATTTCGCTGTGCTTTCTTGAGGCAAATACAATCTCGACTCCATCCGTTTCTCGTTCGTTCAGACCGACAGCAGCTGCCGTTTCATAAATCGCCTCAATATCCACATCAATAATCTCACCAGGCTTTAAAGCTCTTCCAACTGTCGTTTCAAACGATACTAGTGGACCACAGTCTGGTAAATCGGCACCACAAATATGCGGCTGAGGCTCGCGCTCAATACCTTGCCAAACATCCCAATTTTTTCGCACTGATGAATTATATAATGCAGTATGATTTACGTCAAGAGATTTTGCTAGCTTTTTTAATATAATCACGAGGCGTTAAATCTTCGGCCGACTCAACATCGCGAAGCCACGGAAAATACCGGAGCACGTTGTCTTTATGCAGCACTTCTGCCAAAGGCGCTGATTTAACCGTAATATCTTCGCCAGCGTCAAGATGCTGTGCTGCTCGATGTAACGCTCCCGTAGCCAGGAACAAATAGGTAAACCACTCAATTTTCTTTTCTATCTGTACGACATCTAGCAATCCCCAATAAGAATCAGGGAAAGTACAGCCTGTTTCTTCTCTCAATTCGCGCTGTGCCGCTACCAATACCGACTCATCGCTAGGATCAACCCGGCCGACTGGCAAATGGTTCTCGCGGACAATCCCGCCTGGCTGCTTTTCATCGATTACTAGTACATCGCCAGCCTCATCAAGCGCAATGACCATCACAGTATCTGGACGGCGCAGCATTTCAAAAGTTTCTACGCTGCCATTGGGCATCTTTTGCGGCCATTGATATACTTCATAAATCTCACCTCTAAAAACACAATCTGCTTCCCGAGGAATCAGACGAGCACCTTTCGGCAAAACACGTTCGGTCATTACACTATGCCTCCAACTTTTTCATCAAAATATCATAACCGTCAGTCACCTCATCTTGACGGCTAATACCCAGTTCCGCCATAATGCGCCACAGATCGTCGGTTATCGCGGCAGGATCGGCATTCTCGTCAGCTAATCGCTCTAATTCCATAAAGTCGCCCAAGCCTTTCACCGAGTCGATACATACTTCCACATCGTTCAGTTTGCCAGTCCGGCGAGTCTTCGACAAGTCCGAAAACGGCACGAAACCTAGCTCCTTGACAATAGCGATCATGACGTCTGGGTCGCCAACTTCTGTTTCACGCTCAATACTATCCAGCTGCCCAGTCACCGATCGTTTTAGAGTGAATAACGTCCGCTTGGTTTCATTTTCGCCTTGTCCATGCGTTTCGGTACGCACCCGCAGCCAAGGCGCCGTGTTGCCATCGCCGCCAGCTTCTCCCGGCAGACCAAACACTTGATCGCGCTGATGCACTGGATCGCCGAGAACAACGCCCTTACCCGCCAGCACAGCTAGCAGCCCTTCTTTATCTTGCAGTCTAACTTTTATCTCAATTTCTCTCATATATAAATGATATCACGTTTAGGACACACGCATCTGCGAATGACGCTCCAGCCAATCAGCAATCGCATCAATATCGAGATGATCGGTCGCGATGCGGACAGCGAAATTTTCTAGTTCGCCTCGCTGTGCTGTAAAATTATACCCATTCACCTCCAGCAAAGTCAGTCCAGCGAGCATTGCCGTCCGCTTATTGCCATCAGCGAACGGATGGTCGCCAATAATCCCGCGCATCAACGCCGCTGCCTTGGCAAATACTGTTGCATATAATTCCTCGCCAAATACTACTTGATGCTGTGTTGACACCGCAGCCTCCAGTCGTCCGACGTCACGCACGCCATCTGTACCGCCGTCTTTGACAAGCACCAGTGCATGAAGCTGCAGAATCTGCTCGAGAGTCAAACTAACCATTAGCGCTTCGCCAAGTGAGAAAAGTCCTCTTTGTATCGCCTAAGGAGCGAGTTTGCAGTTTTGAGCACTTGATTATCATCAGCCGCCTCCGAAAGCTTACGTACCGTGACTTCAATTTCGTCGCCATCGCGAATCCCCAGCGCCCGCAAATCCCGCGCCGGCAGCGTCACGCCGCGGCTCGAACCAATCTTGATAATTTTTTGAATCGTAGTGATTACCATACAAACATTATAACAAAATTATAATTTTATTACAATATACTTTCCCTATTATACACCGCCAGCAAGCTTTATCAAATCTGTAGTCGTATCTGAATCAATCAAAGCATGATGGATAGTACGCCCATTCTTTAACATGATAAGCCCTAGCTCGTCTGTCGTTCTTTGCGCCATAGCGTCCAACCACTCATTCGTCAATACCTCGCCAGTTTGCGGCTGCTGAATATCCTTGCATGCACGCTGAATAGCCTCTTCAAAATATTGTGTTATTTCGCCGTTAAATGAGTCTCCTCCATGTTTAGACTGCCCTATATAAGCACCCAGAATACCTGCAATCTTTAGTCCATAAAGAACATCACCAGCGCCCATGCGAACCTCATCATCCTGCATAGATTTCTTGCGTAGTAATTCAACCGCCTCTTCCAGATCGTGATACTCCGAAAATCCTAAAATAAACGTATCTTGTCGATACTTTTGTATACCCTCTCTACCATATGGAATCCAAAATTTTCCATAGTCCGGACGGGCGCCTGAATTTATAAGATCTGCCGCTATCCGCAATGATGATAAATCCGTACGGTGTAAATACAATCTGGTTGGAGGCAATTCTCCGTCCTTACTGCAGCGGCCAGTCATACTATCATAAATCGCACACGCCAAATCAGTACGTCCTGCATGCTCTAGAACTATGTCGCCATTTGGCATTTCTCTCTCTGCGTCATAATCTTTACAAAGTATAAGGGGACCTTTGTATTCTACCGGATCTATTTTCGGACCCATAACCCACCCCTCTCCAGTAGATGCATCATATATTTTTCGACGACGAGTCATCACAGAGGCAACAGTTTTACCATCTGGCTCGAGGCGCCCACGGACTGCCTCCATAACCACTCGTTTAGTCTCGTCGTTGCTTATAAATTCTGGACTATTTGGATCGAAATCAGAATAGCCAACTTGCTGCTCTCTTATCACGTTGTCAATTATACTATAATTTTGCACTTGTGTCAATCAAGTGATCCCATTACATCACAGTAATCTCACGACGATAATAATTGCTGCCACTTCACATGCACCGCATACGCCCGAGCTGGCGCATCCACTTCGCTTTTCTGAAGCAATAACTCTTCAGGGTTAATAAACATTATTTCGTCACCCTCTTCACCTGGTATAAAATCAAAATTCTCCGGCCAGACACGGCAATAAAAACAGATTTGATTGGCATCAATCCGCTCAATATACATCTGTTCCGACGCATCAAAAAGCTGGTAGCGCAAATCGCCTTTATAGCCAACTTCTTCGTACAACTCGCGTTTCAGCGATGATTCAAAATCCTCATCATAATCCATGCCTCCGCCCGGCAAATCCCAATAAGTCCGATTGATTTCCTTAACGACCAAAATTTGCCCAGCGTCGTTATAAATTAGCGCTTTGAGCGAGATACGGTATAGGTAATCGTGGCGAGTCACTCCGACTGAATCTTGTGTAACGAGATGCCCGTTGGTAAGTTTTGTCATAAGGACAATTATAACACTTTCAGCCTAAACCCAACGTAAGTACCGTCTTGCTTATACGCTTCCTCGCCAAGGAACGCCGGAATAGCCTGCAGCTCATCGTTATAAACAAAGTTTTCAAGACTAGTTACGCTCTTTTCTTCCTCAGGCAAAATCTTCCCCGTCATCTTATAAAAAAGTTCGCGCTTGGTCAACTGTCTCCTCATCCAAATATCTTACTATGTCGGTGCATATTTGCTCGTACAGATCATCGTTCAAATGCGAATTTGGCACTTCATAAGCCGCGAAATTCGGTGCCGTGAGTGGAGATTATTGCCAGTATTTTTGTCATATAGCTATTATTCTACGCCGTAAAAACAAATCTACCAACGATATATGCGCTATTTATTGCATATTATTATATACATCAAACGGCCAATATACGTAACTTTTACGCCCCTAGCTTTCGCAACCCGGATAGCTGGTAGCAAATCAGTGTCTGAGCTTACCAGTATAACCTCATCAACCAGCCCGCTTAATGAATCAACAACAATATCCACCGCAATACCAACATCAACACCCTTTTCTTGCATACGCAAATCTCTATGCTGACAATTATGACACACATCGCTATCGCGCACTTTTAATTTACCGACTTCGTTGAAAGTAATGTTTTGATTTTTCAAAGTGTTTCTTAATCGTCGCGCCACATCCGAAAAACGCGTTGTTTTCTCTAGAATTGAATCATCAAGATCCCTGCGAACTTGCACTCTGGCACCATAAAACACAATTTCCACACCGACACCAACGATATTTTCGACAAGCGACCTAATATCTATCTTCGTTAGTTCGTCCTTTGAGGATATTTTGCCGTGCTCAATCAAAACCTAGGCAGCTTTATACAAAAAATTTTGACCATCAACATATACCCTCTTCATACACCTTATTATATCAAAAACCTCGACGGGGACGAACCCAAGTCGAGGTGCTGTGCTTATTATATTAGCAGAGATGTGCATATAAATCAATATTTACGACGCATCAAAAAGCTGATAGCGCAAATCACCCCTGTAGCCAACTTCCTCAAGCAGCTCGCGCTTCAGCGATTATTCAACAGTCTCGTCATAATCCATACCGCCGCCTGGCAAATCCCAATACGTCCGCCCAACCTCTTTGACAATCAAAATCTGCCCAACGTCGTTGTAAATTAGCGCTTTGAGCGAGATATTCATCCTATATCTTTCATTATTTTATCTGTCTCTAGTAAGATTTTAATAATGCGCTGATAGTGGTCGATATCGTTCGCAGTCAATACACGACCCCTTCTATCTTTGAGCCACTTTTGCGCCGGCTGATAGCCACCAATGTAAAAATTCCATGCCAGTTCTGGGATATTGCCAAAATACTGACTATTGTTAATAAAGACTTGGTCACCATCGCGCACCACTTTCTCCACTACGTTATCACCAATCTTAGGAAAAGTGGTATCATAATCACCAATTTGTAACGCTTTCATTAAGTGTAACTGACGCAGCTGACCACCCAACTCTGCTTTGCGCCAAAATTCCGCCCATGACTCCGGTCGTGGCACGCGTGGAAAATCAGTTTTTAAGAATTCTTTATATTTCTCACGATAGCTTGGACTGTGTAGCGATGCATAAATATAGTCAAAAATATCTTCAGGGTAAACTTTGCGCGACTCTTCAGTTGGCTGCTCAACTTCGGAGAATAATTGTTGTAATTTTTCGACATCAAAATTCGCCCGCCGACCATCTTCACTTTCGAGGATAAAGAGTGGAAATTGACTAGATATCTCCGAGGTTTTATTAGATACATAGCTTGATTCCATAATAGCATCAGAGGCTAAAACATGATGAAAACCGTCATTAGTCTTCTGTTGGCGGCAGGCACCAATACTGATATTTTCATCCTGCTTTAGATAAAGCGGTGCCACCGATTCAATCCCTTGCATACCCGGGCGAGACCAGCTTCTTGACTCAGAAATCGAATCTATGACAAAAACCGACGGCGAATCTTCACTTAAACCACGCTTAAAGATCATCGCGATATTCTCCTCGCAGCGCAATCGGTGTGTGTGTGTGTGTGGCTCGCTACGCTCGCCAATCATATTTTTCATAACTTTTTCCCTGGATCTCTCAACTACATTGGTGTCGTAATAAACACATCTTCTGTCAAAAGGTCGGTAATTCATAGGAACGATATATTTCTCATCAAGTACAGCATTCTGCAAACGATCGTAAACTTTACCCCTAGAATAAGACTCTTTATATCTAGTTATTTTTCTTAATAAATTACTGCTGATTTCATCTACTAAGATATCATCCTTACCTGTCACAATCCCCACCGAATTCACAGGCATTAACTCGTTCAACAGAATGCCCTTTTCATATTCCTCTTGGCCTTTCGTATCTTTTGCAACAAAATAAAGCATCTTTTGGTCAAGATTTATCTTTTTAAAAGTAACTTCCGTACCTAATTGGTTAAACTTGTCTTGGCGCAGACCAAATATGTCTTGATAATAAACGTCAGCAAACTCGGCTTGTTTGGTATTGTTTTTAACCGCAATCATAATACTGACACCTTGCATAATATCAAAAACATTTTCGTCCTTACTGCCGTCTGGGGTCGTCTCTCGTTTTTTAGCATTACCGTGGAGATTCACCACGAAAATCTTGTCAAAAGTTCTAGCCAAATGCCAGCGCATGCCGCGAAAAGTTGGATTGTCCAAAAACCCATTGTTAGTAATCATTCCTACAATACCAGAACCATTACGTTCAATCATATCTTCAGCAAAAGCAATAAATTTTACATAGTCATCATTAAGCCACTTAGGATTACGTTCTTTTAGTTTTTGCAATCCACCTGGCTCAACTTTGTATTTATTAACCAAGGAATTCGCATAATCAGTCTTGTTATTACTTTCGGCAGAATACGGTGGATTACCCATCACTACCATCACTGGCTTCTCACTCTTCACTTCAGCAGCCAAACGCGACTCTTCGGTTACTGCCTCCGTCAGACCAAGACTAAACAGATCTGGCTGCACTGGAATCCCCTCCTCTAATGTATTGGTCAGAAAAACATTAAGACGAGTTTTCAGCTTATTAACACCAGTTTCACGCAACATCATACCTAGTTTCAGGTGCGCTACTGTATATGGCGCCATCATCAGCTCGAAGCCAAACAAACGCGGTATTAAATTATCGTTAACGTAACTTGGCCATAAGCCAGCTTGCCCACTCTGAAAGTTTTTCTCATAGATATATCTGATGGTTTCATTCAAAAACGTCGCTGTACCGACTGCTGGATCAAGAATTTGCACTCGTGACTCTACAATGTCTCGTGTTAGACGATCCTTCCGCTCTCCTTTTTTACGCCATGGCTGCGTAGCAACCGTTCGCGTTATCGTATCGCTACTCGCAAGCCCCTTCGCAATCCCAAATTCAGTTTTAAGCAACTGGTCAATCTGTCGAACGATAAGCCGAACTACTGGGGTTGGTGTATAGTAAGCACCCATCTTTTTACGTTCTAGCCTATCATAGCTCTGTAAAAAATCCTCATAAAAGTGAATAATTGGGTCTTTGGCATCACAAGCATTATTGTCTGCAATGTGTAGATGACGATGGACAATATTCCGCACATCACTGACGCTAAAAATTTCGCATAACTCGTCAACAATTTTTGCAAGTCGCTTGTCAAAGCCCGCACCAGCGATATGATCGAAAAAATGACGCAGGAATGGATTGCTTGCTGGCACTAGATCACGCGCCTCACTACGAGTAAAGTTTTCTGGCGTGTCGTCACCGTATCGCGCTACAAATAGTCCATATACCAATGTTTGAGCATACATATCGGCAAATTTCGTTTCATCGAGGTCATGCACAAGTAGCCGCTTCATCATTTCATAAATCTTTTCAAGTTCATGCGCTTCTACGTATTCGCTTTTGAGGTAGATCTCCACATTATCACGAATACGCCGAGCCTTACCTCCCATAATCTGCGCAAGACGACGTCCACTTTTGATACTCTCTGGTGGCAAATCCAAAAATGCTTGTAGTTCACGTAACAAGCGCTCGCCGTTTTCGGGCTGAAGATGCAGGTTGCCTTGTTTTACACAACCAAGACTGACTGTCTCATATTTCTCACCATTCTTATAAAACCGAAACTCGAGATAATCTGTCAAAACAAGATTGGTATAGCCAGCATATCGCTCCATTTGGTTAGTTTTCTCAGTTTTATCAAGATTTACCGTGATATCTTTTGCTTCAGCATAGCCACGAATAATTGAATTATTTGATTGTTTCAAGAAAACAAAGTCTGGAGCACCGTGTTCTGAATGCTTTGGGTCGTTCACAGCGACCACGTCATCAAAAGTCTCCATAAGGCGCTGTAAAGCAGGTCGATAAGCATGTTCTATAGCATGGCCACTGTGGAATTGACGCTTTATTTCAGCAAGATAATCATGTATTTGCTGCATACTGTTACCCTAAAGTTTGTCCACACTTACCCGCCGCTGCCCTGTCGTATCCCGCTCGCGCACGGTGACGGTGTCGTCCTCCAGCGTCTGGAAGTCGATGACCACGCAGTGCGGCGTTCCGATTTCGTCTTGGCGGCGGTAGCGTTTGCCGATGTTACCGTTGTCGTCCCACATCACTCGGCCGGGGTTGGCTTTGACGAGGCTCGCGTAGACTTCGCGGGCTTTTTCCACTAGTTCTGGCTTGTTTTTAAGTAGCGGTGAAACGGCAAACTTGACCGGCGCCAAATGCTCTGGCAACGCCAGATACACCCGCTTTTCACCATTTTGCTCATCCTCACGGTAGGCACTCGACAACACCGCCATCAGCGCCCGCTCGACGCCAAACGACGGCTCGATAACGTGCGGCACAAATTTTGTGTTCGTTCCCTTGACAGTGTATTCCATACTCTTACCACTGACCCGCTGGATGTTCATCAGGTCAAAATCAGTGCGATACGCAATTCCCATCAGTTCCTCGCGGCCAATCGGATAGTCGTATTCGATGTCAATCGTCTTTTTGCTGTAGTGCGCTCGATCCTCCGCCGGCACGTCTAGCTCGTGAATGTGCTCTGGTTTCAAGCCCAATTCTGCCAAAAACGCATGCGTCGCCGCCAGCAGCTCATCAAACGCCTCTTCCCATAAATGTTTTTCACCTTTTTCGGGGCTACGTCCATCGCGATCAGGTGACATCACGAAATATTCAATCTCCATCTGCTCGAACTCCCGAGAGCGGAAGACGAAGTCGCGCGGCGCAATTTCATTACGAAACGCCTTGCCCTGTTGAGCGATACCAAATGGCAGGCTTGGGTAGAAACTATCAACGATGTTTTTGAAATTAGTGAAGATACCTTGGGCGGTTTCCGGGCGGAGATATACTGTCGTGTCCTTCTGATCAACAAAATACTTCATGACAGGGTTTTTGACAAAGTTCATATATTCATTTAATAGACTGGTCCTTAATTCAATCGAATCATTGCTCTCGTCTCCTGAATCCTTATTCATAGTATCATAGGCAGATTCAGCCAATCTACAAGCTTCCGACACTAAAGATTGGCGAGCCGCATACGCCGCGGCACCAATCTGCGTTTCAAACATCATATTAAACGTCCGTGATCTACTCAGCGGATTGCCATCAGGACTTTTGATGCCTTTTTCTACAATCGCCGCATCCATCTGTTCCATGGTCATACCATCGACATCAACGCCGTTGTCTTTGAGAACATGATCGGTGCGAAAACGGCGGTGATTGACCGTGTCTTCGCACAGCGGATCAACAAAGGTATCCACATGCCCGCTCGCCTGCCACACCTTCTGATTCATCAAAATCGCCGCATCGACGCCATACATATCGTCGCGCTCGTCAACAAATCTGCGCCACCACAAATTCATGATATTACGCTTCAGCTGCACGCCCAGCGGACCGTAATCCCACGTGCCAGAAAGACCGCCATACACATCCGAACCCTGATAAATAAAGCCGCGGCGCTTACACAGGCTGATAATATCTTCCATTTTTGATTGACTCATCGCACAACCTTTCTCCATGTTGGCAACATGGCGATTCATAATTATTACTTAAAGTATACCATTTTTATGGGTAATTTTATACCGCCGCGTGCTGCCGCGCTGTCAGCCAGCAATCATTGATCACCTCAGTTATCCCGCCAATTTGCGCCACATTCGCCAGCGGCTTCGCTTGGATGAGCCGAAGCAGCTTAATGGCATCCGCCGACAGGTCGCCCTGCTCCGCCAGCCGCAGTCCCTTTTCCGAACTATCGTACATATATTTTTTATCGGGCGACAACGTCTGAGCCGCCACATCGGTGCGCAGATTGAGCTCATCACCCAGCAAGCTAGCATATTGCACATAAAACCACGTTTCAATCAGCTTTTGGTTAACTACCGGATTATTTAATTGCTCTAATACCTGGCTTAGCACAAAATACCATTCTGGCTCGTCAATGTTTTCGCTAGCTGTTGACACCAGCTTCATCGCCGCGTAAGCAAATTGCATCCGCTCATAATCCTCCAAAATATGCCGATAAAACGCCGCCAGCCGCGCCGAGGTCAACAACCCCAAATCGCCGCGGCCGGAACGAATCACCACGTCGCAAATCGCAAATAGTTCAATACCGCCCGCTAATTTCGACCGCTCGCGCCGCACACCCTTAGTGATAACGCTGCGCCGGCCTTTCGGCGTCAGTAGTTGCAGCACTCGATCCGCCTCGGCGTAATTCGTCCGCCTCAGTACAATCGCTTTTAACCGCTCACTTTGCCCCATCCAAAACCTCGCTAAAAACTGCCCGCGCTTCATCCGGGCGCATTGACGCCTTATCCAGCAGCTCTCTCACGCCAAACGGCCGCAAATCCTCCAGATTAACATCCGCATTACTACAAACCACGATCGGCAACTTTGCCAAATCCGCGTGCGACCTCAGTTCATTCAGCAGCGCCACCGCCGTTTCACCCGCCAGCAGCATATCCAGGATAATAGCGTCCGGCTGCCAATTGTCAATCATTTCCATCGCCTGGCCGCCAGAAACTACCACCCGCGCTTCCGCGCCAACCGCCGCCGCATATCTGCATAAAATATCCGCCCAATTTTTATCATCCTCGACGATCAGCAACTTTTTCATAGCAAGCTCAGCTGCCGGCTAATCGGCATCTCCACATAAAACGTCAATCCGTCCCGATGCCTGATTAGCCCAGTTTGGCCGTTCATCGCCCGGGCAAATTGGCTAGCCACATAAATCCCCAAGCCGCTGCTTTCCGGCCGTGTCCGCACCGTTTTTCGCGCATCCATCTCACTAAGCAGCCGCCGATACTCTTTCAAGCCCATCATCGGCCCAAAATCGCGAACGCTTAGTCTCACCGCTTCTTTGGCTGCCGTAACCGATACTTTTATCTCTGAGTCGTCCTCGGTATATTTCAAAGCATTGTTTAAGAAATTTGCCAAAATCCGCCCCAATAACGTCCGATTTGCCAAAATCAACCGGTTATTCCGCCCGCCCCGAGGCCAGCTAATTTTTCGCCCGTACAGCGCTGCGTTAAGTCTCGTCTCCGCGGCTATTTGCTGGCATAGCGCCAACGGATTAACTGGTTCCAGCGGAAATAATGACGGCGTCAAATTTGCCGAATTCGCTAGATCAGCTGTCAATTGCAACGCTTGCTCGGATGTCTGAATAATCCGCTGCTGGATCTGTTTTTTATCAGCCGCACTTGTCAAATCGTCATCTATCAGTAGCGCCATCTGCCGAATTAAAGCCAGCGGAGTCTTTAACTCATGCGCCGCCACTAAGACGCTCGGCAGCCCTCCAAAATCAGCATCACTCCACTCTTTACCTGCCATACACTTCTAGTATAGCAAACTCAGACCAGATTTACCCTAATCAGCAATCTTGATAGTACCTAAGATAGTCTCGAAATCAGGCTTAAACGTATCGGCGTCGGTCGAGCAGCGAATAGTTTTGTCGCGCACCTTCATGAAGACCGCCGAACCGCGCAAATCCTTCTCGAACGCTCCGTCAATTCTGGTAGCAGCAATACCATTAAACTCGGTGCTGCTGGCGGTCAATTCGCCTTTCTTAATCTTATTCTGGTAAGGCTTTAAGACCGTATCCATATTTTGGTTAATTATTTCCAACCTAAACGCAAACCGGCTATCTTTGTTTGACAATGAAGGCACAGACACCGGATGCAAATACGCCTTATAGTCGCCCCGGTCGCTGCCGTCTTTATCGACATAAACACTCCAAGTTTTTGGATACATAAACGACACGCGGCCGTATTCATTCGGGCTGACAAACTCAATTCGCGGATTCTTCGCTTCCTCGGAGAATTTCTTCTGATCAATTTCCGCCTGCTCGCCCTTGCCCCTGGCTACCTCGACAGCAATTTTACTGTCAACGTTATTTTTTTCCTGCGTATAGGACATAAACATCCAAATTGCCAGCGACCCGGCGATCAAAAACAGCACCAAGCAGCCAATCGTACCAATCATCCAGCCGTTAACCGACCCCTGTTCTTTTCTATTTCTCATATTCATATCCTAAAGTATAGCTTATGCTTCAGGCGATGTAAAGCCCCTATTACGCGCTAAAATCCTCGCTGAGCACTGTAATTTCGTGCTGCATGCCGTCCAGCGCCGCCGTAATGTCTTTCGCCAGCTGCCGCGCCTCAATAAACCGCTGCTTGGCCTCGTCCAGGTTAAACTCCTCACTCTGAAACCACGCGATGCGCTCGTTCAGCTCCGCCATCATTTGCTCAATCGTTTTCTCATTCGTTTTATCGTTTTTCACTACTCTCAATCCTCGCTTTCATGATCTTATCTTTTGTTGTAATCTTTACAATACTACCAATCTGGCAGTCGCCGCTAATCATCGCGTACCCGCGCCGCAGCGCCATCTCTGGGTCATACTCAGCAATAATTCGTTGTTGCGACAATGTTGCATTCATGGCAATCTCGACGCGATGCGACCACTGTTCGAGCGCCGCTTGTTGCAACATTGTTGCACATAGACGCCGCTCCTTAATCTGCTGCTGAATCACCTCTGCTATACTGCCCAGCTGCAACTCTAATTGCCGCCTCACCTCGTGTTTATCTGGAAACAATATCTGAGCGGCATTGCTCGGCGTGGCCGCCCGCACATCAGCCGCCAGATCGCACAAGCTCTCGTCAACCTCGTGCCCGATACCAGTCAGCACCGGCACGCGGCTGCCAGCCACCGCTCGCACCAAGCATTCATCATTAAAACTCGCCAAGTCCTCCGCGCTACCACCACCACGAATCAGCACAATCACCTCTGGCGGCTCCGCCAGCTGATTACAATGGGCAACCGCCCGCACCGCCTGATCAGCCGCGCCGTCGCCCTGAACCTTAACATTAGCGACGATAAACTTCACCCCGCCCCAGCGCTCACTAGCAATTTTCATAAAATCCGCATAGCCCGCCGCTTGCGTGCTGGAAATGACCGCCACGCAGGCAGGATATTGCGACAAGGGGCGCTTCCGTTCCGTGTCAAACAGCCCTTCAGCCGACAGCAGCTGCCGCAAAATATCAAAACTCCGCTTTAGACTCCCCTTGCCCAGAGGATGAATTTCCTGAACTTGTAAATTAAACCTGCCATCGCTTCTCAGGCTCGGCATCGCCCGAACCACCACTTTCATACCATCCTCGATTGGCGTCCGCAGATTGCTAAAGCCCACAAAACAATTAACCGATCCGTCCTCGTCCTTCAGGGTGAAAAACGCATATTTTGGCGGATACGGCTTAAAGCTAGCAACCTCGCCCTCAACTTCAACCGCGCCGTTAAAAGCCACCTCAAACGTCTGGTTAACCACCGCCAGGAAATTGCTGACACTAAACCTGGGAGTCATTCGGCTTGCCGTACTTAATCAATGCGTGCTGGTAAAAAATATAACCAAAGACAATCGTGCCAGTCAGTAAAATCGCCCTCGTTAAAATAATTCCGGCAATCGCTAATTCCGGCGAAGTATTCGCCATACTTAAAAACAGAATCATGATCGTTTCGTAAACGCCAGCTCCGCCCGGCGTAAATGCCACAATACCCGCCAGCCCGGCAACACCGTAACCGATCATCAAAGTCGCCGGATTGACAAAAACTCCCAATGCCAGAAACACGACAACAAACATCAATACGTCAAAAATATTGTAGACAAAGCCCCAGATCATCGGCTTGACAAGTAGCTTGGGATGATTAGCTATATCCTGAAAATCGCCTTGCATATCGACGAAAAAGTCCTCGATAACCTTAGCGCTTAGCGCTCGTTTCCGCTTGCCTAAGGTCGCTATTTTCACCGCGCCGTTAATAAGCTGCGACACTCGCGCTGCTGTTAGCCGCATGCGCCGTCTTGACGAAAACATAAATATCAGGCCAAACACTAATGCCAGAACGCAAATTATTAACAAAAAACTAGCCGCCACAATGTAACGGTTAACCCGGCCGTCAATCGCCAGCACAATCACCGCTATAACTAGCAAGATCAGTAGCGACAAAAAAGTCGTCACATAGCGAATCACCTGCGCAAACGTCGAGCGCGCCGAGCTGACGCCAAGTTTATGCATCCGCCAAGACGTATAAGAAATACCGCTGACGCCGCCTGACGGAAAAATATGGTTAACCAAGTTCAGCTCTAGCGAAATCCGCGTCTGCTCAAGCCGCGAAATATGCCCAATTAACTTCTTATCGCGAAGATAGACAAAAATCATCTCGCCGCCCGCGAAATAAACAATAATTTGAAACGGAATAAGCAGCAACAATAACAATGTATCGGCTCTTAGAAACAAACCCCACGCCTTAACCAGCTCAGCACGCGACAAAAATATAATAATCGCCAAAACCAACAGCGTCAAAATACTCATCAGTATCCGCGGCGATTTTAACGACCTAAAAACTCTCGGTAACATCCATATCATTATACCATGCCTGGTAATACAGATGATATAATGTCGGTATGTACATCGCCCTGCTTGGCCGCCAGCCAGAGATCTCGCTTGCCGAACTTGCGGCGGTCTTTGGTGTGAATAATGTCACTCGCATCAGCCAGCAATTTGCCAAAGTTCAAACATCTCAATTTGATATTACGACCCTAGGAGGCACCATCAAATGCGCCAAAGTGATCACCGAGCTACCAGCCAGCCGCACTGACAAAGCTTCGCTCCTCGCTGCTTCGCACTTCATCACCCAGCATTATCAAGCCAAGTGGGCGCACTCGCCGCATAAAATCACCCTCGGTCTCAGCGCCTATGACCTGACTGTTGGCGTCCGCGACGTCCAAAAAACCGGCCTGATCCTCAAATCATCCCTCAAAAAATCTGGTACAAGCCTTCGCCTCATCCCGAATGACCAGCCTGCTCTCTCCACTGCCACCGCACACAATAACAAGCTCGGTGGTTCGCCGTATAAAGTCGAGCTACTTCTCGTCAAAACGACCGACCGCCGCCTGATCATCGCCGAGAGTCGCGGCGTCCAAAACATCACCGCCTACACCCGCCGCGACCGCCATCGCCCCAAGCGCGACGCCTTCGTTGGCATGCTGCCGCCTAAACTGGCGCAGATTATGCTAAATTTGGCGCTGGGTGCCGGGCCGCTGACCGGTCAAAGATCGTGCGGCAATTCTGTGACAAGGTCGGCTTCCAGCCTCTCTGATAAGTCGATGGTTCTGCGGACGGCGTTGCCGGATGCATTCGACTTGGAGGAGACGACTGGAAGCCGAACCGCCAGAGAGACCGGAATTCAACCCGTCGAAAATACGAGTGGACAGCCCCTAATTCTCGACCCGTTCTGCGGCACCGGCACCGTCCTGCAAGAGGCGCTGCTCGCTGGCTACGACGTCGTCGGCACCGACCTCAGCCAGAAAATGGTTGATTACACCACCGAGAACCTATCGTGGCTGCAATCAACGTTCACCGCACCCGGCCGCGTTATCGATATCCATCAAGCCGACGCCACTTCTCATCGCTGGCCAAACAGCACACACCTCACCGCCGTCGTCTGCGAAACCTACCTCGGCCAGCCCTTCTCCGCACCGCCCGCACCCCAAAAATTAGCAGAGGTTGCCGGCAACTGCAACCACATTATCACCGGCTTCCTCGCTAACATCCGCCCGCAGCTGGCGCCAAACACGCCGCTGTGCATCGCCGTGCCAGCGTGGTACGACGCGTCCGGCCAAGCCGCTCATTTACCGCTGATAAAATACCTCCAAAAGCTCGGCTATTACCAACTCAACCGCACACCGCTCATCTATCGCCGCTCCGACCAAATCGTCGCCCGCGAACTGCTAGTCCTAAAGCCGATTAATAAAACCGCGCCTCAAGCTTGACAACTTAAGCCAAATTCGCTACACTGGTACAGATTGTTTATAAAAACTATTTAAGGAGTTGCTATGTCAAAAGTTAAGGCTGGCGGTTCAGCCAGAAACACAAGGGACAGTGTTGGTCAGAGACTCGGCGTCAAGTGTTTTGGCGGTCAGAAAGTCAACGCTGGCCAGGTGTTAGTACGCCAAACAGGCGCAACTAAAATCGCTGGTAACGGCACGTATGTCAGTAAAAATTACACTATCCACGCTGCGAAAGCCGGTACAGTTAACTTTAAGAAAGTCAAGAAAACCCGGTTCACTGGCAAAACTCAGCGGCGAACTCAGGTTTGCGTAGACTAGAAAACTATAAGGAATAACAAACGACCGGACACACAGTTCGGTCGTTTGTTATTTCACTCGCTGAATTATAATCTCTTTAGTCTAGCGAAGAATCATCACCCTCTTCAGCCTGTTTACGCCTGTCTTGATCTTGGCGGTCTCTTAGTTCTGCTACAAATCTAACCATTTCATCAACACGCTCTAATAATCTTGATAAATATCCCCTATCAACATTCGTCCCGGATCGTACATTCGCATCCAGTAATCCTATTCTCAGCCGGACATCGTTAACCGAATTGCCAAGTAGATCTATTTTATTTTGCGGAGCAATCTTCTCAAGTACCTGAGCTGTATTGCCAACTTGATTAAGATTACCGTCAGCAAACGACAAACCTGCCTGAAAACCATCAAGCGACACGCTTCCCGCTGTATCTATACTTTGCATAGCTTTTTCCAAACCCTCTCTCGCCGACTGCGCTGCCTGCAAACAGTTGTCTATCAATTCCCTAAGCCGTTCGCTATTCATTTCCGGCTGCTGTTCACCGCCCTGCATGTTTGCTTCTGGCTGATCGTCAGATTCGCCTGTTTTTACCGCTTTTTCAGGCGGCTGAGAGCTTACATCTGGCGATTCTTTACCGCCGCCCCTTAACGCCCGCTAATAAATCAGCGCAGGCTTTATCTGGATCTTCTGGACTAGTAGTAGCCTCCTTTTTCAGGTCGAAAACCAGCCAGCCTTGCTCGTAATTCTTCTGCAGGCGACAATGTCCTTGGAGGGTCGGAACTGTCTTGCGATGTATCCCCTTCCGGAGACGCCACGCCAGATGCCTCCAAAGCCAAATTTCCCATACGACCCGAAACTACACCCCCATCTTCCCGCAAAAATTCCGGATCAACCACCGTCAAGTCATCAACCTGAGATTCGCTGTCCGCTGGATATTCTGTTTCTGGTTCTGTTTCTGGTGTTTTTTGTTCTTGATAATCTCCAGCTGGATACCGACCTGGAAACATTTCTGTCATAGAATTAATTATAGCAAAACATAAGCGAAAAGTCAACTATAAAATAATAAAGATAAGATATAGCAAATACCCTACTCAGAAGAATCTTGTCTGCAACAACTAGCCAAAACAACATGAGCAGCTTCTCTATGCTGACCGTATATTGGAGTGTCGTCTTTACGCGTATCAGACTCCATATCATCCTCCGAATCGGGGTCAAACGATCCATCTATCATTGATAAAGCTAATACCGCTGCATATTCAGGACTTGTCATCTTATCCGGATAGCCAGGATGGTTCGGATGTTTCAGATTACCAGGATCGTTGTGTTTAACCCGCTCTGGCAAGTCGTCTGGCGATAATTGCCGCATAACTTCAAGTTTTCTTCCGAAAAACTCCAACAACCGGCAGCGCAGTTCATGATTCTTCCGAATCTCATTTATCGTCTTCTTAAATCCGTCAAAACCAGTCTCAACGTCGTAAGGAGCATACTCATCAATGATACTCTTTATATTAGTACCTGCCAGACCTTTAAGCCAGTTCATGGAACTATAAAAACCCTTTATTGAAACTTTATCCCTACCCTTTATACCTTCGGATAATTGCCGCCGTGCATATGCCTGGTGTGCTTGCTCGCGCTGTTCGTCTGTCGCTGTAGGGCTTAGTATAACGTCCCATAACTCTCGCAAGTTTTTACTTTCCCTTTCTTGAGCTTGCTTCGGAGGCTCGTTAAATCTATTACCATCAATATCCGTTCCAAGCGGCTGCGCCAGAGATCGTATTTCTTCAGAAAACCCAGCTAACTCTTCTGCTCCTGACGCCGGGCTTTGTTCTCGTCTGCTTGGCGGTATATAATGCTGCAATCTACCCCATCCGCCAGAATCGCCCTGATGTTCTGGCCTCTCATAAGAAACCACTGTGCCGTATTTTGAAGTGTCCTTTATCGTTAGAGTTCCATTCTCGTCAGTAGAGATATGTAAATGCTGGCGAGACACAGACGTGTTGCTATACAAATTAGGAAACCTACCATGACCCCTGCCTATAACAACCTGATCATCTGACCTGATGCCCTTGATACCTGTGATGTTCGCCGGATCGCTTAAATCGTGATACTCGTCTGATGCAACAATATAAGCACATGTTGGATCAATTATATAACCATCATAGACATATTGATCATTTACCTTAGGCAATTCGCTAACCTTATATATGGACAGCGTAGCTGGTTTCGCTCCTGTCCCCTCAGGATGTTTATCTCTAGCTCCTCCTAATGATAACTCGATTTTTGCTGGTGCCTCTTCAACAGAGAAAGACACCTCTTGACCGCGCGAAAGTGATTTTTCAATGATTGTTTTCTCTTCTGGCCTTTTCTGCTCCATAGCGATAATTATAGCAAAACATAAACAGAACGTCAACTACAATACAGTAAATCAATAGACTAGTCAAACGCCAAAATACGCTAAGCTAGACCGAGATGATACTTAATGCGAGACACCACATCGCTAATAACTACCTGCGATTTCACCAGATAATCATCAACACCCAAGCTCTCAGCACGCTCCTTGTCTTTTGGCTGGCTCAGCGCCGTTAACATGATAATCCGCACATTGGCAGTCTCTGGAGTGTTGCGCAAAATATCCAGCACGTCAAAGCCGCTAATCTTCGGCATCATGGCGTCGAGCAAAATCAAATCCGGACGATACTCCACTGTCGCTGATAAAGCATCCTCGCCATTATGGACTTCCCTGACGTCAAAACCCTCAAGCTCAAGCCTCGAACGGTAAACCGCCGACAGCGCCATTTCATCTTCTACTAATAAGATCTTTTTTTTCTGACCGCTCCCATTCATAATACTTTTAATTTTAACGGTTATCGATAAAAAACACAAGCATTATAAAGATTCGGCTTTTTCCAGCTGCGGATCTTTATCGTTCTTCACATCATCCGCCGTCAATTCCACTTCCACATCAGGCTTAATACCTTCCTTATCAATATTCTTGCCCTTTGGCGTATACCAGCGCGCTTCAGTGACTTTTAGCTGCGAACCGCTAGACAAATCAAGTACCACCTGTACGCTGCCTTTGCCGTAACTTTTTTTACCGACTAGTTTTGCTTTGCCGTAATCTCGCAGCGCTCCTGCCGTAATCTCGCTGGCGCTGGCGCTATTCTCATTAATCAGCACTACCGTCTGCATATTCTCTAAAATCGGCGAACCAGTCGAATTTAAGGTCTTGACCGTCTCCGAACCGCGCCGTTCCGTCAAAACAACTTGGTCATTCAGCCACAATCCCAGTAAACCCTGCGCCGAATCAACTGTCCCGCCCGGATTATTACGTAAATCCACAATTACTTTCGTCACGCCCCTGTCGATAAACTCCCGGGCAGCTTTTCTGGCAGCGCTGACCGTGTCGTCATTAAACCTGCTAACTGTCAAAATACCAGTTTTGCCGTTAATTCTCGATTCCACCGCTGGCGCGGTAATATTTTGCCGCACCACGGAGACCTCGCGGATTTGCTGCCCGTTCTGCAGCGTCAACTTAACCGACGTGCCAATTTCGCCGCGAATCTTATCGACAACTTTATCAACGCCCCAATCAGCAACTTCCTCGCCGTTCACTTTCATAATTACTTCGCCAGCCTTTATACCCGCTTTTTGCGCCGGGCTGTCGTTTAACGGCTTGATGATTGTCGGTTTATTATTCCTTAAACCGATCTCTGCGCCAATGCCGCCGCCGATATTACCACTTAGCGACTTCTTAAACTCCTCGGATTCCTCTGGATCCATATACGACGTATGCTTGTCGCCGACAGCAGCCACCAAACCCCGGCTGGCACCGTAAATTAACTTTTGCGTATCCAGTTTACCGTCATAATTCGCTGCTAATTGCTGGTATGTCTCTTGAACGCTAGACAAATCGATCGTTTTATTAGACGCGCGCACCCCAAACATTGGCGCTGCTGCCGCAAAAATCGTCTCATAGCGAGTCCCCGCCGCAAAGCTAACAATCGCCACGATAATCACTGCTAAAAACTGAACCGACTGGCTTTTTTTTCTCTCCGTCATATCATTACATTATACAACAAAACGCCCGGTTAGCGCGAGCGTTTTATGTTAATAGAGTCTATTTTTAGAAATAAACGTACGTCAAACCGGAAGCTGAGCGCGTATAATATCGGTATAATCCATCCCAAGCAAAGTTGTAGTCGCTCACTGTAATTGTACCGTCGCCATTAACCGATTCAACATACATGACGTGGCCGTAAGTGCCGACGCTCATCACTGCCGCTGCGCCAGCTTTTGGCGTCGAGCCGCTGGGGATGCCATGACGCGCTGCTGTTGACGGCCACTGGTTAGCATTGCCCGCGCCGCCAAAATGCGGCACGTACCGACCGGTGCTATGGATTTTCCAAGCCACATAGCTCACACACTCGCGCGTATATAATCCCCACGGGTCAACATAAGCATCCAACGGCGCATTTGCCCAAACACCTGGATAACCGCCACCGCCTGGAATGCCGCCTGGAATTGATACGCCACCGCCAAGGGCGCGCCGGTTGGCAGCTGCCTGCTCCTCGCGGAGTTTGGCGACCTCGCTATTGCGCTTTTGTGCTAGTGCTGAATAGGCGTTTTGGTCGTTCTTAGTATCGGCAACCAGCTTAGCTTTCTCCGACTGTTTGGATGACAAAACATTGCGCTGCGCTTCCTGGTCTCTAAGCGTATTTTCGACCAGCTTTTTATTCTCTTCCAACTTCTTTTGGAGCGCCTTAATCTCCTTGATTTTACCGTTCAGCGACGTCCTCAGCGAGCTGCGCTGCTCTTGCTTATCAATGTAATCTCCTATGCTATTTGAGCTGGCCAACATCTCCAACGGCGAAATCTGATCATCAACATGCATATCCGCCAAAACCTGGCCCATCGCCTTGCGCCTTTGTTTTATCAATATCTCATTTCTCTTTATTTGCGCATTCAGATTATCTATTTTCTTTTGGCTGTCAGCGATCTGCCCCTGGATGGTAGTAATCTGGCCATTTATTTTATCCAGCTCAGATTGCAAATTATCCGCCATTTCACCCAAACGGGACGCCTCGGAATTATATTTGCTGGCTTCTTGTTCTTTTGCTTTGATTTCTGCCTCGTAATCACGAGCAAAAACATGCGAACCCAAGGCGAGAACACCTGAGCCTGCAACCAACACAGCCACCGCCACCAGGGCTGCCCTGCTGGCTAATGAGTCTGAAATTGGTGTGGTGGACCGTAATTTCATACCTATATGTTAGCACAAGCATGATGGCGTTGTCAACAAGATTTGAATGACTTTAAGAAAACCCTATAACAAGCACTCTTTTTAGATCAAAATTATAGCTTCAAATATTTGCGCGTGGCAATCCATGAGGAGACTACGCCGATGAATGCACCGATGACAATCATCGCCAAAAGCACCAAACCGACGTACATAGTTAGACTGCTAAGCAAGCCCTCCGCCGGAATGCCGTATCTGGTCATCGGCTCACGAACAAAGAACAGCAAACTGTAGCCGGCGATCGTCGCGATAATTGCCGCGATAAATCCGTACATTACCGCTTCTACGATAAACGGCCCGCGGATAAAACTCCTTTCAGCACCGATCAGCTTCATCATTTGAATTTCGTCTTTCCTATTAAAGATTGCCATGCGAATCGTATTAAAAACAACCAGCGAAGAAATCACCACGAACACCACAGTAGCAATTGAGCCGCCAATACTTGCCAAATGCACCCAGTCGCCAACGGTTTTCAGCGCTTGCTGGCGGTCGCCGCTAAACGACGGCTCTTGGCGCGGATCTTTGTATTTTTTATACAATTTGTCAGTTTTAATAAAATTCTCCAGAGATTTCTGATTATTCAAATCTTCTACCGAGATTCGCAGCGTCGCCGACATTTCATTGCTAGATTCTTTAATAGCCTCCAATGCCTCTGGGTCATCCTCATACTGCTTGGCTTGCTGATCGCGCGCCTCCTCGGCAGAAACGTATTTTACGCCAATCACATTATCCAATTTGGCAATCCGCGACTTGATAGCATTAATTTCTTTTTCCGGCGTATCGCCCTTTAGGTAAATCGACATATCGGCTTGTTTAGAGATATTGGATGCCGTGTCTAATAAAATTTGGCGGGCGGACATCGTCATAAAAACGATCAAAAGCGTGATACTCATCACCGCAGTAGCAGCAACCGTCAGCCAAGCATTGCGGCTAAAACTATTGATGCCGTAGCGGCACATTCTGACAAACGTCAACCAGCCGCGCCGGCGCTGTTTGATACGAACTGCCTCCTTTGAGGATACGGGTTTTTTCCTTGTCTTTGCCTTTGTCATTGCTTATAGCTTCCTTTTGCTTGGTCAGAAGTAATCTTGCCGTGATCAATGGTAATAACGCGCCGCTTCAACCGGTTAACAATCTCCACGTTGTGCGTCGTTAAAATCACTGTCGTGCCATATTTATTAATTTTTTCCAGCAAGCGCACGATATCCCAGCTGTGTTTCGGATCCAGGTTGCCAGTCGGCTCGTCAGCGATCAGAATTTTCGGTTGGCGCACTACCGCCCTGGCAATCGCCACCCGCTGCTGCTCGCCGCCAGACAACTGATGCGGAAATTGTTTTTCCTTGCCTTTCAAACCCACCAGCTCAATCACCTTCGGCACGGTCGATTTGATCTCGCGGTTAGTCATACCGGCAATTTCCAGCGCAAACGCAATATTCTCAAACACCGTCCGATTCGGCAGCAGCTTAAAATCCTGAAATACCACGCCAATTTTACGGCGCAGCAACGGAATGTGCTTATCTTTCAAATTGTCATAATCAATGCCGCCAACCACAATCTTCCCCGAACTTGGCTTTTCCTCGCGCGTCAGGAGTTTTAATAGCGTCGATTTACCAGCGCCAGACGTACCAACGATAATCACAAACTCGCCAGCGCTAACATGAATGCTCGCCCGATTTAAGGCTGGCTTATTATTCTTCCCGTAATTCTTCGTCACCCTATCTAACAGAATCATCAGGCAATATTATAGCATAAACTGTATTCTGGCCGCAAACTGCTAATATCACTGGGTTTTTCGCAAGTACGCCTCAATAAACTCATCAATATCGCCATCCAGCACGCCCTGGGCGTTGCGATTTTCGTGCTTGGTGCGAGTATCCTTGACCAGCGTATACGGATGCAAGACGTAGTTTCTGATCTGGCTGCCCCAGTTGGCCGACTCGCCAGCCCTGAGATCAGACAGCGTTTCGGCGTGCTGCTCCAGCTTCATCGCGAGCAACTTGGAGCGCAAAATCTTCAGCGCCGTTTCTTTATTCTGAATCTGCGAACGCTCATTCTGAATCGCCACGGTAATGCCCGTCGGTACGTGCGTCACCCGCACCGCCGAGTCAGTGGTATTCACGCCCTGGCCGCCCTTGCCGCCCGAGCGATACACATCAATCCTCAGATCACTCGGGTCAATCGCAATTTCATCCGGCGTATCAATTTTTGGCAGCACCTCCACCAGTGCAAAGCTAGTCTGGCGCAAATTATCAGCATTAAACGGACTGAGACGCACCAGCCGATGCACGCCATTTTCTGAACGCAATTTTCCATAGGCAAACGGCCCAGAAATCTCCAACACCGCCGTCTTTATCCCGGCATCATCATTGGTCGAGCGCTCCAGCGTGTCGGCCTTCATCCCCGACTTCTCCGCCCAGCGCAGATACATCCGCTCCAGCATGGCCGCGAAATCCTGAGCATCCAGCCCACCCACGCCAGCCGAAATCCGCACCACCGCCTCACGGTTGTCGTACGGGCCGCTAAATAATAGATCAGTCTTGCGCCGAGCAAATTCCTGCTCCAATGCTGATATTTGCGCCTCAAACTCCGGCAGCAGATCATCATCGCCCAACTCCATCAACTCAGCGATATCCATGAGCTGCACCCCGAGCGTCTGCCACGGCTCAACTGCCTGGCGCACACTAGCCGCCTTTTTGGCCAGCGCCTGCGCCTCGTCCGGATTATGCCAAATCTCCGGCTGATTAAGCCGCTCGTCCAGCGCCGCCATCTCCTGCTCCAGCGCCGCAAAATCCAGCGCCGCCTTGGCCTGTTTTACTTCTGACTGCAGGGTTTGGATGCGTTTTTTGAGTGGCTGCATGGGTACTATTGTAACAATTTTGCTATACTTTTCGTATGAAGATTGGCATATTTGATACGGGAACTGGCGGCAAATTAGTAGCAAAGAGGCTGAAAAAGAAGAGATTATCACGCTAACCGATGCCGCCATCCAGCCGATACTATCATGCGACATTATTGTTATAGCATGCAATACCGCCACGACTAACGCGATTAGCTCGCTGCGGCAACGTTACACAGACGTATGCTTTATGGGCTTTGAACCGATGATCAAATCGGCCGTCATCTTGACCAAATCACATCATATTACCATGCTGGCGACAAACGCCACCAAACACAGCCAGCGTCTGCGCGCGCTTATCAGTGAATATGCTACTGGCGTTCGCATCGACACGCCAGACACACGTGCGTGGGTGCAGATGATTGATCAAGGTTTGGCCGATGATATTGTGCTTGATGAAGTATCGACCAGTGTTGCGGACGGCAGCGATGTTATTGTTCTAGGCTGCACGCATTATCTGGCAATTAAGAGGCGGTTACAACGCCTTTTTCCGCAATGCCGCATTCTTGAACCCACTACAATTATCGCCAAGCGGATTAGCGATTTTGCTAGCTAATTGTTATACTTATCCTAATGAATCAAGACATTGCTAAAATCCTCGTGACTACTGAGCAAATTAACAATGCAGTGGCGCAGCTGGGCCGAGAGCTGACGGCAGAGTATCGTGACAAGAACCCGCTGGTCATCGGTGTACTGCGCGGTGCAGCACCGTTTATGATTGATCTAGTGCGAGCGATGGACTGTTACCTGGAAATCGATTTCATTGACGTCTCTAGCTACGGCGACGCAACTGAATCATCCGGCGCGGTCACTATTCTCAAAGACATTGATAGCGACGTTACTGGGCGGCATATTTTGCTGGTCGAAGACATCGTCGATACCGGTCGAACGTTGGAAAGGTTGTTAGAATTATTCTCTGGTCGCGGTGCGTCCTCAATCAAAGTCTGCTCACTACTCGACAAACCCGAACGACGTATCGCCAACGTTACCGCCGATTACGTCGGCCTGTCAGTTCCTAACGAATTCGTCGTCGGCTACGGCCTAGATTTCCGCCAACAATACCGCAATCTGCCATATATCGGGGTATTGAAACCAGAAATCTATCAAAATTAGAGATTCTCCACTGCCGTCACGAACTGCTCGCCGCGATCATTATAGCTCTTAAACATATCGAAGCTAGCGGCGGCTGGACTGAGAATCACTACGTCGCCAGGTTGCGCTTGGCTCGCTGCCGCCGTGACGACCATTGGCATTGGCGTCATTTCCAGCTGCATAACCTGGCAAGATACCTCATTTTTATGCAAAATTTCGATAATTTCGCTGGCATTGGCGCCGTTGACAATCACTGCTCGCATTTGCTGCCTGGCGATTTCCTGCGCTAATTCCGCGTAGTCCGCACCCTTGTCAGAGCCGCCCAAAATCAAAATTTTTGGCTCCGTGAAAGATTTTAACGCGGCAATAGCGCTACCGGGCGTGGTTGAAATACTATCATCGTAATATTTCACGCCGTTTTTCTCAGCGACGAATTTCAAACGGTGCGGCAGCCCAGTGAAACTTTCTAACCCAGCAGCAAATTGCTCATCAGTCACCGTAATCGGCAACTCCGTCACCGCGCTCATCGCCGCGCAGGCATTCTCTAGATTATGCGCGCCCGGCAACCGTAAATAATCGGTGCTGCAAATCTGCCGATTTTGCACGCAAAAGTAGCCGTCCTGAACATAAACTTGTTCATCGTCAGCAATAGCGTAGCGCTGTGCAAAATCCAGCCTATCGCTATGGTTATCGCCCGTATCTGGCAGCCTATCAAGCGGCGCGGCAGCCACTTCCTGCGAATATTTATTCGTCGGGTGATATAAACAAACATCGCCAAGATGCTGGTGGCGGCGAATGTTTTTCTTAGCATTGAGGTAGTCGGCGAAATCCGTATGGACATTCAGATGATCCGGCTCGATCATTAGCACCACCGCAATGTGCGGCGATTTTTCTAGATCCCACAGCTGAAAACTAGACAATTCATAAACGACAATGTCAGTTTTTTCAATCTTCGGCAAGATGTCCAGCGCCGGCACACCGATATTGCCGACCAAATGCACCGTTTGCCCGGCTTGCTGCAAGATCGAGGCAATCAAACTGCACGTCGTCCCCTTGCCTTTCGTCCCTGTTACGCCGATAATCGGCGCCGGACACTTGTCGAAAAACTCATTGGTCGCCGACCAAATTTTACCGTTAGTTTTTATATTACGCGGCGGCAAACTGGCCGTTCGCACCACCAAGTCAGCGCTGTCTAGCTGTTCGCTGAAGACATTTTTGCCAGAAATCAACTTCACGCCGTCTAGAATTGCCGGCAGTTCATCCGCCGGGCGCTCGTCAGCCACCACGAATTCCGCGTCAGGAAATTTTTGCCGGAAATATACCAAATTTGATATACCTTCTACGCCGTAACCAGCGATAATGATTTTCATACAAACAGTATATCATGAGACGAACTAATCATAAACACACCCTAAACTTGACTTATTTCATATACTATGCTATTATTCAAGGCATGAGTGAACAATTTATTACCCCCACACAACCAGAAGACAAACTAAAAGACACACCTGGCAACGGCGACTGGGGCGCAGTTGCTGACACATCTAGAGAGGCTAGCTCTGACAGGGGATCAGCGATGGATTTGCCAATATTACGAGAAGCCGTTGGGCTGCCTCCGAAAGAAGAAAAAATAACTCCAGACTCAAACAGAGAATTGGCGATGGATTCGCCAATATTACGAAAGGCTGTTGGACTGCCACCAGAACCAGAATCAGAATCTGCTGATAAACAAAATTAGATTATCATCAGCAAGTTAATATAACTTAAGTATAAGGAAATTTTGCAAAAGATATATCGGATTTGATATATCTTTTGCATTATAGCTATCTTAGTCCAGCACAGCCAGCTTCTCCTGAAGCCGCAGCAGCAGATCTCTGTCGCCAGAGCTTACTCCAGCGAGGACGCGGACGTCTGAGTCGAGGAATTCTCTGGCTACTTGGATTATCTTCTCAGCGGTAATTGCCAAGATTGCCGCTGGCACGCCAGCATAATCTTTGACAAAGTCGTCAGAAAAATATCGCCGGGTATAAAAGTTACTAATTTGCGCCACCGTTTGCGCGCCCATTTGGTAGCGCCCCAGGGCGTAAGACTTGGCAGCCTCGATATCTTCGGCAGCGATATCGCCATTTAATACCTTCTTCAGCTCGCGCACGATGATGTCAAATAGCACTTCCGCAGTCTCCAGATTGACTTGCCCGCCAAAATCCCACGACGAATCATAAAATCCGACCGAAGTATCGCTAAACATTCCATACACCAAGCCTTTCTTACGGGCCATACCCAGAATCCGCGAACTCAGCGTTCCGGTTAAAATATGGTTCAGGCAGCCCATAGCATCCGACTCCTCGTTAGTTAACTCGCGCGGCAGGCTTATCGACCAGCCAAAGTTCAAATTCGACGCTTCTTTACGGCGAATTAACAGAGGCCGCGCGCCATGCAGTTCATCACGCGGAATCGCAAATCGTTCGCCGGATTCCAATTGCCATTGCTCTAAAAAATCCTTAATGGCGGTCTTGCGGCCAGCCATTTTTCCAGCAATCACAAACCGCATATTATTGAGTGTATGCGTCCGCCGATGATGCTCCTTGATATCTTTTATCGTTACGTTGTCCATTTTTTTCAGGCGCTGGCTATCTGTCAAAATATCCTCGCCCAAAGCCTGCTGTACCCGCAACCATAATACGCGGCTGTGATTATTCAAATAGCCGGTTAATTCCGAGCGAACATTACCCTTCTCTGCCTCAAACGAGTCACTAGTAAACCGCGGCGTGACAATCGCCAGCCGCTGCAATTCCAAAATCCGATCCCACTCAAAATCTGCGCAAACCGCCTCGTACACCATGGAATAATCGGAAGTATAAGCATTATGATAGGCGCCGTTCTTTATAAATTCCTGCTCGTAGGCATGCTCCGAACGAAATTTCTCGTTTGCACCAAACGCCATATGCTCCATCAAATGTGCTGTTTCGTAAATCTCTTTATCCCGCACGTAGCGGTCGCCTGCCCGAAACTGCACCTGAAAACTCATTACCGTGGCGTCTGGAACGTCAATTAACAGACCGCGCGCGCCATTCTTCAGTTTAACTTCCTCAACTGTATGCTTCATCTATTCTGCTCCTTAATTGTCTATTGTCTGAATTATCTGCGATGTTTTTTACGATTTTGGCGCTGGGCCTTCTTTTTCTTGCGTGCTTGGTTCTTAGCGCGGTTTGATTCGGCGCTTGATTTGCCTTTTTTCACCGAAAAGTCACCGTCGCGATTTTCCTCGCCCGCACCAAGCTCATTAACACCGCGTTCCACAGCGTTCTCTGCCAAGCGCGTTAATTCCGTATCGTATTCATCATCCTGCGACTGGCGAACCACCGCATCGGCCTCATGAATATTGAAGATGACCGTCAAAACTTCATCGCGCAAATTAGCCTGCAAGCTTTCGAACAATTTTTGCGACTCCGAACGATATTCCACCAACGGATCGCGCTGGCCGACACTGCGCCAGTGAATACCCTCGCGCAGGTGCTGCATATTCTCCAAGTGCTGCATCCATAATGTATCCAGCACCGCCATATAAACCTCGCGCTCCACGCCGCGCAAATTATCCGCGCCAATTTCAGACTCTTTCGCCGCATATGACTCTTCGGCCAGCTTAAGCGCCTTTTCATAGCGCAGCCTATCTTTCTTTTCCTTGCCAATTTTCGAAATTTTTGCCTCGTCAACTGGGAAAGTAGCTATAAAATCTTCGACAAACTTCGGATTATTCTTAGTTGGCAGCGCTGCCAGTTCATGAACTTTCGCTCGCAGTAAGCGCTCAATCTCCGGCTTAATATTATCGCCCTCCAAAATCTTGCGGCGCATGACGTACACCACGCGGCGGTGGCGATTAATCACGTTGTCATACTGAACAACACTTTTGCGCGTATCGAAATTGTAGCCCTCGACGCGTTTCTGGGCTGCTTCCAACGTCTTTGACACCGCGCGGTTTTGAATCGGCGTTTCTTCATCTACGCCCAGCCGATCCATCAGCGCGGCGATGCGCTCGCCCTGGAATATTCGCATCAAATCATCTTCGGTCGATACATAGAACTGCGTCTCGCCCGGGTCGCCCTGACGACCGCCGCGGCCGCGCAGCTGATTGTCGATGCGCCGTGATTCGTGGCGTTCAGAACCAATCACCACCAGACCGCCTAACTCTTTCACGCCCTTGCCTAGCTTGATGTCGGTACCACGTCCGGCAATGTTCGTTGCCAGCGTGATGGCACCCTTTTCACCAGCTTTCTCGATAATGGCTGCCTCGCGCTCATTATTCTTGGCGTTCAAAATCTCAAACTTGATGCCTTCTTTTTCCAAATATTTGGCAATCTGCTCGTTCTTAGCGATTGACCCAGAACCAACCAGCACTGGCCGGCCTTGCTTGTGATAATCCTTAATGGCTTCAGCCACCGCCTTCAACTTGCCTTTTTCAGTCTTGAAGATCAGATCTTCTTTATCGTCACGAATCACTGGCTTGTTCGGCGGAATCTGGATAACGTCCAGTGAATAAATTTGTTGGAACTCCTCCGCCTCGGTGAACGCTGTACCAGTCATACCGCTCAATTTATTGTACAGACGGAAATAGTTCTGGAACGAAATGGTCGCCAGTGTCATACTTTCTTCCAGCACTGGCACGCCTTCCTTGGCCTCAATTGCCTGGTGTAAGCCTTCGTTGTAGCGGCGTCCTTGCATCAAACGACCGGTGTGCTCATCGACGATGATCACCTCGCCGTCATTGGTCACTACGTAATCTTTGTCACGCTTGAACAATGTTTGTGCTCGCAGCGCCTGGTCCATGTGGTAAACGCTGCGCACGTGATCTGGCGTGTACAAATTTTTTATTCCCAGCAGTTTTTGGACTTTCTCCACGCCCTCATCAGTCAAGGCTACGCTGCGGCGCTTTTCATCCAAAACGTAGTCCTCTGGCACTAATTTACTGGCAACTTTAGCGAAGGTGTAGTAATTATCTGGGTTCTCCGCTGCCGGTGCCGAGATGATCAGCGGCGTGCGCGCTTCATCGATCAAAATCGAGTCCACCTCATCAACGATGGCAAAGTTCAGCTCGCGCTGCCTGAGCAAGTCCATGTCGTTGACCATGTTGTCACGCAGATAGTCAAAACCAAACTCGTTGTTGGTGCCATACGTGATATCGGCCGCATAGGCTTCCTTACGAGTGACTGGGCGGAGCTTACGCATGCGCGGATCGTCGTGGTGCTCATTATCATACTCTTTGTCATAGATAAACGACGCTTCGTTGATGATCACGCCAGTTGTCAAGCCTAAAAAGTCATACACCTGCCCCATCCAGCCAGCGTCACGCTGCGCCAGATAATCGTTGACAGTCACCACATGAACACCCTTGCCTTCCAGCGCATTGAGATATGTCGGCAGCGTCGCCACCAGGGTCTTACCTTCACCGGTCTTCATCTCAGCCACATTGCCCTCATGAAGAACCATGCCGCCGATTAGCTGGACGTCGTACGGACGCTCGCCGATGACGCGCTTGGCTGCCTCGCGCACCACCGCAAAGGCATCCGACAAAATCGTATCCAGTGTTACATTTTTCTTCGTCAGACGCTTTTTCAGCGCCTCTGTCTGCGCCTGCAGCTCTTTGTCCGACATCTTTTCATATTTTTCAGACAGACCGTTAATTACGTCAACTTGCTTCTGCAGTCGTTTCAAAATCTTCTTCTGCGGATCGCCAAAAATCTTACTCAGCGCCTTTTGTTGTGTCATTGCCATAAACTCAAAACTCCCTCACTTTCAGGCATTTTCAAAAACTGTATATTATTATAGCGTTTTCTGAACAATTTGAAAAGAAAAAGCGCCCAGAAAGTGAGCGCTTCATACCAACTCCAGGTATAAATTATTTCCGGCTCAACCCTCGCTTCAACTTAGCCAAAACTCTGCGGCTGCTGCCGACGCGCGTCAACACGTCATCCTTATACTTTCGCACCTGCCCATTTAACTTCGCCTCGACAATATCCACCGCCGCCAGAACGTTCATTGTCGAATCTTTGGCAGTAATTTTCTTATCTGGCACGTTAATAATAACCTCAACCTCGTACTTGTTGCCGCCAGGGTTGTCAATCTGCTTAATCTTCACGTCAGCGGTCGCACTCTTACGAGCATGTCGCGGCAAGTACTTGCCAAGAGCGCCGATTTTTCGCTCGACATATTTTTTCGTTGTGTCTGTCAATTCGTATTTGACGCCGGTAATGGTAATATTTTTAATCATGATTCCTCCTTTTACTACGCAAGTGTAACATTCTCATGTTTTGCTATTTTTAGCAATTCTTCGTGCATTATAGTTATTTTATCCTCAGTGCTTAGCTTTTCAAAATTCCTACTCACCAAGGTACGGTTTGGTTTTTTGTAAATTACGGCGTATATTTCCTTAATATCATTTGTCAGCGCTTCAACCTGCCACTCAAGCGTATCAAGACGGTCTTTTACGCCGTGCATATCCTGCTTCAAGGCGCTAACATCTTGTTTCAAAGCACTAACATCTTGCTTCAAAATACACACGTCCGATTCGAGAGACTCCAATCTCTTTTCAACCGAACCAAGCCTATCCTCAATCCTATCAAATCGCTTGTCATGCTCGTCAAATCGCGGCAAAACAACAGTTTCCAAGGCCTCGACTACGCCATCGGCGATCGCGCCCTTGATCCATTGCTTGTCGTCATTAGTCAACGCCATATACCCTCCTAAGCCCTATTATATCACCTCGCGGCCATTCATGTACGGACGAAGCACTTCTGGCACCATCAAACTGCCATCCTCATTCTGGAAATTCTCTAAAATCACCACCAATGACCGCGCCAGCGAAACCGCCGTACCGTTCAGGGTGTGAACCGACTCGATGTTGCCATTCGCGCGTCGCACGCGAATATTCAAACCGCGCGCTTGGAAATCCGTACAATTCGAACAGCTGGTCAACTCGCGATACGTCTCATCTACTGGCGACCAATATTCAATGTCATACTTTTTGGCAGCTGGCGCGCCCAAGTCACCCGCCGCGATATTCACCACATGATACGAAATACCAATTTGCTGCCACAATGCTTCCTCGACGCTGAGGATTTTTTCATGAACTTCCTTAGATTGCTCTGGCAAACAAAACGCGTACATTTCCAATTTATTAAATTGGTGCACTCGGAACAATCCGCGCGTGTGCTTGCCGTACGTTCCCGCCTCTTTACGGTAGCATGGACTATATCCTGCATATAACAGCGGCAAATCTTTCTCGTCCAAAATTTCATCAGCGTGATAGCCGGTCAGCGGCATTTCCGCCGTCCCGATCAGCGTCAAATCCTCGCCCTCGACCACATATTCGTTGCTGCCCTCGCCCTTCGGCGTAAAGCCAGCGCCCTCAGCCGTACGCATATTCACCATGTGCGGCACAGTCATGAACGTAAAGCCTTGTTTCATGACATAATCCAGCGCAAACTGCGTGACGGCATTTTCCAACAGCGCCAAGTCGCCCTTAAGGTAATAAAACTTAGCGCCGGCTACTTTCGCACCGCGCTCAAAGTCCACCCAGCCGCGACTGACAGCATAATCCAAATGATCCTTGGCGCCCGTTTTATGATCGCCGTATACCTTTACCTCAACCGAGTCTTCCTCGCCGCCAAGCGGCACATCGTCAAAGGTGATGTTCGGCACATTTTTCAGTATTGCGGCTACTTTTTCCTCGGTTGATCTTAAGTAGTTTTCACGTTCTGCCAACTCAATTTTTAGCTGTTTTCCCTGGTCAATTAGCCCCTGATCCGGGCGGCCGCCCTTCATCTTCGCTGAGATTACATTTCGCTGTTCACGCAATGCCTCAACTTGTTTTTGCAAGTCGCGGCGCTCGTCATCCAATTGCAACATTGTTGCAATATCGACCGCGTATCCCTTGTCATTTGCCGACTTTTGCACCAAATCAGCATTTTCTCGAATAAATTTGATATCTAACATGTCTTAATTATATAACAACTTCTGCTTAAACGTGAGAGATTATACCTGCGCCAAGCAGCCCTATTATCACCAACCCCAGCACAAATCGATAAATTATGAACGAACGAAAATTATTGCTTTGGATAAATTTCAGCAGCCAGGACACTGCCACATATCCTACGCCGAAAGAAACTACCGTGGCAATGATGGTTGACGTCCAGCCGACACCGCCAGAAATGTGCTTATATTTGGTGACAACTTCCAGCAATCCCGCCGCCACCAAAGCCGGAATCCCTAAGAAAAAGCTCAGCTTAGTGACCGACACGCGGTCAAATCCGCGGAACAAACCAACAGAGATTGTCGCGCCAGAACGGCTGACCCCAGGAATCAGCGACAGACATTGCCCCATGCCAATCGCCAGCGTATCCTTCCAGTTCGTCTCTGCTTCATTGCGCTTATTTTTTGCCGCCCGATTATCCGCCAGCCACATCACCGCGCTCCAACCGATCAGCCCGATCGCCACAAACCACAAGCTCCTCAGCACCGTCTCAACTTCATGCTTAAATAATAAACCGACGACAGCGATGGGAATTGAGCCGATAATAATCGCCCAGCCGTATTTGTAATCAAACTTCCGTCGCGCTCGCTTCCACCACAGCCCGCGCCACCAGGATTGCAGAATCCGCCAAATATCGCTCCAGAAATAAATTACCGCCGCCAGAATTGCCCCAATTTGGATCACCGCCGTAAACGCCACCACGCTCGGATCGTCGATTTTCATCCCCATCAATTTCTCGACAATCGTCAAATGTCCAGTAGAAGAAATCGGCAAAAACTCCGTAATTCCTTCAACAATACCAAGGACAATCGCCTGCCACCAAGCCACGCTTAAAAATTACCTTTCATCTTTCAAGTGTAGCATTAGCAGGACAATCATTCAAATATTGTTTTGGTAGATTCAGCATCAATGTGCGTATTTTCTGGTATGCCCTCTTCGTAATATGAACGCGCCGGTCCGTTCACGTTAACGTTAATACTAGCTGGCGCATATATCTTAAAGTTGGCTAACGTGCTAAACACCCGGCAGCCGCCAAAGAACATCGTTCGCGGACATTCTTCATCGACGGACAATATTAGCCGGTCGCCGTCGCGGCGAGCTTTGATAGTCGGTTTTTTGACGCTTGGCAAGTTCAGATAACTAGCTTCGACTCGCAGCTTGTCGGAATCCGTGCGAACCACACTGCCCATTGCGCCTTCAATTACAATTGATTTAACGCCGTTTGTATCCGGCATTCTAACGTCCATTTTCCTAGTCAAGTGTTGCGTTTCATAAGAAAATTCCGAGCCAGTCTGCATGCCAAAAACCCCAGCACCCGCCATACTCATAGAAATAACAATCGTTGCTGTAATCATCGCGATCATCGACACGCGGTTCATCGTCCACGTAAATACACTGCGCGCCAGCACCATGCCCAGCACCACCGCAGCAATGCCGCCAATCGCCAGCGAGAACCATAGTCCCCACGCCCACATTTGCGCGTTCAAGCCATCAAGCAAATTAACTAACGAAACGCCAAATGCCCCGCCAACAATCAGTCCAAACAACACAGCCAGAGTCATCAAGAAAATTAGCGCGCCGGCAGAGTAGCGAAAAATCTTAGCAACAACCATTGCCCCGCCGCCATCAGCTATTGCCGAAGTTTTATCGGCTGCCGTTCTTTTTAATGACGCCAAGGTCACTGGCTCGCCGCGCATCCGAAGCTTGTCCGACGCCGTTCGCGCTGGCGGCATTGACAGCCACATCACAACATAAATCAGTACCGCCGTGCCAAATGTCATAAACGGCGAGATAATGGCAATTAACCGCACCCACAGCGGATTGATATTAAAATACGCCGCCACGCCCGCACAGACGCCACCGATAATCGCGTTATCTGGATCGCGCATCAATTGTCTCGCTGGCTTATCATCAATATCTTTATCTTCTATCTCATCAATTGCCTCGCTGGCATCATCCGAAAAATCGCGCGGCTCGCCCATTTGTTTTTGCACTGCCAGGACGTCGTCATAACTAATCACGCCGTCCTTCGACACACCGCGCTCCGCTAAAAGCTCCACCATTCGCGCTTCGATTTCGCGCATAGCTTCTGGCTCGGCATGCATGTTTTTCTGAATTAAATTCAGGTACTTTTCCAATGATTTTTTAGCATCAATCTCCGCGCTAAACGGCGTTTTCGCCAAATGGATTCTGGTTATTTCTTTCATCGCTTTGCTCCTTTCTCGAGATTTTTTAGCGAAGTGTTCAACATTTTGATACGATTTTTCAATTCATCCACCAGCTGCGCGCCATTGTCAGTCAGCGAATAATATTTGCGCGGCGGCCCCTGTTCGCTCTCTTGCCATTCGTGCTTGAGATAGCCATATTTCTGCAAGCGGCTCAGCAGCGGATAAATCGTACCCTCCACTACCATCAGGTCTGACTCGCTCATTTGCTTGACAATATCGCCAGTATATTGCGGCTGCTTAGCGCACACCAGCAGCACGCAATACACCAGAAAACCTTTGCGCAGCTGAATCGCTAAGCTTTCCGCGTAAGCACTAACGTCCATGTTTTATCCCTCCTGGCACGGTTGATTTTTCAATCCGACCGTCTTTAATGATGATTTGATGATCGCATTTTTTCGCCAAATCAGCGTCGTGTGTCACCACGATCAACGTCACGCCCTTTTGTTTATTATAATCAAACAACAATTCTTCAACTCTCGCGCCTGTTTCACTGTCCAAGTTGCCGGTCGGCTCGTCAGCAAAGATGATTTGCGGATCACCGACAATTGCCCGGGCGATTGCCAAACGCTGCTTTTGCCCGCCCGACAAGTCTTTGGCGCGGTTTTTGCGCTTATCATACAAGTCCACCGCCTTGAGCGCCGCGTTGATTTTGTGCGCCCGCTTTTTGCGCGGCAGCCGCACAATTTCCAGCGGCAAACTGACATTGTCAATCACACTCTCATTGCCCTGGACGAAGAAACTTTGGAAAATAAAGCCAATTTTTTTAGCACGGAATTCATCGACATGCTTTGACTTTAGTTGCAAGATATCTTGTCCGTCAATGATAACTTGACCTTTCTGCGGCTTATCCAATCCCGAAATGGCATGCATCAATGTCGATTTTCCTGAGCCGGATTTTCCTAAAATTGCCACGCTGGCTCCTGTCGGAATAGTCAAGCTGATATTTTTCAGCGCCGTAAATTGGTTTTTCTTTTTGCCGTAAATTTTAGTGACGTTCTTCAACTCAATCATGATAATTCTCCTATTCCGTCCTTAATGCCTCAATTGGGTCTAGCTTTGTTGCTTTGCGGCTCGGCAGCCAGCCAGAAATTATTGCCATCACCACCAGTCCGATTACCAACAGTCCGATTTGCAGCGGATTAATTACTAGAAGATTCGTCCCGGCGCCTAATTTTAAGGCACTGGTAATTACTGGATTCAGCAGCGTCACCAAACTTGCCAGTCCGACACCAATCAAGCCGCCCAGCAAACCAACCCACGCCGCTTCGTAGCGGAATAATTTGCCAATATCGCGGCCGCTCATTCCCAGCGCCTTCATCAACCCAATTTGGCTGGTTCGCTCCAATACTGAAATATACATGGTGTTGATAATCCCGAACACGCTCGCCAGCAGCGCCAAACCGCCGAATCCCGCCAGCGCCGCTTGCGCCGCGTTGACCATGGTGAGCAGCGTCTTGCGCACATCCTGAATCGAATAGGCGCTGTAGTCTTTGCTAATTTCGTCCTTCACCACATCGATATTTTTCTCATCATCAACCGACACCAGAGCCGTCGAATACTCGTTCGGCTGGCTTTTGTCGTGGCTAAATTCGTAGATTTCCTTAGCGTCAGCGGTCGAGATTCGCAGCGTCGGCTGATAGTACAAAATCGTATCCGACTCTTTGTCAACCGCAGTAATTTTCAGCGACATCTCCTTAGCAACCTCGCCGCTCTGCTCCGCACTACGCAAACCCAACGTAATCGTCTGTCCAATCGCCGACTGCGCGTCCTTGAAGCCCAGTTGCTTGACATAAGTCTCCGGGATGATAATCTCGCCAGGCTTTGGCATAAAATTATCCAGCTTGCCCGCCGCCAATTCTGCCCGCGTTTTATCAGCCTTTACTACTACTTCCAAGGCAAATTTCTTACCATTACCCGAACTCTGAGCATACGCCACGCCGGCAGTTGAATACGCCGGAGTAACCGTTTGTACATGCGAAATTTTTCGAAGTTTAGTAATATCAGCATCGCTCATTGAATACTTGCTACGACGCGCTACCTTTTGTTTATCCAGCTGTTCTTCGCCAGTCTCTTCCGACGTATTGTACTCTGGCAGTTCTTCTTTCTTCTCTGACTCGATTTTTTTATTGACCATAATCACTTTTTTATCGCCAGCCGCATCAACCATACTATTGGTATATAACCGACCGCCCTCGCCAGCCATCAGCGCCAAGCTAATCGTAAACGCCCCGACGGAAATCGCCAATGACGTCAAAATTGTCCGGCCTTTCGACTGGCGAAGATTCCGCCCCGCCCGTTTAATGATATCGATTCTTCTCATGCTATGCTCCTTGTATTTTCATTATGCATAGTACTATGTTATACAAGGTATTATAAAAAGTCAAGTACTTTTAAATAAATCATCGCCCAAATAACACGCCATAATTCCCTGCTGCAGCTCCCCTTTATCATCTTGCACCCACACACTCGTAAATATGACCGTTTCGTCATCCGATAACTCAACCACCTCAAGCGGCTTTACTGGCTGCCGCGCATCAACAACCAGCCTATCCTGTGTCTTGTCAATATACATCACCTCTTGCGGCTCAACAAACGGCTCGATATCGATTACGTATGGCCTTTCAACTGGCAACGTCTCAATCGTTATTTGCCGCAAGCGCTCAGGAACGCCGTCAGTCTCATACCTCTCATTAGGCATATCATTCTCCCTGCCCACCGCTGCATTATCAAAATCTACTTTTCAGTATATCATAGCAGAACACTCATCCACCCTATTCCTCGTCATATTCATCCTCAATTTCCTGGTCTAAAATCTCTTCAATCACGTCCTCCAACGTGATAATCCCCAGCTCCGTTTCATCACCCATCACCACAAACAAATGATTGCGGGTTTGAATAAATCGGCTGAGTACTGTATCCAGCCGCGACCGCGCGTCAATGTCATGAATCTTATCGCGGTACAATTGACTGATTGGCAGTGGCAGCTCGCGCCCCGCCACATCCTTGACATATAAAATCCCCACCAGCCGCTCATCATCACGCACCGGGATCCGCGAATGTCCAGCGTGTTTAATCTGCGCTAGTAGCGTGGCGTCCAGTTCATCATCCAGATCCACGGTAAATACCTCATCCATCGGCGTTACCAAATCGCCAGCTGTCTTTTTACTGAATTGCAGCGCGCCCGAAGCAATCCGGCTTTCATCGTAATCGACCGGACTATCCGACCGCTCAGCATGCTCATGAATAATCTGCTCCAGCTCCTGATGTGAATACAGCTGTGGCGCTTCCTTGCCTAGCCAGCGGTTCAGTAGCTTCGACATCGGACAAGCCAGCGGCCAAAATAACACATAAATCACATCCAGCAGCCAAAAGAAATGCCGCACAAAACGATAACCGCGCTGCGTAAAAATCGCTTGCGGCAAAATCTCGCCAAACATCGTGATCAACAATGTGGCGATCAACCCGCCAATCACGCCGTTCGTCATATTACCCAGCAAAATTGACATGGCGGTATTCACCCCAACATTACCCAGCAAGATGCAAAATATCAGATAATAGCCATCTTTACGGTAGCGATACACCCGTGCAGCGATCACATCGCCCTGCCTGGCCTTGCGTCGCAAATCATCGGGCCGCGCCATCATCAGCCCAACATTCAAGCCCGAAAACGACCCCGACAGCACCAGCAACACTGCCGCCATCATTAATAATAAAGCATCAGACACGGTTACCAGCCGCCGCCTCCGCCTCCGCCAGCGAAGCCGCCGCCAGTTGAGCCGCCAGAGGTCGAAGAGTAATCGCTTGCACTACTGGCCACACTCGACAGACTGTTCATTCCAGCCGCAAACGCCGCCGCATTGAACGCACCCTGGCCGCTGTACCAATCCGGCTGCTCGCCGACCTGCTCATAGTACTTACCCAGCTGCGCACTCCACTCCTTTTCCTGGCCAAACAACACCGCGTACGGTAATACCCGCTCATACAACTTCACCAATTGTTTCTCGTCAGACGCGTCAATCTTCACTTTTTCCGCGCCCTCAGGACTCTGAAGCATCCGTAAACGCTCGGCCTCAGCCGCGCCTATATACATCTTTAACCCTGACAAATACCGTCTGAGCACTAAACCCTCATCAGTCAGCGACCAACCAAACGATAATGAAAATAACATTGCTGCCACTGCCAGTAAAAGCGGCGACAGCAGCAATATACCAATAACACCAACCCCCAGCGCCCATCTTTGCACGGCTCGTTTATTAGCTGGCTTTTGTTCACACAAACCATATTTGCCGCATACCAAATTCTTCAAATTCCTATCATCATCGCGTGTCCGCGCCGCATACGATATACTATTCTGCAGCTTTTTCAGATTCAGCCGCTGGCCTGGATTTGGCATCGACGAACCAAACATATCTCGGACAACCTCAGACTCTTCAGGCCTCAGCTCTTTCAAATCTTTGACAATTTCAATTTCGTACTGCGCTGACCGCAAAAACGACGCCTTTTTCACTTCGTACAATTTGATATAGTGCCGCACCGCCAAGTCCAGCATCTGGGCTACCTTCGCCGAGCCCTTAACCATCAAGGCATCATATTTCTTCAGGATATACGCCGAAGCCAGCACGCTCGCTTGATTCGGCGGCAGGTACTCTGGCGGAATTGGCTTTAATTCATTTTTTCTACCAAACAACCGCCGATATCGCCAACCGCACCAGATCGTCAAAATAACCGCCAAAATACTTGCTGGTATCTGTACCATTGCCCAAATTTTTATCATTCTTTCAATCAACGACTCCTGATATTCAGCAAACGTACCGCTATTAAAACCAACTGCCATCGTTATACCTTCCCGGCGGTTCAGCCGGCTCACGTTCGTAACAGTCTCGCCCTTATCACCACTGACATCACACCGTTTAGTCGAGCCGTACCTGCCGACATAACAGAATAGTTCGCCGCGCTGCGCTGCTTGAAGCGACTGGTCAAGTTTCATTGATACTCGCACATTTTCCATTGGTACGCGCCATTCATTACCAATAACATCCCAGTAAAACTCATCGCGGCCCGTATCTTTATAATGCTTAGTCACGTCGCGTTGGGTAAATTTGATGATATAGGTTTTTTCGCCTCTGACGTAGGTGTCCTTATCACCAATCCGCAGCTCATTGCCATTCCAAGAATGCTTCAGCGACGCACCCCGCTCATCAGTCACCGATTTTAGAGAAAAGCTCGTTGGATGCCCATCATAATTTTTCACAAATATCGGCGCGATACCGTGATTTTGATTCGGCGGAAAATTAGCAGTAATTCGCCACGTCGCCGCCAAAGTTGAACGATTCTCGCCGTCGCGGCCCAATGAATACTCCGCGTCAAATTTAGTGATGGTAAAATTGTCCGTCTGCGCCGCAAACGCCGCTTGGCTAGACCCAATCAACAGAGATCCAGCGATTAATATCCCCAATATAAGTCGCTTCATGTTCCCATTATATCAAGAAAATCCGCGAAAAGAGACGGGCAACCACCACACTATCCTGCCTTATCAAAAATTGTTGCCATCAGCTCACCGAACTGCTCCTTTAACGGGATAGCAATACCGCGACTCTCATCGCCTAATACGATTAGCGTATCTCCCGGCTTGATGTCAAATATCTGGCGCGCTTGTTTAGGTATAACGATTTGCCCACGCTCGCCCACTTTTACCGTCCAGGCGCACTTCCCCTTAGGAAAACTTTCCTTATTTAACTGCGCGTCTTTTTTTACTTTATCCATAAATAATTTCACCTCTTCTTACTTGCATATTATAGCATACTCATCTATAGTTAAATTCATACAAATCATATTTTTCATACAAATGGAGTTGTTATGAACAAATCATGCACAGACAATACCAAACCGACGAAAAAACATCCGCGAAGGAAGCGTATCGTGTATATAATTGCAATCATTATAGCGCTAGTCGGAATCGGTCTCGCGTTTTACGCTCATCGCAACTTAACCTATGACCACGATACACAGATAAAATTACAGCAATCTGGCTTTCAGGAGAAACAAGCAAAATTACCAGATGGCTCAGTGCTCAACTACGGTGAAGGTCCGGCGAACGGTCCGGCATTAGTTTTGTTGCACGGACAACAAGTTTCATGGGAAGATTACGCGCCAGTTTTACCTGAACTTGCCAAGCGGTACCATGTCTATGCCATCGACTATTATGGACACGGCGGCTCTAGCAAGAACCCAGAAAAGTATTCAGCCACAGCCATTAGCACTGATATTAGCTGGTTCATTCGCCAACACATCAAGCAGCCAGTTGTCATTTCAGGACATTCGTCAGGCGGTTTATTAGCCAGCTTAATCACCGCTGATGCGCCCGACGTGGTGCGCGGCTTAATCATCGAGGACGCGCCGTTCTTTACTACCGAAAAAGGCCGTGCCGAATCAACTTTCGCCTGGAGAAGCTTTAAAGACATGCACGATTTCCTAACAAGCGGACAGTCGAATTTCACGCAGTATTGGCTCGATCATACATACATGCAGACTCTGTTTAATACCAAAGATCCAAACGCTTGGGACAAGATCGTCAAGAAACCAGCCCTTCAATATATGAAGCAGCATCCTGGCAAAATCCCGCGTATTTGGTACTACCCTCCAGAGTTACAGGTCAATACCTTGTTCGATCTCACTGCAAACATGCAAGACAAAACTGGCGAATACGACCTACGATTTGGCCAAACCTTTTACACCTTTAGCTGGTTTAAAGAATTTAATCAAACAGCAACCCTAAAACGTATCACCAAGCCGTCAATTTTACTCCACGTGGCGCCAGCACAATCTGGGAGTTACTATGACGAACACGGCATACTAGCCAGTGCCATGGACGATAAAGACGCCCAGCGCGTACACGAGTTATTGGGTCCTAAAAATAAGCTAATCGACAATATCAAATCATCGCATAATATCCATAAAGACCAGCCAAAAGTTTTCATCGAGGCAATTGACGAAATTGCCCGCCACTAAGCTACAACTTCACCTCTGGATATATCGCCCGCGTTGTCTCGTCAATTTCGCTTCTTAGCTGCGGGAACGGCACACCCTCGCGGGCAGTTACGCCTTCAAAAATCCAAAATACCCGCTCAGAATACCCCCAGCCGCAAGCCGGCGGCATACCGTACTCCAACATCTCCACAAAGTCGATATCCAGCATCATCGCTTCTTCGTCTCCAGCATCGCGCATCTGTTGCTGCTCAACAAAACGATTCAATTGATCAATCGGATCATTCAGCTCAGAAAAGCCATTGCCCAGCTCCGACCCGGCAATAATCGGCTGGAAACGCTCCACCGTTTGCGGATTGTCGGGGTTGGTCTTGGACAGCGGACTGACGAACTTCGGCGTATTCACCAACCACACCGGCCCAGCCACATCTTTACGAATATTCTTCCATAATTTATCGATACTGCGCGGAATGGAATCGGTCTTCTCCACTTCCAAGCCATGTTCTTTCAACTTGGCAGCTACCTCTTCAATCGTTGTATTATACACATCAATTCCATAGTGTTTGTCGATCACCTCGGCATAATCCCAGACTTCCCACTCGCCGCTCATATCCACCGTGAACCGGCCCAGCTGAAACTGCAGCGTACCAAACGTCTTTTGAAGTACGTCTTTATACATCGCCTCCATAAAGCGCATGCCCTGCTTCCAATCCCAATACGCGGCGTACCACTCCATGGCGATGTGTTCTGGCAAATGCTCATCGGAATAATTCTCATTGCGAAAACGCGGCCCGAGGTCATACACTTTCTCAAACCCAGCACCAATCAACCGCTTCAGCGGCAACTCGTGAGAAATACGCAGATAAAACTGCTGGTCGTCCAGCGCGTCCATATGCGTCACAAATGGGTTAGCATCAGCACCGCCAGTGGTGTGCTCCAATACCGGCACATTCACCTCGGTAAAGCCGTGCTGATTCAGATAATCGCGCGTCGCCTGCCAAAACTTACTGCGGCGAACAAACCGCTGACGCACCTCTGGATTGACATTCATATCAACATAGCGGCGGCGAAAACGCTCTTCTTTGTTTTCGAGCTTTTCGGGCATTGGCCGTAGCGACTTAGTTAGTAGGCGCAGCTCATGCACGCCAACAGACTTTTCGCCAGTCTGCGTTGTCGTCATCACTCCGCGCGCCTCGATAAAATCGCCCGTGTCCAAAAGCTTCAGCTGCTTCATACCCAATACGCCGCGGCTAGCGTCCAATTCTGCCACATCGTCGCGCTGCAAATATAACTGCACCTCACCAGACTGATCACGAAGTTTAATGAACGCCAGCTTGCCAAAACTGCGGATTGAAGTAATGCGACCTGCGACCACCACTTCTTGACCCGCCAGTTCATCATACCGCGCTAAAACCTCGCCGCAGCCATGCGTCCGCTCCGACCGCGCCGGATACGGATCAACACCCAATTGGCGCAGGGTCTCTAATTTTCGCAAACGTTCATTTCGATAATCTTGTAATGTCGCCATAACAGAGATAATTATACCACACTCACTTGAGCCATGAACCGATGAGACCTAAAAGCCGTCTTTACGATATCGACTTAACGATATAAATCATTTCCGCCTTTGGTGTCTTAATTTTCACCTCGTCACCAACTTTCTTGCCCATCAACTCTTTGCCAATTGGTGATTCGTTAGAAATCTTACCCGCCAAAGGATCAGCTTCCACTGACCCGACCACTGTGTAAGTAACCGTCTTATCAGACGATTGCAACTCTACCGTACTGCCCAAAACTACCGCCGAGCCATCACTCGACTGAATTATCTCGGCATTCTGCAAAATTTCTTCAATTTCAGCAATCCTAGTCTCGACCATGCCCTGCTCTTTACGGGCAGCATCATATTCCGCATTCTCTCTCAAATCGCCAAAATCACGCGCAACTGCAATTTTCTCGGCAATCTCGCCGCGCCGGCTTTTTAGATCCGCCAATTCTACCTCTAAATCACCCTTGCCTTTTTCTGTAATCTGATATACCTTCTTCATTAGATTCCCCTTAACTTTCATATATAGCGTACATAGTCAATGAAAAGCACTATATATAGCGTTCATTTACCTTTTCAATCCCTACGAGTATACCAATCACCGCCTAGGCTGTCAATGCTCTTACTTCTCCAAACAAAATTTGACCAGCTGCTGGTAATCCAGCTTCTTCGTCTCGCCAGTCGCCCGCTCGGTTAGCTCAAACAGTCCGTCGCTATCAATTGCCCGATCGCTAATCGTAATCCGCCACGGCAGCCCCATTAGCTCGGCGTCAGCAAATTTCACGCCCGGTCGCTCGTCCCGATCATCCAGCAGCACTTCCACGCCTTTGCCAGCCAGCTCAGTGTACAGTTTATCCGCCAATTCCCGGCCCTTTTCGCCGATCGACACCACATGAGCCTTAAACGGCGCAATGCTTTCTGACCAAACTAACCCTTTATCATCGGCAAAATGTTCTGCAATCAGTCCCATTACCCGGCTCGGACCAATGCCGTAACTACCCATAAACACCTTCTGAACATGCCCTTGTTCATCGGTATATACCAAATCAAGCGCTTCAGAAAACTTAGTACCAAGCGTAAAAATATTGCCGACCTCTACCGCTTTTTTCTCCACCAGCTCATCCGCCGCTACCCCCAAGTCAGCCAATACCTCGTCGGTGTACACTTCCTGATTGATGGCAATTTTTTTACCTTCATGCACATAAATAGTGTCCTCGCCGACATCCGACAACGTCTGAAATTCGTGGCTATATTTAGAAAAGCTACCGCCGGAAGCAAATGTCTTGTAGGTGATATCGCCAAGTCCAAGCCGCTCGTAAATTCGCCCGTAAGCCTGAGAGATAATCTCATAAAATTCATCGTGCTCTGCCCGATTCCGCGAAAACGAGTACAAATCTTTCATTAAAAACTCGCGCCCGCGCATCAAACCCGACTTTGATCGCAGTTCATTGCGAAACTTGATTTGAAATTGATACGGATAGCATGGCAAATCCTTATAGCTGGCGATAAATCCGCGCATCATCTTCGTAATCGGCTCTTCATGCGTCGGCGCCAAGCCCAACTCCGAACCGTTGGCAAGCCGAGTCTTGAACCATACATCCATCACCTCGTCGTCCCAGCGCCCAGACGCTTGCCACGTCTCGCGCGATTGCAGCGCCGTCAAACTGACCTCGTTGCCGCCGATAGCATTCATTTCCTCGCGGATAATCTGCACAATATTATCCAGCACGCGCTTGCCCAGCGGCAAATATGCGTATACACCCGCCATCTCTTTATAAATAAACCCTGCCTGGATAAGCAGCTGCGCGTTTTTAGAGACTTCTTCCGCTGGCGCAGTTTTGTTTGTCTTGGTAAAAAGTTGACTCATCCGCATAATTTTCCTCCTTTACATAAGCGGTAATAGCGCATTTATTTGCCGTATTACATCAGGATTAATAAACAACAGATAGAACGCTATGCCATTTTTTATCACATGCGTCATCATCGGCACCCAAACTGCACCAGTATACTCCCGTGCCGCGCATATCACCAGACTGAGCGAAAACGTATCAACTGCCACCGACCACTGTAGCGGTTTATCAGCTCCGGCCCACAAGTGCGCCAGTCCAAACGCCAAACTCGTCACTAAAACCGACAGCCAAACAGAAAACGATTTGCGTAATTTACCGTACAGATAACCGCGGAACAACAACTCCTCGGCAATCGGCGCTAGAACCACCATCGTTATAAACGCTAGTAAAAACTGCCACTGCGTTCCCAGCATTGCTTGACTGAATGGTAAAGTTTGCGTTTGCGTCATATCCAGCGAAAACAAAGCAACTGCTATCGCCACCAGGACACTGGTAACTAGAAAATAAGCCACATATGCCAACGGCGAAATCAGTATTTCCAAGAATGTTGGCCAATCGTCGATCCCTAGCAGCCTCAGCGTAGTTTTATGTTTCATGACATATAGCGGCACCAATATTACGACCAGCAGCGTCAGAATATAAATAATAAACGACGCCGCGGCATTAAAAATAACCACGTTTAACGAACTCAGAGGAACGCCAATAGAGTTCAAGAGTCCCGCCAGCAAACCAACCGCATACTGTACCGCGATAAACGCCGCGTACACCCACGCCGGCAATGCCAGCAGCAGCCACCATTTATACCTGCCCGCCAGCGCTTTATTAACCCTCGCTACAAATTTTTTCCTGTTTTTAACTAGCCTAGAATAATTTCCCGACATCGCTCACCGTCACTAAAATTGTTAATACTAATAAAACCAACATGCCCGCTGCTTGGATGTTTTCTTCGCGTTCCTTGGTTAGCTCCTTGCGTGCCAGTCGGAAAATTGCCATCGTAAACCAGCGCCCGCCATCCAGCGCTGGAATTGGCAAAACATTCATCACTGCCAGCGTCAAAGAGATAATCGCCGCCAAAAGTAGTATTTGCGTCAACCCAGAATTTACAACCGACGGAAATAGCACGCCCAAAATACCGACCGGCCCAGCTACGTTTTCGCCAACCGCTGCCAGATCTGCCCTTGCCGCCTGCCGCGATTCATCTGAGCCAAAAAATTGTCCAATAAACCCGCCGACAGATTTCACCAGCAAATCGCCAACACCTTTCAATGTTTCATATGACAATTGCGCCGTCGTCGCTACGCCCAAAACTGGCGCCGACCACGTACTATGAAACTTTTCTGTTTGCCGCGACGCTACGCCCAGATAACCGCCAGATTTAGCCTTTTTAACGTCGTTAAGCTGGATATCCACCATCTTTTCTGTATTATCCCGGCGATATATCACCGCGACCTTTTTACCGGCATTAGCTTTCGTGGCTGCCGATAAAACGCCGGGCGTCGTAATGTCGCTCTGAGCAATTTTTATAATTTGATCATCTGTTTTCAATCCCGCCTTTTCTGCTGGCGATCCTGGCGTTACCCGCGCCACTGTCACCGGTGAGCGCTCAACCGCTGTATCAAACGGCAATTGGACTTGATTTGGTAAAATTTTTGGCAGACCCGCCAGCGCCAAAATCGTAAACAACACAGCTGCCGTCAGCCAGTTCATCAGCACGCCAGCCAATAGAATCTTAGTTTTTACCCAAAATGTCGCGCCGCCATATGTTCCCTTGCCTTCAGCAGAATCATATTCGCCCTTTAACTTAACAAATCCGCCCAGCGGCAGCCAGTTCAGGCTAAAAATAACGTTTTTACCAAGGAAACTCTTTTTTGGCTGGAACTTCTTCGCTCGCGGCGGAAAACCAATGCCAAACTCTTCGACAATAACGCCATTTCGCTTAGCGACCATGGCATGACCCAGCTCGTGTAAGACAACCAGCAGAACCAGTACGAACAACCCTATAATAATCCCCAAAATCAACATCATCATCCTCCAAACCGCCGATTACGGCACGCATACTCATCCAAAATTACTGCCACATCATCAGTTGTCATATCCGGCCAATGTTTATCAATAAACATCAATTCGCTGTACGCCGCCCGCCATAGCATAAAATTACTCAGACGCTGCTCGCCGCTAGTCCGTACGATCAAATCGCACGGCGGCACTTCCGGCGCATACAAATTCTGAGCAATCAATTCCGGCGTTACGCCCTCCGCCGAGATACCCGACCGAATAACTTTTTTAACCGCATCAGCAATTTCCAAATATCCACCATAATTCAGGCAAAGCAGCAGCTCGCCGCCCGTCAGATTCCTAGTCTTCTCCTCGGCATTGTCTATAACCTTAATCAGCGCGTCCGACAAACCATCGCGCGACCCAATCACTCGCAGCCTAACATTATTATCCAAAAAAATCGATACGTCAGCTTCCAGCATTTTAACAAATAGTTTCATCAAATGCCCGACTTCTTCTTCGGAACGTTTCCAATTTTCCGTACTAAACACGTAGGCGCTGGCATATTTTACCCCGCTATGGAGAGTCTCTAATAAGACGTCCTTCAAGCAATTATACCCCGCTAGATGCCCCTCATAGGCCGGTAGTCCGTGCTGCTTCGCCCAGCGGCGATTACCGTCAACGATAAAGCCAACGTGCCTCGGCAATTCTGTTTTTTCACTCATGTTTCGCCCTCCACTCATCAATCAACCTCACATCCTGGATATCTTTTTCGCGTCCACGCCAGCTTTTCCAGCGCCGCAGAAAATCTAGATTGACAAACTTCACACCGTCATATTCCACCGCGTAGTCCAGCAGCTCGTCATACTCAACAATTCGCCCATCAATCTCCCAGCCATCCCAGATCTCGACCGATCCATCATGCTTCACCAAATACTGGCGTTGATTTTTATCAAGCTTTTCGACCCAGCCATCGCTACGAGCGATTTCTTCTAACGCCTCTCGATTAGTCGCTACGTCAATATCAGCAGACTGGCGGATTCCTAATTGATCCAAAATACCGCTGCCAATGATAATCATCTGATCCAGCGGCAGCCCTAACTCTTTTACGCGCTCGGCAAATGTCTGACTCATCAAACCGTCAACACGTCCTTTTCTTTTGCCTTAAACGCTTCGTCAATTTGTGCCTGCACCTTACTCATCAGCGCGTCAATTTCTTTCTCAACCCGCTTGAGATCGTCCTCGCCGAGTTCCTTGGCGTCTTTCATGCGCTTGGCATCCTTCAGAGCATCCTGGCGAATCGTCCGCATAGCGATCCGCGCTTCTTCGACCTTTTCGCTAACCTGCTTGACTAATTGCTTGCGGCGCTCCTCAGTCAGCGCTGGCACTGGCACGCGCACCACCCGCCCGTCATCGGACGGATTAAAGCCCAAACTCTGATTATCGCGAATCGCTGCCGAAATCGCCGTAATATTACTCGGATCAAACGGCGTCACCAGCAGCATCTGCGCCTCTGGCGCTGTTACATTTGCCACCTGGTTCAGCGGCATCCGCGTCCCGTACGCCTCTACTATCACGCCGTCCAGCATTCCGGCATGCGCCCGACCCGTCCGCACCTTTTTCAGCTCATCCTGAAAATGGCTAAACGCTTGCGCCATTTTATCCTCATATGGTTGTGTGTCAAACATCATTACCTCCAAATTACCTGCCTTATATTATAGCAAATTTTACCAGTAATTGTCCGCCTTATGTAATATAAAGTCTATGTCAGTTAAAATCCCGCAGAAAAATCCAATCAACCTCAGCCCTGGAATGATGATATAATAACCTCCGTGATAACCAAATTAAAGCTTTATAATTTTCGCTCGTACAACTTGCATGAAGTCGATTTTAACAGTTCTGGCACGGTTATCGTCGGACCGAACGGCACAGGCAAAACTAACCTGCTGGAGGCAATTTATACAGCGCTGCGCGGCAGTAGTTTCCGCGGCAGTTTGGGCGACTGCATGAAATTCGACATGGAACAAACAATTGTTCATTTGGAGGGCAACTTTGGGTCGCGCCGCCTTAAATTAGCTAGGTCGAACGATAAAATCAGTAAAGAATTTATCCTAAACGATAACAAATCAAAGGTCTTATCTCGTAAAAACCGCTTGCCTGTTGTTCTGTTTGAGCCCAGCGAGCTGCGGCTAATCTCATCATCGCCATCGCGCCGCCGCGACTTTTTAGACGGACTACTATCTCGCCTTGACCCGAAATACGACGCTGCGCTCAGAACTTTCAACCGGGTATTACTGCAGCGCAACGAACTATTAAAGCATCCTCAGGAAAATTCGCAATCCTGGCGTAATAACTTGTTCGCCTGGGATATAAAATTTGTTCAATACGCCGCCTTAGTTTGCCGGCAGCGTACAAATTTTTTGCTCAAACATGAATCAGCTATCAAAAACCTGTACGAATCGCTAGCTGGACAGCCGACGGCTTTATCAATTGAATATTCAGCCAGCGCTCCTCTGCAAACCTACGAACAATCCCTGCTTGACCGCCTATCCAAATCGCGCGAATATGAAACCAAAACCGGTTTCACCTCTGTCGGACCGCAGCGTGAAGATTTTACTATATTCCTTCATAATCAGCCCGCCGTAAAAGTCGCTTCCAGAGGCGAGATGCGCACCATCATGCTAGCTTTCAAATTACTAGAATTAGATTTGCAAACCAGCATAAACAACACCAAACCGCTTATTTTACTGGACGACGTATTCTCAGAACTCGACGCCAACCGCGAAAAACTGCTCCAAGAGACTATCCGAAACCATCAATTCATCGTCACCACCACCGACTCCCGCCGCCAGGCAGACGACTGCTTGATTATTTATACGAAATAACTCCAGTATGTCATGCCTTTAACTTATAGACAGTTAAAACCGTGTTAATTTGCATTTGAAGCCGAAGCTGTGATAGCATCTGAATTTTCGACCAGCTCGCCCAACACAATTCGCACATTGTCTTCAATAATCTCATCGTAATCTGGTATGCGTTCTTTAATCCATTGGGTCACTTCATTGTCAGAAGCTCCGCTATCTTGCAGCCTCACCAAATTCTTTAGCTGATCATCATCCAACGAATCAACAATTTCTTCGCCAATCCTCTCGTTAACCGTATCCTCAACATGTTGGATTAACGCCTCTATCTGATCGTCAGGAAGTTTAATCCCAATCGCATTCAGCTGGCTCTTTGTAATGATCGTCGCATTTATCGTAATATTGTCATTATTCACATCATTGCCTTTCTATTTTTATGTTTTGCTATCTATATTCATGTATTCAATTTCACCGAGCAGCACGGACTATCTTTCTGCCAATACTTCTCATATAGCCTGGAGCGTCGTCCAAAAATTGTCCAACTCTGTCTCTGGCAGAAATAGCAAAATCACCAGCTGCTTCGCGTCGTAAAGCCTTTCGGCGCTCTTTACGAGACTTAGCTTGTCTAGCTATTTCACTAGGACGCCGATCATTCTCCGAAAGTGCGAGCTCGTGTTCTGCCTGCAGCCTCAGGATAGTCGTACCTCTTTCCCTCAGGTCTTTCAAATCAGCTTTAATGTTCTCATAATTCTGATCAGCCAGCGACTTCCTCTCTTGAGCTTCAACAAGTCTCTTTCTAGACTCCGGATTTATGTCTTTAAGATACTCCTCTTTTGCCCGCTGAAGATCAGCGTTGGCCGATTCTTTTTCCGCCCTAGCCTCGCTCACTGTGTTCTGTTTTTCTTTATATAGCTTCTGCACATCGCCAAGCTCCTTGCGCGACTCGCTCAATATACCTGTTTCTGTCTTACGCACATGTTTTACATCTCTTCTCTGATGTCTGCCAATAGCATCTCCGCGATCCAAAGTATCACGCTCAGTTTTTCGATTAGATCTACGCTCATCAATCTCTGTGCGCCGCTTCTCGCGATCCATAATTCGCTGCTTACGAGCCATAGCTCGCTTAGCTTTTCTTTCTTCCGACTGCTTCTCTTTATCAGCAGCAAACTGGCGTCCTTTAGCTACAGTTTCTGCACCCCAACCAACAGTAGCGTATACGCCTTTCATGGTTCTGGCCATCAGTTTATTTAGACCACCCTTGGCTTTTTCCCTTAAGCCGCTAAGAGCCTCTTGGCCCTTTTCTTTCAAATTGCCGATTATTTCTCTTCCCCTATCCTCACGCGCACTCTGTTTATTGCCTAATAGCTCAGCTGCAAAGTTTTCGGAGAAATCTGGACCAAACGGATCTGGTCTTTCAGCAGGTTTCCGCGGACTGGGAGTAATATCAGCAAACGGGCCTGGCGACTCTTCCATGCTTGCCCAAGGGTTGTCACGCCCCTCCGCCCAAGCGTTTGTCTCCTCAGGCGAAGAACCTCGACCACCGCGCGTTCCCATTGTTTCTGCTGTCATTTTTGCCATCTTTTCTTTTTTATTTTATTTCTATACTCTCGTATACTAGCACAGATTTGCATTTTTGTCAACTAACAATGTAGGCTATACTAGCCATTAAGCCTAAGTAAAATACCTGCCATTAAGCAGGTATCTTTATCTTAATATTTGTTCACCTATTTATTATTTAGATTTATCCCAATTACTTTCTACATAATCAACCACTTTCTGCACCTCTGCCACTGCGCTATCACCTGTAAAAACATTTCCTATTTCATCACTATCTTCGTATCCGCTCGCACCATCTTTATTATTTACCTTAAGCCCCCAATTGTCATCTCCGCCATTGTAAACATTATACTTTAGCGTTTCAGCCGTCAGAGCGTTGTTTCCATTAGTGTCTTCAAGTGACTCAATCTCGCTGATACTAACACCATCGCTGTTTATAAACTCCTTAGCCTCGTCCATAGTTAGCTTGCCATCAGCTACTAGATTATTGAAATCCTGAGGGTTATCAGATTTAAATGTGAATTTTGTCTTTGATAATGTGCCTTTTTTATTACGCTTACCTCTATTGCCATCATTTTCTACAGTAATTGTAACATAAGTACCTGCGTCCTTGGTCTCACCAGTTATCGGATCTCTGTACTCTGAGCTTATATCATACGCAAATACACTCATATGATCACCTTCGTCATTACGATAGCCAGAATAATCACCATCCTTATCGACATAGCGAGGATCTTCTCCTTCAAATTCGCCCATCTTATCCAAGACAGCCTCGGCCGCTATCTCTGTTGCTTTGTCCATCTGCTCATCATTCATCGCAGGCTCATGCGCTTTATGCCAGATACCGCCAACTGCAAACAAAGCCAACGCAAACACCCCTACTCTCTTTACAAAACCAGGTAATTTTTTACCAGATTGTTCAGGTGTTACCCCCCCTGGCGCTTTTTCAGATTTACTCATATTTTTACTATATCCTTTCTGTCTATAAACAATTAATAATAGTAAACTGGCATCAATTGTACTCTATATTTGCTAATTTGTCAAGTCTCGTGCGCTTACCAACAAATGAAAATAAAATAAACGCGGAGAGCTCTTAAACCCTCCGCATAAAACCAGCCAAGATTAGCGCCAGTATTACTCGCTCACGCCCAGCTCGATTCGCCTAAACTGACGCACCACGATGTTCTCGCCGAGTTTAGCGATCGCTTCCTTAATATGCTGCTCAACCGTCTTAGAATCGTCCAAGATGTATGCCTGGCTCATCAATACCTGTTCGACAAAGTGCTTTTTCAATTGACCTTCAACGATTTTTTCGCGCATTTCTTCAGGCTTGCTTGCCAATGCCTCGCTGGCCATTAGCTCTGTCCTAACCCGCTCCATTTCCTCAGCCGGAATATCCGCCTCAGAAACATACTTCGGACTCATGGCCGCAATTTGCATAGCGATTTCGTGCGCCAACGTCTTGAAATCATCCAAGCGTGCCACAAAGTCAGTCTCACAGTTTACCTCGACAACAACACCAATTCGGCCCGAGTGCACATAGCTCTCGATCAAGCCTTCACGTGCCTCGCGGTCACCCTTTTTCTCGGCCTTGGTCAAGCCTTTCTTGCGCATCGCCTCCAGCGCCTTGTCAAAATCGCCATCAGTCTCAACCAGCGCCTTCTTTGCATCAGTCAAGCCCACACCAGTCAATTCGCGCAGTTTTTTAATGTCATCAACAGAAACGTTCATCTTATTTATCTCCCTTTTTTACTGACTTGTCTTCCTTTTTTGCTGCGCCAGCTCCCTCGGCTACTGCTTTAGTAAAGTAGCTTAATAGCAATTGGATACTCTTAATTGCATCATCGTTGCCTGGAATGACATAATTGATACCGGTTGGATTGACATTAGTATCAACCACCGCAAACACTGGTACGCCTAGGACTTCCGCCTCGCGCACCGCATTCGCGTCAGTCAACGCGTCAACCACGACCACCGCGCCCGGCTTGCCCATCAAGTTCTTAATACCGCCGTACTTGAAATTCAGGTTGTCAATTTCCTCCTGAAAACGCTGCACTTCTAGCTTGTTGTAGCGCTTTTCCAGATCGCCCGACGCCATGCGCTTCTCGAGATTCTTCAGTTTCTTGATCTGCTGAGCAATCGTCGCGCCGTTGGTTAGCATACCGCCAATCCAGCGTTCAACCACGTACGGCTGGTTGATACTCTCGGCCGCCTGGCGCACCACGTCCTTAGCTTGCTTTTTCGTACCGACGAACAATATCTTTTTACCGCTAGCGGCAATTTTCGTCAGCTCCGGCAGCGCCTTCTCTAACGCCTCAGCCGTCTTCGCCAAATCAATAATGTGGCTATCCTGGCGTTTTGAATGAATATACGGCGCCATCTTCGGGTGCCAGCGGCTAGTTTTGTGTCCAAAATGGACACCAGCTTCAAATAAAGCTTTCATGTCTACTGCTACAGACATTAAATTACTCCTTTTCCTCGCCCGCCGCTTTTGGAGCTGCGACGGACTGTGTCGTTAATAATTAGTTACCTAATTATTGTAGCATACCGAAGAATAGAATCCAAACCGCTAACTCACCAGCGTCCATACGGATCGTCTGGAATTCTTTGCAGACGATTACTCGGCGGTGGAGGTGGCGGAGGTATCGCGCCAGGCCCTAACGCAGAAACACTACCCCATATATCTATATCTTCTGGCCTATTAGGAAAACCTCCTGGATCAACTCTATCTGTCTTACTAAACGATAAATTAGCGAATGGATCAGGCGGTTCTTCGTACGACGTATACGGCTTAGGCGATCCAAACGGCTCATATAGCTCAGACGACATGAACGGCGAATTATCAGGTGTAGTCTGCGGTGAATATGCCTGACCTTGCTCAAACACTGATGCGCCTGCCGCCCGAGCGCCCGCTTTACCTGCTTCCGAAAGCACATCGACACCCGACCTGCCACCCGTGCGAAATAGATTAAGAGCAGCTTTGAAAAGACCACGAAAAACCTTCTTCCGACGACCATCCACGCCGCGCTCAATTCCCATACTACTCTCAAGGCTGTTTCGTGCCGCCGACCAGCCGCTTCGTGCAACTTCCCGGCGAGCCTGTGAGCTTTGCAATAATAATACATCTGCAGAATTAGTTAACTGATTACCAGTATCCACAACCGTTCGTGCCATCTCTGTCACTCCTCTGGCAGCGCGGACATGTCCGCCAACAACAGGAACGTGCTCAGCAAATCGCACTGCTCTATTATCAAGCACCTTCTCTGCTGCGCCAACTACCTTGTCGACATGACCCAACCCAGCCCGAGTCGAACCGACCATATCCACGCGCTGTATAACACCAAGAACCCCTCTACCAAAATCAGCTGCACGCTGGGCCCGCTCTCCAACAGCCTCAAAGACGCCCGATTGTCGTTCTCGGCCATAACCCACCAAAGACTGAAATCTTTGCTCGTACGGCGAAGGCTTCGGAGAAAACGGATCAGAACTTCCTGGATGACTTTCAAACATTTTATTATTTCTGTTTTTGAACTTATTTCTGTCTAGTAGGTTAGCACACTATTGATTATTTGTCAAACTCATATAGTATGCGCGCCATAAAAGATTTCTGCAGAACCATTTTTCATAACCCATCCACCTCTTCATCATATTTGCGTGTTAAGCCATACTGCGTTACTACCGTTTCCCACATGTCTCCGCCCACGGAGGGATCTCTAACTGTAGCAATTCTCATGTGTATATCACCGTCCTGCTCGCTGTTATTTACAACAAAGCGCGTTGCGCCGTCCTGACCGCTGTGAACTTTTATTCCTGAAAATACTACGGAAAGCGCCGCTGCCGTACCTTGCCGCCGCTGCAGTTCGCCGCCAACCTCCAGAGGGTCAAATTTATCTTCCTCCCGCACAAGCGGATGACAGGAAATTAGTACAATAGACTTCGGCCTGAGCGCAAATATCAGCTGGCGCATACCTTTCTTATCATACCACTCCTGAGGATCTGGCGGTATTTTTTCTGTGTTTGACATCTTAAAAGCATCCTCGTCGCCATGACCAAATAGCACGACAATGTCAAATTTATCGGCGACGCCCGCCTTTCGCAACCTTTTTACTATAGCGGGTAAACAACCAGTATCATCTATTTCAGCAGCAAACACATCGCCAGATTTGACATCGTAAAAACCGCATGCAGTGCCATTAGAATCCCCCGAAGCTCCCCGAAGAATAAGCGTTGCCGGGCCGCCAGATTCGGTATGCCCAGCCTCTAACATATTCAGTGTTCCCTCCAAAACTTCCGGACTCCAATCGGCAAAGTGCAATATTCCCGTCAGCCTATTCAACTTATTAGCACTTCTCTGTCCAATCTGGCAAATAGTACTGATATACCTACTGAAATACCTTAACTGATAACACTTGCTCTGAGAGAACGTAGACAGAGCCATTTGTGTGCTGGCATCCAGTACTATATCGGGATTTACTTTCGGCAGACGGTTTCTGTAATATCTTCCTAGCAAGGCGACACGGTCAATAATACCAATTCCTTCAGGGTCAGTACTATCAATTATATGACAAATCGCTAGAATATCCATTACATCCTCATTGCCCGTATCAATCATCTTGCGCAAATCTTCTGGAAAATCTTTCTTTTTTATATCCTGCGTCCAGCGATCTGGCGGAAAGCCGTGCTCTGCCAGCGATTCACACAACTTGTCAAATACAAATTCATCACGAACACCGTCTGAGACCGCGCCAATCAGCTCGTTGAGAATACTATCGTCAACCCCTTTCATCCACTCTTCAGGCAACTGTTGTTTGCTGAAAAATAATTCCCTGACAAGTTCAGGATAAATCTCTTTTTTCCGCGAATCCTGCATAAGATTAATATATTCTTGCACCAAGCCTAAAGAGTTCATCATGAGCTCCGGCATATGGCGGTAATATTTCCCAGAGAGATTTTCAACTTCTTCTGAAGCGAGAACGTATAGATTATCAAGGACATATTCCTTATCAAATTTTTCCGAGTTCGGGTTAAACCTTTCGTCTTCCTCTGCTAATTGTCTTATACCAGACAGCAGTTTTTCCATCCCTTCATATCCATCAGCAACAGTCTCTTCCACGGCTTGCTCACCGTTCTTCAGAACAAATCCGCCGCCATGAATATCAAATTTCCAATCTTCCTGAACTTGTTTAAGTCTTCGCAAGGTTTCTTTGTCGGGGTTTTCGTATTTTTTAGCACCGCAATATTCAAAATAATCGCGCCTAATATTGCCTGCAAAATCCGCCGCACCGCGCTTAATACTTGATTTAATCTCTTGTAGTCCTTCGCTAAGGTCTGCTGCCGCACTCAGTGCTAGCCGAGCCATACACCTGCCTGTTCGCTTTAACAATCCTGCTCTTTTTTCTCGTATACCGTCTTCTACTTCTGGAGTATGCGGCTCGGTATCACCAGATTCAGAGACAAACGCCATTTCGCCAATCGTAACCTTGGTGCTGGCAGTCTCGCCAGAAACAACATAAACAGCCATCCCTACGCCGCAACCGCATCCTCGCGCGATTCGAGGAATTTATCAAGTTCATCTTGCAGTCCTACCGCTTCTTTGCTTGACGGGTCAAATTCGATAATGGTCGGATACATATAGCCTTCCTTTTTTGGAGCAATCTGGAAATATGTAATAGCATCATCTTTCACAACTACACCGTAAACATCATTTTTATCATGATCAGAGCCTATCGCCGTTGAAGGCGGAAAAGTCTCGCCAGCCGAATCTTCCGACATATTAAACAATATTACTGAACCTTCCCGTTTTCTGACAGTCCCGCTTTGATGAACGCCGCTTTCATAAGCGTCAAAAGCCGCGATAGGAACGGTCGTTTCTATTGGCGCAATCTGGGAGTTGTCGTCAAAACATTGGCGCGGATTAAACAACTTTGCCCGAACAATATTGGTATAAGACGTACTTTTTAATGTCAAATGAAATTGAAGATTCAGCGCAACATGAAGACCGTCCATCCGGCTATTACTGCGTACATAAAGATCTTCAACGCTGTCAGGCGATTCTAATACCGCATTAAGTCTTTCAATTCTTTCCCGACATCCCGTTTCGTTGTGTTCGGCTGATTCTCCTAAGTTATCTGCATTGAATGCACCAGATTCACAAACCGGCGGTTGAATACTTTTTTCCATAAAAAATAATAGACTCCCAGTTTTTCCTTATTATTAATCTGGACTATACGCTTTTCACTCTGTTTCGTCAAGCATTTTGACATATTGCATGGATTTTGCAACAATTTGCAATCTGCCTGCTTTCCTGCTAAAATACTAGGGTTATGAAAAGCAGTATTCACCCACAGAACTATCGCCCGGTCGTATTTAGCGACGATCAAGCGGGCTTCGCGTTCTTGACTCAGTCAACGGCGCAAACCACGGATACCATCGTTTGGGAAGATGGCAAGACTTATCCACTCGTCAAGGTGCACATCTCCAGCGCCTCGCACCCATTCTTCACCGGCGAAGAAAAGATCATCGACACCGAAGGCCGCGTTGACCGGTTCAAAGCACGCCAGAAGGCAGCCGCTAAACGCCGCGCCGAGTTGGCTAATAAGGCGAAAAAGCGAAACGCAGCCGCCGCAGCCAAAGCTCAGCAAAATGCCGCTAGCGGAAACGACGACGCCAAATCAGCAAAATCGTCCAAAAAGACTAAGAAATAGCCGAGAAAGCAAGACCAAATAAAAAGCACCTCGCGAGAGGTGTTTTTATTAGCTCTGTGAACTATTCCCCTGTCTCCAGAACACAAAGGAGAAAAGACCCTCCGATACGCATATATTTCTATCCTTAGTTATAGACTCTCACGAATTCGTAAAAATTCCCATAATTCGGCGTATAATTCATCGACCTTTCTATCTCCTAGGTCAACCGCCTTAAGTTCAAAAGGATTAGTATTCGGTTCATTATCGTTAGAGTCTTTAGGTGACATACAAAACCACTTAACGTCATCGGGTGTGGCATGTCCTACATAAGTGCAATTTTCACCCCATTCCATATTCCGCGTTGTTAATTTCGGCCGTGTACGGAACCAGCCAGCTGGTCTTGTGTCAGACTTGAACACAATAACTGAGCCATCGCGGTAAACGCTGTCTGTACATGCACTCTCGTAATTATAAGCGTCAAAAGCTACGACACGCATTTCTAATAAAACTCCATCATCGCGCATAACACTACCATACGAACCAAACAGCTTAGCGTCTGCTCTAAACTTCCTATAGTTAGGTGTTCCATCCAAAGTCAGTCCAATACCCTGAAGAGCGTCACTGAGGTACTTTACAGAATCGCACGACCGCATCATTAATCCGCAGTATTCAATATCATCAGGGCGTCCCAATACCCCCTCAAGTCTGGTAGTTAATCCCAAATCTTTTTCAGTTTCGGGTACGCCGCAGTAGGCTTCAAAAATTTCATACGATTTTTCCATATATGTAAATCACTCCTTAAATTGTAATCTATTGGTATCACAGACGCCATAAAGTTGTCAACCTTAAACACCAAGCTCATCCCATCTAAGAAAAACTAAGAGATAATATGCTATAATTCTATACATATGGCAAAGATCTCCCTCGATTTGGACGCTTTGAAAGCCGAGCACGCTAGCCTAGGCGATTTTTTAGCGCGTCCTGACGCTTACGGCTCGCCGGATTTTACCGTAAAAAATAAGCGGTTTTCAGAGCTGGAGACGCTTATTGCCAAGGGCCAAGAGCGAATAGCGCTGGAACAGAACCTGGTCGAGGCGAAGGAATTAGCGAATGACGGCGGCGAATTGGCAGAATTAGCAAAAGCCGAAATCACTGAAACTGAAGCGCGCCTGGCAGAACTAGAGGAAGAATTATTTATCCTATTGACGCCTAAAGACCCGAACGACGAGAAAAACATCATCATAGAGATCCGCGCTGGTGCTGGCGGCGACGAAGCCTCACTGTTCGCGGCAGAATTATACCGCATGTACCTCCGCTGGTGCGAGGCTAACGGCTATAAAACCGAACTTATCAGCGAATCCGCTAACGATTCCGGCGGGTACAAAGAAGTTATTTTCATGGTCAAGGGCGACGCGCCATACGCCAAATTGAAATTTGAAGGCGGCGTCCACCGTGTCCAGCGCGTGCCGGTCACCGAAAGCCAAGGCCGCGTCCACACCTCTACCGTCACCGTGGCGGTACTACCAGAAGCCGAGGAGACTGACATCGAAATCAACCCGAACGACCTGCGCGTCGACATTTATCGCTCCAGCGGCCACGGCGGCCAAAGCGTCAACACCACCGATTCAGCGGTGCGTATCACCCATCTGCCGACCGGTATCGTCGTCACCAACCAGGACGAGAAGTCACAGATTAAGAACCGCGAAAAAGCCATGAGCGTGCTGCGTTCGCGGCTGCTACAAATGAAAATTGACGAAGAAAATGCCAAGTTAAGCGCCGAGCGGCGCTCACTAGTCGGCACCGGCGACCGCTCTGAAAAAATCCGCACCTATAACTTCCCGCAAGACCGCATCACCGACCACCGCATTCACTACAGCCGCAGCAATATCCCCGCAGCAATGAACGGGGATATTGACGATTTGATTGAGCAATTACAGCGGTATGAGCGGGAGTTGAAGGCAAAGAACGCCGGAAGTTAGGCTTCAGACGATTCAAAGCTAGGTTGCCTATCTAGATTATAATATCTTTACCAGTTATTAGGATCACCAGAATCAAGTATGTCTTTTAATTTTTTATACTTTAAATAGAATTCCGGACTCAGTTGCCTCTCTCCATCACCATGCTCTATGACAATCACCCCGCCGCCGTTCTGGATTAGACCCTCCACAAAAGGTCTTATCTCTTCAAGCAGTTCAGAGTCAGACTCCTGTGAACTGGCATATCCCACATCTAGCGCCGCAGCCATTGTCGAACGGCGGTTTTCTGCAATCAGTAGCCCACAAGCCTCATCATAATCAGTTATTCTATGGCATTCCAGACCAGCTTCACGAGCAGCACGTACGTTTATAGCCACAAAATTATTATCCTTTGCAGGGCGCGCTGTTGCCTTTCCATTAATAACCATACTTGTGAGTTGGTTTTTCCTGCCCCTCTTCAACAGTAGACACACCGTCAATCCCAGCAGAGATAGCTCCTAAAGAATTTCTAACTCTTGAATATTTATCATTTTTATCATTACCAGAATCCTCAGGAAAATCAGAATCAGTAGAATCGCTGTTCAAAGGAACTGGATATTCACCATCCTCAGATTCAGCAGAATCAATATTTGAGCTTAGTCTTTTAACCTGCTCTTCTAGCCTGCGGTGTTCTCTCCAAAAATCACTTAAGCCAGTTTTTTTATCCTTGAGAGCCAAAACAACCATTATTTTACCGTGATCAATCATCTCCTCGGCACATCTGCTCAAGCGGTCCATTTTTTCTTCGAAAGACTCTTCTGACTCTACACACATACGCCGTTCCATTATACCCATAAAACTTATAACTTCGTTGACATTTGCTGTGGCATAATATCGCGTGCCAGTTTTGATAGCAGCCTGCTCAACAGTGGTTATATCATCAGCCTTAAACGGCTGCGCGAATGCTCTATTGTACAATATATAACCAATCCAATCGTCAACGCTTGCTGGGCGTTCGCAACCTTCGCACCCCATTCTTTCCATCTTAAATCTCACTTCCTCGCCCACTATAATTTTATCAATGTTTCATATATTACTCTCTCTCTCTGAATTTGTCAAACAGTTTTACAATTTTTATCTTATTTTGCAAGAAGCAAGCCTAAGACTCGGATAATTCAGGATTAGCCTGTCTTAGACCGTCGTATGCCCGCCAAAAATCATCCAGACCTTTTCCTTCTTTACAGGCCAAGGCAACTACCGCCCCGCCAGCTTCCAGTAGTTTTTTAGCGCGACGCTCCTCTTCCTCTCGCATACGTCGAATATCAAGATGTTCTGGCTTAATTGGGCTACTGTGCGGCGACGCATACACAGCTATACGCCGCCTGTTTTCAGCCGCTAGAATGCCAGCCTCCTCAGCACTTTGTGTTACTACACAGTATTGCGTATCAGTTTCGGCGGCAGCCTGCTCAGCCAAAGAAAGGTCGCCTGCGCTAAATTTTGACGCTATCGCTCTGTTATCGCCGACAAGGATAGCCCAGTCTGCATGGCTCTGCGGCAGCCCATACAACTCTCCTATAGATCCTCTAGTTACTGTTGTCTCGTCCGAAATTTCCATATCAAATCTCACTTTCTCACTTTAAACTACTCTTTAATATTTCTAAACAACTAAGCCTCGTCCTCAGGGTTTTTAGCTCGTTTTTCTAGATCGTGATAATTTTTTCAGGAATCGCTGATACCATTTTCCCTTTTTCTCTTTTAGTCGCAGTGCGTCAAGCTCTGCATAGAAAGGACTTAGTCCATGTTCACCCTTGAACGCTAAAGCAACCACGGCAGTACTAGCATCAAACAACCGCTCAACACGGCGTCTCTCTGCCTTCTCAATCTCATCAGGACTCTCTTCTTTGGAGGGTCGATCAAAAATATTTGAGCGGTGTATATGTGCAACACGTAATGCACAAGCCTCTGGAACATCTGGCGCCACATAATACTGTGTACCAGATTTGTTAGCAGCCTGAGCAACACAAAGCATATCATCCACGTGAACATTCATCGCTAGCGCTTTATTATTACGAATAAGGCCAGCCCAAACTTTATAATCATACGGTATTTCATCCGCTACTTCTCTCACCCCTTTTGCTTCACTCGTCATAACACATCTCCCATTTTTACTTATTAGAGTCATAAACAATTCATATATTACTCTCTATCTTTGAATTTGTCAAACAGTTTTACAATTTTTTATATTATTTTGCAAGAAATGAACTTCCCGTCCCGCCACAATTTGATGCCAAGCGCAGCGGGATTATATAAAACAAGCAGATATTACCATTAGCCATACTCTGGCAATCAATGCCAGTCATAATGCCCATTTTCAATATCATAATATCGTTTACTGAACTCTCCCAATCCAATACTACATATAGAGCCAGGCACTATAGCCATCACCGCACCGCCATTCTTAATGGCTGTATCCGCATAGCCCATAAATCTATCAACCTCTTCATCAATCGCTTCTAGTGTATATTTACTTCTTACAGGCTCTGTGCTTCTGGCTGATTTTGCATATCCGCAACAAAATCTTTCAGCCCTTTTTATAGCAAGCATCTCAACTTCCTCCGGATCTGTTGTCGTATAACATGATAAGCCAAGTTGTCTGGCGGCTTCCTGCATCGCCCGCACCTTATGTTCATCTCCCCCTGTCTGAACCGATGTCCAAGGGTGAGATAAAAACGGCGCTATCTCATTCTCAAACTCAGCGCTTATGCGCCTAACAAACGCGTAAGACAACCACGTACCCCCTTTTTCCTCAGCTTCGCAGGCGCGCTGCTCCTCTGGACTATCATAGTATTTTTTCAAGGAAGTTCCCTTCAGATAAGCTGCCAAAGACGCCGCTGATAGACGGCATAATGCTAGCAAGTCGCGAACTATACCACGTTTTTCTTCAGAATTAGTGTACATGCAGTATGGATAAACAAGACTTGACCGCCTCTTTCTCTCTAAATCAATCTTTCCGTCCATTATATCCTTGACATGGCACAGTTCATGCTGCAAAGTGGCATCAAAATCAGTATAGTAGTCAGCTTCTACGACAACTTCGAGCCCCCTCTCATTACTTTCATCTTTCCTCACATGACCGAGCTCAGCGCCTCTCAAATACGAAGAACTTTCAGCGCCAGTAACAACTATCGACAAATCGCCCCAACGATCTCTGGGGATACCAGCATACTCAAAATACTTTTTTAAGCTTTCTTCAGCAATATCAACAGTCTCGCCAAGCGCCAATTCAGCGCCTAATTTACGATCAAACTGAATCCTCGGAAAGTCTCCCCATTCTCCCCGCATAAACTCATTGCAGGCTGGGTTATCCGTTATGTGCAAACCTTCTGTGTAACTGCTCATAAAGCATTAAATCGCGCCAATCGCTTCCGCGCCCTCCAGCAGCTGCGCCAATTTATCAATTTCACCCGGACCGACTGGCTGGTCGTTTACTCCTAATCGTCTTTCTAGCTGCTGGTTCTTTGAAGCATTTTTAGTACGAGCTATAAAACCCTTTAGAGCTTCTTCATCAATCGTATCTGAATTACTTATATCGGCTAATATTAGATCAATCTCCCCTGGTTCACTTGCGTCTTGGTCGTAGCGCAGCACCTCATCCTGACTCTCCATATGATATCGATGTTTAGTATGATTCTTATCATCAGTTAAAAATATTAACTTGCACATAGAGCCATCGTCATAAAAATGCGACTCGACACTTATAGATATTTTCTCGTTATCATCTAACGACATCTTTAACTGAAGCACCGCCACTTTCATATCTGTATGATCAGCAAACCGAAGCAGCAAATCGTCCACTAGCGCCGACAGCTTATACGCTGCCTCCATTTTCTCGGCATCTGTTAAACTCTTTTGATTTTCAAACGGTTTGATGAAATCAAGGTTGCCTGACGGCTCTTTCATTGGCTATCTCTTTATACTCATTATGAAATTTATTATCAATAGTGTATAATGTAGCATATAATGCAAGAAAAGTCAACCATATCGTTTTGGCTAAAAAATGCCGCCAAATCTCTGAAGGATGCCGGTATTGCCTCGGCGCGGCTGGATGCGGAATTAATCTTAGCCAATACCTTGCGAAAGAATCGGACATACCTTCATGCGCACCTGGATGAGGAGATTGATCCGCGCAGAGTTGACATCGCTAATGCGCGGCTGGATCTGCGACTGGATCGCGTGCCAATGGCCTATATTCTGGGCTATAAAGAGTTTTACGGGCGCAAATTTACTGTTTCTCCCGCAGTATTAGTTCCCCGCCCCGAATCGGAGGATATGATTTCACTATTTCTGGACGCGACAGCCGGCGAAATTGAACGAAAAGTATTAATCGACGTCGGGACTGGTTCGGGCTGCCTGGGGATTACAGCAGCGTTAGAGCGGACAAATATTTCCGTTATTTTATCAGACATCAGCAAAGATGCGCTTCGAATTGCCGAAAAAAATGCCGATGAGCACCATGCCCGCGTAAAAATCCAGCAGCAATCGCTGCTGAACGGACAGCTGGAGCCGGTGGATTACATTTTCGCCAATCTGCCTTATGTTGATAAGGATTGGGAGGTGTCGCCAGAACTTCAGTACGAGCCGAAAATCGCCCTTTTTACCGAGGATGGCGGACTAAAATTGATCCTTGAGCTTATTCGGCAAGCACCGCGCTGCTTAACTCCAAACGGACAATTGTTCATCGAGGCCGACCCGATACAGCACGAGCGAATAATACAAGCAGCCGCTAAGCAAAATTTTAAGTTAGCGGCGATTCAGAGTTATATTATCGTTTTACGATTTATAGGCAGCCAGCGTTAAATCCACCGTAATATTTTTCCCAGCGCGCACTAAAGTAACTTCAATCTTTTCGCCAGGCAGATACTCGGAAACTAGCGTTGACAAGCCGCCGTCTTCTCCGACGTTTTTATTATTAATCTTAGTGATAACATCGCCCTCTTTAATGCCGGCTGCATCTGCCGGGCCGCCAGTTTCTACGACGCCGCCTGAGTGTCCGCCGATGTAAGCGCCAGATTTAACTGGCAAGTTGTATTCAGCCCGCACTTCCGGCGTAACCGCGACATAACGGACGCCAATGTAGGCTTTTTGCACGCCTTTACCCTGTAAGACGCTTTTTGACATACCCTTGGCGGCGTTAATCGGAATAGCAAACCCCATGCTCTGCGCGTCGGAAACGGTCGCCGTATTTATACCGATAACCTGGCCGGATAGGTTAATCAGCGGGCCGCCAGAATTGCCCAAATTCACAGCAGCATCAGTTTGCAGCAAGTCAGTTAACTCCTCGACTTTAGTTTTTCTATCATCAGACGAGGCCGATACTGGCCGACCTTTGCCAGAGATAATACCGCTGGTCACACTGTTTTGGTAACGTCCCAGCGAATTACCGATAGCGATGACTTTTTGTCCCACTTTTACCGTACTGGAGTTGCCCAATTCCGCTGCCGGTAAATTCTTAGCGTCCTTTATTTTTAAGAACGCGATGTCGTTTAGTGGATCTCTACCGACGATAGACACGTCGGTATGCTGGTTGCCGTCATTGGTGATAATACGCACGCTGTCGGCGCCGTCGACGACGTGATTATTCGTCAGAATATAACCGTCAGGGCTAATGATGATACCTGTTCCCGCCCCTTGCTGAGCCCTGGTTAAGTAGCTGCCCTGAGTGGTTATTATCGAAACAACGCTTGGCGACACCTTCGCTACAATCTTTGAGGTGTCAATTTCCTCATCAGTCAGCCGCAGATTACCATCAGGAACATTCGTTTGCGAAACGTTTTGCCTATTGTTCAGTTTATAAACAACCCAACCCGCAAATACGCCGTTGCTAATGATTAATATCGCCGCCAGCACCGCGCCAATAGTCCAGAAAACTATCTTTTTATTATTTCGCTTCGCTCTGTTAGCTGCTGTCGTGTTGTTGTCCATGTTTATATTACCTCCTATATAACCACCGAGTTAAAGGCTAATAACATAACCAGAGTTGTCGCCGCCGCCAGAAAAACCGGCCCTACTATCTCTGAAAATATGATTTTCTTATGCTTTTTCCACGACTGATAAACCTTACCGCCGCAAAACGAAATAAGCAAAAGAACTATCGTTATTTGCGGAATGCCGCCAGCCAGCGTCCTTAGATAACTGAAATTCCAATAATACGCCAGCCAACCCAGCTCCGCGAAAACTAGCCCCCAAACAAAGCTAAGCAGCGTAGTCTGCTCCTCGTCATAACTATGCAGAAAATGCCGCGCCGCGCCGTAACCGAGCAAAAACATCAAAAATACTACCGCCGAGACCGGCCAATTGTAGGATACTGCCATCAGCGATATCGTACCGACAAGAATAGCGCACCCCGCCTGCAAGGCTATCTGCCAGCGTTTAGAGAGCGGTTTGATAACAATAAGCCAAATAGCGTAAAGAACCGCCAGTACAGTCTGGATAGTAAAACCGATGTTTGGCAGATACATTAAACCGACAATGCCAACGCCGACTGCTACATCAACCAGATTTGCTTGAATATTTGCCCACCAAAACCGCGGACGCACAGCGATCACCCGCCATTTGCTAAGAATAACCAGCGCCAGCGCCGGGTACGGCGACTGAATCGTCCTGGCAATCGCCAGCAAAACCGCTGCCAAACCTAAGTTCAAGATATGGTAGACGATTTCGCTCCAAAATGTTCGCCGCTTTACTGTTTTTAACAAATCCATATGCTTTCCTTATTATATCAATTAAGATCCAGGCCCCACAACTACGATAAATTGCGCATCAACATTCAAATTGTAGCCCGGAGACTCAGTAGTCGCTGGCGTGCCGTAAACTTCTTCCAATTTCGACTTGGTTGCAGGCTTTTCTTTGCCCGACGGGAGCTGGTAAACTGTATTTTTACTGGCTTTAGCGCCGCCAGGAACATTGCCAACATGAACCACTTTCAATCCTAATTCAGACAGTTTATCGGCCTGTTTCTGGGCAGCCCCAGGCACGCCGCTGCCGTTAAGTACGGCTATTTTAGCTTTTTCTTTAAGTAGCGGCGTACCGTAAATCTCGCCCTTTAAGAATGATTGGATCTCGCTGTAATTATCTATTCCTGCCGACGGCTTGACGATACTCATACCGCCAACTGAGCCTGTCGTCATCAGCATATTGTCTTTTTCGACGAAGCTTAATTTATGGACGCTCGGCTCTTTAATTTCTGCCGCCAGTTTCATAACCGTTTGAATTTCTTTGGTGCTAATATTAGTTCTCAGATTTTTACCCATAGCTTCCATCAGCGAAGAGACCTTGCCAAAGTCAGTTAGCGTCCCCGTAGAGCCAGCCTTGCTCTTCAGCGCCATTAAGACCAGTTGCTGGTTTTTTTCGCGGTCAAAATTAGACTGCTCCAAGCCGTAAGTCGGAGGCGTATGTCCGCGAGCCTGCGAAAACGCCATAGCCTGGTCGCCGTTCATCTCGTTCGGGCCGTTCGGAAATGCCAAATAATGCCCGCGCGGGCAAAGGCTGCGGTTCTGGCGGCATTTATCGTCAAAAGTAGCATCCAGTACGCCCCGCGGGTCGCGGCTAGCGACATTAACTGTCACGCCGCCAACAGCATTGACCGCATCGCGAATAACCACGGTATTTACGTGAACCGCATATTGAATATCCATGTTAAAGATTTTACCGACGAACTTCCGTGTTTCGTCCATCCGCTGTTTTTCCGCTTCCTCGCCGCTTCCATCTGCCGAACAAATAAAATATTCATTTATTTTGCCTGCATATCCAGAATTACACGCCCTGCCAAACTGTACATACAAATCGCGGGGAATACTGTAGATATAAACGTCTTTTTTCGTCTGATTGACGCTTAACACCATCATAGAATCTGTTAAGTCTGCCCCGTCGCGCCCCGCCATGTCGTCGGTTGAACCTAAAATCAACACATTACTGCGCCCGTAAGCATCTTCTTTTAATTTTTGCTGCGAAAACAGATTAAGCAGATTACCGTCGCCGAACACTCGATGCATGGTCTGCCATAACCGAAACGCCACGTAACCTGCTATAACTAAAACAATCACCCCTACGACAGCCGAGATGATTTTTACCTTTAACTTCTTTTTCCGCTTGTTTTTACGCTCCTGCCGATGAGACGGCTTAGCGTTCTCATCAATTGCCCGCAACGATTCATCAATATTCTGTTTCAGGCTGGCAGCTGGCTGAATTCCATTTCTATTATGACTAATATCCGCAGCGGGCTTAATAGCACGGCGTCCGCTGCGCATTTCATCAATTCCCTGCTGGACGCCGCGAACATGGCCGATCGCCGCCCGCGTACCAACAGCATCCGCCCCCAGCGAAGACCGCTGAGGACGTTTTGGTACAAAACCGTCCATAGACTGTTTGCGTGGATTCATATCTATTGATTATAGCACACAAAACGCTTATAATTGAACCGATGGATGCAACTTTTATGGATCGTCATCCGCGGCTAAGCGACGGGTTGAGTTTGGTTATTTTCGTTATCGGCGTAACTATCGGTACGGTTTTATTAAACGCGTTCGTATTTCAAACGTTCAATGTCGAAGGCGCAAGCATGGAAACCACGATGTATACTGGCGACAGGCTGATCGTTAATCGTTTGCCAGTCACTATGTCGAAACTACAGAATAAAAACTACACGCCCAAACGTGGCCAAATTATCGTGTTTAAGAATCCGAATTACAACGCTTCTCTGGGCAAGGACGAATATATCGTCAAGCGAGTTATTGCCTTTGCCGGCGAGCGCGTAACTGTTAAGAATGGCACGACAACAGTTTATAACAAGGAAAACCCAAACGGCTTTAATCCTGACTCCACTGTTAATAAAAACGAACCTGGACAACCGACTTCCGGCAATGTTGACGCCGTAGTGCCAAAGGGAACGATTTTCGTCATGGGCGACCACCGCCAAGGCAATTATTCATGCGACTCGCGCAATTGTATGGGTTCAATCCCGCTTTATGATATCGTCGGACCGGTTAGTCTACGGATATTTCCGTTCACTAAAATCCGCGGATTTTAACTATTTTCCAGTAACTGGCGGATTCTATCAAACTCAGCTTCATTCTTAAACGTGATACTGATTTGTCCGGCGCCCTTATTATTGGTGCGAATTTTTACACCTGCCCCAAAGTGCTTAGATAAGCTTTCAACCGCCTCGGCATGCGGCGAATCGGCAGGTTTTTTCTCCTCGGCTGGATTATCCTTAGTCTGTTTCCATAATGCCACTGCCTGCTCGACGCGGCGAGCCGACCAGCCGTCGGCAATTGTTTTTTTCATAATAGATTCCGCCACGTTCTCCGGCAAACCAATAAGCGGGCGCGCCTGACCCTCCGACAGCTCGCCATCAAATATTGCCTGCCTGACGGATTTTGGCAATCGTAAAAGCCGCAGCGTATTGCTAACAGCGCTAACAGACTTGCCACCCAGGCGCTTGCCGATTTCCTCCAAGGTCATATTAAACTGATCGCGCAGCTTCAAGTACGCCGTCGCCGTTTCTAAAACATTCAAATCGTGCCTTTGTAAGTTTTCAATCAGCGAGATCTCTAATCGATTCTGGCCGCTCATACTGCGCACGATACACGGCAATTCCGCCAGCCCAGCCTTCTTAGCAGCCCGCCAGCGGCGCTCTCCAGCCACAATCAGATAATTACTACCCTTTGGCGTTACTACAATCGGCTGCACAACGCCATGTTCTTTAATAGATTCAGCTAGCTCGCTCAACGCCGCCTCATCAAAAAACCGCCGCGGCTGCTCTGGATCCGGGGAAATTTTCGTAATAACAATATCTTTCAGGCGCGAAACCTTATCGTCCTGCTTGGCGGTCGGATCAAATGTCTCGTCAATCAAATTCGTCGGAATCAGCGATTCAAATCCTCTGCCCAGACCCTTTTTCACTTGCTAGTCCTTTCTACGATTTCCTTAGCCAGCGCCTTATAAGCCCGCGAACCTTTGGAAAAACGATCATAAACCCCGACTGGCGCGCCGTGGCTCGGTGCCTCCGCCAAGCGAATATTGCGCGGAATAGTACTCTTAAAAATCTTATCCGGAAAATACTTCTTTATCTCATCATAGACCTGGCTGGATAAAGTCGTCCGCGAATCCATCATCGTCGGCAATACGCCGAGGAGTTTCAACGACGGATTCAGACCTTTACGAATCAGCTTCATACTCTCCAAAAGCTGCCCCAGACCCTCCAGCGCATAGAACTCCGCTTGTACTGGCAGCAGCACATAATCCGCAGCAACCAGCCCGTTCACCGTCAATAAACTCAAGCTGGGCGGACTGTCGATTATGATATAGTCATAATCAATCACGCCGTTAAGCGCCTCCCGCAAACGAGCAAAACGCCCGTCAGCCTGCGCCAATTCCACCTCGGTGTTTGCTAAATGCGATGTTGACGGCGCTAAATATAGATCTTTATACTCAGTCGGCAAAACAACTTTTGCCAGCCGAATTTGGCGCATAATGACCTCTGTCATCGTCGCCCCTAATTCCTGCTTATCGATGCCCAAACCGCTGGTCGCATTACCCTGCGGATCAAAATCTATAATCAGCGTCCGCTTGCCCATTTTTGACAAAAAATACGCCACGTTAATTGAAGTTGTGGTTTTTCCCACGCCGCCTTTCTGATTTGTCACCGCAATAACTCTTGCCATTGATTCCCCTTTTTACTTATTACAGTATAGCATGAGCAAGACGTAAATAACAGATATTAAAACCGCCTCGCTAGTGGAGGCGGCAATGCTGCATACAGAAAATTACTTAATTTTAATCGAGCTAATCTGAATTTTCGTGTATTTCTGGCGATGGCCAGTTTCTTTGTGAACGCGTTTTTTAGCTTTGTAGCGGATGACGCGGATTTTGTCGCCTTTAACTTCCGCCTCAACGACTTTCGCTTTCACCGCCGCGCCTTTTACGGTCGGCGTGCCAACTTTTGTTTTATCACCGTCAATCACTAAAAGTGCGTCGAGAGTGAGTTCTTTTGTGCCTTCAGGGAGGAGATCCACCAAGAGGGACTCTTTTTCGCTGACAATGTATTGTTTGCCAGAGATTTTTACGACTGCTTTCATTTTGTTCCTTAATAATTAGTTTTCAATCTGTACTATTGTACCAGAGGTACGATGGTAAATCAAGGTTTGCAGGCAGTTTATCGTTCATCCCTAGCTTACGTAAACAAGACATTAAGATCTTATTCTTGTTGCATACTGCGACGCTTAATATAAAGCGCCCTCCTCACAGATTCAAACGGCGATGAAAACTTTGACACTGTCATGCCGTCTCGCGGTTCAGACATACTTGGTCCTTCTACAAGCAATTTCTCTACCGAATATTGATGACCCATAGGCCATTTTTCTCCAAACCTTATATCAGGCATCGTTTCATCCTTAGGTTTTTCTAACGCTGAACCCTTTTCGTTTTCCTTGCCTTCAGGTAGAATCAAACCGTCGCCAATAGCAAAAGATTCAACATCTCCCGTTTCTGGATCTTTAGTAACTAGTACATACGCCCGACCGTCGCCTTCATGCGTGTCGCTGATATATTTATTATGTACCTCAGGGTCAATTGAAAATGAAATACCATCACCGGTACGCCTATCAAAAACGATGCCTGTAGCGCCGTCCTTAAAATATACGTACTCGCTAGGATTATTTACTCTTTCTGGCGGCATCACCCTTTCTGGTTGCCCTGTAGAACGTTCGCTTGCCATTTTTATAGTTCCTTTCTTTTACGGCGTTGCTAATAGTTCTCTATAATACTCTCTCTCTTGATTTGTCAAGTATTTTCAACACTTTCTGTGATTTTTACAATGGACTAATTTGTCTGTAACTCAGCCATGGCGTTATTTGCCCGCAGCCAGCCGCTTGGTGAGCCGCACTCCATATAGTCGCCCTTAGCCTCGCCCACCGCGACAACACCGCCACTGGCAATGTACGCATTGATGGCGTCGGTCAGCTCAAACTCGCCGCGCTGCGGATTGGCAGGCAATGTCCGCGCCAGCTCGAAAATCTCTTTATTGAGAACGTAAAAGCTTGAATTACTGAGATTGCTTGGCGCTTCTTCTAATTTTGGCTTTTCAATGATTCTTACAAAATTACCCTGCTGGTCGGTTTCGATGATACCCGTCTGCGGAATAAGTGCCTCCTCAACAGGATTACCCAATAACCCAGCCGACAAGCCGCGCGCCTCCACCAGCTCCGCCAGATCAGCCGCATTTGAACCGCCGTCAACACGCCAGAAAAATTGATCGCCCATCACCACAAACGCCGACTCGCCTGAATCAATGAATTCGCTAGCCAACCCCACTGGGATACTCGTGCCGTAACCGCCCGTACCAGGCTGGGTTAAAAAATGTATTCGCACATCGCGCAGCGGCGCCACCAGAGGTAATTTATCTTGTTTACCGGCGCGCCGCAAATAATCGTTCAACTGGATATTTGACCGATAGTAGCTTTGCACCTGAGTGCTTTGCTCGCCAACCACGAAATAAATATCCTTGACACCCGCCCGAATTATATCCTGCACGATATAATCAACCACCGGACGCGTCCCTACCGGCAACATACACTTTTCGATTGATTTGGTAATCGGCAGCATCCGCGTACCCCAACCAGCAACTGGAATGATAGCTTTGGTAATCATATTTCCTCCTTACATCTTCAGTTCTTTATGCGATTTCTGTAAAATATCCATCATTTCCACATAGCGCATCTCACCCTCGGCAATCCTGGAATAGAGATAAACAACATTATCCACCACCTCAATATTAACCTTAATATTCTGATCGTACAACCACGCCATGAAGCTAGGATTAAGCAGCTCAAAGCTGGTTACTTGATTTTCGTCAGTAGCATACACTTGATAGCGCTTATTAAAATCACTCCACTCCATCTGGACTTTTTTATAACCCGACGGCGCTTTAAATCGTTTTAACAAACGTGAATCCCGACGCTCCACCAAAATACCGCCGTAAGATTTTGGCAAGTTAACCTGCCCGACGATATAATAATCCATATTATCTTCGCCGATCGGCTTATTGTACGTATACAGCTGCACCAGCAGATTACCCGTCCAAAAACCGATGATATGATTGTTAATATCGGCACCCTGAAAGCCGCGCTTAAACAACTCGCCGCGAGTCGGCAGCAATAAATGCCCCCAATCTGGACTGAAATACATATTGTATTGCGCTGCAAATTGCCGCATTGAAGCGATGAACTGCGCCGAATCTTCCGTCGCCTGATCGATACCGTCCAGCAGCCAGCCATTTCCCGAACGCACGAAGTTCCACTGTTCGCCAAATTCCTCAGTATCGCGATAAATCAGCGAACCATTTTCAATCAATTTATCATCCGCTGACGCCACGAACCCGACACTCACCCGATCGTTTTGATCGTTCTGATCATCGTAGGCTTGAGTAATCACCGCTTCGCTTATCGACACGTTACTAATCTGATTAACTCGTCCCATCTGTTGTAAAGCATACAACATCAGGCCGACGTGCCGCGCATAGTCTGGCGTGGTATATTGCTGAATCGACGACAAATCCAACCGCTCCCAATCGTACTGAAACCGGTTGAATACCGTTGTCGCATAGCCGATAATCGCCTGCTCATTCCATGTGCTATCCTGCATTGCTGCCTGCTGAACGGCTTGCCTGGCGGCTTGGCTATTCTGGCGAAAACGCCCTAATTTATCAGTAAGTGCTCCAGCTATGGCGCCGACAACTGCTGAAATAAGTGCAATAATAAACAATATTGGACCGCCTAGTAGATACAATAAGCTTACTAATAAGCCGGCAGCAAAACCGACAGCCGCGCCGGCTGCTTTCGATTGGGTGCGTTTTTTAACCGGCTCAGCAGTTAACATGGCAACGATGCCTGGTATAATGAGGAGAATACCAGCACCGCCTCCGCCGCCAGAGCTTGATCCGCCGCCGCCCGCCCGCGCAAAAAACATGAGCTGATGAAAAATATCGTACATACAATATATTGTAGCGCGTTAAAGGCTAATCCGAAAGCCATGCTGATTACTAGGTTCCGGCATTGCGCGCAATACCCGCGCCATCATTAACGACACCAGGACTTCAACGCTGCGCATTGATCAGCGCCAACATCAATACATCCAAGACCGCCGCACCAATCACAACCAGCTTATAGTAAACCAGCTGCAAAACAACTCTTATTAGGGTTACAGTGCCGCACCTTGCAAATCTATATTTTGTTACAAGTGAGCAACGAGCCGATTGATCGCCATATGTGTTTCTTTTGACTCATTACGAATCCCTTTGCATCTATCAAAGCAATGCATAAGTTCTTCATACCTGTCATCATCAAGCAAGAATAAACTATCACTCTCTTCTATATATGGCTGCAGTAAATTTTCTTGAATCTCCTGCCAAAAAATATCGTCACTTGATGAAGCCATAAAGCCGCTCCGCGCAAAGGACTCAATTACTGTAGTGACATCCTTCATACAATCATCTTGAAAATCCACTTGCTGCAAAGCATTTTCTTTGTCTGTGTGGAAGTAAGCGTTTTCCAAATCAAATGTAACAAACTCACCAGAAGGTATAGTCGCAATATTCTTCAGTTGCATATCGCCATGGTGCATCCCATTTGCATGCAGATTCCCGATATACCGGCCAATTGACTCCATAACAGGAACAATATCTGACTCATACGAGGGCTGACCTGCATAGTACTCAGACCATGGTATAGAGTTCATCGTACCAAGAGATGGAATCCGTAGAGTTACAACGCTTGCACCACTCACGCCAGAAACCTCTAGCGGCTCATCAAGCACCGTCTGGAGAGTCCTAAGACCGCGCTTAGCAGCTTCGTGTAGCATCTCAATCTCTTTCTTTGCTTTTTTAGGATTGCCATATCGTTTAATCGCATATGACTGATCATTGCCTTGAGTATCCAATGCAAAAAATACACCATGCCCACTATCAGATGCACCTATCTCTCCAGCGTGACTTAACTCAAGCGGCCGACCGATTGCTTTAGCGAGAGCATCAACGGTAAGTACTCTTTCTACCTCTGTAGGCTTGTCAAGCTCAGGGTGTACTATCTGATTTTCGTGTCCGCGCATACAGCTCTATCTCTTTCCTATACTCTCAATTATTTGTCTAATCGCGGAGGCGCTGGTGGCGTCCATGCCTCCTTGAGACAGAGTCGACTCTAACATCTGGATAATAGCTCGACTTGCCGTGTCTCTAATAGCGGTATCGCGCTGGAGATCCAATTCTTCAGCTGTTAATTCCGCGCCTCCTCGCTGCATTTGTGAAATATCAACTACAAACTCCTTCGCATGAAAGGGCGGAGCAAACTCTGCGCTACCCATTGGCTGACTATTGCGCTTAATAAGAATATTTCCTATGGAATTCAGTTGAGGAATCTTGCAAGTAGCTGATATCGTATCAGCTACTTGACAGGCAGCGATGACAAGCGAACGCGCGAAATCAGTATAGTCGCCCTGTGCTCGACACGTTGCCAGTACCCCATCCATCCGAACAACATCAAGACTCGGCGGGTACGAAATCTCTACCCCGCCATCGCATTGTCTTATTGATGCATCGCTCAAGTTTCTTTCTACCATTAGCCTGTGAAAATCGGAATCATATACACCAGACTGGATATCGCTTAATGGAACATATATTTTTCGTACACCATCTTCTCCAACAACCTCTTTGTATTCCTTAGTGAGACGATTCTGAATACTAGGTTCGCGCATATCAGAAAGTTCATTACGGCCCGCTAGATTTTCGTAATTACGCATACGGTATATAATAGCAAACTAAATACTGTTTTGGAATAGGTTCACTCACCAGATATTCTCTCCTTGGTTGGTGAATTATGCTTTTTCAAGTAGATTTCTACTGGTTTGCCGTCAACTTTAACGTCGCATTTTTCCATATCATCTGCCGCCGCAGAATCTAGCTTTATGGCCAGCGTCTCGGACTTGATGGTATCAGCAAATGCATCGACAGCCTGGGTGATTTCTGCGTCGCTACTAGTGATGCCAAGCTCAATCCTATCGTCCACCTGCAATCCCGCCTTTTTACGCGCACTCTGAACGTGGCGAACGACTTCACGCATCAGACCCTCGCGTTTGAGTTCGGGCGTTAAGTGCTTACTAATTTCTACCCAGCTCTCTGGCTTAATCACGCCCTCGGTCACGTCATAATCAGCCAAGTGCTCGTCTAGACTCTCAATCCAGCGAATTTCCTTGACATTGAGCTCCTCGGCCATGATTTGTTCATAGTAGTCAGTCAGTTTTACGCCCGCATATGCCGCACGTTGCAGCGGTTGGCGAACCTTGATCGATACTTGGTGCTCATCCTGCTTCATCCGCAAACTAAGGCCGTTGTTGATCAGTTCGCGTGTCCGAGCCATATCAGCCAGCACCTGCTCATTCACCTCTCCCGCTGGCAGCCAATCCTTCAAGTGAATTGATTCATCATCACCCGTCAAATTATGATACAATTCCTCGGCCAAAAACGGCGTAAATGGAGCCAAGATGTAGCTCAAGCGCACCAGCACATAATGTAGCGTCCGATAAGCATCGTTCTTGTCGCCATCATCTTCCGACTTCCAGAAGCGGCGGCGGCTGCGGCGCACGTACCAGTTGGACGCGTCGTCGAGGAATGGCAAAATCGGGCTCAGCGCATCAGGAATATTGTAGGCATCCATCTGCTTCTCGACCTCAGCCACCAGCTCGTGCAAACGACTGATAATCCAAATATCGAGCGGGTTAGATAATTTATCAATATCGACGCTAATCTGGAACGAGTTCTCAGTTCCAGTGCGAGACAAGGATTCGGGAGTATCGGAGTGAGCCGTATTGGTGATACGGTGAACGAGAAACGCATCCGAAGACGCCGTATCGTACGGAAATGTGAACTCGTCAACTTCTGCATACATGGTGAAGAAATCATACATATTCCAAATCATACTGAGCTTGCGTGCCACGTCACCAACGTCCTTATCGTGCAAAGCAAAGTCTTCACCGTTCAATAGCGGACTACTCAGCAGCAGGAAGCGTAAGGAATCCGCACTAAACTTATCCATCAGCTCGTTCGGGTCGGTGAAGTTACCCAGGGATTTACTCATCTTGCGGCCGTCATTGCCCGCCACCACACCGGTGGTGATGACGTTACTGTAGGCGTTTTTATGCTGCTCACCCGCCTCGCCAAAGGCACCGATTTCGGCCAAGGCAACGTTGACGGCATGCACATAGTAAAACCACGCCCGCACCTGGCCGATGTACTCAACGATGAAGTCCGCCGGGTAATTCTGCTCAAACTTGGCCTGGTTTTCAAACGGATAATGCAGCTGCGCGAACGGCATACTACCGCTCTCGAACCAACAGTCCAGTACTTTATCGATGCGAGTAAACTTTTCGCCGTCAATTTCAAAGGTGATGTCATCCACCCACGGACGATGATAATCATCCAGCTCCACGCCGCTCAGTTCCTTGAGCTCCGCATATGAGCCAACCACTCTCACCGTGCCACGGTCGCCCTTCCACACCGGCATGGCCGTCGCCCAGAAGCGGTCGCGACTCAAGTTCCAATCTGGCGCTTGTTCAATGTTCTTAGCAAAGCGCCCATGCTTCAGGTGAGCTGGGAACCAATTGATATGCTCATTTTGCTCCAGCATCAGCGGCTTTTGCCCTTGAATGGCAAAGAACCACGATGGAATCGCTCGATACATGATGCGCTGTTTGCTTCTAGGATTGAACGGATATTCGTGGCGAATGTACTCAATCTTCCACACTGCACCCTTTTCTTTCAGGTCTTTGGCGATGAATTTATTATTGTCCCAAACCTCCAAGCCTTTGTAATTGGTATCGGTGTAGTAGCCATTATCATCAATTACATGGAAAGGCGCGATGTCATTGGATTTACCGAGCTCAAAGTCGTCCTCGCCATAGGCCGGCGCAATGTGGACGATGCCCGTACCCGACTCGTGCGACACGAAATCCGCCGCGTAAATGGTGTGAATCTTGTCATTTTCTGGCCAGGTCGAGCCCGTATTGAGCGGCTGGTATTTCTTACCCACCAATTCGCTCCCTGGGAAAGTGCGCAGCACTTCATAATCAAGCGGCCGGTGCTTTTCATCCTGCAGCGTGCGCTCCAACGCTTCCTCAGCGATGATTAGCTTCTCACCCCCCACCATCACTTCGCAATACGTCATCTCTGGATTGACGGCCAACATCAGGTTAGCTGGCAACGTCCACGGCGTGGTCGTCCAGGCGAGGACAGATACAGAATCTCGAGCCTCAACAAATGCTTCAATCGCCTGCTGGGTCACACCCGTCACAGGATGGCTCAACAGCTCTTCTGGCGTGCCAACAGCAAATCCTGCACCCTCATGCAGTTTGAGTTTTTCAGCATCAACGCCAGTAACAACATAGATGGAACATGCAACATTCGTTCCATTTTCATGCTTGACGGTCTGCAGCAATAGATTGTTCGAATTTACTTCAAGCTCAAGCTCCTCCCGAAGCTCACGGCGCAGCGTCTCAATTGGCGACTCACTCTCATGGCTCGTCCCGCCAAAGAGACTCACCATACCCGGATTCGTGATACCTGGCTTATCATCTCGCTGCTGCGCAATGAGTTTGCTGTTCGTATCCACCAACAAAGCACCGACATAACTCCTCTCGCATTCGTCGAAGTCTACTGGCTTTTGAGTATCATCAACTACTTCACCGCTAATCAACTTCTTGACTCGCTTTTCGATTTCGTCGCACGCCAATTCTGCCAGCTCTCGACTTTCAGCATGAGGGTCCTCTATCTTCCACCAAACAACGTTATCGCCCTTTAGCCAATCCGGTGTCTGGTTACGATTAGCGATATTGACAACTAGGTCGTAATTACACAGCATATCCTTCGTCAATTGTGTCCGTTGGCTAGCTCCAACTTCGATGCCTTTCTCTCGCATTAAGTCAATAACCGCCAGCGGATCAAGATTCTTAGCAACGAGATGAGCATCAAAATCCGCAACTGTTGGTATCTTAGCGGTAGGATACTTCTCTGCGTTAACACCAGCAGAATCAGCATTCTGCGTCTTGGTGAAGTGATTGTAAAAAGCCTGCGCCATCTGCGAACGGACAACATTTGCATTGCACACAAACAAAATCTTTGAACTTTTATCTAACATTATCTTGCGCCTCGTGTTACCACTAAGCAGCTTAAACTTCACATACACACTCGGATCAGTAACCGTCTGGTAAGCGTCGTTGTCCATAGTCACTTCAGCCTTGCTCACAGGGGTAGCAAACTTGGTGTCGTACATCAGCACCTTTTCGCCTTCGTAGATTTTGCCCGCTTCGTACAGCTGCTTGAAGGCCCACCAGACGCTCTCCATAAAATTCTTGTCCATGGTGCGGTAGGCACCTTTAAAGTCTACCCAGCGGCCGATGCGGTCGATCACACCCTGCCACGTCTCGCTATTCGCCACCATGCTTTCGCGCGCCTTGGTGATGTATTTTTCCAGACTGATAGTCGGCAAAGGATTACCGTCCTTATCCAGCGGTGCTGGCTGGTCGCTATTCGTCACAATCTGCCGCCGATCCATAATATTCATCTGCTTTTCAACGAAATTCTCCGCTGGCAGGCCATGACAGTCCCAGCCCCAGCGGCGCTCCACGCGCTTGCCTTTCATCGTCCAGTAGCGCGGCACCGCATCCTTAACGATTGAGCTCAGTAACGTACCGTGATGCGGCACACCAGTGATAAACGGCGGCCCATCATAAAAAACGTAGGCGTTATCTGCCGGCCGCTGCGCCACTGACTTTTCAAACGTATCGTCATCCTTCCATCGCTGCACCCAATCTTTTTCATATTCTGCCGCTCGGCGGCGTGTTCCGTGTTTGAATTTCATACTTTTCCTCCTTATCTACCTTATATTCACTGCTTTGTTTAAATTATTAATCAAACTTTCCTGTTCCCTGTTCATCATTCTATTAGTCTCCTCATCGCTTTTACTATCTCCTCATGAACGATTCCATTGCTTAATACAGCACCGTGGATATCCTGATCATACCGCTGCTCCCGGCCGAAAAGATCAGTCACCTTACCGCCAGCTTCCTCGACGATGACTTTCGCCGCCGCAATGTCAACATTCTTACCTTTTGTACCAACAAAAACCGACGCAACAAACTCGCCGCGCGCCACCAGTGCCGCAGCGTGCGTTGTACTACTAACCGTCGTTACATACACATCTTTTTCATAAGCAATATCATGAACGACCTGCATCACATCCCATTGAGCGCTCGGCCACCAATCAACATTCATCTCCACGCGGTCATCCAGACTATGCTGACTAACGTGAATCGGCTGGCTGTTCATGTACGCGCCACGACCACGTGACGCCCAGTACAGATGGTCGCTAAACGGCGCATAAATCACACCAACCTCTGGCTGGCCATCAATCACTAGCGCCAGAGAAAACACCGACACAGGCAATCCCATTATAAACGAAGCAGTACCGTCAATTGGATCGCAAACCCAAACATATTTTGAACCACGGCGCTGGCTCGCCTCTTCGCCGTCAATATCGTGGTCTGGATATCGCTCAGTTACCCGCTCAATGACGAGATCGTTAATCTCCTTATCAGCAACAGTCACGATTGTATTGTTTGCTTTGAAATGAGAGTCTGGTTTCTTACCAAAATATTTTCGCATAATATCGCCCGCCTCCAACGCCACGCTTTTCGCAAAATCTAGCCATTCTTGATGCTGATCAGCCATGACTTGCCTCTGTTTGCAACGATTTTGTCATTAACCGTAGCTTATATACCTGCGGATTAGGCTTGCCGAAGAGAAAATCATACGTATCGCTACCGCCTACCTGCTGATAACTGTAGCCTAGTTTCTCGTACAGTCTTTTCGCCGGCTCATTTGAGATTTCAACACCCAGTCCAATCATAGAAAAGCCTTGGCGGCGGGCTTCATTTTCTGCTGCTGTGATAAGCATAGTCGCCAAGCCCCGACGTCGATAATCCTCATCAATTTCCAGCGCATTGATTTGCGGCAAACCTGGAAAATCCTTTTCAATGATAGAGGTCTCATTACCCCAATCATGCCGCAAGGTCACCCGACCAACATAGCGTCCACCCGCCTCTACCGCCAACACCACCGCCTTTTTCTGTTTAATTAGATTACACAGCTCCGCCTCATAATCATCAGAGATATACATCTCTTTTTTAAGGCGAGTAAATGAGCTGCTGCCGGGCGACACTAGCTCAATAACAGGCGTATATTTATTAGGATTAAGCGAGCATTCGCCGTTGGTATCTTTAAGCAACTCTTGTTTGCTAGCTGGCACTAGTATTATTTCCTTTCAAAAAAATCACCTCTTTTGACTTCGAGAATCCGCTGGAGGTGTTTCAAACGGACGGTACCATCTCGATTCCAAAAGAAGTGATTCTTTTAGCGCTTAATCGTTCACTTTGTCGCAGCGAGTCACGGCGGGGTCTAATCTCAGCTGATTCAAAACACGCCGATTTCTTCCCGCAGGCTTCGCAGTTGATAGCCGCTCACTTCGCCGCGCCGCCACAACAGCCAGCACACGCGAAAACGCCCTGATTTTCATTGTAGCGCGTTTTCGTTGTAATTGCCAGGTTCGGGCAACCATATTTCCTAGAAAACCAACTTCCTCGTTGTAATTAAGAATTTTGCCATAAGTTTCGTTTACCTTTGCCTGACTTTTACTTTTGTAAATTTTTATTATGCTCTCTCTGAATTTGTAAATAATGGCAACAGACGCTCTAGGAACTATGCAAGTCTTCCCATTCCTTCAATAGGTGGCAAATATTCGCCCCCATGTCATCAACATCATTCGGGAATTCATCCAAATTAGCGCGTAGATATTCTTCATTGGGAACAAATAATTCACTATTCTCTAAGCTCTCAAGGACTCCTTCTCTAGTCCTAACATACGGTGTGCGCATCATACGCTTACCAGACCTTGAAACAGTTGCTGCTAATCTATCTGTGTCGCTTAATCCAGACCTTATCAACTCACCAATAAAACGACCAGTCCGACCGTTACCATCATTAAACATGTGTGTCCAAACTATCAAAGATTCATACGCTTCAGCAACGGCGTCTAATTTTTCTTCTACAGGTCTATCAGACGAATTAACCCATTCACGCATAACCTCCATACCGCTATTAAGACAGTTAATCTTATCTTTTGTAGCCGGCGTATGCATCATAGGAAGTGTTCCGTGACCTTCTTTGCCAGAAAGAAATTCAGACCTTAAATCGTCAAATGTTTTACCTCTAAGAAGAGCGTTAGTGTTTATAAGCAGCCCCACATACCTGTCTGACAAGACCATTTCAAGCCTTTTGTCAGGATCGTTAAGCTTATCTTGCAAAGGCATAAGATCGTCAATATGATCTTGTACCCAATTTCTACGATTATCCTCATTTGTCTGAGGGTCGTCTTTGCCGCCTTCTATATCTCCCCAAGCTCCCCAAGCTTTATTGAGAGCCTCCTCTATTAAATCACCCTTATTAGCCATCTTATAACTCCTCTTTACAATACATTGCTCCTTATTATACACGAAATATTAATATTTGTCAATATATTATTAGGTCGCAGAGGCTAAAAAAAGAAGCTTACTTTTTATTTTACTTCCAAACCGCCCAAAACACACTCACCGCGCAGATAAATTGTCTTTTTAGCGGAAGATTTGGATACTGTTTTATCCTCACTGCCGCCCAAAATGCCGCGAACTTCGTTTTTGACAATCACATCGTCTGGCAAGCTTATACTAACGCCACCGCAAAACGTAAAGATATCAATAACCGCGCCATCCTTAATGTTCGCCTGGCGCAAGTCCAACTCCACGCCGCCAAATATCGCCGTTGCTGAACCGCCAGTATAGTCACCTTTCACGCGCGACTCTTCGCCGTAAAAAATTGCAATTTTTTCATTACCGCTACCATCGGCAGCCGATTTTTTAGACCGCTTGTGGCCGCCTGAGCCGACACTTACCATCAAGCCGATAGCAATCAAAATCACCGGCCAAAATATTTTCCAAACGCTAATATTAATTACACCGTAAGCGCCCAAGCCAATGGACACACCGATAGTCATTAGCAGTAATCCCCACACCCGCAGCGAGGCCCTGCGAGAACTGAATATCGTCGTTAGTCCCGCCAAAACCAGACCAACCGCCCAAACAGTTCCCCAGAACACGTTCCAGCTATCAAACTTGATAATCTCGAGATTCCTCAGTAGCAGAACCCCGCCGAGCGCCGCAATGGTGATACCAAAGAAAGCCCTAACAAGAAAATTTTTCTTCATAACACCATTATGACATATCAATCGCAGCTAGCAAAACTATCGCTTCCGGCGCTTTTTCACTAAGACAATAACCCGCCAAACCGCCGCAATAACTACGGCAATCGCTCCAATAATAATCGCCCAAGCACCAGGTGTCGGCCAGAAAAATAACTCTATCGGTTCAACCTTTTTCGTCGTTAAATCAGCCGAATTTTTACTAACGCCCCATTCGCCGGCCTTTTTGTTGTAAGCAATTGAAAACTCAGCGCGGTACTTGCCGCCCCAGAACGGCTGTAAATTACTCTCGTAGCGGAACTGGCGGACTTGCTCGGCAATTGCCGCATACTCGCCGCCGTTTTGATAAACAACGTTGCCCAACATATCTTTAACTACTAGCTTGACGTCAACATCAGCCGAAACGTTGCCAGAATTTTTGATAGCAATGTTATATAGCTGCTTACTGTTATTATCGACGGCGAATTTGTCAATTGTCACATCACGGTGAATATTGCCAGAAATAGTAATCGCCATACGCACCGCTTGGCGCGTTTGCAGCTGAATACCGCCTTTCTTAGCAGCGGCTGGATCGGCTTTGCGCTGGATCACCAAACAGGCGTTATGCTCGCCGACGTCAGCCTTATTAGGCACGGTAACTGCGAAATCAACGTTCGTCGATGCGCCAGGCGCCAATGCCACCTCGCTTTTCGCTAATTTTACCCAATTGCCAGCATCTTTTTTTTCCTCAACCTGCTGCTTGCATGTCATATCGCCAGTCGCCGTAACTGTGCCATCGACGGCATACACCTCGATATTCGCCTGCTCGGCCAGCCCGTTAGTAATCGTCAATTGATCAGATTTACTAGCGCCGCGATTCAATTGATAAATAAAAATCGACTGCGTCCGCGGGTTGTTCGGATCGGGATTCGCCGGACGGCTGCCAATTCCTGCTGCCAGAACCGACGACGGCAATAAAACACCTGCCGCAACCGCCATTACCGCTAACCTGCGCCAGCATGAAACTATACCCCGTATTCTCCTCATTAAAATCATATGATTTATTATAACAAGCTAAGACGCTCATGGCTATACCAACCACCCGGCTAATCCTCCCAAAGACTAAACAATCCGCGTAAATGAAAATCAGACGCCCGAAAGAACGCCTGATTTTCGCTGAATATAACTGCGCCAGATCTTAGATAGCGGCCACAGTTTGAGTCATCGGCAAAGTATAAGTACCTGTTGCCTGTCCAGCTGGAATAGCCTGGCTCAAGCCGACACCCGTCACATAACCGCGCCAAACATCGTCGGAACCAGCCGCCGCGCTAATCAGCGTTACTGGAGAAGTGCCGGAAAATGCTGCTTGCGAACCTAGCGTGATGCCCGTGGAAGCACCAATCATCGATGTCAGCGTTCCGGCGGCCGGATTAACCGTCAACTGTCCAGTCGTGGCATTACCATTATACTGGTATGTATTGCTGCCGCTCGTCCATTTTCCTGTACCAGGAGTTGTCGCATTCAATGTCAGCGTCCAGCCATTATTAGCGCCGCCAGGGTTATCGACAGCGATACGCTTATCATTAGCGCCAAATGTACCAGTCGTCGTCTGGGCAGAAGTCGACGCCGTAGTCGCGTTCATGGCAAATGTTGGGTTTGTTACTACGCTATCGCCAGTATCGCGAATGTCGGTGCTGAGCACGCCAGCGTTAATCGTCTGGCTCAATTCTGACGTCGCCGTAGTCGCCGCGTACACCGCTGTGCCCGCCAAACCGACTACTCCAGCTACACCGACTGCCAAAGCTACGTTTGCTATTAGTTTTTTCATATCGTATCCTTTCTTTTACGTTATTTTCGTTGCTTCGTTGTCTATTATAGTGCTACTACCTACCCTCCTTCGCACCTCCGAACATCCGCTAATTTCCTATGGTTCATGACTGCCTCCTCGTCTGTTACGTATCAGCAGTATGAACGCGATAATAATCATTCCCAGCGCCGCTATCACCATAAACCATATGTTTGCGCCAGTATTAGCCAAATCTTTACCAGGTTTTATATCTGCAGCGGCTGCCGAAACAGCTGGAACCGCTGGTGATGACGGAATTACTGGCGGCGTCGGCGGCAAGGTTCTCGGCGGAATAGTAATTGTAAAAGGTACCGCGTGATTAACTTGCAAAGCCGAGCCGTAAGCCCGTGTCGAGGAGGCAATCTCACCAAGGTAAGTTTTGCCGCGTTCTATCACCAGCGTCGTATCGCCAGGATGTGTATTCGGCCAATTAGATAGATCAAGCACCCAAGCATTGCCATTAACCGTCAATTCCGGATCAACTCCCAGGACAAATACCCTGCCAGCAAATTCAATCGCCAACTGATGCGCGCCAGTCACCGGATCAATAACCGTATGTACCGCATCATACACGCCGTAAATCACTGGGTAGCCGTTATCTTTAATTACCGAATGGTCGTATTTTGGCGCAAAAACGTCGCACTCCACATCATTCACTTGACCAACCGCTCTGCTGTAAACTGTATGAGAGCAGTCTATTTCACGAATTAACTGTGAAAAAGTCGAATCTGCTGAAGTCGTCGCCAAAGCAACTTTGCCGTTAAAAATCACACCAATTATTGCTGTTAAAAATACAACAACTATCGCACCAGTTCTCATTATATTTTTCATCCTTATCATTGCGCTACCACCGTTACTGTTACCGGCAATGTATACGTGCCTGGCTTCTGATACGCCGGAATAGTCTGCTTCAAGGAAATATTCTGCAATTTAAACAAGCAAGTCAAACCACTGCTGCTCGAGGCGGTCGCTAGCGTAATAGCGTTAGCCGACGCCGTACCAGCCACAAACGCACCGCCCGCACCATACGACAAGCCAGCCGTCGTACAGGCCTGCCCCAGCGGCGTCGAACCAGACGCCGTAAACACGCTTGACGATAGGTCAACCGATAATTGCCCTTGGTCTGCATTAGTGTTATTAAACGCATAATTCGCTGCGCCGCCAGTCTGCGTCCATTTAGCAGTTGGGCCGCCAGTTGCCGCCAATGAAACACTCCAGCCCGTCGTCGATAAGCTATTTGCCACCTCAAGCTGCTGTGAAGAATTATTAGATAACTTCGCAGTCGTAGTACTCGCCGTTTTACTGGTCATTGCTGCCGAAAATACAGTAGTCGGGTTAGTTAATGTGGCATTAGCAGCGTCTGTAAATCGAATATCCAACGAGCCGTCAGCAGTTTTGAACTCCGGATAATACGAATAAGTATCAATACTCGTCCCCGGCGCCGCCGCCGTGTCGGCCACCAAGCGAACACAATAATTCGTATTACGCTCCAGGCCATTATCAGTCAGCGCCAAATCCCACAGGCCCGTCTCGCCGGCATTAATCTCGCGATTGTTGGTGAATGTCAGCTGCGCAGCGCTACCCGGGCGGACTATCGACTGATGACTGTAACCGACACTGGTAGATGGCAGATTAGGATCGTTTGCTGCCGCCGCAAGCGCCGTCCCGTTATTCGGGCCAGCCGCCGAATACGCCAAAGCCGAGTTATTAGTCACATCCTGCCAACCCGCTGCCACTGCCTGGCACGTCGCCGCAGTCTTTTTGGCGTACTGAGTGCGAAGTTTCATGGTATTAGCCGATATTGTACCCCCTCCATTAGAAGTGGCCGTTGGCACTAGAGAGTCAACCGTATTACCATCTCCAAACTGTCCATGATTATTCCTGCCCCAGCAATATATCTGATTATCTGATGCGATGACGCATGTACGATACGCTCCAGATGAGATCTGTTTAATTGTTTTTCCCGCCAGAACGCCAGACGTCGAGACGGCAACGGGTCTCCTGGAACTAGTTGTAGAATTATTGCCAAGTCCACCATATCTACCTTCCCCCCAGCAATATGCCCTATCACCGTAAGCAATAGCACAGGTACGATTACCGCCCTCTGCCGAAATCTGTTTAAACTGACCGCCTAGAGGAGAACTACTTCCCTGGGGCGGCAAGACAGCGACAGGAACGTTCGATTGATTTGTTGAATTATTGCCAAGTTGGCCATCTGTATTACCACCCCAGCAATAGGCCTCTCCATCAGACGCTATAGCGCAGGTATGAAAGTCTGATGCGCTTATTTGTTTAATTGTTTTTCCCGCCAGAACGCCAGACATTGAAACGGCAACGGGAACGTTTGCGTTGGACGTGCTATTATTACCCAATTGTCCGCTACTGTTCATTCCCCAGCAATAAGCTCGATCGTCAGAAGCAACCGCACATACATGGCGAGACCCTACACTTATTTGTTTAATTGTTTTTCCCGCCAGAACGCCGGACATTGAAACGGCAACGGGAACGTTTGATATAGCAGTCAATCCGTTACCTAATGTTCCATGTGTGCCATTTCCCCAGCAATATGCCTTCCCGCCAGAATCAACAACGCAAACATTTTCAAAACCAACTGAGACCTGCTTAATTTTCTTTCCTGCCAGAACGCCAGATGTCGAGACGGCAACGGGAACGTTTGATTGAGAAAATGTACCATTTCCGAGATCGCCAAAACTAATCCCATAACCCCAGCAATAAACCTTATCATCCGAAGCAATTGCACATGTATTCCAGTCGCCAACCGAGATCTGCTTAATCGTCTTGCCTGCTAGGACACCAGACATATCAATTTCTACCGGAGTATACTTATTACTTGTTGAACCATTTCCTAATGCCCCATTTACCCCTTCCCCCCAACAATGTGCTTTCTTGTCATGATCAACACTGCAAGTATGATTCCATCCGCTAGTGGAGACCTGCGCTAATACACGAGATTTATTCTCCACTCCTACCCGCATACGAAAACTAGCGCCAGCTTGCGGCAGTGCCGCTGCCACATTATCAGCCGCCAACGGGGCGCCAGGAGCAGCATTATCCGACGATCGATACAGACGATAATTCGCTTGATCAACTTTTACTTGCCCCGATGACACTGTCGGCATTAGAGCCTCAGTCGGGCGAGTTAACCACCACACCGCCACGACAGCACCAATCCCCAGTATTAACAAGCAGACCGCAGTATGCACTAAAACCGTCCGTTTGCGTCGTATTCTCAGCCCAAATTGCTCGTTCTTACTCTTCACTTTTACAGAACCCCGCTCACCGCACAAAACGAAAGCAGCTTATACTTGATATCATTTTAGCATAAGCAATATAAGGACTCAATTGTTTGGACTATACAATTTGGCTGCCAAACTTTACCAAAATCGCCATAATCACCAGTGACGCTACCGAGGCCAGTACTAGCGTATCGTAGCCCTGGTCAACAAACCGGCGCAACCCGCGGTGTTCAATAATTTTGTTCAAGATGTTATGCCTGGTTAGTCCATAAAAAATTAGCAGCATACCCGCATCCAGCGTCAAACACCACGGGCACAACGCGCCAATCTCAACATAACTCATATAGAACATCCAACCAGCAAACAGAAGGCCCGCCACTGCGCCAAGCTGCGCGCCCCACATAAACCATTTCGGAAACTTCGCTCCCGCCAGCAGCGCCACCGCAATTGTCACCATCACCGGCAGCGTCATCATACCAATAAAACTATTAGGAAAGCCAAGCGGCGCCGCCGACCAATGGTTCGCCACCGTCGAACAACTCATCGCCGCGTTCAAGTCGCAGTTCAACACGGCATGCGAATTTTTAGCAAGCGTCAGCGATTCAATCGATAATACAAACGAAGCCAACAAGCCCAAGCCGCTGCCAACCAGCATCAATAGCGCTGCCAATTGCCGGCGCTTTGACTCTTTGCCCGGCAGCCGCTTGCGCAACTTCTCAAACATAAAAACTCACCTCACTAATCGTCGGTAGCGGTAATCCGCGCCACATATTCTGCATCTGGCTATCAGCACTCAGCGCGATAATCGTTGGGTATTCAACGATATCGTACGTCCGGCAAAAATCACTGCCCTCGGCCGAATCTGGGTCAATTTCTTCAATCGTGTGCCCTGTCTGCCGATTAAAGTCATGCAAAAAATCCATAACTTTACGCGCATAATCGCTTTCTGTCCGATACACGACAACTACTCGCATGATTCCTGCCCTTTCTGGCGGCGCTGTTCCAATATTTTGACGAAGTCATCCAGCGTTTCAAACTTCTGAAACACGCTGGCAAAACGTACGTACGCCACTTCGTTACGCTTCGCTAATTCATCCAGCACGAACTCGCCGATCTGCCGCGAAGGTACTTCTGAGGCGCCCAGCGCATACAGTTTATCTTCAACCGCCGTGATAATCGACTCGACTTCCTCGTCAGATTTAAGGAATTTGCCGACCGATTGGCGCACCGCATGCGCCAACTTGACTCTATCAAATAGTTCGCGGCTGCCATTTTTCTTAGTCACGATTAAGTTTGGCTTCTCTACTCGTTCGTACGTAGTGAAACGCCGTCCATCTGGCGTCTCGCGGCGACGGCGAATCGCCACGCCATCAGAGACTTCACGCGACTCAATCACGCGGCTGTCTCCGATATTAAAACTCGCCATATTTAGTCCTCATTCTTCTTACGCCGCCGCAAAAACGCCGGCGTATCATCATCTTCCTCGTTTGAAACGCTGTCTGGATCCGGCATAGCATCCCACATACTTACTTCATTATCAGCAGCAAACTCCTCCGCGGCTTTTTCTCTGTCAAGTTCCAAATCGATATCCTTAACCACGTTTTCGTCAACCTCAGGCACCACTGGCTGCGGCGCAGGATTATCCACGCTTAAGCTTGTCTCGTCTTGCTGGAACGATTCGCTATCAAAACCCGTGGCAATCACCGTGATTACCAGCTCATCTTCCATCTCCGGCTTCAGCGTTGCGCCAAAAATAATATTAGCGCTTGGACTGACCGCTCCGGTAATAATCTCAGCCGCCTCCTGAATCTCCGCCATACTCATATCGTAGCCGCCAGTAACGTTAAACAGCACACCCTTTGCACCGTCAATCGACACCTCAATTAGCGGGCTTTCGATAGCTTGCTGGGCTGCTTGAACTGCCCGGTCGTCGCCGCTCGCCCGTCCAATACCCATCAACGCTGAACCAGCCTTGCTCATAATCGCTTTTACGTCAGCAAAGTCAAGGTTAATCAAACCATGTTCGGTAATCAGCTCTGATATCCCCTGCACACCTTGGCGCAGCACGTCATCAGCAATCTTAAACGTCTCCAGTAGCGGCGTCCGCCGATCAATTGTCTGCAGCAAACGGTCATTTGGAATAGTAATCAAGGTATCAACCTGCCGCCCAAGCCGCGAAATTGCCCAATCAGCATTAATCCGCCGCTTCTCGCCCTCAAAACTAAACGGCCGCGTCGCCACGCCAACTACCAAAATCCCCAGTTCGCGCGCCACTTCTGCCACCACATGGCCAGCACCAGAGCCAGTACCGCCGCCAGCACCAATTGTTACGAACACCATATCCGCGCCCTCAAGCGCCTTCTTAATCTCCTCGCGCGATTCGTTAGCTGCCGCCTCGCCAACTGTCGGATCAGCACCAGCCCCTAAACCGTTCGTCGTATTATATCCCAGATGAATCTTAACGTCAGCTTTCGAATTGTGCAGCGCCTGAGCGTCGGTATTCATGGCGATAAATTGCACGCCAGTCAATCCCGCATCTTTCATCCGGTTTATAGCAGAACCGCCAGCACCGCCGATCCCAACGACTTTAATACTGGCAAATGTTTGAACTTCACTTGGTTGTACTTGCGGCATCTATTTCCCTCTCTCTAATTCTTACATCAGTATAGCATTTTTTCAACTGATATATCAAACAACTTACTTAAACTTAGCAAAAATACCTCTTAAAAATCCGCCTGCTTTTTGCGCCGCTTTTTTAGCATTCTGCGGCGATTTCGCATACGAAGCATCGCTCGCCGCATCGATCAGCATCAGTCCGGCTGCCGCCGAGAACTCCGGTCCTTTTATTTCATTACTAGCACCGCCGTACTCAGACGGCTTACCTAGCCTGGCTGCCACGCCCAGTTGCTCTTTAGTAAAATCAATCAAGCCTTTCGTATTAGCACCGCCGCCAGTCAAAACCACACCGCTCGGCAGCTTGCCGGCTCGACCTGCCTTTTTCAACTCCTTAGCTACCGCCTCAAAGATCTCCTCATACCTCGCGCCGACAATCTCATCAATCTCGCTCTGCTCAAACGAGTATGTTTTTTTCTCGTGCTTAGTTTCCACTTTACCTAATTTCTTGCCGCCAAACCGCGCATGCGCCAATTTTACCGACTCGGCAATCTCCGGATCCGTTCTTAGTCCAATTGCCAAATCATTAGTCACATTTTGGCCGCCCAGAGGGATTACCGACAAATATTGCAAATCGCCCTCTTCAAACACCGCCACGCCAGTTGTTGCCGCACCAATATCCAATACCGCCACGCCATTCTCGCGCTGGTTTTCTGTTAGTACTGCTTGCGCACTCGCTAGCACTGCTGGAACAACCGAAGAAACCTCAACTTTAGCCATTTCCGCCAATTTTTGCAGATTAGTAATATGCGGCAGCAGCCCTGACACAACATTTGCTTTAATTTCCAGCCTCGTACCAGTCATGCCGATCGGGTCTTTAATATTATCCTGTCCGTCCAGCCGATAAGAATGCGCTACAATTTCCAGAATTTCCCGGTTCTGCGCTATTTTGCCAGTCGTTGCCATATCCTCCAAGCGCACAATATCCCCAGGCGTTACCTCATTATCAGTCGTACCAACTGTAATCATTCCATCGGCTTTAGTACTTGTTAAATGCGATCCATTGACACTCAGCACTGCCGTCTTTACCTGGTGACCGCTCATACGTTCCGCTGCCCCCAGAGCTGTATCAATCGCTTCCGCCGGACCCGCCAGATTAGTTACTGTACCTTTTCGCATACCGCTATTTGGCGCAGTTCCTACGCCGACAATTTTTGGCGCATCGCCATCCGCGTCAATATAACCAATGACGCAGCGTACATTCTTCGTGCCAACATCAATTCCTACAGCATATCGAGATTGTTCTTGCATACAGGCTTAATTATACAGGTTATGGCTATACTTTTGCAAGTAAATCATAGCCTCGTCAAAATCTCCGCGCCAGTTTCGGTAATTAGCACAGTATGTTCAAAATGCGCCCCCAAACTGCCGTCTTTCAGGCTAATCGTCCAGCCGTCGTCCTCGGTCACAATTTTCTCGCTGCCGAGGCTGGCCATCGGCTCAATAGCGATTGTATCACCAGCGTGCAACACCGGACCCGTACCACGCTGGCCGTAGTTTGGAATTTCTGGGCTCATATGCATTTCCAGCCCCACGCCATGTCCAACCAGCTCGCGAATGATACCCAATTTGGCTTTCTTCAATACCGCTTCCACGCCCGCCGAAATATCGCCAACGCGCGTCCCGTCACCGGAAATCGCATCAATTCCCGCATACAAACTCTGTTCCGTTGCGTGCAGCAAATGCTTTTTAGCGCCGCGCGGCTCTTCGTCAACCACTATAGTGAAGGCGCTGTCTGTTTTCATGCCGCGGTAGCCGATCACCAAATCAAAACTCACCACGTCGCCCTTCTCGAACATATATTCCGTCGGAAACGAGTGCACCAACTGTTCATTAGTCGACACGCAAATCACCCCTGGAAATTTCACCTCATCCGTCAAATACGTTGCTTCCGCGCCGAAATCCTTGATACGCCCGGCCACAAAGTCATTAACATCCAGCTCGCTCATTCCAGCCGTCACCCGCTGGCGCAATTCATCATAAATCGTCGCCAACATCCGCCCGCATTCGCGCATATCCTTCATCTGCTGCGGCGTTTTTTCGCCAGTAATTAAAGTTGGCATGCGTATGCCGCCTCTTCATAAATCCGATCATGCACTTCGCCAGCCGTACCGACGCCATCCAGATGGACAATCCTAACCCCTGCCTCGGCAAAAATACCTAACACCGGATACATTTTTTGCCGATAAATCGTCATCCGCCGGGCAATTGCCTCTGGCGTATCCTCCAAACGGCCGCGCTTTTCTAGCCGCCGCATAATCTCCGCCTCCGGCACTTCCAGTGAAATCACCGTGTCAATTTTCTCATTCATCCGCGCCATGTAATCATCCAGCCATGCCGCCTGTTCCTTCGTCCGCGGAAAACCGTCAACGATAATGTTTGAATATTTTTTATCGCGCGCGTCCTGCACCGCCTGTTCAAACACCTGATAAATCAGTTCATTGCTAGCCAATTCGCCCGACCGTAAAATGTTAATCACTGCCGGATCATTACTTCGGCGCAACATCTCGCCGGTCGACAGCCATTTCCAACCCTGGCGCGCCGCCAGCATCTGCCCCTGCATACTTTTACCAGCCCCCGGCGGCCCAAACAATAAGATCATCCTTTGCTCCTTTTTCTGTGTTGTTATTGTTTTACTAGCGTTTCTTTGGTAATTTTCGCGATCAGTGCGCCGTCAGCTGCATTGCCAGCTTTAGCCTTCACTGCGCCAATCACCTGGCCCATTTGCTGCATCGTCGCGCCCAGATCGGCGACCGCTGCCTCGACCATTGCCCGAATCTCGTCCTCGCTCAGCTGTTTAGGTAAAAATTCCTGTAAAATTGCCGCCTCTTTCTCCTCTGGCTCAGCCAATTCTGCCCGGCCATTTGCCCGGTACAACTCGGCGCTTTCTTTGCGTTTTTTAACTTCGCGGGCAATAACCTTCTCGACTTCTGTATCACTTAGACCTTCGTCGCGCTTACCCAAAGCTACTTCCTCATTAAGAATTGCCGCTTTCAAATTACGCAATACATCGCCTCGAAAACGATGCCGCCCTAGAAGAGCGGCTTTCATTTCCTCAGCAATACGCGCTTTCAGCGCCGGCATTAACGCGCCGCCCCCAAACGCATTCTGGCTGTTTTCTCAGCTCGGCGCTCGCGGCGAATAATCGCTTTCTTACGGCGCTCAGTCTTGGAAATAGGCTTCGCAAACCGCATCACCGACTTTGCCCGCGCAAGGACACCGCTCTGTAAAACCCTACGGTTGAACCGACGAATAATATTTTCGTTCGCTTCCTTCTGATCTCTACGTGTAACTTGAACCATACTTTCGCCATTATAACAGATGAGTAGGTTATTTTGCAACCATTAATCCGCAAAAAAACTGTTTAGCTTGTCTAAAAACAATCATTTTATCTCCGATCTTCGTCCATTGTTACATTCGTATTTTATGGTAGAATAAACAGTATGTCATTTGAGAGAAGGTCTAAAGGAAAACCCGACGGAGAAAAAACCGAAAAAGGAGGACATAAACTAGCACGAGTTGAACGCGCCAGAAGGGTTATGGACGAGGTATGCAGAGCTGCACATCAGACTGATGAAAAATCAAAAGAAAAACGGCTAAAACGAACAAATAGAGTTTCTTGATACAACTAGGGCAGTTCCTTTAAAGCCTCATGTTTACGCTTTATGGCTTTACTGGTATATAAGCGACGGAGGTAAAATTACCCACCAGGAAGAATACGATTTTCCACAATCAGAATATGAACCTGGAGATAAAAATTATTATACCCAGCCTATAGGCTGGGTGCCTGGAGAAAACATGCAAAATCCCACTGTTCCAATTAGCTATGATCCCGATGCCTTAACTATCATGCACTTTTCCGACTTGAATACAGTTAAAGCTGCCCCAGAACAATGCCTTGGACATACAACATTATTAACACTGTGCATACACCCATCAGAATCCGACAGGCTACAAGCCTTAACAAACAGACCAGAGCAGGTACGATCATACTCAGACACATCAGATATATTAGCCGGAATAGCAGGCATCAGCTTAGATGAAGGCACAGAAGAAGTTATAAAACACATTAGAAAACGAAGAGAAGAGTTACATAGACTCTCATTACGTAGACTATCTAGGTAGCGATTTCTCTTACAATAACTGTATATTTAGCAGCCGCCCCTCAACCGTCCGTATTCCCTGCCATTCATTAATGGTCGGCTGGAAATTTTCGTTCACTTCCTTCTGATCTTTACATGTAACTTGAACCATACCGGTTTCCGATATAACAGATGAAGATCATTTTGCAAACTAATCATTACTTGTCTAGGTATAGACTTGCAAAAATACATATTAGTGCTATAATCAAAATATGAGATTTCCATTTTATAATTCCAATGAACAGCAACCTTCAGGCGATAGCAATAATGATAGCTTATGGGAGATAATAGCCCCCAGCAATCGAGTACGACGCCACCTCGCTCAAGTTGCAGAAAAACAAGCTGCTGAAGCGAAGGAGCGAGAGCGGGAAGAGCGAGAGTGGGAAGAGAGATTTATGAATGAAAAGAGAATGCGTTCCGCATTCCTGGAGTACACGCAGGCTATTCATACTAATCCAGAGTTATATGTCCTGTGGCTGTACACATATATAAGTCGGGGCGGCGAAGTAACACACCCATACGACTATGATATGCCAAATTTTTGGACTCCCACTACGTCAAACCAGTCTGATAAACCCCCTTTGGTGCCATGCGGGCATGGATCAAACAGCCTTAATATTCTCCATTTACCCGACCTCGCCCCAATTGACACTTCAGGCGATGTTGGACATTCTACAATTTGCACGTTGCAACTTGATCCGGATAGCCAGCTTGGACTAAAAGCCACCACTAACCGTCCAATGACTGTCTCTTCATACGCTAACGTCACTGGTCTGCTTAGAGGCGTAGAAGGTAATTTTAAACCTAGACGCATACGTAAACAACTAGAACAACTTGCCTCAAATCGGCCAGACCGACGATTGACGACAGAGGATTTACCACATTAGCCCTGTCTTGAGTAAGACACGCAGACATGACTATCCAAATATTATCACCCGTACTAGCTAGATTATGATCGATATTTGATCAGACTGAGTCGGATTAATTGATAGTCCGACAACCTACTAAATTTCAATAGACCGCAACAACATGCAGCAACTTTCCCTCCACCGTCCGCGCTCCCTGCCATTCATTGATAATTGGCTGGAACCACGCCGCTATCTCGTCTCCCGGATCGCGGAAAAATTCCTCTGGCGCGTTGAATGCCAGCATTTGCAATACTTTACCGTTTTTATCGCGCAGCGCTAATTTAACGTGTTGCCCATCCGTGCCCATCCGCCGCATACTCAGCACTGATACTCTGGCAATTTTTAGTACTGGTTCGGGATTACCATTGCCAAATGGCTCCATTTTCGCCAGATTTGCCACCAATTCCTCATCAACTTCCGAAAAATCATCAATTTCTACATCAGCTTTCGGCAACAAATATCGCTCTTGATTTGTTAATTGCAGCGAATCATAAAACTCATTCACGCGCTGACGAAAATCACCAATCTTTCCAGTCTCCAGCGTCACGCCTGCCGCCGCTCCGTGCCCGCCGCCTTTGATGATAATATCGTCCGCCGCCCGCACTGCATCGGCCGCTGAAAAATCACCAAAACTGCGCGCCGAACCCGTTGCTTCCTCGCCGCGCTCGCCAATGATAAACACCGGCTTTTTATATTTCTCCACCAGTTTCGATGCCACGATGCCGATGACGCCGTGATTCCAGCCGCTACTACTGACCACCAATACCCGGTCATCAGCCAACTTCTCAGCCTGCACGCATGCTTCCTCAAAAATCGCGTCCTGAATGCCACGCCGCTTACCGTTCAGTTCCTCCAGTTTCTCACTCGCTTCCAGTGCTGCCAAGCCATCACGCGCCGTCAGCATATCCAGCGCGTGCTGCGCCGTCTCCAGCCGACCCGCTGCATTCATTCGCGGACCCAGACCGAACCCCAGATGCCTAGCATTGACCTGCTCTGGCTCAACACCCGCCACCGCCATCAAGGCCTTCAATCCTGGGCGTTGTTGTTTTTTCAACACCTCTAATCCCCAATACACATTTGCTCTATTTTCATCAGCCAACGTCACAATGTCGCATACCGTCCCCAACGCCACCAAATCGAGCAGCCATTTTTCATAGCCATCAGGTAAGCCATCCAGTTCAGTCTGCAGTGCCTGCACCAACTTAAACGCCACGCCCGCACCACACAAATCACGAAATGGATAAGTATGTCCTGGAAATTTCGGATTCACCGCTGCCACGCTCGGCGGCGGCGTCTCGGCCACGTTATGATGATCTGTCACTACCGTATCAATCCCCAAACTCGAGGCATATTCAATCTCCGCATGACACAAACTACCCGTATCCACCGTCACGATCAAATCAGCACCCATATCATGCACCTTGTCCACCGCACCCATAGTCATACCATAGCCCTCAACGAACCGGTTCGGGATGAAGGCGTCAACATCCTCAAAGCCAAACTTACCAAACGCATCCAGCAGCAGTGCCGTGGCACTCAGCCCATCGATGTCATAATCGCCGTAAATAACAATTTTTTCGCCCTGCTCCCGCGCCTGTTTCAACCGCGCCACCGCTTTCTCCATGTCCGGCAGTAAAAACGGATCATGTTTCACCGCCGCATAATCCGGCCGCAAAAAAGCCTCGCGCGCTGCCCGCGTCGTCAGACCCCGCGCCGTCAAAATCCGCTCAAATAAGGTCATTAATCTCTATCAGCCGAACCGTGCCTCGGCCGTGCTGCATGCTGCTGCGACTTAATCACCATGCTCTGTAATTCTTTGAAAATCGGGAATTGCTTGTTCGTAAAGTATGCCCGCGAATTGCCCTGCTTCTCGCTCCTCAGGAAACCAACCTTTTCCAGCCGCTTGAGTTCGCGCTGAATATTACCAGGATCTTCCTTAATCAGTTTCGCTAGGCCGCGTACGTGCGTATGAAAATCAGGATACTTGGCGTACACAACTACGATTTTACGCCGCACCCTAGATGTAATAAAAACGTCAAGCATTTCCTCCCTTATTCCCTTTCGCTACCACTCAGTGTATCACAATTTTACAACACCCGGCAACCTATTTATTGCCAATTTAGAATAACTTGATTAATTTTCTTCACCGTCTCCTCCTTTGACGGCAGCGTATTATCTTCATAATAATGATTTGTTCCCATAAAATTCTCCTTAACATCCAAAATATGCATTTCATCGACTGTCATATGCAGCCTATCCACTGCCGCTATACCGCAAAACGGCACCGCAATCACCAATTTATCAATTCGGACTGACTTTAAAAAACTCAGCGCCACATCCAGCGGTGATAAATTGTCGCCAAGTCCATCGCTCGTTAAAATCACCGTCCGGTCTTTTAACAATCTTTTATCAATAATACCGCCGTCGCCAAGCAATCGGTTAATCCGCTGATGCGCCTCGCGCTTTTTTTCCTCCAAATAACCGTGAAATTCGCCGGTATATTCGTTAATTTCGCCGTCAGAAAACTGGCTGTTATAAGTAAACTGTCCTGACTGCGACACCGCGCCGAAACTCAATCCTTCGCCAGGAATATCTATTTCCTCGCTCAGAAGCATCATCAGCACGCAGTGCAGCTTGACAGCAATTTGCTCGCCCACCAGCACGCCGCCCTCGCCAAGCGCCACCACTGCGCAGTTTTCGTAGCGATATTTTTCCAGCACTTGGTCTGCCAGCTTAGTGCCAGCTTGCGAACGACTCTCAAAATACATATGCTTATTTTAGCATCTTTTTGGCTATATAATGGGTATATGTATTTTTATCTGGTTTCGCCTATTAAAATTGTCCGAGCGCATGATTATTCGTTTACCTATTCCTCGGAAGATAAACTGCCACCTGGAACAATCGTTACCATTGAAGTTGGAAAAAACCATTTGGCTGGTGTCGTTTTACAAGAAGTAAGACAACCAGATTTTACAGTAAAACCAATTGATTCGATCGTTGAAAAAAGTCCTTTGCCCTTGCCGCTTATCCAAACAGCGCTATGGATGAGCAGCTATTACGCAACGCACCTGGCAACTGTTTGGCAAACTATTTTGCCCAGCGGTTTAACAAAAAACCGGCGCCTCACCCCTGATAAAATCACATCAAACGCTCCGTCAAATAGAATAAAAAAAGTATTCACTAAAGACCAGCAGGCCGCTCTGCAAACGATTGAAACCATGCTCAGCGGCACGATGCTACTGCACGGCATCACTGGTTCCGGGAAAACCTTAGTATATATTGAAGCTGCCAAGCAAGCCTTAAAAGAAGAGTTATCATCCATTATTTTAGTCCCGGAAATCGCATTAACCTCGCAGCTGGTATCGGAATTTTCTAAACACTTTCCAAAAATCATCCTAACCCACTCAAAGCAAACCGAAGCCCAAAGGCATGCTGCCTGGAAAGAAATTATCAACTCCAGCGATCCAGTAATCGTTATCGGGCCGCGTTCGGCATTGTTTGCTCCCGTTCAGCAACTCGGTCTTATCATCATTGACGAATGCCACGAGCCCAGCTTCAAGCAAAAACAGTCGCCGCGCTACTCAGCCTTACGCGCCGCTTCCGTTCTCGCTCGCCAGCATGACGCCAAACTAATTCTCGGCAGCGCCACGCCAGCCGTCGCCGATTATTACCTTGCCAAACATTCTAATAGCGCCATAGCCTCCATGACCGCCCCCGCCCGCACCGACGCCGTCAAACCAAACATCACGCTTGTCGATATGACCAAACGCCAAAACTTTTCAGAACATCAATTTTTATCAAATCCATTATTACAATCCTTGCGGCTGGCACTCCAAAATAACCGCCAAGCGCTCATCTTCCATAACCGCCGCGGCACCGCTGCTGTCACACTGTGCGAAAGCTGCGGCTGGCAAGCTGGCTGCCCGCGCTGTTTCGTGCCGCTAACCTTACATGCGGATAAGCACCTTCTATCCTGCCATATTTGCGGCTTTTCAACCAGCGTTCCCACCAGCTGCCCAGAATGCCATAACGCCGACATTATCCACAAAGGCATCGGCACCAAGCGCATTGAATCCGAGTTGAAAAAGCTATTTTTGAACAAAAAAATTATTCGTTTTGACGGCGATTCTACCCCTGAAGAGACAGTTGATACCCAATATGACAAGTTAAAAAACGGCGATATTGACATCATCATTGGCACTCAAGTCATCGCCAAAGGATTAGATTTGCCAAACCTTGGCGTCGTCGGCGTTGTCCAGGCGGATGCCGGATTATTGCTGCCCGACTACGCCGCCGCCGAACGTACATTCCAGCTCCTAGCCCAAGTCGTCGGCCGCGTCGGCAGATCTCATAAATCAACCGAGGTTATTGTCCAAACCTATCATCCGTCGCACCCATCCATAGTTGACGGTCTGCGCCAAAACTACGCAGACTTTTACAAACGCACAATCGCCCAGCGCCAGAAAACCAACTTCCCGCCTTTTGTTTATTTATTAAAATTAACCTGCACTTATAAAACTGAAAAATCCGCCGTTAATAATTCTCAAAAAATCGCCCAGTTGTTAAAAACCAAATCGCCAGACATAGAAATCCTGGGACCGACGCCAGCTTTTTACGAACGGGTTCGCGACACCTACCGCTGGCAGATTATCGTGAAAAGTCCGCAGCGCCGCCAACTAATCAATTTGATAAAATACATACCGCCGGTACATTGGCAGTATGAACTCGACCCTATCAGTTTGCTGTAATTTCTGATATAATATTACGAATGACGAAAGACGATATTATAGCCCTGCCAAATCCGCACCTGCGAAAAAAATCAACCAGAATTCATGTCATCACCGACGATATCATAAAACTCTCTGACGACATGATAGCCGCAGCCCTTGATTGGGAAGATTCCCGGCCGCATGAAATCAGTGCAGCACTGGCAGCAGTTCAGATTGACGCGCTTAAGCGCCTGGTCATCGTTCGTAGTGATTTTGACAACAAATCAACCCGCGAATTTATGACTTTAATCAACCCCGAAGTTGTTAAGTACGAAGGCGAAGTCGTTGCTGATTACGAAGGCTGTCTCAGCGTCCAGCATATTTACGGTAAAGTTCCCCGCCACACTAAAGTCCGCATAAAAGCAATTGACTTGGACGGCAACGAAGTGCGTTTCAAGGCCGAGGGGTTTTTAGCGCGGGTACTTCAGCACGAAATTGACCACTGTAACGGCAAGGTATTCATCGACCATATTAAAGATAAAACAGACGCTTTTTACACGCTCGATGAGAAAGGCGAGCTGCAACCGCTTGACTATGCCAGCGAAATCGCCGAAAATAGCATTCTTTGGGACTGAAGAACATAGCTTAGACGTCCTGCGGGCGCTTGTTGACAATAAGTTTTCTATTGCCTGCGTTATCACCAAACCGGATTCAAAGCGCGGCCGCGGACATAAACTTGTTGAACCGCCCGTTAAAACATTTGCCAAAAAGCACCATATACCTGTCTTGCAGCCGCAAAAAGTTAACGAAATTGCCGGCTATATTAAAGATTTGCAGCCAATCACTGGCGTTCTGGTAGCATACGGAAAAATTATCCCCCAAAGTATAATCGACTTATTTTCTCCGGGAATTATCAACGTTCATCCATCGCTACTACCGAAATATCGCGGACCATCGCCGATAGAATCAGCTATCATCAATAGAGATAGCGAGACTGGCGTATCCATCATGAAACTGGATGCTAAGATGGATGCCGGGCCAATATACGCCCAAATCCATAAAAAATTATCCGGCACAGAAACGAAACCGCAGCTTTATAACGAGTTATTTAACAGCGGCAGCGACTTGCTAATCAGTACTCTGCCAGAAATAATGTCGGGAGCATTAACCCCCAAAGCGCAAAATGACGCCGACGCTACCTACTGCAAACTGCTTACCAAAGAGCTATCTTATATCAACCCGCAAACAATGACTGCCGCCGAAGCCGATGCTCAGGTTAGAGCTTACCTAGGATTTCCGCGCAGCCGGCTTAAAATTAATGACACAGAACTCATAATCACCAAAGCACACGCTGGCGCTAGTTCGCTTTCATCGCTTGACGTGCAGTGCGCTGACGGCAATTGGCTTATTATTGATGAGCTTATCGCCCCAGCCAGCGGCAAAAAAATGGCCGCAGAGGCGTTCCTCCGCGGCCATCAAGGCTAAGTCTACTGGCTAACTAAGCAGCTAAATCAAAGTCGCCTTGACCTTGTTGAGTCTGCTGCGGCGCTGGAGATGAACCTGCGCCGCCTAAAATAGCATCGCGGTGAGCAACAATCTCCTTCTTCAGTTCGTCCATCACCGCCGCCACGACATCGCGATAATCCGGACGATTCACTTCCAGCCACTTCGTGGCAGCGAACTCATCCTTCAGGCGCGGATCGTTCGGATCAGCTTTAGTTGCCTGCACCAGCCTCTGGAACATCTTGTCTTGCTGGTAATTCGGCGCATATTTAGCTAAAAAATTATCGACTGCATTTGGTTTTTTATCAATGATATCCGCAAACTCATCCAGCTGAGCATCACTCATACCCTGGCTTAACCGTTCGCCAACACGCATCTCCAATTCGCTGTAAATGTGCTGTAAAAACGGCTTGCGCTGCTCCTCTGGCAACTGATCCAGCCCTAGTTCTTTTAAGAATTCTTCGTTTAGTTGAAACATTTAATACCTTACCTCTTTAGTACTAATTTATATGGTATCATTATAGCAGTTTTGCATGTAAATCGCCAAAATATAAAACTACAGGCCGTCGCTATCAGCCATCTCGTTGACTTGAGAAAGTGTAGATCCCAAATCATTCATCACCTTTATAGCTGACTCTCGAATTATCCTTTCGACGTTAATATTCTTTTCTTTGAACCAAGAAAAGAGAGCGAATTGCTGAATTATTTTATCGTCTGTAGTATTATTTTGCCTGCCCAACTGTTGTATAGCCAAAAATTCTTTGCTTTCACGAAACTGTGCGTTTGTGCGAGTCGCTACACTCAAAGCTAAACTTTCGTCGCCGTCAATCAAACGCTCAATTTCTTCTGATTGCTTCTCACTAATCGCTCCGGCAATCCTCTCTTTAAACTCAGACTCCATTCTACCGGCAGCAATTTTACGCAGTCTCTCCATTTGTTCTGCCGGCAAAGCGTCAAATCCAGCTTGCTGCAGGAATTCGTCAGTAATTTCAAACATTTTTATTTCTCCTTTTTTATTTCTATTAAAGATTCATATTTTCCAATGCCCAATCAATTGCACCGTTCACATATTCAGGATTATCATTACCACCCACTGTCATACCAATTTCACCATTGCCAACCTGTGGAAAATCAACCGAGAAGCCCTGTTCTCTGAGCCAATCGCCAACCTGATATAGAGTAGAAGTGGCTTTTTCAGAACCAATCGACGGATTATTCGCTAAATGATCCCACGGCCAAGATGTGTCTGATGATATTGTGGGAGCTTCTGTCATAGGAGTTCCCGTCATAGGGTTTTCTGCTATGTTATGTCTTGAACTTGTCATCCCTAAATCGTCAGTCTTGTCTTTTAGGGGTGGTTTAGGAGGTTCTGAAGAGTCACTAGGAGTAACTTCCGGAGAGAAGAATCTATCATGCGCCCAATGACCAGCTGCAAACCCTATCGCTCCGCCAGTTGCAAAGCCTAATGCGTATCTAGCCATTGCTCCCTTAGACGCATTCCTAGAGGCCTCTTGGCGTATCTCTGAGTCCATCTGGCTCATTTCCAAGCCGCTTCCAACCATTGCTCCAATCATTTCCCATGACTTCAGCGGCCTCTTTGTCTCGTTGCCGTCTTTATCTCTATCTCCAACTGTCCATCCGTTATTCGCAGCACTTTCAATGAATTCTTGCTTCTCCTCATCTGTCAATGATCGGTCGTCCTCGCTTTGAGCTTCCAATGTAGCCTCGCGGGCAGCAGCGCCGATACCAGCACTAAGCAAAGCACCACCGGCCGCTACCGGCAGCATACCTAGCATCGAGAAACCTGCCAACCCCGTTGCTCCACCAGCAGCCAAACCAGACACAACACCAGAAACAGTACTTCTTTTATTGTGTAAACTGCCTATCGTTATCTTGCCTTCATCCTCTCCGCTAGTAAACAGACGACCGATCTTTGCCACAAGCTTGCGAAATGGCGAGCGTTCTTTTTGACGCTTCCTGAGTTCATCTTCCGCGCTTCTTTCCACCTTATCAAGCTGCTCAACCACCGCAAGAGCTATCGACTGAATTGCAGCTTTCCTAGCCTGCTCGTAGTTAACTTCGTTCTCGTTTTTCTTTTCGTCAGCTTGCCCTTCTTCAGCCTCATCAAATTCATCGCCAAGATATTTCTGACGCAGCATCTCTTCATACGGATCAAGACCTTCTGGATTGCTTTTATCTGAGGATTTGGTTTTCTTCTTGTCTTGCCCTTCTTCAGCCTCATCAAATTCATCGCCAAGATATTTCTGACGCAGCAT
>CAUUWX010000002.1:0-188497 GCA_963549225.1 uncultured Candidatus Saccharibacteria bacterium | reverse complement strand
TGGTTTGCGCGAGAGTTTTGCCAGTTCCCAGGAATTTGCCGTAAAATTCGTACCACCTGTAAGTAATACCGCTCTCTGGCACGCCATCAGCATCGGTAATGTGAGCAGTGAATACTTGTCCGACTCGGTTAATTCCGTCGATGGTGACGCTACCATGGTTATTATTTGATGCGGCGTTGCTGACAGCTGCCGTAGCTGAGCTAATTAAATCTTTCATTACGTTTTTGTTGTTAGCATGAGTTGTTTTGACGGTGATTTTTTTACCCACTTCTGATGGTGTCAACTTGTATGAGAAATAACTGGCCCCGTGAATAGCCGCGCCGTCAGCGAACCACTGATAATACCGTATGCCGCCGTCTTTCAACCCGTCAGGATCGTCGATTTGCGCAATCAGTGTCGAGCCGACTTCTGCCGCACCCACGATTTTTACGGCTGCCTGCGCTGGCTCGGGTGTTGGCTTAGGCGGCTTGGATGGATTGGGCGGTGTAGTTGGTTTGTTACCGCCGGGCTTAGTGATTGGTCTGTGTTTAGGTTTTTGAAAAATACTATTGTGAGTTGACGGCTTTTTGCTTGCCAATGTTGCCTGGCGGTGGCGGGAAGCGGCGCTGTTACGGTACATGACGGCAGTATTATTGCTAGTTGTCTCGGCGGAGCCGTTGGATGAATTTTCTATGTTGTCATTATGTTGAGATTGATCAGTTTTATTATCGTCCGAACTCGATTTTGAGTTTGTGTTTGGTCGCTGCGGACTGGTGTTTTCATCATCTATTTGAGAGGCGGCGACGTGATCAGGCTCTTTCTTTCTTTGACCGTGTTGGTTTACATTTAGCAGGCTAGTAAATAGCCAATATAGTAAAGCCGCCACCAGTGCAATGGCAAATATCCCAGCGACAATTTTTATTTTTCCATGATTTGTTTGTTTATTTTCCATATCCCTCTCCTCAGAGTACTAATGCTTATGATTTAAGCACAGGCAATATGGAAAGTCAAATAACGAATATGAGTCTGCTGGCGTTCTGTGATAATTCCAGGATGGAAGTAATCCCTAACTACTCGTTAAAGATCTATTCCAAGATCATTCAGGCGATTTCTCATGGTTGCAGTAGAGACATCAAAGTATGTCGCAATGTCGTCGAACTTCAATCCCAAATCGATAACCTCCTGAAACTCGCCCTCGGGCATTAGCAGAGAGCGGGCGAAGTGGTCTGCAAAGAGTTCTCGCTGAGATTGGTTAGGCGCCCCCGAGTCGGTAGGCCTACGGTCTGCAAGAATTGTCTCATCGCTAACCATTGATTCATCATGAAATCCAAAATAGCCAGGTATTTGCTGGTCTGGGGATTCCGGGTCTCCGAGATGTTCAACGTAGTGGCCAACCATATGAGCGATCGTTAAGCGTTTTCGAGAAGTGGTAGCATCCTTGTCTACAAAGATTGACGGCATTTCCTGTTTATCGGTTTTTAAAATGACACCAGCAAATTCTCCCGAAGTAGGTGCAAGCCAAACTTCCATTCCCATGTTTACTGCGATGACGTTTGGATCAACAGGAAACTTATCGTTCCAGTGCTCGTCAAGGAGCGTGTCCGCCCATAGCTCAGCCTTTTTGAAATCTGCTAGCTGTTCTTTAATATCCTCATTTTTTATGCTCCAGCGCACAGCTCGGCGGCCAAATAAACTAGCAAGCCACCTGGGTGTACAGCGCTCTGCACATAAATCAGGACTCTGTCTATCTCCCCGTTCTTTCATCACTGAGGATATTGTAACAGAGATTTAAGAATCATATCAATTGATGATTCGGAATTGCTGAATGGTTTTTAGAGTCAAAATAATTCGTTGCATATTTTTCAAAGACTGTTTGCTCGCGCGCCATGTAACAAGCGCATGCACGTTACGGTAATTACGGCGGTGATAAACAGTAGGGCGGCTGTTTTGAAAAGTATTGAAATTACAACTCGCGATTTGCGATTCGTATCGCGTGAAGCTTTTTGTCGTGTCCGCCAAGCAACAAGCAGTAGCAGCGTAACGATAATAAGTTCGATGCTGAGGCTGAAAAGATCAAGACCCCAATCTCTATGAATTGGAACAATGTGCGATGTCTGATGAATAGCTACACAATCAAGACGCCTGTGTACTGGGCTAAGAAGCCAGCCGGCAGCTTCGTCGTTATGGTAAGGAGTTTCAGAAAAATCACACATAACAAATTCATCTTGGTACCCCGCACAGGAATCGAACCTGCAACCTTTGGTACCGGAAACCAACGCTCTATCCAGTTGAGCTAACGGGGCATTTGGTGCGCTGCTTACAACACAGCCAAAGGACGTATAATTTAACGCCGAGGGTGGTTCAGCTGGATTGCCAGAGCGCAAAAATTGGTACACCCGGCAAGATTCGAACTTGCGACCACTTGGTTCGAAGCCAAGTACTCTGATCCGCTGAGCTACGGGTGCATAACGGGTATATTATATCACACTAGCGCCAGCCGGGAAAAATGATATAATGTGCTTATGGAAATGAGAACTGATATATCTTTGAAAAAATACACAACCATGCAGCTGGGCGGCAAAGCGCGTTTTATGGCGGCAGCCGGTAACGCTGACGATGTTAAAAATATTTATCAGGAAGCTAGTACTAAAGGCTTGAAAGTCTTCGTCCTTGGCGGCGGTAGCAACGTGATCACGCATGATGAGACATTCAACGGCGTTGTTTTATTGAACCGCATCAAGGGTTTTGATGTTGTATCGGATGATGGCGAGAACGTTGTTGTAAAAATTGGTGCTGGCGAAAATTGGGATGAAATGGTGGAGAAGATAGTTGGTATGGATTTGCAGGGTGTTGAAGCCATGTCGGGCATTCCTGGAACGGCTGGTGCTGCGCCGGTGCAAAACATCGGTGCTTACGGACAAGAGATTGCTGATACGCTGGTTAGCCTGGAGGCGTTTGACTCAAAAGAAGGGAAAGTCGTTACTATTAGCGCCAAAGATTGCCATTTCTCGTACAGAAATAGTATTTTTCGCAGCAGCCAAAAAGGGCGGTATTGTATTTTAAGCATCACGCTGCGGCTGTTCCGTACTCAGCCTAAGCCGCCGTATTACGCTGCCATCCAAAAGTATCTTACTGAAAATGACATTAGAATTGTTAATTTGCCGGTTATCCGAGTGGCTGTTCTTAATATTCGCGCTGAGAAATTGCCAGATCCCGCCCAAGAGCCAAATTCCGGTTCTTTCTTTAAGAACGCTATCATAGAGCAGTGGCAGCTTGACGAATTAAAGAAAAAATATCCGGATATTCCGAATTACATTATGCCGGATAATACATATAAAATTCCTACAGGCTGGCTTATTGAAAAAGCTGGCTTGAAAGGAAAAACATTCCATAATGTTCGAGTTTACGAAAAAAATGCGCTGGTTTTAGTTAATAACGGTGCGGCTGGCTATCCTGATTTGGCTATGGCCAGAGAGAAAATTGTTCAGAAAGTATACGATAAATTCCACATTCAAATCCAGCAAGAGCCGCTTGAGCTAGAATAAGGCTTGTAGTTTTTTGTCTTTGCGGTTATGCTTAATACATGAGGATGAGGCGTGGATTTACAATCATTGAATTAACTATCGTTATTGCTATCATAGCAATCTTATTTACCATCGGCGTTGTCAGCTTTCGCAGCTATCAGGCGAGCGCTCGCGATAAGGAACGCGAGGCTGACGTAGCGGCGATTCAGATGTATTTGGAAAGTATTTATTCGCAGGAAATCAAAGACGGCGGCGGTAACGTTATCAAGCCAGTCGGCAGCTATCCGGCTTATTTTTCCGGCGCAGCTGGATCGTCTAATTTGACCAGCGCCCAGTTTGATAAAATATTAGCCAATTTACAGGACGATGCGAAAAAAGGCCCGTCCGGCAACGAAGCGCTAATTCCAGCCAAGCAGGGTATATTTTCCGGCGGCCGCAGTATTAACAGTATTGCTGATATAAATTCGTATAAAAATAACTACGCTGCCAATAACTTGCCGTCATATCCAAGCGGCGCATATGTATACTTTGCCCACTCTGGCAGCGGTACGAAATGCCAGGAGAGCGGCGTTGAATGCCGCCAATACTCAATTATGTATCATTTGGAAACCAAAGATTCAGATAAATGGCAAGTCATAGAAAGCAGGCATAAATAATGAAACAGGGTGGGTTTACGACAGTAGAAATATTGATAACTCTTTTCGTGGCGGCACTGTTTTTAATGAGCGGATACCAGCTATATAGCGTGGTTATCAATCAATCGGCTGACACTAGGGAGATGAGCGAAGCCAGTAATCTCGGCTATGAGATTTTACGCAAACAAAATTACGCCGCCGTTGCTAATACTTGCTCATCGCCGGCTGTATCGCCAGCAACTCTTCGGCCGAACTCTTTGCCGAAGCCAGCGTCCGCTACTGTCTCTATGTGTAAACCGTATACGGATTCATCATTAATAAGAGTTGTCGTTACTGTTAAATACGGTTCCGATGGCGAGGAGGTGTCGCATGCAACGTATCTTGGAGGGTAAGCGCCGAGGTCAGAGCCGTAAAAGAAGCGCCGGATTTACGCTGATAGAACTGTTGACTGTCATGCCGCTTATAATATTAATTATTAGCGCCATGGTGGTGGCAATAGTAAACTTAACCGGAACCTCTATGCGCGCGAGCGCCCGTACACAGCTGCAGAATGAGGTGCTGGCGGCGCTTGATCAGATTGAGCAAGATGTAAAAATAAGCACCGACTTTGACGGTATGGCGTCTAATAAAATATCAATGCATAATCTGGCGACGTCTGCCAACCCATTAAGCGCCAGCCGGAAGCTGATTAAAAAAAGCGACTGCTCGGTAGCGGGAACTGGTATTTCTGTAGCGGAAGCGCTGGTATATAAGATGGAATATTCTGTCGTTGGCGGTAACACTTTAAAGCGTAAGGCTACTATGGACAGCGGCTGTAGCTCGTCTTCGAATGTTTGGCAAAGAGGTATTGATGATACTTTGATTTCTGCTGGTAAAGAAGTCAAACTAAGCGTAACTACTAATTCCGATACTATGGAAGTAAAGTTAACTGCTTCTAAGACGGTTGCCGGCGACGACATCAGCTATACTGGCTGGCTATACGTAAAATCTCTCAATTTTTAATAAAATGCTTGCGCTTATTACTCGCTTCTGATACACTAATGCTTGTTAACAACTTAACTTAAAATAGGGGGCAAATCAGAAATGGTTTCTTCAAAAAACAAAGTAAAAGGTTTTACGCTCGTTGAGCTTCTAATCGTCATCGTGGTCATCGCCATTTTGGCAGCCATATCAATTGTGGCTTACAATGGTATTCAGCAGCGTTCGCGCGACTCGGCAGCTAAGAGTGCTGCATCGCAGTTGTCAACTAAGATTGAAGCGTGGAATAGTATAAAAGGCTCATATCCAACTGATAGTCAAGTGAGTACTGATCATCTGGTTGACGCTAAAGTTACCGAAGCGGCTATTGGCGCTGAGCTGCAAGGTAAGATCATTACAGGTACCGCAACTCCAGACAACGAAAAACCTGTTCACTATAAGCAGTGTAATAGTGGTACAGGTGCTAGAATTACGTATGTTCAAGGAAGTGGTACTGAACATATTGATCGTGGAACTGGCTGTTAGTATATCAGTAAGCCGATACTATAAAACCCCGGAAAACCGGGGTTTTAATTTGTATATTGTCTATTAGTTAACAGCCGGTACCTCGTTTAAGCGTTTCAATGCTGCTGCCTTTTTTATAGGCGATTTCTGCGCCGGTAAAGTTAGGAGAGGTGCCGCATGTTTTATAGTTAACTAAAATGTCATTTGTTATGCTGGATGTTCCGGAGACGGTAATTTTATTTCTCAAATCTTGATTTAGTTTTGCTTCGGTAACTTTCGCGTTATCAAGTCCGTGCTCAACCTCTGATGTTGAAGGATATCTGCCGATTCGGCTATTCCATACTTCAATTTTTGCCGATAGCTGCGCAGCAGTTGCTGCCGCTGCCGAGTCGCGCGAACGCTGCTGAATACCATTGTAAGCCACAATTGATATGGCTGCCAAAATGGCGATGACCACGATGACGATTAGAAGCTCAACGAGCGTAAAACCTTTTACTTTGTTTTTTGAAGAAACCATTTCTGATTTGCCCCCCAATTCATTTAGTATTACTTATATGGTAGCGGAAAACGCGCCGCAAGACTAGTAGTTTGCTGCTTAATTTTTGCGTATTCTGCTGTATTTTCTGTATTTATCGCTGCAATAATCCACTCGGCAATTTGCTTAATTTCCGCTTCCATCATACCACGCGTAGTGAGTGCTGGCGTGCCTAGACGCAGTCCGCTGGGACGGAATGGTGGCAGGGTGTCGTTAGGGATGGCGTTGGCGTTGGCGGTGATGCCACTGGCCTCTAGCCGTTCCTGAGCAGTCTTGCCGTCAATGCCGAAGCTACCATAGACATCTGCCAACACCAGATGGTTGCTGGTGCCGCCTGTCACTAATTTCAAGCCGCCGCGCTTCAGCTCATCCGCCAGAACAGCCGCATTCTTTACGATTTGCTGGGCGTATTCCGTGAACTCTGGGCGTAGCGCCTCGCTAAAGGCGACTGCCTTGGCGGCGATGGTGTGCATGTGCGGGCCGCCCTGGGTGCCAGGGAAGACCGCCCGGTCAATCAGCGTTGGCAGATTCTCCAAGGTCTTTTCCGGCCGCTTCAAAGGATTGCTGGCTATGCCCCTCGACAAAATCAAGCCGCCGCGCGGGCCGCGCAAGGTTTTGTGCGTGGTAGTGGTGATAACGTGAAAGCCATAATCGAACGGATTTTTGGCTACGCCGCCGACGATCAGCCCAGCGATGTGACTCATGTCTGCCATCAACATAGCGCCGACTTCGTTGCCGACCTCGGCAAATTTGTCATAATCCAGTTCCCGCGGATAAGCTGAAAAGCCCGCTAGGATAATCTTTGGCCGATGTTTCAGCGCCAAACGGCGAATTTCTTCATAGTCAATTTCGCCAGTCTCGACATCCTTGATGCCGTAGCGGACGAAGTTATATTCGCGGGCTGAACGGGTGACTGGAGCGCCATGCGTCAGGTGGCCGCCGTGCGCCAAATCCATCGCCAGAATGGTGTCGCCTGGCTCGCACCATGCATAATATACCGCCTCGTTGGCTTGGGCGCCAGAGTGCGGCTGAACATTGGCGTGATCAGCCTTGAATAGTTTTTTAGCGCGGTCAATCGCCAGCTGTTCAATTTGGTCGGTGTTTTCTTGTCCGCCGTAATAGCGTCGGCCAGGATAGCCCTCAGAGTATTTGTTGGTAAAGACGCTGCCCAGCGCTTTAAGTACGTCTGGCGAGACGTAATTTTCGCTAGGTATCATTTCGATCCCCAGCTGCTGCCGTTTTATTTCTGCCGCAATTAAATTGGCGACCTGTGTATCCTGCATGGCATTTCCTCCTTTTCTTCTATTATACCATTGCGTTAATATACCATCTGTGATATAATCGCCGCATGAATAAAGATAAGTATTTGAAGAAAATTGGTAATTTAATCGCTGAAAACCGCCAAAAGCAGGGCATGACACAAGCACAATTAGCCGAGGCAATCGGTACCTCGCAGAGTGCTATTAACCGGATTGAAAACGGTGGTCAGAATATTAGTATCGAGATGGTAGCGCGTATCAGTGAAGTATTAAATAATAACATTATGATGGTAAATCATTCTGGAAAAATGAATTTTCGGGTACATGGCGGTAAAAAATTGTCTGGTGAGATACGCGTCAATACGAGTAAAAACGCGGCGGTAGGTTTGCTGTGCGCCAGTTTGTTAAATAAGGGGAAAACCACGCTCAGAAAAGTAGCGCGGATTGAGGAAGTTAATCGGATTATTGAAGTATTAAACTCAATTGGCGTGAAAACTCGCTGGCTGGATGGCAATGATTTGGAAATTATGCCGCCAGCGCGCCTGAAGCTGGAAAATATGGACATAGAGGCTGCCAAGCGGACGCGTACGGTGATTATGTTTCTTGGCCCGCTGCTTCACCAGTACCGTGATTTTCGTTTGCCGTTTGCCGGCGGCTGTAATCTCGGCAAGCGTACGGTTGAGCCGCATCTGAGCGGCTTGCGCTGTTTTGGTATGGATGTGGCGGCAGAATCGGAATATTATCATGCGCAAACTAAGGTGATTTCTGGCAATCGAACGATTCTTTTGACGGAGCGCGGCGATACAGTGACGGAAAATGTCATTATGGCGGCGGCGTTGTCGCCAGATACGACAATCATCCGCAATGCTAGTCCAAATTACATGGTGCAGGATGTCTGTTTCTTTCTGCAAAAACTGGGCGTAAAAGTCGAAGGAATCGGTACGACGATTTTGAAAATTACTGGCCGTAAGCATATTAATAAAAACCTTGATTACTATCCAAGCGAAGATCCGATTGAGGCGATGAGTTTTATCGCCGCAGCGGCGGTAACTGGTTCGGAAATTACCGTGCGCCGGGCGCCGATTGAATTTTTGGAAATTGAACTGGCGACGCTGGCGGAAATGGGGCTGCAGTTTGAATTAAGCCAGGAATATTTTGCGAATAACGAAAGGACGCGCCTGGTTGATATCCACCTCAAGCATTCTAAGATGAAAGCAGCCAAAGATAAGCTGCACGCGCTGCCGTTTCCGGGGATTAATATGGACAACCTGCCGTTCTTGGGGCTAATCGCGACAGTTGCCAAAGGGCGGACGCTAGTACACGATTGGAGCTATGAAAATCGAGCAATTTATTTCACGGAGCTAAGCAAATTAAATGCGCAAATTGAACTTGTTGATCCGCATCGGGTATATATCACTGGTCCGACGAAATGGAAGCCGGCTGATATTGTGGCGCCGCCAGCGCTTAGGCCGTCAGTCGTAGTGCTACTGGCGATGCTGGCAGCACCAGGCGTGTCAATCCTGCGCGATGTATATTCAATAAATCGCGGCTACGAGGAACTGGCTCAGCGGCTCAATTCGCTGGGCGCAGAAATTGAAGTAATTATTGAATAGCGGCTTTCTTTGGTTCGGATACTGGCGTGTTTCGCGGTGCTGGTGATTTTTGCGAATGGTGCTGCGGAAACAGGAACTTCAGATAATCTTTCATCATACGCGTACCAGAAATGATCGGCAGGTATGCCTTTAACTGGCGGTGAACAGTCTTTTCTAACAATTGGTCGTTCTTAACGGCAGCAGCAGCTTTTAGCATATTGACATACAACGAGGATACTTCAGCATCGTAATTATTACCCGACACTTCCAGGCAAGCAATTGGCTTGACATCTGCAACGCCGCCATCGCTGGTAGAAATAAGCAGCTTAAGATTGGCAATATCTTTTTCCCATGACGTGCCGCAAGCCTCCAGTCCGATCATCGGCACGTTAATCGCAATGTCTGAACCGATTGCCAAAGCTCGGCCCAGTTCTTCGTCATAGTCCTGGATATAATGGACACGCTCGCGTAAAACTGGATCGCCGTCAACGAGCTTTAGGATGCTAAGTAGTCGCTGGTACATAGCTGTGTCGCCTTGGTGGACTTTACCAGCTAAAATATAATGCGCATTATGGTTGATTAAAATCTGGCGCAGAGTTTCCGGCTGTTCAAACGCCATATACGGGCGTTTATAGTTGGCGAATCGCCGCTTGAAATCAAACAGCACCGCGTCTTCGGGAATTTGTACTGGTTCATTATACTGATCTTTGCGCGTTGCTAGAACCCTATTCAGTTCCTGGCGTCCAAGTCTTTTCAGCTGGCGAATGGCTGGCGCATCAATTTTATCAATTTGTTCTTTGAACTCTTCTGTTGGCAAGCCAAACTTATCGATGACGTTTTGGCTGTAATAAGTATTCATGATTTCTGGCAGTACCCACGTTTCCATGTCGATGCCATTAGTGATTGCTTGGAATTTAACTTTATCATTGTTGCGATCGCGAAAATCAGCTACGCGAGCATGTAGTTTGCTGACGCCATTTTTTGCCTCGGTCAGTTCAATAGCTAGTAAATTCGGCCGCAAGCGGTCATTGCGGAACTGTTCCATTAGCCAGCAGCGTACGGCGTTGCTTTTTAGGTTTGGTAAAACTAGTTTTTCAAATTGCGAACGATTGAACTCTGGCTCGGCAGCTTGCAATAATGTATGGTTAGTGTACAGCGTATGTTTGCGAACATAAACTATGGCTTCATATAAATTCATGCCGTTTGCGCACAGTTCGTCCAGCCGTGCTAGCGCTGCGAAAATAGTTGCCGTTTCGTTCAGCTGGATGACCGCTGGTTTAATACCGACCAGTTTCAGCGCCTTGTAGCCGCCGAAACCCAGCGCCACTTCTTGATATAGCCGGTGATCGCCAGAGCCGTCACCCTCGTATAACTGTCCAAAGTTTGGTTCTGACATTGTGATAAATTGCGTCGAACCGAGCGTTTTTCTGAAAATACTCAAACTTGAATCGGGGAAGCCTGCCGAACTGACAGTAACTTCGTCAATGTATTCAAAACCGTAATCTTGCGGCGAAACCTTTTCCGAATATTCATTCTGCGACAAATCATCAATTTTTTGGTGCGACTCGCTGCGATAAAACGGCGTTACCACCACGAACGGTACTTCCAGTTTTTCAGCCACGCGCCGGGTATCAGCCGCCAAAACACCGAGGCCGCCGCCGCCCTTAATTCCATTGGCTTTGTCGTAAATCTCCATTGTCCAGTAAACGTATGGCCGCGTCTCTGACAGCTGATGCGTTAGGCTGCTGCGTTCAATCAAATTATAAAATTCTGATGCGTCCTCGATGTCTTGAGGCTGATATTTCGGTGTATCGGTGTAAGAATATAGATCCATGATGCCCTTTATAGATTAAATAACAACTTACTTATTATAGCATAAACACTTTAACTAGTTAGCGTTAGCTGCGGGCATATCGGTGAAAACCTGCTGCCAATTAATGTTATTATGTGCTTGGCGCAGATGCTGCGGAATGATAAGGAAGAATTCGGTGTCATGTTTAATCGCGCGAATTGTTAAATCTGAAGATTCGCTGTTTTGAGTGAGTTGAATCTGCGTGTCATCTCCAGTAGTGAGATTTTGGCAGTTTTTATCTTTATTTTTCTGGGAGCAGTTTAAGGTGCGAAGCGGCGATTTCTTTTTTTCAGCGACCATAACGCCGCTTGAAAGCCAAATCCGATATTCAATATGCCCAGACTTATAATTGTCGTAGATACGGACAAATTTTTCATTTTTTACGCGTATATGGTTTGGTAAATTTAATCGATAGGCTGTAAGTTCTTCGCTGTCGGGCATAGGGCGTAAGAGAACAATCACTAAACCTGCTGCGAGATATATAAAAACAATAGCAACTATAACAATAATTAAAAATCTATGGCGCTTAAAAAAGCTAGGCAAGATAATCTCCTGGTGCGGGTGGGGAGAATCGAACTCCCATCTCAAGTTTGGAAAACTTGCATACTAGCCGCTGTACTACACCCGCAGTGTGTTCTATTGTAGCAGAAAGATGATATAATGAAAACACGCCCTGATAGCTCAGCTGGATAGAGCAGGAGACTTCTAAGCTCAAGGCCGTAGGTTCGAATCCTACTCGGGGCACCATTATTATACATTGCAAACAGGGGGATATATGGATGCAAGCGGTAGGCCGCGAATGTCGCGCCAGTTATTAAGCAGGCTGATGTCTAATCACGCAGCCAGTGCGCAAACGTACGGTACGACCAGAATGGCGTCTGCGAATCGCACTCATAACGTAGACCGCCAATACATAAAGGGGTACGGCGATTCAATGTCGGCAAATTCCAGTATTGGCAGTAGCCAGCGGGTTGGCGGCAGTGATGTTAGCAGCGGCAGCGGTACGGCGATGCCTGGGCAAAATCGCCAGCTCAATCGCGTGCAGCCTGGTAGCTCTCAACAGTCCTCTACTGGTTCTCAACATTCATCTACCAGCTCTCGGCAGTCTGGTAATTCTACTAACGCGAAAGGCCGAATTGTCTTTAAGGAACCGCCAGCTCGGTATAATCCGTTTGCGTAAAAGCCATTTATAAAAAATTGCTTTCTTTGCAGCGTATGCCAGACGCTAAATTAGAATTAATGACAGAGTATGCAGGAACTATCATGAGAAAAATACTAATTGCAACTACAAATCATAACAAAGTATCCAGGATCAAACGGCTGCTAGTCGATGCGCCAGTAGAAATTGTCTCGCTTGCTGATTTGCCAACGGAGTTGCCCGAACCTGCCGAGACAGCTGGATCTGGGGTTGAAATTGCCGCCCAAAAAGCGCTAGGTTATGTCCAATATGTTGATGAGGGTACTATAGTTTTAACGCAAGACGACACTATCTCATTTGAGGGAGTTGCTAGCGAGGATAATCCAGGTGCATTTATTAAAGAGCCAGTGAGGCTGAAATATGGCGATTTCACAGATGACAATGCCATTAAATATTACACCGATCTTGCGAAAAAGTATGGCGGAACAATTCCAATGACGTTTCGTTACGGGCATGCTATCGCCTATAAAACTAAGACAGATCGTCAAAGAATAAAAATTGTTGCAAGTTCATCGGAATTGCCAGCCCGCTTAGTAAGTACACCTCGAAAACCAGAACTGGTGCCAGGATATTTTCTGTCGTCAATTATGCAGCTCAACATTAATGGAGAATGGATATACTACACAGAGCTAAATGAAGAGCAGAAGATAAAAGCCGACGACGATATAAAGGCCTCTATATTATCATTGCTGCAGGAGGTGCTGTAGAGAGATTTGACCGTATAGGTTTGTTCGTGGCTGCACTGCCGTGCGTTGAACATCCAAATGCTCCTCGCTGTTAAATCAAAACATCGCTCTATCGGAGCGATGTTTTATTGAAACTCTATCCTGGAGGGCCAGGAGGGGCTTGAACCCTCGACACCCTGCTTAAGAGGCAGGTGCTCTAACCAGCTGAGCTACTGGCCCATAGTTCAATTATACGACAATCAATAAGAATGTCCATACTTTTATTATATCACGATTCACTAGAAAAGTAAACCGCGATAGGACTTGGGGCGAATGATGGGGTTCGAACCCACGGCCTCCGGAGCCACAATCCAGCGCTCTAACCAAACTGAGCTACATCCGCCAGAAACCCAAGCTTTTCAGATTATACCACAGGTTATCTCTGTACTCAAGGAGCGGTAATTGTTATACTGGGTAAAATGAGAGAGCTAAACGGATCGGAATTGGCGGGTTTTATCAAGGAGCGCCAAGCTAAGCAAGTACGAGCGCTACGCCAAGCGCGCCATATACAGCCGCGCTTAGCAATTGTGACAGATGTCCAGAATCCAGTAATTGAGACATATATGCGCTTAAAACAGCGGTACGGTGCGGATATTCTAATTGATGTGGAAATTCATCGAGCAGCTTCAGGGCAAGCGCTAAATATAATAAAAGAATTGAACACCAGGCAAGATGTGCAAGGGATAATTGTCCAATTGCCTGTAGATAACCCGGAGCAAACAGATGAATTATTAGAAAGCGTTGATAAAGAGAAGGATGCTGACGGTTTGCGCCGAAATGCGATTTTTGATGCCGCAACGCCGATAGCCATCAATTGGCTGCTGGCTGGATATGGTATTGAACTGAAAGGAAAAAAAATAGCGATTGTGGGGCGCGGACGGCTGGTCGGCGCGCCGCTGGAGCGAATGTGGCAGAAGTCTGGAATTGATACTACGGTGTTTGAGAAAGGCGATGACTTGAGTGAATTGATAAATTATGACGTTATCGTGTCGGCTACGGGAGTTCCAGGATTAATAACGAACCAGATGATAAAACCGAAAGCCGTGGTTATTGATGCGGGAACGGCGTCGGAGAACGGTAGGATAGTTGGCGACACGGTAGAGGAGGTTCGCCAGCGGAATGATATTACCATCACGCCTAAAAAAGGCGGTGTCGGCCCGCTTACGGTCGCTGCGCTGTTTGACAACGTCATTAACGCCTGTCTAAAATTACCAGCAAAAACTAATTAGATATTATTTATCAGTTAGTCGTTTTTTATGGCTGATTTGACTTGCTCGACAACTTGGCGCGGCGTGTAGTTTGCCTTGACAATGTAGCTATCAACGCCCAGGCTCCGCAGTTCGCGCGGCGCTTCTTCTTCGCCAAGGTTGGTTAGTATAATAACTGGCACAGTTTTACCCCAATCTTGAGAACGGATTATTTTAAGCGCTTCGGTGCCGTCCATCTCTGGCATTTGTAGATCTAGTAAGATTATGTCCGGTCGGACTTTTTCTGCTACATTAATACCAATTTGCCCGTTTGCCGCCAAATGCACCTCAAAACCATCAGACTCAAATTTTATGCGGTACATCTGGCTGATGGTTGGATCGTCTTCAATAATAACAATCTTTATCATAATAAAAGTATAGCATGAATTACCGGGTTGGATGTTATAATAAACATTAGCATGACAGCGCACAATTCTATTCTTATGGTTGCTCTGGCGGTTATATTAGCGGCGGTTGCTATCCATGTTTCGGTTTCCCGTTATAAAAAAATAGGTGCTAAGGCGGCGCTCACGCGCGGCGTCGTCTATGTGCTGCTGATCGGCTCTTTGGCTGGTATTTATTTTGTTTTATCCTATGCGATATCCAAGCTGCTGCTGTACGAAAATATTGCGCTGGGGTCTAGCCTGGAGCCGATAGATGTTATTCTGGCGGTGGTTTTGGCATTTCTTTTCCAGCCGATAAAAAAGTTTTTTGACACGTATACTGATAAAATATTTTATCGCAATGAGTGTAATTTTGAAGATTTCTCCCAAGGTTTATCGGCCATATTAGCGCAAACTACTGATTTGCAGCTATTGCTCAGGCGAATCAGCAGCTATATTATGCGGGAATTTAAGCTGGAAAAAGTCGCGTTTTGCATTCCTAGTAAAGGTATTTACGGCCGGGCTGGGCGCCAGCGCTATGCGGTAATTGAAGATGATACGCGAAAAATTATGCAGTACTATTGGAAGCATTATAGTTTTCCCGAGGCGATTATTGCCAAGGATATTAAAGATAAAAGTTTACAGAAGTTATTTAAGCTGCATAAAACTGCGGTGGCAATTCCTTTGATGCAGCAAGATCGCGAGGCGGGCATACTATTTTTAGGCGAGCGTAAAGGGCGTAAATATAGCCGGCGGAATATCTGCATTCTGGAGTCGGTGGCTAGCGAATTGGCAATCTCGATTCAGAACGCTTTGTCGGTAGAGGAAATTAAGCGGCTGAACGATACTTTGCAGCGTAAAATTGACGAATCGACTAAAGAATTGAGATTAACCAACCGCCAGCTTCAGCGGCTCGATGAGTCAAAGAATGAGTTTATTTCAATGGCATCGCACCAGCTAAGAACGCCGCTAACTAGTATCAAAGGATATTTGGATATGCTGCTTGAGGGTGATTTGGGTAGAGTGTCGTCAACTCAGAAGGCTGTTCTAAGGGAGGCTTTTTCTTCTAGTGAGCGAATGGTGCGGCTAATTAACGATTTTTTGAACGTCTCGCGCCTGCAAACTGGTAAGTTTGTGATTGACAAGCAGAAAACCGACATTGCGCAAATTGTAAAAGAAGAAGTTGCTCTGTTGAAAGTGGTGGCTAGCCAGCGGTCAGTAAAGCTGAAGGTAAAAATTAATAAAAATATACCGGAAGTTAAAATTGACGCCGAAAAAATTCGCCAAGTTATATTAAACATGATCGATAACGCCATCTACTATTCCAAGCCTAATAAAGACGTAGCGATAAATCTGTCTAAAAAAGGCGACTTTATCGAATTTACAGTGAAAGATTCGGGTATTGGCGTGCCGAAAGCCGAGCAGTCGAATTTGTTTGGTAAATTTTTCCGCGGCTCAAATGCCAGGAGGAAACGGCCGGATGGAACTGGGGTAGGCTTATTTTTAGCGAGGAAAGTTATTCTCTTTCATGGCGGAGAAATAATATTTTCATCAGAGGAGGGGAAAGGCAGCGTGTTTGGATTCAGAATTCCAGCAGGTAAACCTTAGGTAAAATATTAAAATAGGCGGAAAATTCCCGACAGAATTAAGACAATTATTAATATAATAACTAGGGTTATACCGGCTGGTTTAAGCAGTGATTTCCGATCAAACAACCACTGCGATGTTTTCGAGCGGTTGACGGCGGTTATTTTAGTAACGCTTGGACGCTTAGAGGCGGCGTCTACGCCGGAATATTTCTTACTGCGTTTTTTCTTCTGCTTTGCCATGTATTTCTATTATACAACAAAGACACTCCCTGCTAAACAGGGAGTGCACTATCTGAAACTGAACGCTTCAGAAAAAGATTTTGGAGCGGTCAGTCTCTATATACGACGCCGGCTAATGGCGTAGGCTAGACCAGCTGTCATCAATGCGCCGAGTCCAAGTCCGCCAACTAGCGGGTCATTCATACCGGTTTTTGGCAAAGCAGCCGGTTCTGCTGGAGAATTTTTTGTTGTTGATTCGGTGTTTGTTGTCGATGGGGGTGGGGATGTTGGAGATGGCGGCTGTGTCGGAGATGGGGATGCTGGGGCTGAGGGTTTGCTTGGTGCTGCCGGTGTTGGGTTTGATGGCGTCGTCGGTGTCGAAGGATTTGCGGGATTTGATGGAGTTTTTGGATTAGTTGGTGTTGATGGTTTCGCTGGCTCTGTCGGTTTTGACGGCTTTGCTGGATTCTTATTGTCGTTCGGTTCTGTCGGTTTTGGATTATTAGCCGCCTCAACTGTCACGGTTGCGCTATCACAGCTGTCTGGCGCATTTGCCGCGGTTTCCGGGATATCTGCGCAGGCGGTGTTTTTAACTGCGCCATTTACAGCAGCCGGAGCTTTCGCGGTAATTGTAAAGCTTACAGATTGTCCAGGCTGTAATTCAGCGATAGTGTAGTTCCACTTGTTGTCTTTTAGTGCGCCAGCGCTAGCCTTAGTGAAGGTTATACCTGCTGGCGCATTGTCGGTGACAGCGACGTTTTTAAGGCTAGTTTCGCCGTTGTTGGCGACTTTAATTTGGTAAGTGAATTCTTTATTAACGCCAACCGCTTTTTGTTCGGCGTTTTCTACTAGCTTGTCGATTTTAACGCTTGATTTTTTAGGAGTAGCCTGCCCGTCGATAACGAATTGCTTTTCGCAAGTTTCGCTGGTGACAGTCTTTTCTGAGCCATCTACCGCCACGGTAATGAAAGCTTTGGCGGTATATTTACCTGGTTTAAAGCCATTGAAGTTGCCTTTGTCTGAGCTGTAAACTTCATTGCTATTGGCGTCATAGACCTTATACACTACCTTCTTAAACACTGCGCCGTTTGATGCTGTGTATTGTACGGAAAACTTGAAGTCATCTTGAGAAATCTTCTCAATGGTTAGCGAGTTACACTTGTAAATTGGAGCTTGCGCGCATTCGTTTTCTACGGTAACTGTCGCTTCATCACTCTTAGGAGTGTTGCCGACGTTAATGGTGGCGGTGTTTTTTAGCACCGTCGTGCCGCATGACAAGTTCTCTTTATTAGGAATGACGGCTTTATAATAAACGACGGCATTACCGCCCGAATCGTGATGTCCGAGGTTTACGCCGCTTTCCATGAGTTTGTCAGATAGTTTGGTACCGTTTAGGACAGACGAGTTAGCTACGTACCGCAAACCTTTGCCCATTTTATCGTGTAAAGCGACATTGAGTTGGCGAATTTTACTTTTGTTGGTGTAGGTTACTTGGTATTCGACAGTATCGCCGGGTTTGGCGGTAGTGCTATCTTTCCATTCGGTTGTACCAGCGACTCGAACTTTCTTATCGATAGTAAAAGCTGCGTCCGTGTTGTTTGTCGGACCCAAAGCGTTCAATGCAACTGGTAAAACTGCGGACACTGCCGCGATCATAGCCAGTGCATAAAATTGCTTTGGCGCATTTTGCAGCCAATTGATATATTTACGCATGCATCGCTCCTCCTTGCTGTTAGCTAGCTCCACTGCCAGTTAACACATTATTAAATCTACATTTAATAACTGTTATTATACAGAATATTTTTAGAAAAGTCAATAAACGATCAATGAGCGTAAGAGCTATTTGTAGTACGCGTATAGACACAGGGCTAGGTTTCTGCTACAATAACTGGCGTTGAGGCCTTATCGTCTAGCGGTTAGGACACCAGGTTCTCATCCTGGTAACCCGGGTTCGATTCCCGGTAAGGTCACCAACTGCCGCTAAAGCGCCGATTTTAGGAGGCTTATATACGGTATTTCTGGAGAGTATCTACACTTAGATGAACAACTTCAATCTGACGCGGCAACTGGCGAAAGATATTGGCAGAAGTAACGCGAGCGCTGCGCGGTCGCGGACTTATTTCAGATACAGAATTTACTCATTTACGCGAACATTTTACCCGAGATCGATTGAATATCAGAAGATTATTGATACCGCGCCGCTTGCGGCTGTGCTGAGACTTACGAGGCCTAAATGGTAGCAGCGCTCTTTGTTGGCGGCCCAGGGTAGCGATCGTCTCGAGGGCGGTGAAGGTAATGATACTTATTTTAGCAAAGGCAATAGAGCGGACGTAATACACCGAAAGTCTTATCTAAGCTACGTTTTCTTTTCAAAGAGATACAGGTATGATCTGAGAGCAAGCTACAATAACTCAACTAGTACAAGTCCAAGCTATTGTTCAGGAGTATTGGACAGTGCCGGGGGTGTGAATTAGTTATTGTAAATGATTTACATAATTGAATAAGGGCTAATATTGTTGAAAATTATCGGATTAATATGCCGTAGTACCACTACTATATCTGTTTAAATAGTGTTATAATTTGAAAAATGAGTAACAATGTATTTAAGAGGACAAAAATATTAGCAACAATTGGCCCGGCAACATTCAGCCAGGAGAAAGTTTTTCAACTGCTGGACGCTGGCGTTAACGGCATTCGCATGAATTTTAGCCATGGCGATAATGAAAGCCGGTTGGAGCAGATTAATTGGGTGCGTACGGCTAGTCAAAGGTTAGGCAAGCCAGTAGCGATTTTACAGGATTTGCAAGGACCAAAGATTCGCCTGGGCATCCTGAAAGACAATATGCTGGATGTTAAGGCTGGCGATATGCTGATTTTGGATTCAGAAATTGCCGAACATGACGGCAGCTTTAATTTGCCGGTGCAGTATAATTTGGCAGAAAAGATGAAAGTCGGCGAGCCGCTTTACATGTTTGATGGAAAGATTAAGACGATTGTGCGGGAAATTGTTAGTTCGACGGCGATTCGCGTGGAAGTTCAAAATGACGGATTTTTGATGAGCCGCAAGGGGCTGAATTTGCCGGATACGGATTTTGGCGGCGATATTATGACGTCGAAAGATATCGCCGATCTGGAGTGGGGCGCTAAGCAGGACTTTGATTATGTGGCGCTGAGCTTTGTGCAGAAGGCCGACGATATTATTGATCTTCGGCAGAGGCTGGTGGAATTGGGCTCAACGGTCGATATCATTGCTAAGATCGAAACAAAATCAGCAGTTGATCCGGAAAATTTGGAAGAGATCGTCAAAGCTAGCGACGGCGTTATGGTGGCGCGCGGCGACTTGGCGGTAGAGGCTGGCGCGGAGATTGTTCCGGTGATGCAGCGGCGGATTATCGCTTTGTGCCGTAAATATTGCAAGCTGGTGATCGTGGCGACACAGATGATGGGCAGTATGGTCGACAATCCTGAGCCAAGCCGCGCTGAAGTGAGCGACGTGGCAAATGCCGTCATTCAGGGCGCTGATGTGGTAATGTTGTCGGATGAGACAGCCAACGGTAAATATCCTATAGAAACTGTTCGGGCGATGCGTAAGACGATTATCTACACCCAAGAACATAGCGAAGTGATGATGGTCGATAAGACTGAGATGCGCGAAAAAACGGATGCGATTTTAAGCTACACAGCGGCGCAGCTGGCTAGAAGAATTAAGGCGCGGGCAATTATTGCTGAAACTAATACTGGTGCTACCGCGGTTAATGTCGGTGCGTATCGTCCGAACTTGCCGATTGTTTGCGTGACCGAGAATGTCAAGACGGCGCAAAAATTAGCGTTAAGCTATGCTTCTCGCCCATACATTCGTCCGAATGAGCTGAACGCTGCGACGAAGCTGGCTGAGGAATTGAAGCGGGAAGGTTATTTTGGCGAGGATCCAGTTACGGTTGTGTTGGTAAGCGGCCATCATCCTGAGCCGGGTAAAACGGATAATATTCAAGTTAAGACGTTGTCATAGGAAAATATTGGGTGGGCAAACAATTTTCAAAACAAACGATTAGAGGTGTTAATCTGCGCGGGCGGACTGTTTTAGTGCGCGCAGATTACAATGTGCCGCTGACAAAGAAGGGCACAATTTCCGATGATTTGCGGATTCGCGCTTCCTTGCCGACATTAAAGTACCTACTGGAACAGAATTGCAAGATCGTTATCATGTCGCATTTGGGGCGTCCAAAGGGCTGGGATATGAAGCTGAGCCTGGAGGTGGTGGCTAAACATTTGGCAGAACTATTGGGTCGGAAAGTGCAGTTCGTTGGCGATTGTGTTGGCGATGAAGTACGTCAAGCAGTACGCCGTGCGCCTCTGGGCAGTGTTATTTTGCTAGAAAATCTGCGCTTTTATCCGGAAGAAGAAGCTGATGATTTGACGTTTGCCAAATCAATTCAGCGGGCAGTTCGCGCCGATTATTTCGTGCAGGACGGGTTTGCGGTAGCGCATCGAGCGCATGCTAGTACGCATGCCATTGCGCTATGCGTGCCTGGCGTGGCAGGTTTTTTGCTGGAAAAAGAGTATACAATTATTACCAAGGCGATGAAAAATCCCCGGCCGCCGCTGGTGGCGATTATCGGCGGTGCTAAAGTTAGCGATAAAATTGCTTTGATCAAGCGATTGATTGATAAGGCTGATCGGATTTTAATTGGCGGCGCTATGGCAAATGCTTTCTTGCAATACCGCGGCTGCAATATCGGCAAGAGTAGCTCTGAGTCTGGTCAGGAGCAGGTAATTAAGGATATTTATGATAAAGCAGAAAAAAAGGTCGGCGTAGATCATGTTGATGATTTTTTGGTTTTGCCAAGTGATGTGGCGGTAGCCCCCGATCCCTATAGCGAGCTGCCTCGCCGCGAGGTTAGCGTTGATAAAATTGCCAGAGATGATATGGCGCTAGACATTGGCAGCCAGACAATTGAGGCGTTCACGAAAGTCTTGGCAACTGCGAAAACGGTGATTTGGAACGGGCCTCTCGGTTATACCGAGACAAAGATTTTTTCAATTGGTTCGGCGCGTGTAGCTTTGGCAATTGCTCAGAATAAGGATGCAGTGTCGATTGTTGGCGGCGGCGATACAGCTGATTTTATCTTAAAATGGGACGGTCATGACGGGCAAAGTTTTACGCACGTTTCCACTGGCGGCGGTGCTAGTATGGAGCTGATGGCGGGTAAAAAACTGCCGGGAATTGAAAGTTTACTAGACGTGTATGGACTGAGGTGATAAACTAAGCATAAGGATTATCATCATGAGAAAAAAATTAATCATTGGCAACTGGAAGATGAATCTCAATATGCAAGAGGCGAGCTTGTATCTGCATAAGCTAATGGAGGTTCTAAAGCCGCGTCGGGATGTTGAGGTTGTTGTAGCTCCTACAACATTAACATTGCAGAGTCTAAGTTTGCAAATCAATCGTCGAATTGCTAAGTTGGCAGCGCAGAATTGCTATTGGCGCGACCATGGCGCGTACACTGGCGAAGTGCCGGCGGCGCATCTTCGGGGGATTGCTGACTATGTACTTATCGGGCATTCGGAGCGGCGATATATTTTTATTGAAAGCGATAAAGATATTAGATTGAAAGTTCAGGCAGCGATTCGGAATCGTCTTCAGCCGATTTTGTGTATTGGCGAGACGGCGCAAGAACGGGCTTTGGGTGAAACGAGAGACGTTTTGGCTGATCAGTTAACTAGCGGTCTGGCGAATGTGACGGCTGAGGAGCTGGATAGGGTAGTAATTGCCTACGAGCCAATTTGGGCGATTGGTACTGGCGACAATGCTAAACCGGTTGATGTAAAAAAAGCAACGCAAATGATTCGTCAGCATGTTGCTCATTTGTACGGTAAAAAGGCGGCCGAGGAAGTGCGGATTCTATATGGCGGTAGTATAACGGTTGATAGCGCAGCTGATTATTTGGCAATTTCAGGACTTGATGGATTATTGGTTGGCGCAGCAAGTTTGGATATACATCAATTTACGGAGATAATAGAAAAAGCACATAAGGGATAAAAAATAGGGGGCATATGACAGATATTGATTTTGACGAGCTGGACAAAGCAGTAAATTCCTTGATGAGCAAGCAGCGGGCAGCGGAAAATAAGACAGATGCTGGCGAGAGTACGGCTTCTGACATTAGCTTGGTTAGTGGTAATGAAAGCAGCCCTGAATTCGCTATTCCTACAGTCTCTTCTGCTGAGAACGCTAGTACTGATCCTGTCTCTGCCCCTGTCAATAATAATGTTGGTGGTAACATTCCGGTGAGTGTGTCGCATAGCTCGCCTGTAATGCAAACATCTGGCAATCAGAGCGCGGAGGCTCCGGCGGCTAAGATTGGAACGGAAGCTCCCAAGCCATCTCCAAATACTGAAGCAGAAGCTGGTGCTGTTAAAGTTACAACAGTACCTTCGGTGCCGGTCTCTTCGCCAACTTCGTCTGCTCCAGTGGCTGCGTCAGTTGCAGGCCAGCAGTCAGTTCCTGTAAGATCTTTGACTCCTTCGGCCCCTCCTGTTCCTTCAGCGGCAACTAACGTGAAGTCGCCAACTGTTTCGTCTGCTCCGGCGGCCTCCTCGGCGCCAGTAGTAGCTCCCTCCACTTCAACTACGCCATCAGCAACGACAGCATCAGCGACACCAGTAGCAGTTACTGCGCCGGTAGTAACGACAAATTCGCCAGCTTCGGTTTCATCGGCTCCGCCATCTTCTCCAGATTCAGAAGTAACACCAGCTGCACAGAAGCTAAAACCAGCGGCGCCAACAGTGCCGTCCGCTCCACTATCAAGCTCATCTAGCTCTACGGTATCGTCGGCTTATTCGCATAGTGGCCATGCATCAGCAGCTACGCCGGCCGTATCTCCGCCGCCAGCTGCCCCTCCTGAAGGTGGTACCGTTCATGTATCGCCAATGATAGCTAAGCGTCCGCATGGTCGTTTTATGGATGTCGTTCATCCGTCGTCTAAGTCTAAAATAGTACAGCAGCGAAAAATGACTCCAAATACATCCAAAGCGGGATTGGGAGACCAATCTGGAGCTGATTCGGCGAATAAGGACGATAGCGCCAATTTGGCAGATAAGGGTATCCGCCGCCCGTCCATGATAGGAGGGGGTAATAACCTTAATAATATCCATTCGAGCGAGAGCAGCAGTAGTGTTGATACATCAACGTTCGCTAATCCTGAAAAGTCTTTGTTGAGTTCAGCGAAAAAACGCGTCGTGTTGCCGCAAAACCCAGAGAGTAAAACAAACGATTCCCCTGATGTAGCAACGTCAGTTCAGAGTAAAAGCGAAAGTACTGCTCCAGTATCGCCTTTTATCTCTAACGTTGAAGTCGAGAAAAGGCCGCTAGGTACGCCAGCCGCCGCTACTGATGATGCAAATTACGGAGGCGCTGCAATAGCGAAAAATGATGACCATAAAAAATCTTTAGCAAATTATACACCTCGTAAGTTGGATGTTTCAGAGGATGATCCGGACGATGAAGTTGAGCCGGGCGGTGATGTCGGGTTGCCGCCAGAATTTAGCGCGGATGTTATGGCGGCCGAGGAGGCTGATGTTTCTAGCCTTGATGCTGCCGTTGATGATATTAAGGCAGCCGAGCAGAGGGCTTCTAAAAAACCGGGCGATAACGATGATGCTTCGCCGCGTCATTCGCCGAAAAAAGATTCAACTGAACCTGAGCCTAAGCCTATGTTTGATGCAGCAAGCCGTACGTCAAAAAATTTTGACCCTAAAGAAGAAAGCAAATCTGGCTGGCTGACAGTTCTACTGATTCTGTTATTTTTGGCAATTGGTGTGGCCGGCGGTGCGGCAGCATACTTTTTGCTGATAAAATAGATACATGACTAGTTTTACGGATGGTTTGAACGATGAGCAAGCTCGGGCGGTGACGCATGGCGACGGGCCGCTATTGATTTTGGCGGGCGCTGGTTCTGGAAAAACAAAGACGCTAACGCATAGAATTGCTTATTTGATTGGCGAGTTGAAAGTTTTTCCTAGCCGAATCTTAGCAGTAACATTTACTAACAAAGCCGCCAAGGAAATGCGGCAGCGATTGGCGCAATTGCTGGATGAGGAGGCTGATAATCGTCAATTTATGCCGTGGATGGGGACATTTCATAGTATTTGTGTACGGATATTAAGGATGGATGGCGCAAGTATTGGGCTGGATAAGCGGTTCTTAATTTACGACACTGACGATCAAGTAAGCCTGATGAAGCAGATTATGAAAGCGCGCGGTCTGACGGATAAAGATATTAAGCCGCGGGCGGTGCTTTCGGCTATTTCAAACGCTAAAAATGAAATGCGCGGCGCGGAAGATTTTTCAATGTCAGCGCGCGGCCCTCGGGAGCAGAAAATTGCTGAGTTGTTCTTTGCCTATGAAAAAGCCTTGGAAGAGGCGGCAGCGCTCGACTTCGATGATTTATTAATAAAAACCGTGGAATTATTGCGAGCCAAGTCGGATATTCGCCAGAAGTGGCAGCGTCAGTTTGAGTATATTCTAATTGATGAGTATCAGGATACAAATGCTGTGCAGTACGCGCTAATCAAATTATTAGTTAACGAACGGCGTAACCTGTGTGTAGTTGGCGATGATGCGCAGTCGATTTATAGTTTTCGCGGCGCTGATTATACCAATATTCTTAATTTCGAGCGCGATTTTCCGGGGACAACCGTAGTCAAACTGGAGCAAAATTATCGTTCAACAGGCGCGATTTTAGATTTAGCAAATTCACTCATCCAGCATAATATTCATCGGACGGATAAGAATCTATGGACGGCAAATGGTGATGGCATTGATCCAAAGCTATGGCAATTATATAGCGAGTCGGAAGAGTCGCTGGCGATTGCTAATGAGATTCAAGCGCAAATTGCCAATGGCCGCCAGTACGGTGATGTGGCGGTGTTATATCGGACAAATGCGCAGAGTTATGCGATCGAGCGGGCGCTCAGGCAGAGCTATATTCCGTATAAAATTGTCGGCGGCCTAAGATTTTTAGATCGGGCGGTCGTTAAGGATGTACTGGCGTATCTTCGATTGTTGTATCAGCCGAGCGATCGGGTTAGTTTTTTAAGGATTGTCAATGTTCCAAAGCGCGGTATCGGTACAGTGAGCGTGGCTAAATTTTTGGATTGGAATGATGCGGCGCGGCGGGATATTGTCAGCGGCTTGCTGGCTGTCGAAGATGCCAATAATTTGACGGCGCGAGCGAAACGGCCTTTATTGGAGCTAGGCAAAATTCTGGAGGAACTGCAGCAGGAAATAGACGGTTCGCCAGCAGAATTAATTGAAAAAATTATAAAAAGAACTGGCTATGGGGATTTTATCAATGATGGCACACCTCAAGCTGAGGAGCGGATGGAAAATATTGGCGTGTTGCTGGCGGAAGCTAAAGCTTATGTTGATGTGCCGGCGTTTTTGGAAGAAATGGCGCTAATGTCTTCGGCGGATACAGCGGCGGAGCAACAGGTGACGCTTATGACGCTGCATGCGGCTAAGGGATTGGAATTTCCGGTAGTATTTTTGGCGGGTCTGGAAGAGGGGATTCTACCGCACGCGCGAGTGTTTGATAGTGGTAAGGCCGACGATATTGAGGAAGAGCGCCGGCTGTGCTATGTCGGCGTGACGCGCGCCAGGGAGGAGTTGTTTGTTAGCTGCGCCAGTTCTCGGACACAATTTGGACAAATTGGTTATAATATGCCGTCGCGGTTTTTAGACGAAATGGGGCTGATGGTCGGCGGAATTGATAGGCCGGCTCAGCCGCCAGCAGAAGCCGATTTCTACTCAGAAGAAATTGGACTGGAAGTGGGGGATAGGGTGCGCAGCCCAAGCTTTGGCGCGGGTGAAATTATTGACAGCGAGGGCTTGGGCGTGACTGTTAAATTTGACAACGGAACAGTTAAAAAATTAAACGTTGAATTTGCACGTTTGGAGAAAATTTGATATAATAAAAAGGATTGTACGTTCGTGCAGTGTTATGAGTATCGCATCGCTAATAAAACGTCATTATAGAAGCACCGCTGTTCTGCTGGGTGTATTTGCAGTTATGTTTGGTAGTTTGCTTTTCGTTAATCAAGCGCTCGCTAATAGTGATAATCCGGTAGTCAAAGCTGGTGAAAGGCTTGTTAATATTTATGATCGCGGCGCTGGGCGGACGATTATTACGAAGGCTAGGACTATCCGCGAGACGCTAAAGGCAGCCAACATTAAGGTAAATGAAAAACAGGACGTAGTAGAGCCGAGCCTTGATACGGACATGGCTGCTGAAAAGTATAATATTAATATCTATCGCGCCCGGCCAATTACGATTGTTGATAACGGTAAGCGCTTGAAAGTAACGACTGCACAGCAAACGCCGGCTTTGATTGCTAAGGCGGCGGGTTTGAAAGTATACCCTGAAGATAAAACTGTGCTTAATAAGACGGATAATTTGCTGGTTGACGGTGCGGGTTTGGTGATGAAAGTTGAACGGGCAAAGGTGGTGAATTTTGTCTTGTACGGCAAGGAATCTATTATCAGAACGCATGCGAAGACAGTTGGCGATTTGCTGAAAGAAAAGAATATTAAACCTGGCAGGAATGACACGCTGTCTGTAAATGCGCTGACGGCTATCTCCGAGGGTATGAAAATTGAGTTGTGGCGAAACGGCAAGCAAACCGTTACTGTTGAGGAAGAAGTCAATTTTGAGACTGAAAAAATCCAAGATGCTAATAAAGATATTGGACATAAGGAAGTCAAGCAAATTGGCGAGAAAGGTAAGCGTAACGCGACATACGAGATTGAAATGAAGAATGGTATTGAAATAAGCCGCAAGGAAATCGCCAGCGTTACAACGAAAGAGCCTAAAAAACAGATTGAAATTGTAGGCGCGAAGAGCTCAAATACTTTTTCTGGTAGTTTTGCTGAGGCTTTAGCTCGATTGAGGAGCTGCGAGGGCAGTTATACGTCTAATACAGGCAATGGTTACTATGGCGCTTATCAGTTTAATAGAGGCACGTGGGCGTCGGTTGCCGACCCGAGCAAGTACGGTAATGCCACGCCGGCTGAACAAGATGAAGCCGCTTGGAAATTATACCAAAGGCGCGGTTGGAGCCCGTGGCCAGCATGCAGCAGAAGCAGGGGTTTGCAGGATATTTATAGATAGATAATCAGCGCTGGTCGGTGATACAATAATAGGGTGAACAAATTTACCTTAAAGTCGAAATATCAGCCGACCGGTGATCAGCCGACGGCAATTGCTCAGTTGATGGCGGGGTTGGAGCGGGGTGAGCGCGAGCAGACGCTGCTAGGCGTGACCGGTTCGGGCAAAACATTTACCATGGCAAATATTATTGCCCGAGCCAATGTGCCGACGTTGGTTCTGGCACATAACAAGACCTTGGCAGCGCAGCTGTTTTCTGAGTTTAAGGAATTTTTTCCGGATAATGAGGTGCATTATTTCGTCAGCTATTTTGATTATTATCAGCCAGAGGCCTACATCGCCAGTAGCGACACCTACATTGAAAAAGATTCGAAGATTAATGATGAGATCGATCGGCTCAGGCATGCGGCAACATCGGCACTGTTAACGAGACGCGACGTTATCATCGTGGCGAGCGTGTCTTGTATTTACGGTATCGGTTCGCCGGAAACGTACGCCGATATGGCCATTCAATTGACGGTCGGTGAGCGGCGGGTTCAGGACAAGTTTATTCGCTTGCTGACCGACATTCAGTATAAGCGCAATGATGTTGATTTCGCGCGCGGGACTTTCAGGGTGCGTGGCGATGTGGTAGATATTTTCCCGGCCGGGCAGGACACGGCGGTGCGGGTAGAATTTTTTGGCGATGAAGTTGAGAGACTCACGCGAATTGATCCGCTGACGGGCGGGATTTTGGATCAGCCAAAACAACTGACGATTTTCCCGTCCAGCCACTATTCGACGCCGCGCGAGCGAATTGAAAAAGCCATCGCTGGCATCGAAAAGGAGTTTGACGAGCGGCTCAAATGGTTTGAGTCACACGACAAATTACTCGAGGCACAGCGTCTCAGTCAACGCACCAAATACGACCTGGAGATGCTCAAAGAAACTGGCTTTGTTAAAGGCATTGAGAATTATTCGCGCTATTTGACAGACCGCGAGCCGGGCGAGCAGCCAGCGACGTTGATTGATTATTTTCCGGACGATTGGCTGCTGCTGGTCGATGAGTCACACATGACGCTGCCCCAAGTCCGCGGTATGTATAACGGCGACCGGGCGCGCAAGGAAGTGCTGGTGGAACACGGGTTTCGTTTGCCAAGTGCGCTGGATAACCGTCCACTGAGGTTTGATGAGTTTGATCAGCATATTCACCAGGCGATTTATGTTTCCGCTACGCCGGGCGACTATGAAATTGCTCATTCGCCAAAGCCGGCTGAACAGTTGATTCGGCCGACGGGGCTGCTTGATCCGCCGATTGCGGTGCGGCCGACTGACGGGCAGGTTGATGATTTGATGGAGGAGATTCGCCAGACCATCGCCAGCGGCCACCGCGTACTGGTAACCACCTTGACCAAGCGCATGGCTGAGGATTTGAGCGCTTATTTGACCGATAATGGCGTGAAAACGGCGTATCTACACAGTGAAATTGATACGCTGGAGCGCGGCGATATCTTGAAGGATCTGCGGCTGGGGACGTACGATGTATTGGTTGGTATTAATCTGCTGCGCGAGGGGCTGGATCTGCCGGAAGTGAGCCTGATGGCGATTATGGACGCTGATAAAGAAGGCTTCTTGCGTAGTGAGCAGGCGCTGATTCAGACGATTGGCCGGGCGGCGCGGCACGTGGACGGGCGGGTGCTGATGTATGGCGACAATGTGACTGACAGTATGCGGCGAGCGATTGACGAGACTAATCGTCGTCGCGCTATCCAGCAGCAATATAACGAAGAGCATGGCATCACGCCGCAAACCATCCAGAAGAAGATTGACGATGGTCTGCGCTCTATTATCCCGCAAAAAGAATCGGACAAAAAGCCAAAACTTGATTTAAAGAAGATTCCAAAGGACGAATATCCAACGCTAATTAAGGAGTTGACTGGTCAAATGGAGCTGCATAGCGCCAATCTGGAATTTGAAAAAGCGGCTCAGTTGCGGGATTTGATTGCAGAAATTCGCCAGACCATGTAGAATAGAGTTATTATTAGATTAGGAGGTATTATGGCAACCAAACAACAATCACAGCCAGAAAATAATGTCGCACAGCCAGAAGCAGCTGCCTCTGTGGCGCCAGCGGCAAACTATCAAGCATATCCGCAATATGCAGCATACGTTGATCCGAATAAGGGCAAGTCAAAGTTATTGACATTTGAGTATGCTTTCGCAATGGGTTCGGCTGTAGCAGCTGCTTTTTTGCTCATTGACACGATAGTAAGCGTTTTCGGGCTTTGGGCTGGTACTGCGTCGGTAACCACTTCATTTGTGCGTGGGTATCTATCTCCAAGCATGGTAACGCCGGGTACGGGGATTGTGGCGGCGGCTGTATTAGCACTGCTATTCTCAGTTTTATCGTTTGTGCTGTTTTCGCGAGTTTCTAGGACCGTGCCAGAGCGTGAGGGTTATACTAATCGTACAGCTTATAAATTAATAACTTATGGTGGTCTTGGCGCGTTGTTATTACCAGCTGTTGGGTTGGCTGCGAAGTTGGCTAGTATTCTTGTTAACTCGCTTTTGTTCATTGGCGTTAGCGGCGCTGGTGAAATTTATAAGAGTTTGTATCTTGGCGAGTTTTTACCGTACTTACTGGCGTTGGCAGTTGTGTCAGCTTCGGTGTTCTTCGTCCATAAGATTGTTCAAGGCAAGAATACTTCTAAGACTCTGACATTAGTATTGGTTGCAGCTTCAGCTGCTGTTCTGCTAGCTGGCGCTATCACTATGGCTGTAAAACTTCATGGCGGAGTAAGTTCAAGAAGCAGTGTAAACTCTGGTAGCTCTAATAGGTTGCGGCTACAGAAGAGTTTTGAAAGTTACGTAAGCGACTAGACTTACTAATATAAGAGTCTGTTCAAATGGTTATAAATACTGCCTAGCAGCACAATAGGCTGCTACCTGAAGGATATTAAGTTTGCAGATGGTCTTGTTCATAACCCTCGCTTTATTCAGTACTAAGTTGGCTTCCAAAGTGATATAATAATCTATATGACAACTATTTCTACCAGTGATATTCAGCACCTGGCGAGTTTGAGTAGTCTGGCATTAGCCGATGATGAAGTTGATGGACTGCGCCAAGATTTGGAAAATATAATTGGCTATATTGAGCAGCTCGGCGAGCTTGATACGGCGGGCGTGGAGCCAACTTACCAAGTGACGGGACTAGAGAATGTCTGGCGCGAAGATGAGGTTCAGCCGGGTATTCCTGCAGAAAAGCTGCTTGAGATGGCGCCTGAGAAACAGAATAATCAAGTGAAAGTGCCGCAGGTATTGTAATGAGTCGGATTAGTGATTTTACCGGAAAGAGCGCAGTCGAAAATGTTAAAGAAGCACTGCAGCGAGCGCGCGAAGTTGAAGATTATCACGCATTGTTGAGTTTAACGGAAGAACGGGCGCTGGAGCGAGCAGCCAAGGTTGATCAGGGTGAAATTTCTGGGCGGCTGACTGGCGTGCCGTTTGTGGTAAAAGATAATTTCTTAGCCTTTGGGGCGCCGACGACTGCTGCTTCAAAAATGCTCGAGAATTTTGAGGCGCCGCTCCAGGCAACAGCCGTTGGAAAATTAGAAGCTGAAGGTGCGATTTGCATCGGCAAGGCGAATTTGGATGCATTCGCTCACGGTGGTTCAACGGAAAACTCAGCCTTTGGCCCGACCAAAAACGCTGTAGATAAAACTCGAGTAGCAGGCGGCTCGTCGGGCGGCTCGGCGGTGGTGACGGCGCTTGACGTAGTGCCGTTTGCGCTGGGGACAGATACTGGCGGTTCAATTCGTCAGCCTGCCAGCTTTAACGGCGTGGTCGGTGTCAAGCCAACCTACGGCGCAGTCAGCCGTTACGGTGTGGTGGCCATGGCGTCGAGTACGGATACGATTGGTTGTTTTGCCACGAACGCTGATGACGCTAATGTGGTGATGGAAATCATGGCGGGCCGCGATGACAAGGACATGACAACGCTGCCTGACTTTTGGCGGAACCAGCCAGGTTTTACTAAGAAAAAGATTGGTTTGGTCAAGCAATGTATGACTGACGATGTGGACGCGTCAGTTCGCCAGAAAACGCTTGATTATGCTGAGAAATTGAAACAACTTGGTTATGACGTTGAAGAAGTTGATCTAGATATGATGCAATATTCGCTGGCGATGTACTATATCATTGTGCCGGCAGAATTATCGTCAAATCTGGCGCGCTATGACGGCGTACGTTATGGTCACCGGGCGGCCGAAGTGAAAACGCTGGCGGAATTGTACGGCCGCAGCCGTAACGAAGGTTTTATGACGGAGAATAAGCGGCGGATTATGATCGGTAGTTTCGTGTTGTCGAGCGGTTTCTTTGACGCTTACTACATGCAGGCGCAAAAAGCGCGCACGCTGCTCATTAACGAGTTCAAAAAGTTGTTCACTGAGTACGACGCACTGTTGATGCCAGCTGCACCGACACCAGCGTTCAAGCTTGGCGAAAATACCAGCGATCCGATCAAAATGTATCTGGCGGATATCATGACGGTGCCAGCCAGCCTGGCGGGTCTGCCAGCGATTTCTGTGCCAGCTGGAACGAGCGATGAAGGTTTGCCGATTGGTGTGCAGTTGATTGGTGATTATCAGTCGGACGGTAACTTGCTGAAGTTAGCGGCGGAAGTGGAGACTGCCTGATGGACGGCTTGTTGATTGCGCTGGTAGTGGCGGCGTTGTTAATCGGCGGTTTGTTGATCGTTTTTATCCAATTGACATCGCGCGGACACAAGCAGCTTGACAGAGAAATGTATCAAAAAGTTTGGCGGGCAATTCAGCGCGGCGCTAAGGCGGGTAACTCGGACAGCTTGCAGATGGCAATTGTCAAAGCCGACAAGCTGCTCGACAAAGCCATGCGCGACTGCGATGTGGTGGGCGCGACAATGGGCGACAGGCTGAAAGCTCGCAAGGGTGATTGGACGGATGAAAATGGTTTGTGGGCGGCGCATAAATTGCGCAATCAAATTGCCCACGAGACTAAAGTGAAACTAACCGCGCAAAGTTTTCGGCGAGCTATGACAAGCTTTGAACAAGCACTAAAAGATTTGGGAGCGTTATGATGAGTGTATATGATGAATATGAAATGACCATTGGCATTGAGTGCCACGTCCAGCTGGCGACCAAAACTAAGCTGTTTAGCCCGGCTGATAATGACGCTCGTGATGCTGAGCCAAATAGTAAAACACATGAAATTGATTTTGGATTACCAGGCATGCTGCCGGTGCTGAATAAGCACGCTGTCGAGCTGGCAGTGCGTGCCGGTAAGGCCTTGAATGCGCCGATTGCTCGCGTTAGTCGGTTTGATCGCAAGCATTATTTCTACCCTGACTTACCAAAGGGCTATCAGACCTCGCAGATGTATCAGCCGATTATTTTGGCTGGCTATGTTGACGCGCCGCTAGAAGATGGTTCGCTCAAGCGGGTGCGGATTCATCATGCGCACATGGAAGAGGATGCTGGCAAGTTGACGCACCACGACGGCTATTCGCTGGTTGACCTCAACCGCGCTGGCACGCCGTTGATTGAAATCGTCTCTGAACCGGACATACATTCTGCCGAGGAGGCTAAGGCGTACGCTTCGGAACTTCATAAGTTGATGGTCTACGCTGGCGTGACGCACGGTGATTTGTATCACGGCAACATGCGGTTTGATGTCAATATTTCGGTGGCTAAGAAAGGTGCGACAGAGCTCGGCAAGCGCGCGGAAGTTAAGAATCTTAATTCGTTCCGCAGCGTCGAGCGTGCCGCCGAATACGAGTTTAAGCGCCAAGTTGACTTGCTGGGGCGCGGCGAACAGGTAGTTCAGGAAACCCGCGGTTGGAGCGACGACAAGCAAATTACCACTTCGCAGCGTTCGAAAGAGGACGCCCAGGATTATCGCTACATGCCCGATCCGGACATTCCGCCAGTGGTGCTGCACGATGAGGAGATTGCGCAGATTCAGGCTGATGTGCCGATGTTGCCGAACGAGTACCGAGAACGCTGGGTAGATTTGAAGCTGGACCATTCGGTAATTGATGCAGTGCTAGCTCATCAGGAAGCTGCCAAAACTCTGGACGCCATTTACTCTCTGACTGATAGCAACGAGCAATCAGTGCTGGAGGATTTGAATATTGATCGCCAGACTTACGACCAGCTATCTAAACGGATCTTTAACTTATTTGCCTCCACGCCAGACGAACAATTAGACTATCAAAAAGTCGAGTCTGGACTAGTCGGTCCGCGCCGCTTGACGCACTTGGCGCTGCTGGCTGAAAAAGGGACGATTAGCTCGAACAGTGCCAAAGAAATCTTTCTCGATTTATTCAATGAAAAGTACGCTGGCGTTATGTCAGAGGATATCGCCAAGGAAAAGAACTTGTTGCAGTTATCCGACGAATCAGCCATCGCTGCCATCGTTGACGAAGTATTGAACGACCCGGCCTCGGCAGCTTCCATTGCCGACATTAAAGCTGGTAAAGACAAAGCCATTGGCTACTTGGTTGGTCAAGTAATGAAGCGTTCCAAAGGCCAAGCCAACCCGAGTCTGGCGCAGAAATTAATCCGCGAAAAATTATAAGGTTCGACACTTCAAAAATAGGAGAGAATAGGAGTTAAGTCATGAAAAAACCAACCAAAGCTATCATTGCTGCCGCTGGTTTCGGCACCCGGTTTTTGCCGCAGACCAAAGCTATGCCCAAAGAAATGTTGCCGCTAATTGACAAGCCGATTATTCAATATGTCGTCGAGGAATTGGTGGAGGCTGGTATCAAGGATATTATTATCATCGGTAGTGCCAACAAGCGGGCGATCGAAGACCATTTTGACGTGCCAAACCAAGAATTGCTAGCTAACTTGCGCGCTGGCGGTGCCAAAAAGCAGCCGCTAATTGACATCGTTCAGCGTCTGTCCGAGATGGCTAACTTCGTCTATATTCGTCAGAAAGGACCCTACGGTAATGCCACGCCGCTAGCTTGCGCTTCGCATTTAATTCGCCATGATGAACCGGTGATTTATACCTTTGCGGACGATTTTATTGCCGCTAGCCCAAGCCGTTTCCGGCAAATGATTGAGGCGTCGCAGCAGCTCGACGGGGCAATCTTGTCCTGTAAGAAAATTACCGACGATTCGGAATTTGATCGTTACGGCGTTATCAACGGCCAGCAAATTAAAGACGGCGTCATTAAAATGACCAATATCGTCGAAAAACCTGGTAAAACCAATGCACCGTCCGATCTGGCGAGTGTCAGCAGTTATCTGCTACCAGGCGAGATTTTTGGCTACTTGGAGAAAGCTAAGGAAAAGTTTGATAGCCATGGCGAATTCACCATCCAGCCAATTATGCAAGAGATGATCGACGACGGGTTTGACTTTTACGGAGTGGAAATTACCAACGGCACATATTATGATACCGGCGATAAATTGGAATATTTGAAGACGGTGATTGACTTTGGTCTCCGCGACCCGAATTTTGGCGAGGATTTGCGCGCTCATCTGACAAACCGCTTGAAATAGTGTATAGTAAAAAGCATGAATGGTTTGTTAATAGTTTTAGTAGCGTTGATGGCAGTATTTGTCGTAATGCTGATCGTCATGACAATTTCCATTATCAAGCTGACGCGGCAGATTCATCAAACTCAGCAAAAAGTAGAGATGATAACTCAGCGAATTTCTGGATTTGGTGGAATTGTCAGTGTTGTTTCAATTGGTGCAGAGCTAGCGAAAAAATTGACTTCAAAGCATGGATTTTTAGCGAAGTATTTTACTAAAAAGAAGGCGGGAAATGGCAGAAAAACCAACCAAAAAACAGCCAAATAAATTGGCGCAGAAAGTTATTCGTGATAATGAAAACGGCGCTCGCCAGGCAATTCTGGAGGATTTATTTTTTGATTTTCATCGTTCGCGCCGGCAAGTTTATTGGATTAATTTTTGGCGCGGTATTTTCTTTGGCGCTGGCAGCGTATTGGGCGCTACATTATTGATAACGCTAATGGTTTGGTTGCTTGGACAATTTGCCGACATTTTTCCGGCGCTGGCAGATTTCATCAATCGGCTAATTGAGACCATGCAGAGCCGCCGCTAGCATGCTATAATTAAATAAATGAGTAAGGGGAATGATAGCGACAAAAAGTCGATAGCTTTGAAGCCGTCAGATTTCGTGCACCTGCATAATCACACCTTTCATTCGGTGCTGGATGGCTTGACTAAAATCAATGATTTGGTTGATAAAGTCAAGGAGTTTGGTATGGAAGCGGCGGCAGTAACCGACCATGGCACGATGAGCGGTATCCTTGACTATTATAAAACTGCCAAAAAAGCTGGCATCAAGCCGATTCTCGGTATCGAGACGTACGTAGCGGCGCGCTCGCGCTTTGACCGCGATCCGGCCAAGGATAAGCAGCGCTTTCACTTGACGGTGCTAGCGATGAACAACACCGGCTTTCATAATCTGATGAAGCTATCGACACAGGCTAATCTGGAGGGTATGTATTACAAACCGCGTATTGACCACGACTTGCTGGAGGAGTTGAACGAAGGTCTGATTGTGATGAGCGGTTGTGCTAGCGGTGAAATTGGCGTAGCTCTCAAAGAAGACGATTACGATCGCGCCCGCGATATCGCCAAATGGTATAAATCGATTCTGAGCGACCGCTACTATCTGGAATTACAAGACCACGGCCACCCGAAATCAAATACGCACTGGGACGTCCAGGCGAAAATCAACGAGGGCTTGATTAAATTATCGAAGGAACTGGACATCGAGATGGTGGTGACTTGCGATGGCCACTATTTGACGCATGATCACCAAGACGCGCACGAAATTTTGCTGTGTGTCGGTACTGGTTCGTACTTGAGCGATGAAAAGCGGATGAGTCTGAAAGACTTTGAACTACACTTGACCGACCCGCGCGATATCATCGCTCACTGGGGAGAGGAGTATCCCGAGGTAATTCGTAACACTAAAAAAGTGGCTGACCGCTGTAATGTTGAAATTGAGCTGGGCCGCATTCTTATTCCTAAATATCCGCTGCCTGAAGGTGAGAACGAGCATTCGTATCTGCTGAGATTGACTTATCAGGGTTTGCTGCAGCGTTATAATGGCGCTTCGAAAGAGGAAGCTGAGAAGCTAGATCCTGAAGATATCATCCCGCAATTATCCGACGAAGTTCGCCAGCGCGCCGAGATGGAGCTGGGCGTGATGGGTAACATGGGTTATGAGGGTTATTTCTTGATTGTTCAGGATTTTATCAACTGGGGTAAATCTCAAGGGATTGTTTTTGGCCCGGGCCGGGGTAGCGCCGCCGGATCGATTATCGCCTACGCACTGAATATTACCGACCTTGATCCGCTGAAGTATGGTCTGCTGTTTGAGCGTTTTCTTAATCCAGATCGTATTTCCATGCCGGATATCGACGTTGATATCCAAGATACTCGCCGCGACGAAGTGATTGAATATTGCGCTAAAAAATACGGCGAAGACCACGTCAGCAATATCGCTACCTTTGGTAAGATGTTTGGCCGCATGGCGGTGCGCGATGTCGCCAGGGTGCTGGAAGTGCCGTATGCTGAGAGCGACCGCTTGGCTAAGTTGGTACCGCCGCCAAACCAGGGCCGGCATATCCCGCTGTCGGTTAGCGTCAAAGAAGACGCCGATTTGCGTAAGGAGTATGAGAATAACCCTACCGCTAAAGAGGTTCTAGATTACGCCATCCAGCTCGAAGGTACGATTCGCAGCCACGGCGTTCATGCCTGCGGCGTGGTGATTGCGCCGGACACGCTGGTCAATTATATTCCGCTAGAAATGGCGCAAAAAGGCGTGGTGGCGACGCAATTCCCGATGGGCGAAGTTGAGGAGCTGGGCTTGCTGAAGATGGACTTTTTAGGACTCAGCAACTTGACGATTATCAATAATGCCATGCGTATTATCAAAAAAGTTTATAAAGAAGAAATAGACCTGGCGCACTTGCCGCTTGACGACAAGCCAACATACGAGCTATTCCAGCGCGGCGACACCACCGGCGTGTTTCAGCTAGAATCGGCGGGTATGAAACGCTACCTGCGGGCTCTCAAACCAACGCATTTCGAAGACATCATCGCTATGGTGGCTTTGTACCGCCCGGGGCCGATGCAGTTTATCGATAGCTTTATCCGCCGCAAGCATGGTGAAGAGCCGATTACCTACTTGCACGAGGGTATGCGCAACTCGCTAGAAAACACTTACGGAATTTTGGTTTACCAAGAGCAATTTATGCAAATTTCTAAGGAATGGTGCGGCTTTACTGGCGGTCAAGCTGATACGCTGCGTAAAGCCGTCGGTAAGAAAAAAATCGACTTGATGAAAAAGGTTAAGCCGGAGTTTGTCGAGGGCGCGGTCAAAGTCGGCGGCGCCACGCGCGAAATGGCGGAGACCTTTTGGACGCAGCTGGAGGAATTTGCTAATTACTGCTTTAACAAGTCGCACGCCGCTTGTTACGGCTTGATTGCCTATTGGACGGCCTATCTGAAAGCGCATTATCCGGACGCTTTCATGGCGGCTTTGATGACTAGCGATCACGACGACACGGATCGTTTGGCAATTGAAATGACTGAGTGCAAACATATGGGAATTGACGTATTAAGCCCGGACGTTAATGAGTCGTTCATCGAGTTTGCAGTGGTGCCGAACGAGCATAAAATTCGCTTCGGTATGTCGGCGGTGAAGGGTGTTGGCGTCGGTGCGGTGGAGGAAGTGCTGCGCGCGCGTGAAGAAGGTGCGTTTTCTTCAGTGGAGGATTTTGCCAAACGTGTCTCAACCAGTAAATTCAACCGCAAGGCTTGGGAATCGCTGATTAAATCCGGCGCCTTTGATGACATAGGCGATCGGTCGGACTTGCTATTCAATCTTGACGCGATTACTGCTTTTGCTTCCAAGCTTCAAAAAGAAGCTGCCAGCGGTCAGACGGATTTGTTTGGTATGCTTGGCGGCGAAGGATCGGGTGTGCAGTCAATGCTAAACTTGCAAAAAGCGCCAGTCCAACATACGGACAAGGAGCGCCTGGCGTGGGAGCGGGAACTGTTGGGCTTGTATATTAGCGCCCATCCGCTTGATAAGTATGAGACGTATCTAAGCGAGCAAGCCCAGCCGTTAACGCAGTTAATTCCGGAATACGATAGCCGAACGATGACCGTCGGCGGAATTATCAATTCGGTGCGGACAATTGTCACAAAAAGCGGCTCAAAGATGGCTTTCGTGGGAATTGAGGATAAGTTTGGCGAAGGCGAGGTAATAGTTTTTCCAAATCTATATGAAAAAGTTGGCGCCAAGCTGCAGCAAGATGCAGTGATTCGGGTATCCGGCAAGAATTCGGCGCGGGATCGCGACGGTAATTTAGGCGGCGAGAGCAAGCTGATTGCCGACGATATTATTATGATTACTGATGACGACGTCGATAATTACGAGTCGACCGGCCGTAAAATGGATGCGCCAAAAATCAGCGCCGCAGTAAAGAAAGAGCGGCGGGCAGCTTATAAAAATCAGCGCCGCAGTTCTGCTGGCGGATCGGACGGATCGAAGCAGGCGAGCGCGGCAGTTCAGACAGCTACTAAACAGCCTGCGGTGTCAGTTGCTGTCGCGGAAATGCCGGCAGTAAAATTATTTGTACATGTTAAAGATCCAAATAATCACGATACGCTGATAAAAATGAAGTCAGTTTGCGGCGATTATGCCGGCATGACTGATGTAGTGCTGGTACTGGGCGAAGAAAAAAAGTCAGCCATGCGCCTGCCTTTCAAGGTTGAAGCGGATGATGCGCTTATTAAGAAACTAGAGCAGCTGCTGGGTAAAGAATGCGTCAAAGTGCAGTAAGTAGAGAATATTGATTTCCAAAGAAAATAGCCCACCGAACTGGCTCAAACCGGAATTGGGTGTATCTCAACCCAGGAAACGCGGTACGCGTCTCAACCAGGTTGAGCCAATTCGGCAAGCGATTTTCGGTGGGCGCCCTTAGCCCTTTCTGGGCATACCATCCTCCTTTCGGGCCATGAAGAACCGTTCGGTGGGGGTGTTGCCCCTGTCGAACATGGTCCAATGGAAGATACCAAGGTAGTACTGGCTGGTCTCGAAGAAGACCCACCCTCGAGTGTACGAGGCGCGTCCATCGAACGTCAAGGGGTGAGTGTACTCGATGTAGTACATACTTCTCTCCTTTCTAGAAGAGAGCTCGCTCAAGCTAAAGGGCGACTTTCGCCCTAGACGTAGCCTGGGCAAAAGCTGATATATATCATACTGGAACAGAAATGTCAACACATTTTCCAAAAAATGTGTCATAATATACATCGCTACCTCCGTTATTATTTTTTATAAAAAATAATGCTATTTTCTGATCGTCAGTCCATACAGCGCAATTCCCGCTGCTACCGACACATTGAAAGATTCTTTTTGTCCAAACATGGGGATTTCCACGATATGCCGGCATTTTTCTAAGAGTTCAGGAGTAATGCCATGGACTTCCTCGCCCAGCAGCAGCGCTAATTTGTCTGGCGGGCGAAAATCTGGCAGCATGACGCTGCGGTCTGACTGTTCCAGGGCAACAATCGGCAAGCTCTCGTTTTGTTCGTTATCGTCCAGCCAGTCATTGATATCTTCATAAAATGCAAGCGATACCAAGCTTTCGGCCCCCAGTGCGGTTTTATGAATTTGCTGAGTAATTTTCTGGCGGATGTGCGGTAAGCGCGGATCATTTCGGCATATTTCGCCGCTGACAAATGCGCAGTTCGGCGCTTCGCTGTGCAGACTCAAGTCTGGATATGGCGTATAGCCGCTAAGAATAATTTTTTTCACGCCAAACCCCTCGGCAGTACGGAAGATTGCTCCGACATTATGCGTAGAGCGAATATTGTGCAGTAGTAGCGTTATCTCCGGGTTCATTATTCTTTTATTATATCATTCGCCAAAACGTAAGCTTTTTGCTATAATTTTTCTCATGGACGAGGAAAAGATCCAAGCACGCCGCCGCGACCAAGATGAGGAAGCAACGCGCCATCGGGCGTCGATTTTAGGTTTGCCTTATTTGGATGGCCGCGAGTTTGAGGATACTATGCCGTTATTGCGGGATGTTCTGACGATTGATGAAATGTATGAAGGCCGCCTGGTGCCGCTATCATTCAATGAAGAAGATCAGTCGTACCGATTTGCAGTGACATCGCAAACGCCGCAATCTTTAATGGCGCAGATGACCAGGGAGTATACCGACGAAGGCCGGCGGATTTTTTTCTCTTTAATTTCCGGCTCGGCCTTCCGGTCGATAATGCTGCGGTTTGATCCGCCGAAAAAGATAATTTACGATGATATCGAAATTGCTAAAGAAGGCGACAGCGATACTTTAGCTCAGGTGACGCAGATTTTAGCGACAGTCGGTACGAACGATGTTTTCAATTATTTGATTGACCAAGCTGATAAACTAGGCGCGTCTGATATTCATATTGAGAATCAGCGCGAATCAATTCGGGTGCGAATGCGCGTTGATGGCGCTTTGCACACTGTGGCAGAACTAAGCCGCGACCGCTACCGGGTGATTATGGCAACGCTGGCGTCTCACGCTAATATTTCCACGGCAGCCACTGAACCCCAGTCTGGCCACATGCAGCAAGTAATTCACCGCGACGGCGCATCTCATCTATTGAATTTGCGCGTTGAGGCAGTGCCGACGATTTACGGTATGGATTTGGTGCTGCGTTTGTTTAACTTTGATACATCAATGCTAAATTTGGATCTTTTAAGTATTTCCAAGGAAGAACGCGAGCAAATTGATGAAATTATTTCGCATCCGCGCGGCATGCTATTGATGGTTGGTCCGACTGGCTCGGGAAAATCAACGACACTGTATAGTATTTTGAATGCGCTGAATACTTCAGATCGGAAGATTATTACGCTGGAAGATCCGGTGGAAAATACAATTCCGGGAATTACGCAGATTCCGATTGATACGACTGCCGGGCAGCGGTTTGCTGACGGTTTGCGCAGTGTTTTGCGCCTTGACCCGGATGTAGTGATGGTTGGTGAGATTCGCGATCAGGAGACTGCGCGGACAGCTATCCAGGCGTCGATTACCGGGCACTTAGTGCTTTCCAGCTTCCACGCTAATTCCACTGCGGCAGCGTTCAGTCGTATCATTGATATGATTGGACAAAACCCTATTTTTAGTTCGGCGGTACGATTATTAATTGCCCAGCGGTTGGTGCGTAAACTTTGGGACGAGAGTAAGGAAGAGTACGAGCCAGATGAAGCTACGCGCAAGTGGGTAAAGAAGGTTTTGGCAGATTTGCCGGAGAATGTTGACTGTCCGGATCTGGATACATTCAAGTTATGGAGACCAGTACCAACTCCCGACGTGCCTTTTGGCTATAAAGGGCGTATTCCGGTAATGGAGCAGTTGGTGGTGACAGAAAACATCCAAAGCTTTTTACGCGGCGACGTGGTTGATATTCATACCGAAGCTATCGAGGCGGAAGCGAAGAAGAACGGCATGGTGACGCTGCTGCAGGCAGGGGTATTGACAGCGCTGCGCGGTGAAACGACGCTGGAAGAAGTGAATCGGGTGATTTAACAGGTTTCTAGTGTATTATTAATGGACTCTATTCTATGGGCTGCTGGATTTTTAAGCGTGGTTAATCTATAATATAGGTCGTGGAGTTGTCGATAATATGGCAATAAAAAGACGTTGTAATTATTTTTTTGGCGCGATTGTAGTAATCGGAGTTATTATATCTGGCGGATTTTTATTTAATCGTATAGTAAAAGCTGAAAGTGCAGAGAAAGCCAGGGCTTCTACGCGTCTAGTGAGTATTCACGATAGAGATTCGGAAAAAACGATTGTTACGAATGCACTGACAGTTCGCCAGGCTTTACAGGCGGCGGGCATTACAGTTGATGAAAAACGAGATGTGATTGAGCCAAATATTGATATGGAACTAACTGGCACGAAATTTCAGGTAAATATTCATCGTGCTCGGATGGTGACGGTTATCGACGGCACGAAAAGCCGTCAAGTAATTACCGCCGAACAGTCGCCAATCAGAATTGCTAAAAAAGCGGGTATTATACTGTATCGTGAGGATAAAATTGATTTTTCTAATCCAGAAAATTTGCTGGTTAGCGGCGCCAGCCTAGCGATGAAAATTGAACGAGCCAAGCGGCGGACGATAACCGAGGACGTGGAGATTGCTTTTCCGGTTGAGCAAACGAAAGACGATACACAGCCGATCGGCTTTAAGCAAATTAAACAGCTGGGAGAAAAAGGAATTAAAAAAGTGACGTATAAAGTTGAGGCTAATAATGGGATTGAAGTTAGCCGCAGAGAGGTTTCTCATGAAATTATTAAGCAGCCTAAAAAGCAGATCGAAGTAGTCGGCACTAAGCCGAAAAATCCATTGACTAAAGGCAAGGGCGCGCAGATATTTACTGATTCCAAAGGCGTGGCGCACCGCGAAACCTATTATGATTTACCGATGAATATTGTTGCTAACGCCTGCGGCGGCGGTGGCTACACGGTGCGAGCAGACGGTGCCAAGGTGGATAAGGACGGCTATATTTTAGTAGCAGCAAATTATGGTAATTATCCGCGTTGCTCAGTGGTGGAAACCAGTATGGGTCCTGGCAAGGTGTATGATACTGGCGGGTTTGCTGCTCGGCATCCGCATGGGTTTGACCTGGCGACTGATTGGACGAACGGGGACGGGCGTTAGATGGCGTCAGCGTATGGGCCGAAAAAAGAGTTAGGCCAGCACTGGCTGCGAGATCCAGAAATCTTGGCGGAGATTGCCGAGGCAGCGGAACTTGGCAAGGGTGATGTGGTGTTGGAAATTGGACCAGGACTTGGTACGTTGACCAGCCGGTTATTAGCGCGAGCCGGGCGCGTGGTGGCGGTAGAATTTGACGGGGATTTGGCGCGCAAGTTGCCAGGACAATTTCCCGGCAAAAACCTGGACGTGATCAACGAAGATATTTTGCAGTTTGATTTGAACCAACTACCAGCTGGTTATAAAGTAGTCGCCAATGTGCCGTACTATATCACCAGTAAAATTGTCGAGAAGTTGATGACGGCGGAGAATAAGCCGAGCTTAGCGGTGCTGCTGGTGCAAAAAGAAGTCGCCCGGCGTATCGCGGCCGAGCCTGGCGAAATGAGTATTTTAGCGGTTAGCGCGCAGCTATTTGCCCAGGTAGAACTAGACATTGAAGTGCCACGGCAGTTTTTCACGCCGCCGCCAAAAGTTGATTCGCAAGTGGTGGTATTGAGAACTCGCACCGAGCCGCTGGTCAATCCTGAAGACCAAAAAGATTTTTTCCGTGTTGTCAAAGCCGGTTTTTCGGCCAAGCGTAAAAAACTGCGTTCCAGCTTGAGCGGCGGACTGGGCGTCAGTAAAGCTAGCGCCGAACAGTTGCTGAAAAAGGCTAACATTTCGCCTGATGTCCGTGCTGAGGATTTGGCGATTGACGATTGGCAGCGGCTGCTCAAAGAATGGCGGGCGCGATGATTGCGGCAGATCAGCCCGTCTGCTTTCCGTCTGATCTGCTCATTGCGGTTTCGTCGAAAGACGACGGCACTATGCTCAATCGTATTCGCGGTCGCCACGTAGCTGAGATAGTGAATAATCGGCGGCGGTTTTGCGATCAAATTGGCGTTACCTATGATGACGTCGTCTATCAAGTAATTTCATATGATCAAGCACAAACGTTTGATGCTACCATCGAAGTCACTGAAGCTGACACGGTTAAATATAACAACGAAGGGATTTTTGCTGACGCGCTATATACTGAAGCGGCTGGCGTGGGCTTGTTTTTGCCAGTGGCAGATTGTATCGCTACAGTCATTTATGATCCAAAGCGTCGGGCACTGATGCTGGCGCATTTAGGTCGGCATTCGACGGTTGCGCAGTTGATGACAAGGGCAGTCCAGTATTTTGTCGAGCGGGGCAGCCAGGCAAAAGATTTACAAATTTGGATGTCGCCAAGCATCACCCAGAAAAATTATCGTATGGATTATTTTGATCATGCGAGTGACATAAATTGGCACAATTTCTGCCGTCAAACGGCTGACGGAATTTATCTGGATATGCAAGGATTTAATCGTTCGTTGGCTATCCGGGCGGGCATTCCTGGTGATAACATTTTCATCTCGCCAATTGATACCGCAGATGATCCGAACTATTTCTCACATTCAGCTGGTGATGCAGGGGGAAGATTCGCAGTGCTAGCAGAGATAAAATCTACTAAATAAGCTCCAAGGCGTCATGGCAATGTTGTGTGTTATCTTGATTAGCATTAGTATATTGCTAAAAAAATAAAGTATAAGTATAATGGTACCAAATGAATAGATGCTGGAAAACAAAAAGGCTAAAATTTGGATTGGCCATCAAGACATTAGCCGTGACAATAGGTGTGCTAGCAGCGTTTTCTGGTCCGATGTTTTACCCGCCAAAAGCTGCCGCCGACGCCATCAATGACACAGATTTTGTGTTTACCGTGGACACGCGCAAATCTGGGTCGCCAGATACCCAGTTCGTCATTCCGATAAGAGGAGGCGGATATAATTATACTATCGATTGTAATAATGATGGCACGGTCGAAGCAATCGCTCAGACCGGATCTTATACTTGTAGTTACGCTACACCTGGTGTGTATACGATTCGTATCGGAGGTGTGTTTCCAGAGTTTTATCTCAATAACGGCGGCGATAAACTGAAGATGATTTCTATTGATCAGTGGGGGAAGAATAAATGGAGATCGTTGGTGGCTTCGTTTTACGGTGCTGCAAATATGGATGTAAAGGCGATTGACACTCCCGATTTGTCGCAGACTGACTCGAGATACTCTGTCTTTAGAGGCAATACTTCTCTCAAGGGTGAGAATGCTAACTGGAATTGGAACACCTCGACCATTACTAATATGGGTAGTGCGTTTAGCGATACTGAAAATTTCAATCAAAACATCGGATCGTGGGATGTCTCTAACGTTGTTTTTGCTGGCGGTTTATTTAATAACGCGACAGCATTTAATAATGGCGGCAGCGATTCAATTAAAAACTGGAACACTGGCAAAATGGCTGCAATGAATGCAATGTTCCAGAATGCAGTTAAGTTTAATCAGCCGATAGGGTCGTGGGATGTTTCAAAAGCCGAGTTGATGAGTGAAATGTTTAACGGCGCTCGCGCTTTTAATCAATCTTTGGCAAATTGGCGGCTAGATTCGCTCGTTTCGACAACTGGTTTACTAAATAGTCCTTGGTCTGGCGCCCCTAGGATGTTGGATAATAGTGGTTTATCTATGAAAAATTATGATGATACTTTAATTTCGTGGAATGCTCGGTCGACTAATTCTCCGCTTATACTAGGAGTCGCTGGGTTAAAGTATTGTGCTGCTGATACGTCTAGGGCAAACCTAATCAAAGCAACTGCTAATGGCGGGCATGGCTGGACTATCAATGGCGATGCAAAGGAGTGTCCGAAGCATACGGTAGTTTTTGATACCCAGGGCGGAATGGCAATTGCCAACCAAGAAGTTGCTTTTACTGATAAAATTACCGCGCCAGCTGTGCCAAATCGGCAGGGTTATACTTTTGCTGGGTGGTATACGGATAACACTTTTATTAGGGCCTGGAGATTTGCTGTTGACACCATGCCAGACAGTAATTTGACTTTATATGCAAAGTGGATCGAGAATCCTAAGTCTGTTGCAACAAGCAGTGGTGCTTCGGAAAACAATTCAAACTCATCGACCAAGCTGGCTGAGACTGGCTCGGATGTGTCAATGCTTCTTTTTGCGACTGCTGGATTTATAGTGACTGGATTTATTCTAATTAAATTAATAAAACGAATTTAATTTGTTGGCTATAACATGAGGGTAGGTGGCATTTATGTTTAGTTAGAGATATGCTGATTTGGTAATTAGTTTATTGATGTTCTATTGACCTTTTTGCAACTTTCGTCTTGATGCGCGATCTGTTGTTTGCTGAACGATCCGTAAAATCTATTGTCAAAAAGCTAAAGCATAAGTACAATAATAATAATCATCATGAATAAACATTTTAGAGTAACGAAAATACAGAAATTTAAGCTGCCATTAAGGTCGCTGATTTTAGTGTCTGGTGTCTTGTCGGTGCTTGTTGCATCAACACTCTATTCGCCAAAAGCCGCAGCTGACGTTATCAACAACACGGACTTCGTATTTACTGTTGATACCAGAAAGCCGGGGTCGCCAAACACTCAGTTTGTTATTCCGACAAGCGGTTCAGGGTACAATTATACTGTTGACTGCAATAATGACGGTGTAACTGAGGTATCTGGGCAGACTGCCTCTTATACTTGTAATTACGCTACGCCGGGGGTCTACACTATACGCATTGGCGGCGCTTTCCCTTGGTTTATCGTAAATGGTAGGGGTGATAGGTTAAAACTGCTTTCGATTGATCAATGGGGCACGAACAAGTGGAAAAATATGCGTTCTGCTTTTGCCGGCGCGGAGAATATGGACGTCAAGGCAACTGATACACCAGATTTAAGCCAAACTACCGATTTATCGTGGATGTTTATCGGAAATAAATCGCTGAAAGGCGAGTCTGCTAACTGGAATTGGAATACATCAACTATTACTAAAATGTCGGGTGTATTTCAAAACGCAAACCGATTTAATCAAAATATCGGTTCTTGGGATGTTTCAAAGGTGACCGATACTGCTGCCATGTTTAGCGGCGCTAGCGCCTTTAATAACGGAGGCAGCGATTCTATCGCGAATTGGAATACATCGAACCTCGTGATTGCAAATGATATGTTCCGAAAGGCGGCGTCGTTCAACCAGCCGATTGGCGCGTGGGATATGAAGAAAGTGCAGTTTCTTGTTCGTTTTTTAAGTGATGCGACTTCATTCAATCAATCGCTAGCTGCTTGGCGATTGGATTCGTTGGTTATTTTGCCGGGAAAACCGTTGTCTGGTGCGGCGGCCGCGCTTGATCATACAGCGATTTCGCGCCAGAATTACGATGCTATGCTAATTGCTTGGAATGCGCAAAATCTAAAATCGCCAATGTCGCTTGGAGCGGCCAGTTTGAAATTTTGTGCAGCCGCTTCGGCGCGGGCTAACATCATAAAGCCTGTCGCTGACGGCGGACATGGCTGGACAATCACTAGCGATGGTAGGCTGTGTACAAAACATAAAGTAACATTTGATTCGCAATCTGGTTCTGCCGTTCCAAATAAGATGGTAGGCTATACGTATCCTTTCAGACCGCCGGTCGCCCCGACCCGCTCTGGCTACACTTTTGCCGGCTGGTATACGGACACTACGTTTGCAACAAGCTGGAACTTTACAAACGACACCATGCCAGATCACGATTTGACGCTTTATGCGAAATGGAATAAGAACCCCGATTATATCGCAGCGAGCAGCGGCTCAAATAGAAATTCGCAATTAAAATCCAAGCTGGCTGATACTGGCGCTAACATTGCAGCTATTTTCTCTGTAGCTACTGTGCTTGTAATAATTGGTTGCGCCGCGATTAAGTATAGATAGTTTTATCGGCAAAACAGACCGATTTTTGATTTTATTTATCTCGCTCTTTCTTTTACTAAAGAGGTGATATAATATATATCATGACTAAACAACACGCCTACATCACTACTGCTATTCCTTATGTCAACGGTTTGCCGCACATTGGGCACGCCATGGACTATATGCTGGCGGATGTGTGGGCGCGGTATCAGCGGCAAAACGGCCGCGAGGTGCGTTTCCAAACGGGCGTGGATGAACATGGCAATAAAATTGCTGCCAAGGCTGCCAGCCAAAATCAGACGCCGCAAGCTTACGTCGATCAAATGCATGGCAATTTTCAAAATATGATTGCCGAGTTGAATATTTCGGCGACGGATTTTATCCGCACAACTGACCCGCATCATGTTAGCGCGGTGCAGTATATTTGGCAGAAGCTGGCTGCGGCTGGCTATATCTACAAAGGTACGTACGAGGGTTGGTATTGCCAAGGTTGCGAGGCGTTCGTCACCGACAAAGAAGCGGCTGAAAATAATGGCATTTGTCCTGATCATCAGTCGCCGTACCAACGACTGAGCGAAGAAAATTATTATTTCAAAACTAGCGCCTTTTCAGATCATATTCGCCAGGCGATTGAATCAAACAAGATGAAAATTGTGCCTGAATTTCGTAAAAAAGAGTTTTTGGAATTGATGAAGGACGGCCTGAAAGACGTGTCGGTTTCGCGTCCGCGCAAGAACCTCAGCTGGGGTGTGCCAGTACCAGGCGATGACACGCAGGTGATGTATGTCTGGCTGGATGCGCTGAGCAATTATATTACGGTTATTGGTTATCCTGATCGAGCTGAGGAATGGCAGGCGTTTTGGCCGGCGGATGTGCAGGTGATCGGTAAAGATATTCTTCGTTTTCACGCCGGGATTTGGCCGGCGATGCTGATGGCGCTGGACTTGCCGCTACCAAAAGTGCTATTGGTCCATGGCTTTATCAATGTTGGTGGTACCAAAATGAGCAAGAGTCTCGGTAATGGTGTTGGTCCGGTTGATATCATCCCGCACTATGGTGTTGAGGCTTTCCGCTATTATTTCCTGCGCCACGTGCCAACTCAGGATGATGGTGACTTTACTTGGGAGAAGTTTGAAGCGGCTTATAACGGCGAGCTGGGTAATGACCTGGGTAATTTGGTACAGCGGGTGGCAAAGATGGTGCAGAGTTATCAAGCCGGCGTTATTGGCGATGCGCCGCAATCTGAGCACGATATGGGGCCGTACCGTGCCGATATGGAGTCTTTGAATTTTAACCTGGCAATTGATGAAATTTGGCAGATTATCCGTTCATTGAATCAATATATTGAGCGTGTGCAACCATGGCAAGTTGCTAAAAAACGCGATAAAGACCCAGAGGCGGAAGCGCATTTGGGCGAGATTTTGGCGCATTCCTGCGGCACATTGCTTCAAGTCTCTGATATGCTTCGTCCATTTATGCCGCAAACTGCCGAGAAAATTCACGACATGTTTGCCAGTGGTGTCGTGCCGTCAGAGCTGACACCATTATTCCCGCGCAAATATCTACATACGCCCGATCCGCGCACCCCAAAAGTAGAAAACCAGGGTAAATAATAATGAGTCTGGCGGCGGAGAATAGTATGGCGGCAGACTTACGTTTGATTGATTCGCACTGTCATCTGCATGATACCGAGTTTTTCGCGGACAATCGCGAGGAGCTGTATCAGCAAACAATCGCGGCGGGTATCGGCATGATTTGCGTTGGCACTGACGAGCGCAGCAGCCGACAAGCAGTGGAGTTTGCCGCGAATCGCGACTATACTTGGGTGGCAGTTGGCGTTCATCCGCACGACAGCAAAGATGGCTGGGGCGAGGTGGAGCGACTACTGAAAGCCAGGACAGAGGATTCACCAATTGTGGCGATTGGCGAGATTGGGCTTGATTATTATTACAATCACAGCCCGCGCGATGTGCAGATTCAGGCACTGGAGGCGCAGCTGCAGTTGGCGGTGGACTATGATTTGCCAGTTAGCTTTCACATTCGTGATGGTGCAACTGGCCAAGTATCAGTGTGGGATGATTTTTGGCCAATTTTTGATAATTTTCATGGCCTTCGCGGCGTTCTGCATAGCTTTACTGATACGCGCCTCAATTTAGACAAGGGGTTTGCTCGCGGATTGTACGTTGGTTTGAATGGAATTAGCACTTTTACTAAAGACCAAGCGCAGCAAGAATTGTTCGCTTCTATTCCGTTGGAACGATTATTATTAGAGACCGACGCGCCATTCTTGACACCGAAGCCATTTCGTGGTAAGATGAATATGCCAAGATATGTAGAGCTGGTAGCGAAATATTGGGCGGATAATCGAAACATACCTTTTGACGATTTGTCTGAAGCTACGGTTCGCAATACTAAGAACCTTTTTGGCATATAAGTGGAGAGAAAATATGAACAAGGGAAGCACTAGGTCAGGTATTTTAGGTATTAGTCCGTCTAGGCGGGGCGAGATGTCTCAGAACGTGATTGTTCCGGAAAGGCAAGGATCTTTTGATAAAGTTAAAAATAATAAACCTGATGCCAACAGTGCTTCATTTGGTAAAATCAATAATAGTATTGACGGCGGCGTAGCGGTAAAATCGACATTATTTAATCCTGATAGAAATATAACACCTGGCGACGAGGTAAATTATATTGACTATAGAAAGACTCTGGAGGCTGTAAATAATCATGAAAAGAAAGACATACAGCAAGTTTTGTCTATAGGTACTAATCTTGACGCATTTCGTACAGAGAAAGCAGAGGGGCTAACAAGTGCCGAATCTTATTAAAAAAGCTTTGAAGTTAGTATTTACCGACGATGGCGATGCCGGGCTGGCTTCTGTTCTAAAAAAGAAAAACCGGCCGCTGAAAAAATTTACTGAGCGCGAATTGATTCAATTAGAAAGCGAGATTGGCGCGACTATTTTTGGCGAAAAGCCAGAGCATGTGACGCGGCGGGAATTTTTTAATTTAGATAAAGACACGTGGATTTGGTACGAAGAAATTGTTGATAAAGATGGCAAGAAACAGGAGTTGACGACACGCTACGAAGTGCAGCCAAAGGGTATTTTGAAAGTTCAGCCGAATTATCGGTATAGCTATTTGGAAGGCGATGAATTGCAGAATTTTGTACTGGCAGTTAAAGAATATTACGAACGAGTTTCCCGGGATCTATATAAGCGCGATCCGCAGACTGGTTATCGTCTCTGATATAATAAAGAGGTGAAAGACAAATTTATATATCTTGATCACGCTGCTGCTACGCCGATGGATCCGTTGGTGGTTGAGGTAATGCAGCCGTATTTTTCGGAGAAGTTTTTTAATCCGTCCAGTCCATATGCACCGGCGGTCACCGTCAAGCGTGACTACCGCGAGGCAAAGTCGCGTATCGCGCGGGTGCTGGGCGTGGGTGCGGATGAACTGGTGATGACGGCTGGCGCCACGGAGTCAATCAATTTGGCGTTTACCGCGGCGGATGGCGTGAGTTTGATCTCGGCGATTGAGCATAGCTCGGTTATCAATTCTGCAAAAGCGCGTTCGGACGTTCGGCTTATCCCACCGATGAAAAACGGACGCATCGATCCGCAGGCCGTTAAAAAACTACTGACGCCAGACGTTAGTTTTATAAGCATCGCGCTGGCGAATCATGAACTCGGATATGTTCAGCCCATTGAAGAAATTGCCGAAGTTGTTAGGGCAGAGCGACTCAGGCGCCAAGAAAATGGTGAATCAACGCCGCTTATATTTCATACCGACGCCTCGCAGACCGCAGCGCTGATGGATGTGAAAATTAAGCGGCTGGGCGTTGATTTGTTGACGCTATCAGCGGCAAAGGTTTATGGACCGAAGCAGGTTGGTTTGCTATGGGTGCGGCCGGGCGTCAATCTGCAGCCGAACATTGTTGGCGGCGGGCAGGAGGCGGGACTGCGCAGCGGCACGGAAAATGTGGCTGGTGTGGTCGGCTTTGCTACGGCGCTGGAGTTAGCTGCCAAGCGTCGCAGCGGTGAAGTAAAACGGCTGCGAGGTCTGCGTGATGTGTTGGCAAAAAAACTATTAGCGGCTTTCCCTGACATGATTATTTCTTCTGATCAGAAAAAATCGCTAGTTAATTTTCTCAATATTTCATTTCCTGGTGTTGACGCCGAGCGATTAGTGTTTTTACTGGAAGCGCGTGGCGTGCTGGTGGCGACGGGTAGTGCTTGTGCGGCTAATTCGGGGACGCGCTCACACGTTTTGGCGGCGATTGGGCTGAGTAACGCGGCGATTGATGGTAGTCTGCGGCTCACCTTCGGGCGATTGAACGATGAGACTAATGTGTGTCAGGCGGCAGAGTTAATCATTGAGGCGGTGCGGCGCGAGAAGGCGAGGATGCAGTGATTCATCGATTAATTGGTCTAGTGCTAATTGCGATTGCAGTCATTGTTGGCTTGAGTCATTATTTGTCGCCGGATGACTTGAAAGATTGTCCGCGCCCTGGCTCAGGGCAGTGCCAAAAAGCGGGCGCGATCATCGTTATTAGTGGCGGCGACACGGAAGCGCGTACAGCTGAGGCGGTTAAATTATATCAAGCTGGCTGGGCGCCGACCATTATCTTGTCCGGTGCTGCGGCCGATAAATCCGGCCCATCTAACGCTGCCGCCATGAGAAAACAAGCCGAAGCGGCGGGTGTCCCAACCGCGAACTTAGTGATGGATGAACGTTCAGAAACCACCAAACAAAACGCCCAAGAAGTGGCAAATATTATAGCGCAGCGCGGTATCAAGCGCGTCATTCTGGTCACTAGCGGCTATCACATGCGGCGAGCGCTGGCTGAGTTTTCAGCGCAACTGCCGAATGTTGAGCTGCGGGCACGACCGACAACGCACGACAGGCATTGGAGTACATGGTGGTGGCTGACACCGTGGGGCTGGTGGCTGGCGGTCGGCGAATTGCTGCGGATCGGTTTGTTTGCACTGGGAGTGTCACGCTGATGGCTCGGGTATTTGTTGGTATGTCGGGCGGCGTTGATTCGTCGGTAGCGGCAGCGCTATTGGTCGAGCAAGGTCACGAGGTAACTGGCGTGTATATGAAAAATTGGTCGGAGGATTTGCCAGGCATGCACTGTCCGTGGGCCGAGGATGTGGCTGATGCTAAGCGCGTGGCGGTGGGGCTGGGAATTGATTTTCAAGTGTTCGATTTTCAGAAAGAATACAAGCAAAATGTCGTTGACTATATGATCCGCGAATACCAGGCGGGTCGGACGCCAAATCCTGATGTGATGTGCAATCAAGAGGTGAAGTTTAAGTTATTTTTGGAAGCGTCGTTGGCAGCGGGTGCGGAGTATATTGCGACGGGGCATTATGCACGCACTTTTTCTCCCGCGGGTCCTGTCGCTCGGTCCGCCTCTGAAAATTTTTCAGGTAAGCTGAAAACATTTTCGGGTGCTGCCCCGCCTCGCGCCACCCGCACGACAGAATATCATTCAAGTGGTGGGCGGCTATTCCGCGCCTATGACGACAATAAAGACCAAACCTATTTCCTGTACCGGGTGACGTCCGAGGCGCTGGCAAAGACTATGTTTCCGCTGGGTGATTTTACCAAGGCTGAGGTGCGCCAAATGGCTAAGGAGCGGGATTTGTGGACGGCCAGCAAAAAGGAATCGATGGGTATTTGCTTTGTTGGGCAAGTGGGGATTCGTGAGTTTTTGTCAGAATATGTTGAGACTAGTCCGGGCGATATCATTGATCAGCCAACGGGTGCGGTTGTTGGCCGGCATGACGGGGCAATGTTTTATACGCTGGGGCAGCGGCATGGCTTGAATGTTGGCGGCGGCTTGCCGTACTATGTCGTCGGTAAGGACGTGGCAAAAAACGAAGTTTATGTATCGCGCTCGATTGATGATGGTAACTTGTGGCGGAAAGAATTGACACTGACTGACGTTCACTGGATTAATCAGCCGCCAAAAGACGGCACCTATCAGGTTCGGGTGCGACACCGAGCGCCGCTAATTAATGCGGAGATTACGCGTGTGAACGATAATGCTGGTGAGAAAGTGACGGTTATCTTGTCCGAGCCGCAGCGCGCCGTCGCCCCAGGCCAGTCGGCTGTGATATATGACGGCGAGGAATGCTTGGGTGGCGGGATTATTTGCTAAGCTAGCTGCTACTAAGAAGCGTATTTGAGAGCTATCTCTTCCAAAGCTTTAAGGTATTTCAACCCCGGTTTTCTTGGCATTCCCTTGAACCCTACATCGGTCTGACGACCATGAGCTGGATTTGGTCCATGGTAATCAGAGCCAGCGCTCACAGCAAGCCCAAACTCTTGAGCAAGTTCTGCCATTTGATCAATTGCTGTTACCATTGCTCCGCCTCTGGATTGGTCATGATAGTAATAAAACGCTTCGAGTGCGTCGAAATTAGTATTGCTAATCACATCGCGGAGAGCTGTCATGTCCATATCTTCGTATAAACTGGCAATAGGATGGGCGAAGATTGCAACACCGTGCGCGTCGTGAATTGCTTGGATAGCTTCTGCCGGCGATAGTGTTTCACGTTCTAGGAAATACTTGCAACCTTCATTCATCATAGCCTCGATAAACATACCGCGGTTAGGAATCTGGCCAAACAATTGTTTTAGGCGTTCAAAATTTTCTTCGTGCTCGACGATACTTTGAGAAATGTGAGCTTTAGTAATTGATCCTAACGAAAGTAAACTTTCTTTTGAAGCAATCGCCCAGCCATCTTTTTCAAACATATCAACAACGCGGTTCATATACTCAATTCTAAAATCATGCTGCCTCTTTAAGACGTTATGGAGAGCGTCATTCTCATGATCAATAAAAAGTCCCAAAACATGAATACCGACAGATCGATACTTGGCTGAAATTTCAACTCCAGGGGTGAGGCGAATGTCACGTTTCTTAGCCTGTTCAAATGTTGATTCGTCCTCATATGCGCCTAACGTATCGTGGTCAGCGATCGACAGTACAGATACGCCATTATCATATGCTCGATCAATTAGCTCAATTGGCGTTAATACTCCGTCAGAGTGGATAGTATGGGTATGCAGGTCAATGATGTGTCGTTTCATTTCCAAAAATTAATCCTTTCCTTTAAGCATTGCGCAACACCGGGCGCTTCAAGTTGGCGTTTCTTTTGTACCGCTAGCTACATGACAGTTTATAGTCTCTGTAACATTCCAGATAGAAATTGTTAGATATTTTATGCTCTATTGATTAGTGTAGTCTAATGTTATTACATAGGTCAATATTATTTTTGTTGAAAGGATGCGGGTAGTTTTGGGGTTAAGCCTATATCCAAAATATAACTTTTTGAATACCATAGACGCGTTGTATAAATTTAGCAAAATATCTAAGGCTGTACAGAATGATATTGACGTCGTTAACAACAAAACGTTATTCGGATCTCAATAATTGATATGTCGTATTATGGTATAAGTGTGTCAAATGTTATCATAAAATGTAAAGAAGGGGTTGTGTTATGAAAGTTAACGATATTTTTCCGTTTGTTTTCTGGGGTAAAGACAAATCAACAAAGTCTCAATTTTATCCGTGTGAAACCATTCCTGACTTTTCGCTTGTGACATCGTGTATGGTTTGTGTAGTTCATGAAAATAAAATACTTTTGGCCAAGCCACCGCGTGGCTGGGGTTTGCCAGGTGGTCGTATGGAATTAGGAGAAACGCCAGAAGATTGTGCGCGACGCGAAGTGTACGAGGAAACATCCGTTGAACTAAATTCTCTAAAATTGATTGGTGCTTGGTATATTGAAAAATTATTTCATTCTAAATATAACGATAGATACCCCGATAGGGCATATCAGCTGCTTTTTCTGGCTGATGTAAAACGAATAGATGATTTTGTAGCTTCGTACGAATCATCAGCTAGGGAGTTTGTGGAATTTGATAAAGTGCAAGACTATCACCATGATTTTGATAATTTTGCTGAGATTATGAAATATGCCATGAGTTGTGGGTTTATTGACGACCGCGCATAAATAGTGTACACTCTCTAGGAGTAAGACATTAATCAAAGAGTTGTAAGAAAAGGAAGAAATTACACATGTTAGCAATTCGTTTGCAACGGTTGGGTCGCAAAGGTTATCCAGTGTACCGCCTGGCGGTACAAGAGGCGCATCGTCACCCGTCGAGCGGTCGAGTGGTCGCGTATGTTGGTAGCTACAACCCGCATACTAAAGAAGCAAATATTCAGGTTGAATCGGCGCAGAAATATTTAGATAACGGCGCTCAGCCAACCCCGCGCGTCGTTAAACTATTGAAAGAAGCTGGCGTTAAATTACCGAAATGGGTTAAAGAACCGGCTGCTGATAAGCATAAATCTATCCGCAACCCAGAGAAACTTCGCAAGAATCAGCCGAAGGAAGAGCCGGCTGAAGAGTCTGTCGAGTAGGTATTATAGAATAATTGCAAACCGCTCGTTAATCGGGCGGTTTTGTTTTATGCTATAATTACCTCTATGAGTACACAAGAAATCCGCCAGAAATATCTCGAATTTTGCCAAAGGAACGGTCACGCTATTATTGAGCGGGCGCCGCTTATGCTACACAATGACCCGACGACGTTATTCACTGGCTCAGGTATGCAGCCGTTGCTGCCGTACTTGCTGGGCCAGGATCATCCGCAAGGCACTAAATTGGCTGATAGTCAGACGTGTTTGCGGGCGCAGGATATTGAGGATGTTGGCGATAATCGACACACGACGTTCTTTGAGATGCTGGGCAATTGGAGCATGGGCGAATATTTCAAACGCCAGCAGATTGAGTGGTTTTTCGAATTTTTGACAGAAATAGTTGGGCTAGATCCGAACAAGATTTATGTCAGCTGTTTTATCGGCGATGAGAAAAACAACATTCCGCGCGACGATGAAGCAGCACAAATTTGGCAGGAAGTTTTTGCCAAAAAAGGCATTGAAGCTAAAATTGTCGAGCTGGATAGCGCTGAAAATGGCGACAAGCTGGGTATGCAGGGCGGCCGGATTTTCTTTTACAACGATAAAGAGAACTGGTGGAGCCGCGGCGGCGGGATTGATAGTACGCCAATCGGCGATCCGTGCGGGCCGGATAGCGAGGTGTTTTATGATTTTGGCGAGCAGCATCACGATGCTAGTTTTGGGCAGGCGCATCCAGCTAGTGATAGCGGCCGATTTATGGAAATTGGCAACCAAGTGTTTATGCAGTATCGCCGGCTGGATGACGGTAGCTTTGAACCGCTGAAACGCAAGAATGTTGATTTCGGCGGCGGCTTGGAGCGGATTGCCGCGGCAGCAATTGACAGTCCTGACGTTTTTCAGATCAGCCTACTACAGCCAATTATTAAAAAGCTGGAAAGTTTAAGCGGTAAGGAATATGCTACGCATACCGCGTCAATGCGAGTGATCGCCGATCATCTCAGGGCGGCGGTATTTTTGGCGGTTGATGGCTGTGTGCCGAGTAATAAAGAACAAGGTTACGTGATGCGCCGCCTGTTGCGTCGGGCGATTCGTTATAGTTTCGATCTGGGGATTGAGCAAAATTTCCTAGAGGAAGTCGTGCCGGTGATCGCTGATTTATATGAAGCAGATTTTCCAGAGGTTAAGGAAAACCGCGAGAGTATCATCGCTGTGCTGGTCAAGGAAGAAAAAGCCTTCCGCCAAACGCTGCGTAAAGGTCTCAGGCAAATGCAGCATTATATTGATGACGGCTTGACTGGCGAAGAGTTATTTACGCTGTACGATACGTTTGGTTTTCCGGTGGAGCTGAGTACTGAGGAAGCGTATAAACAAGGCATCAAACTTTCTGATAATTGGCGCGCCGAGTTTGACGCTAAGATGGACGAGCAACGCCAGCGCTCCAAGACAGCACGCAAAGGGCAGTTTAGCGGCGGCCTAGAGGGTCACGATCCGATTCATCTGAAATATCATACGGCGACGCACTTGTTGGGAGCGGCGCTGCGCAAAGTCCTAAATGCTCCGGATTTGCAGCAGCATGGCAGCAATATCACTGCTGAGCGCCTGCGTTTTGACTTTAATCATGATAAATTGACGCCAGAGGAAAAACAGGCGGTGGAGGATCAGGTCAATGTATGGATTGATGCTGATTTGCCGGTTAGTTACCAGATCTATCCGACTGATGAGGCGCTAAAAATGGGTGCAATCGGCGCTTTTGGCGAACGCTACGGTGATGAGGTAAAAGTCTATTCCATCGGCGAAGGCGACAATATCATCAGCTTCGAAATCTGTGGCGGTCCGCACGTCGAGCGCACGGGTGTTTTGTCCGAGGGCGGCAAACGCTTTAAAATCACCAAAGAAGAGTCCAGCTCAGCGGGAGTTCGCCGGATTAAAGCGGTTCTGAAATAAATAAACATGAGGTAATTTATTAGTGAAAAAGTCAATAATTGCCTCAAAATCACAAGCGTTATATAATAAACTTGTATGGCATTGAGAGACATGTTAAAAAAAACCGATAAAGATACTCCGGAATTGTTAGTTGGTTTGGATATTGGTACAGAGGTCGTTAAGGCGCTGATTGCCGAAATAAAAGATGATAATTTGGAAATTATCGGTGTCGGGCGCAAACAGCAAGAGATGGGCGACATGCATTTAGGTGCGATTGCTGATATTGCTGGTGTGGTCGCAAATTGTGAAGCGGCGCTTACCGAGGCGGAAGATCAAGCTGGCATACAGGGTAAACGCGTGATTATTGGTATTGCTGGCGAACTAGTAAAGGGTATTACTAATACGATTCGCTACCGTCGTCCGCAGCCGAATAAAACTTTAGACGTGGCAGAGATGGAGTTTATCATTGAGAAGGTGCAAGAGCGGGCACAAAGTAAAGCTCAGGCGCAGATAGCACTGGAGACTGGCAACGAGGATGTTGAAGTGAAGTTAGTTAATTCGGCGCTGGTAAGTATTCATATTGATGGTTATAAAGTGTCTAATCCGATTGGTTTTCAGGGGCGGGATGTAGCAGTACAAATTTATACGGCATTTGCGCCGATGGTGCATATTGGAGCGTTGGAGAAAGTGGCTGACGAATTAGCATTAGAATTGGTGGCGGTAGCTGCCGAGCCTTTTGCAGTAAGTCGCAGTGTTTTAGGAACAGATACCGATAGTAATTTTACGGCAATTTTAGCGGACATCGGCGGCGGCACGACCGATATTGCAGTAGTAAACGACGGCGGGGTTGAGGGCACGAAGATGTTTGGCATCGGCGGTCGTAGTTTTACTCGGACGATTGCTGCCGATTTGGATTTGAGCTTTAAGGATGCTGAGAAGTTAAAACTAAACCTTAATGATGGTAATATTAAGCCGACAGTGAAAAGGCGAGTTGATGAAGCGATTGATAAGACGCTAGAGGTATGGCTGTCTGGTGTGGAATTGGCATTAAGCGAGTTTGATAATGTTGATTATTTACCAAACCGCATTTTGCTGTGCGGCGGCGGATCTAATTTGAAGAAAATTACTGAGGCGCTGGAAAAACACCAGTGGCATGAGGATTTGCCGTTTACAAAAAAACCAGTCGTGCAATATATTAAGCCTAGCGACGTGACTGGCATAATTGATACCACAGGTGATATAGCCGATCATACGTTTATCACGGTTATGGGTTTACTCCGGGTGGGGTATGATACAATAATTGGAAACCAGGAAAGTAATGGTTTGGTCGAAAAAGTAAACAGGTTATTAAAGATTTGAAATGAATAAAGACGTTATCCATATTGATACAGAAGACGATATTACGTCAATAATTGGCAAGATTAAATCGTCAAAAGAACGGATTATTGCCTTGGTACCGCCGCGCCGAATCGGCGTTTTGCAGAGTGCGGTTAACATTCGACTGTTGGCGCGAGCAGCTAAATCAGCGGACAAAAGAGTGGTAATAATTACCAGCGACAATGTATTGGCAGGATTGGCGGCGACAGCTGATATTCCAGTAGCAAAAACATTGCAAAGTAAGCCGGAAATTGCGGAGATTCCAGCGCTGAAAGTAGACGATAATGATGTGATTGATGGCGGACAGCTGCCAGTTGGCGATATGGCGGATTCGGCTCATAAAAAACCAAAAGATAACAAGGGGGCTAGCGAGGCAAATACCCCAGATGCCGCCAATAAGAATAAATCTCCTGGCAATTCAGCAAAAAGCAATAAGAAAAATCCAAAGATTCCAGATTTTAATGTTTTTCGCAAGAAGTTCGCCTTGATTGGCGGCGGCGTACTGCTATTAATTATATTTTTAGTGTGGGCGACTTGGTTTGCGCCGCACGCGACAGTAATTATTACCGCTAAAACAACGGGCGTAAAAGTCAGCGAGACGGTAAAATTGACGACGGACGATACGGTCAGCGCTAAAAATGACAGTATTAAAGTTCAAAAACGAGAATTACAAAAAGAAATCAGTGTTGAGTTTGTGGCAACTGGTAAAAAGAATGTTGGAGAAAAGGCGACTGGGTCGGTTAAATTTAGTAATTCGTCAAAGAATAGCGTGACTATAGCTGCGGGGACGATTCTTAAGAATAATGATTTGTCTTATGTGCTATCTTCGTCGGTGACAGTTCCGGCGGCGACGTTGTCGTGGGATTGTTCTGATAGAACTTGCTCCGGAACGGCTACCGCCTCGGTACGGGCAGCTGAGGGCGGTTCGCAGTATAATGCAGCGTCGGGTAGTATGTCGATTTCGGTTGATGGCATAAAAGCTTCGCTGATGTCGCCAACCAGCGGCGGGACTGACAAAACAGCTACCGTAGTAACAGCGTCTGACGTTGCCAGCGCAAAATCGAAATTAAACGAACAGAAGGATAATAGCCTAAAAAATCAGCTTGCCAGCTCTTTCGGCAGCTCTGCGAAAGTCATCACCGATAGTTATTCTGAAAATCGCTCAGATCCAGTTCCTAGCGTGGCGGTTGATAGCGAAGCCTCGGGTAGCGTGCTGCTAAAATCGACAATTACTGCCAGTATGCTGGCAGCAGATAAATCTGATATAAAATCTTTCATTGACGCTAAAATTAGAGAAGACGATATTGGCGATAAAAAGTCGCAAAAAATTTATGACAGCGGCGTAGATAAAGCGGAATTTTCTCAATTTACTGATAGAGGTGGTATTAAGAGCCTTGTTGTGACCGCTAACGGCAAGATTGGTCCGGAAATTAATGAGGCTAAGGTGAAAGAGCAGGCAAAAGGCCGGACGTACGGTGACGTACAGTCGTCGATTGAGTCTATTGAAGGTGTTGAGGATGTCGATGTAAAATTCTCGCCGTTTTGGGTAAGATCTGTCCCAAATGATATAAAAAAGATTAACGTTGAGTTTAAGCTGAAGGATGCCAAATAGGAATTTTTTGGCTCTGGATGTCGGTACGCGGCGGATCGGCGTAGCGATGGCTGATTCTCGGGTTAAAATTGCGGTGCCTTTTGGGTGGCTAGAGAATGACGAGTCAACAATCCAAAAAATTGTCGAATTGGTTTTACGAAACGATATTAATATCATCGTCGTAGGCTATCCGCGCAATCAATCTGGCGAACCAACGCAGCAGACGAAATATGTAGAGAATTTTGTCGATCAATTGGCAGAGATTGATTTGGATACGAAGGTAGTCTTCCAGGACGAGTCGCTGACAAGCGTCCAGGCGGAACAAAGACTGGGTAATAAAATTAAAGATAAAGGCGAAATTGACGCCGAGGCGGCTAGTATAATTTTGCAAGATTATTTGGAGGAGCATATATGAAAATTCGAAGAAGCCGCAGGAAATGGCTAATAGCTTTGTCGGTGCTAGTTGCAGTGGTCGGCGTGGCGTCGCTGAGTGCGGTGATGTGGTATCGACAGATGCTTATGCCAGCTGATATTAGTAATAAAGCAGCTGTGAGGATTGATATTAAGGAAGGTATGAATTCTGGCGATATAGCTGATAGCTTGGAGCAGAAAAAACTTATTCGCAGCTCGCTGGCTTTTTCGGCGTATGTGCGTCTACATAATGCTAGCAGCAAGTTTCAATCTGGCGTATACTCAGTAAAGCCGTCGCAAACAGTGCCGGAAATTGTAGCTCGTTTAACTAGCGGTAAATCAGATGAGATTTCGATAACGTTTTATCCAGGTGCAACGCTGCATACGAAAATCAAAAATTCAGACGGTAGAGAAGTAGAATCGGTGTTAAAAAAAGCGGAATTTTTGGATAAAAAAATAAAAGAGGCGTTTAGCGCCAAGTATACGAACCCAATTTTAGCTAGCCGCCCGAATGGCGCTGACCTAGAAGGCTACGTCTATGGTGAAACGTTTTATATTTCGCCTAATGAGTCGATTGAACAGGTGATTCAGCGTTCGCTCAATCATTTTGAGGCTGTCGTGAAAAAATATAATCTAGTAGAGAAGTTTAAGGCTCGCGGTTTGACGCTGCATCAGGGAATTACATTGGCATCAATTATTCAGAAGGAGTCAATTGGCTGTGGTGCTGGGGCGGAAACATGCGCTGATCAGCGAAAAATTGCGAGCGTATTCTATAATCGTTTGAAAGCGGATATGCCGTTAGGGTCTGATGTAACATATCAATATGCTGCTGATAAAACTGGTGCAGTACGGACGCCGGATTTAAATTCTCCGTACAATACTCGCAAACACAAGGGTTTACCTCCAGGGCCAATTGCTGTGCCGTCTTTGAGCGCGCTAAACGCAGCAGCTGATCCGGAAAATACTCCATACAAGTACTTTTTGAGCGGTGATGATGACGTTACGTATTTTGCGGTAACGAATGATGAGCATGAGAAGAATATCAAGCAGCATTGCCAGAAAAAATGCCAGATTTCTTGACAAATTAGCATTTCATAAAATCTATTGACAATAATGTCAATGTCGTGTAAAATAAACAGTAGCTCGTTCGCGAGTTGAGTTGTTGGGGACTGGCACGACGAACGGCCTGCCAAGATTGTCGCTACGGATACGATAAACCAAATCATTTTAGAATATAAACTAATTATTAGGTCGACAAGGTATCCTGTTCTATTGCGAGAAGAAAGACAGTTTGGTAGCAGCACTGGCGGCAACGCTGATGCAAGGAGTACGGAGATTCGTAATCAAGTATCTACTCTTCGGAGTAAAAGAAGTAAGCTGCGTTCCTTTGCAGTTTATGGCGGAATATTTATTTTAGTTATTTCGTTCCTAATATATGGATATAATAACGGCGAGTCGGCAGCGGCAGAAAATAGAACAGTTACCTCGTCTAATACGAAATCGTCAAAATCGCATAATGAAAATACCGCAGCAAGTGCAGTGTCTGTTGATCAGCTGGCGGCAGCTACTGTAGTAACAAATCTTGCTGAAACGACTGAGCTGCCATCAGCTGGTGATCTACGTGAAACTACTACATCTCTGGGAATTAAGAAAGATTTATCGCAAAATGATGCCGAGGTGATCACGAAACCGGAAATTGTCAAACCTGATACTTCAGCTGGTCGCGGAATTACGACTTATGTAACGAAGAATGGCGACACTATGAACACTGTTGCTAAGAAGTTTAAAATCTCGGCGCAAACACTGCGCTGGGCTAATAATACGGATTCTGATGCAATTGAGCCAGGCAAGACTTTGACTGTGCCGCTGGTTGACGGTGTGGTTTATACAGTTAAGAGCGGCGACACCGCTCAGTCGCTAGCGGAAAAATATAAGACTAGCGCTGAGCGAATCGTACTATATAACGATATTGAGGAAAACACAGGGCTTAATGTTGGTACTCGCGTAGTTCTGCCTGGCGGCGAATTACCGGAAACTGAACGTCCAGGTTATGTAGCTCCGCGCCCGCGTTATGGTAATCGATACGCCTCCTCTTACGGTAGCACCTCTGGCGGTACAGCAACTAGAAGCTCAGCTATTGCCTCTGTTGGTAACCGATATGCTGCTGGTAACTGTACCTGGTATGCGTATGAGCGCCGTTTGCAGTTAGGGCGTCCAATCGGTAGTTTCTGGGGTAATGCTAATACGTGGGCAGCTAGCGCCAGGGCGGCTGGTCTTCTGGTCAATAATACTCCAGCGCCAGGCGCAATTTTCCAGACGCGAACTGGTTATTACGGTCACGTTGGTATTGTCGAACGAGTTGAAAACGGTGTAGTTTACGTCAGCGATATGAATTTTGCTGGATACGGTATCGTTACTCATCGTGTTCTTGATAACCCAGGCGGTTACACTTATATCCACTAAGTAGACTAAGTATATTAGCGCCTCCGCTATCTCTCGGGGGCGCTTTTTGATATACTAAAATTATGTTTGTAGATACAGCGAAAGTATTGGTGCGAGCTGGCAAGGGCGGCAACGGCGCGGTCAGTTTTCGGCATGAGAAATATGTTGATAAGGGTGGCCCTGATGGCGGTGATGGTGGACGCGGCGGTGACGTCATTTTTTTGGCAACTAAAGACCTCAATACACTGCTGAATTTTCGCTACAAGCCAGAGCTAAAAGCAGAAAATGGCTGCGATGGCAGTAAGCGTAACAAGCGCGGTAAAAGCGGCTCGCCACTGGTTGTTAAAGTGCCGATGGGTACGTTGGTCAAGCGTGACGGCAAGGTGGTAGCAGACTTGACGGCAGACCGGCAACAAGCGGTCGTTGCCCGGGGTGGTGATGGCGGTTTTGGTAACGCGCACTTTACGTCCAGTACGCGCCAAGCACCGAAGATGGCTGAGCTTGGTGAGGCGGGCGAAGAATTTGAGGCAGAGCTGGAACTAAAATTGCTGGCCGACGTTGGCTTGGTTGGGTTTCCGAATGCTGGCAAATCAACCTTCTTGAGTGTGGTCTCTAATGCTCGGCCAGAGATTGCTAATTATGAGTTTACAACGTTGACGCCAAATTTGGGCGTGGCGGATGTTGATGACGGTTCAATCTTGATCGCCGATATTCCAGGGTTGATTGAGGGTGCGTCGGAAGGCAAGGGTTTGGGCGACCAGTTCCTGCGCCATGTTGAACGGACGGCTGTGTTACTGCATATGATTGATGCTTATAGTGATGACCCAGCGGAAAAGTACCAGACCATTCGCCGCGAGCTGGAAAAATATTCTGAAGAATTGGCGGCGCGTCCAGAAATCATTGCTTTGACGAAGTGTGAAGGGCTGGATGATGAGATTATTGCCATGCAGTCGACAGCGTTACAAAATGTAGCCAATGGTTCGCCAGTGGTGGCGATTTCGTCGCAAACGCATGCTGGCGTGACGGAACTATTGCGCTTATTGCGCCGTGAAGTTACCGAATATCGGGCGCGTGAGGCGGAGCTGGTTGAGGAGGAGAGTGATGATCTACCTGTAATCGCGCTGGATGCACAAGCAGCGTCTGACGCCTGGACGGTGGAGCGGGTTGTTGGTGCGGAGCCTGAAAATGTAGACGATGAAGACGCGGTCAGTTTCATTATTCACGGAGCTAAAATTGAAAAGTTTGCTCGCCGCACTAACTTTGATCAGTTTGAATCAGTCAATCGCCTGCGCGATATCATGCGAAAAATGGGCATCACCCACGAACTAATTCGTCAGGGTGCAGTGGGCGAGACCTTGGTGCGGATTGGCGAATTGATGCCGTTTACGATGGTTGAGCAGTAGATTTGGGTGTCATCTCGTAGCTTTGCTATACTATAGTTATGGCGCAAACATTTTTCTTTTATGACCTGGAAACCAGCGGATTAAATCCGCGGCAAGACCGAATCATGCAGTTTGCGGGGCAGCGAACGGATATGAACCTTGAGCCGATTGGTGAACCGTATAATCTGCTGGTGACATTAAATGATGATACCTTGCCGAGTCCTGACGCGCTGATGGTGACTGGCATCGCGCCGCAAAAAACGGTCGAGGAAGGCTACACTGAGGCACAGTTTGCACGGATGTTGAGTGAGGAAATTTTCACGCCCGACACTATTGCAGTTGGTTTTAATAATATTCGATTTGACGACGAATTTATCCGCCATTTGTTGTGGCGCAATTTCCATGATCCTTACGAATGGAGCTGGAAAGACGGTCGCTCGCGTTGGGATTTGCTGGATGTGGTGCGATTGACGCGGGCGCTCAGGCCGGAAGGAATCAATTGGCCGCTTGATGCTAAGGGTGAGCCGAGTAATCGTTTGGAGTTGATCACCAGCGCTAATGGTATTGCGCATGAAAATGCTCATGATGCCTTGGCGGACGTGATAGCGTTGATTGCCGTGACGAAATTGATCAAGCAAAAGCAGCCGCAACTGTATGATTATTTACTGAAAATGCGCGATAAAAAAGTAGTTCAGCAACTGGTCAATGTGGACGACAAAAAACCGTTTGTCTATGCCAGTGGGCGTTACGATAAAGAATTTGCCAAAACTACGGTGGCATTTCCGCTGACGACCAGTCGAAGCGGCGGCGTGGTTGTCTATGATCTGCGCTATGATCCGACGCCGTTTGTTGGGCTGAGCGCGGAGGAATTGTCGGCAAAAATCTTTGCTTCGTGGGAGGAGCGGCAAGCTGAGGATTTCGTCAAATTGCCCGTCAAAGAGCTGCAATACAATCGCTGTCCGGCGGTGGCGCCGCTGGGCGTGTTGGAACAGGGCAATGGCTGGCGGAAAATTTCGCTTAGCGCAGAGATTGTCCAGCAGTATCAAAATATTTTACTGAATCACCCGGACTTTGCCGAAAAATTACGGACTATTTTTGAAAACAAGCCAGCCTTCAAGAAACTGCCCGATCCGGAAGCGCAATTGTATGAAGGCTTTTTGAACGACCGTGATCGTATCCGTGTCGAGGCGGTGCGTAATGCTGATGAGCGCGAGCTGGCTGATTTTCATCCAGAGTTTCAGGACGAACGGTTAGCGCCGCTATTGCTACACTACAAAGCACGTAATTTTCCGCGCTCACTCAGTGAAGATGATCTGGCGCAGTGGGAAGCGTGGCGGGCTCAGCGCTTGCAGGCACAATTGCCAGGGTTTATGACAGCTTTGCATCGTTTAGCGCCGACAGCGACTGACGAGCAGCAGTTTATATTGCAAGAATTGCAGTTGTGGGCGGAGGCGGTATTGCCGGGTAGCGACTGACTTTAGTTGAGTCAATCGTTTTTTGGCGGTAGCGGACGTTGTGCTGAGTTTTCAATAGCGATAAGTATATTCAGCGCTATCGCGCCATAAAATAGCAACATTAGCCAGTATGGAATTGACATATGTGTACCAGGTATAGCACCAGCTATTATAAAATTTACAATTACATCATAAAGCCCAAAGTGTAGCAGAGCGATAATTAGTGCGCTAATAATACATATCAGTAAAATACGCAACTTGAAACTAAGACTTTTGAAAAATTCCACTATCACACTCATTTGACTACACTATAGCAAATGTACTATAGTATGCGCAACGATAAGCAGAATGCGCTGCAGCCTAGATTAATGTAATCGCCAAGTAGACTTAAATATTTGACAAGTTATGGTGTGCTGTTTGTACGCCTAAGTGCTTACCTTGGTTGGCCAGAAGAATATCCTAAATGTCTCCGCGGCATAACTGACTGGCATACTTATACAACGGCTACGTATGGATAAAATATATGAACAACGATTTCCAGAATCTGCTCGTGAGGATTTTAAAGATGAACGAGTGGACACACAGTTCGCTGACTGGAAAAAGTTGTGAAAAACAGGTATAATGTAGCGGTTATGGTAGAGTTTATTCGCGTCAAGGGCGCCCGTGAGCATAATCTGAAAAATATTGACGTGGAGATCCCACGCGATAAATTAGTGGTGATCACTGGCCTGAGCGGCAGCGGTAAGTCGTCGCTGGCGTTTGACACGATTTACGCCGAGGGCCAGCGCCGCTATGTCGAAAGCCTGTCGAGCTATGCGCGGCAATTTTTAGGCATTATGGATAAGCCGGATGTTGATAGTATCGAGGGCCTGAGCCCGGCAATTTCAATTGACCAAAAGTCAACCAGTCGTAATCCGCGTTCAACCGTGGCGACAGTGACTGAGATTTATGATTATCTGCGCCTCTTGTTTGCGCGAATTGGCACGCCGCATTGTCCGGCTCTCAAACCAGACGGCACGCGCTGCCATAAGCCAGTGTCGCGCCGCACAGCCGAGGCGATTATCCAGGAGATTGCTAAGCAATATGATGGCAAGCGATTGCTGCTACTCGCACCAATTGTCAAGAATAAGAAGGGCGAGTTTGCGCACATTCCAGAGCAATATCGACGGTTAGGTTACGCCCGGGTGCGCGTGGATGGCGTGGTGTATGCGCTGGACGAGTTTCCGCAGTTACAGAAAAGCTATAAGCATAGCATTGAGTTAGTGGTTGATCGCCTGGCGATGAACAATGATCTAACTAGCCGGTTGAGCCAGAGTGTTGAGCAGGCGCTGGAGCTTGGCCAGGGTGTGGTTGAGGTGCTGGATGCTGATACGGATGAACTGAAAACGTTCTCGCAGCGATATGCCTGTGTTGATCATCCGGATGAGGAGATTCCAGAGCTTGAGCCGCGTCTATTTAGTTTTAATGCACCGCAAGGGGCCTGTCCGAGCTGCACTGGACTTGGCAGCCGCTTGGAGGTTGATCCTAGTTTAGTACTGAATGATAATCTGACGATTGCTGAGGGTGCGATTCGGCCATACAACCGGATCAATGTTGATAACTTTTACATGCGCAAGATTTCGGCGGTAGCCGAGGCGCATGGTTTCAGTATCCGGACACCAGTCGGGCAGTTGTCTGATGAGGTGCGCCAGAAGGTACTCTACGGTACGGGCGATCAGAAATATCCAGTACAGCTTGGCAATGGGCGGCATTACGATACAACCTATGAAGGAGTGATTCCCAATTTGGAGAGGCGCTGGAAAGAAACCGATAGCGAATTTATGCGCAAGGACATTGAGCGGTTTATGCGCCAGCGGGATTGTTATGTTTGCGGCGGCGCGCGGCTAAAACCGGTTGTCTTGGCGGTAACGGTGCAGGGGTTGAATATTATGGATATTTGCGATCTTGGCGTTGATGACGCGCTTGATTTGTTCACTCACAAGTTAACATTGAACGAGCAGCAAGCGATGATTGCGCGGCTGATTTTGAAAGAGATTACCGCCCGCCTCGGCTTTATGAGTAATGTCGGGCTGAATTATTTGGAGTTAGGCCGCGCCGCCAATACGTTGAGCGGCGGCGAGGCGCAGCGAATTCGGCTGGCAACGCAGATTGGTAGCGGTTTGCAGGGTGTGCTGTATGTGCTGGATGAGCCGTCGATTGGCTTGCATCAGCGCGATAATGATCGGCTGATTGCTACGCTGAAGCACCTACGTAATCTCGGCAATACGGTGCTGGTAGTCGAACACGACGAGGATACTATTCGGCAGAGCGACTTTTTGATTGACATGGGACCAGGCGCTGGTGTGCATGGCGGCGCGGTGGTGGCGCTGGGTTCTCCTGAAGAGGTAGCCAAATGCGCAGATAGCGTGACTGGTTGGTATCTGTCGGGTATAGAAAAGATTGCCGTACCAAAACACCGCCGCCAGGTTGATGCGAGCCGTCAACTGATCGTCCGCGGTGCTCGTGAGAACAACTTGAAGCGTATCGACGTGGCGTTCCCCTTGGGTCTAATGACGGTGGTGTCGGGTGTCTCAGGTAGCGGTAAATCAACTCTAGTTAATGATATTATCGCCAAGGAATTAGCGGCACGGCTCAACCGGGCCAGTGACGTACCTGGCGCACACGATAAAATTGAGGGAATAAAGCAGTTGGATAAAGCCATCGTCATCGATCAGTCGCCAATTGGCCGTACGCCACGCTCCAATCCAGCGACCTACACTGGTATTTTTACGCCAATTCGCGAGCTGTTTGCTAGTACTTCTGAGGCTAATGTCCGCGGCTATAAAGCGGGCCGGTTTAGCTTTAACGTCAAGGGCGGCCGCTGCGAAAATTGCCAAGGCGACGGTATGATCAAGATCGAAATGCATTTCTTGCCAGATGTCTACGTCCAGTGCGATGAGTGTCATGGCCAGCGCTACAACCGTGAGGCGTTAGAAATTAAGTATAAAAATAAGACGATTGCTGACGTGCTGAACATGACAGTCGAGCAGGCGGCAGACTTCTTTGATAGCGTGCCAAATATCGCTCGGAAACTACAAACGCTGGTGGAGGTTGGCCTTGGCTATATCAAGCTCGGCCAGCCGGCAACTACCTTCTCGGGCGGCGAGGCGCAGCGGATTAAACTAGCGACGGAACTTTCCAAGCGCTCGACGGGCAAGACGATGTATATTTTAGACGAGCCGACAACTGGGCTACATTCTGCCGACGTTAAGCGGCTGCTGGGGATTTTGCAACAACTGGTTGATGGTGGTAACAGTATGATCATCATCGAGCACAATTTGGATGTCATCAAATCAGCCGACTGGATTATCGATATGGGGCCTGAGGGTGGTCTCGGCGGCGGTACGGTGGTGGCGAGCGGTACGCCAGAAGAAGTCGCCAAAGTATCAGCCTCGTTTACCGGCAAGTATTTGAAGAATTTACTATAAAAAGACGATTGAGCGATTTCTAAAATTAGTTTGACAGGAAAAGGTGCAGTATACGATGTCTAATTGAAACCAAGTAAATTAGTGCAACGATGTTTGGACTTTATTTCTTCCGGCGGCGGGTAGTTTTTGATAATAAAACCAAGACTTGCTTTTTTAGTGTTGCGCGGGATGAAGGTTTTTTGAGAGCATGGATAATCATCGGTGAAACGGACAGGAATATAATAATAAGTGCGGCAACTTCAATGTTGATACCAGCTTTGGTCAGAATTTCTCCAGCGTAAAATCCTAGATAAATAAACAGTGACGACCACAAGAGTCCGCCGATTAAATTAAAAATTAAAAAGGTTTTATAGTGCATTTTTCCAGCACCAGCAACGATTGGCGCAAAGGTGCGGACGATTGGCGCGAATCTAGCTAGGACAATTGTTACTGAGCCGTGTTTGTCATAAAATTTTTCGGTTTGTTCCAAATATTTTTTCTTAAAAAATCGAGAATTTTCTTTTTCAAACAGTTTACGACCAACTTTATGTCCAAAACTGTAACCGACACTATCTCCGAGTACTGCTGCTATAAAAACTAAGATTGCGAAAATATGAATGTCAATATGTAGAATGTTCTGCTGAACCATGTAGCCAGAAGTGAATAACAAGCTGTCCCCGGGAAGGACGAACCCTATAAGCAGACCCGACTCCGCGAACACTACTAATAAAATTGCTAATATGCCGAAGCTAGTAATTAGATGAACGAAAGACTCCATAATATTACGTATTATAGCATACAGTAACCGCTTATGTATTTTGGTATAATAAAATAGTAATATAAATTTACCTCCGAACAGGTACCCGAAAGGAGAAGTATGGGAGAAAAAATTACATTAAACATTCAGCCTCGCCAGATTCATGGTAAGAAAGTAGCCAGGCTACGGCGCGAAGGGCTGGTGCCAGGAGTAGTCTACGGCGCTAGTGTAAAAGCGTACAATATTCAAGCAGCTGCTGGTGAAGTCGCCAAAGTTGTTGCGGCAGCAGGCAAGCATACTCCAGTACAGCTGGCTGGCAAAAAACGGCAAATTGCCATGATAAAGAGTGTTGATATTCATCCAGTAAAGCGTACTATTCGTCATGTTGCCTTTCATGCAGTTCGGGCTGATGAGCCGGTGATTGCCGAAGTGCCGATTCGTTTGAGCGGTACAGGAGAATCTGAAGCGGAGCGTGCCGGCTTGATAGTCCTACAAGCGCTTGAGAAGATCAAGGTCAAGGCCTTGCCGATGGATCTGCCAGAAGCATTGGAAGCGCCGACAGACGGTCTTGTTAAAGAGGGCGACCGGGTGACTGTGGGCGACATTGTTTTGCCGGATGGTGTTGAGCTGGTCGAGAACGATGACGGCCGCGAAGGCACGGCTGACGACGACATTACGGTCAAGGACTTGGTTGTGGCAAACGTCTATGAGCCGAGCGCTCTAGCGGCTGCCAACGATGCGGCGGCCGGCGAAGCTGAGTCCGCTGACGCCGAGCAGGTAGAAGTTACGGGAGAAGCTGAAAAGACTGAAAAGACTGAAGCGTCGGAATAGTCTGGTCTTAGGTTATCAAAAAACACCGTCATGATTTGGCGGTGTTTTTCTGTTGCTATAGTTGGAAATGCTAGAAATTACTCCTCGATGAATCCGCCTGATTGCCGCGCCCACAACTTAGCGTAAACGCCGTGTTTTTTGGCAAGCAATTGATCGTGTGAACCGTCTTCGACGATACGTCCGTTTTCCAGGACGATGATACGATCGAGCTTAGCGATGGTCGATAAGCGGTGGGCGATGACAATTGACGTTCGGTTTTTCATCAACGTTTCCAGCGACTTTTGTATTAGCGCTTCTGATTCTGAGTCTAATGCCGACGTTGCCTCGTCAAGGACTAAAATTGGCGCATCTTTCAAAATCGCTCTGGCAATGGCGATACGCTGCCGCTGTCCGCCCGAAAGTTTGACGCCGCGTTCACCGACTAGCGTGTCAAAACCGTCTTGCAGTTTGGCGATGAAGTCGTAAGCACCAGCCTTCTTAGCAGCTTTTTCAATTTCAGTATCAGTCGCGCCAGGCCGGCTGTAGGCGATATTCTCGCGGACGGAGCGGTGAAATAGTAGCGGCTCTTGCGGCACATAGGCGATTTGTTCGCGCAGGCTTGCCTGGGTAACTTCGGCGATGTTTTGCGCATCAATGGCAATCTCTCCTGAGTCAATATCGGCAAACCGTAACAATAATTTGGTGAGGGTAGTTTTGCCAGATCCGCTTGATCCGACTAAGCCGATTTTTTCACCTGGCTGAATATTGAGCGAGAAATCATGAAACAAGGTGTCGCCTTGACCTTCGTCGTGAGTAAAGGTTACGTTGTCCATGACAATGCCGCCGCGTTTAATTTTTAGTTTTTTGTCGCTGCGATCAACCAGCGTCGTTGGTGTTTTAAGGATTTCTACCATCTCGTGAGCATCGCCAATAACGCGATTGTAGCTGCGCATAATGCTGTTCATATTCCACAATTCGCGCGCCACACTGCCCGTATACGTTATGATTAAGTAAACTGATGCTACTGATACTAGATTGTGCTGGGCGGCGTATACTGCAAAAGCAATTGCACCAATTCTGATAATTGTGTTTATACTAGAATAAACGGTACTAACCTTTAAGAAACCGCGCATTGTACCCAAGCTGGCGCTGCGCCATGAATCGACTGTTTTTGAAAAACGTTTTTGTTCTGTCGATTCAGCGCCAGACGATTTAACTGTCAAAATGTTTGAAACCATGTCGGCTAATTGGCCGCTGACTTTATTGCTGGCTTTAGCCTCTTTTCCACTCAATTTAGCCATTGGTCTAGAACCAAAATAGACAGCAATACTAAAAATAATTGAAAAGATAAACAGGAATAAAGCATACTGCCAAATTAAGGTAGATAAGATGATTATTGATCCAGCTAATGATATGGCTAATGGCAAAATCGACCAGAAAATTGTATCCCAAAAACGTTCGACTGCGCCGTTTAGTTTATTGGTTTGGCTTACAAGTGAGCCGCCGAATTTATTAGCATGGAAAAACATTGTTTGATTAGTTAACTTGTTGAAGCATCGCGAGTATAAATCGCGTTGCAATGCAGCCTCGAACGTCCAAGTGAGATACAGTACCAAGCGCCAGCCAATCACCATCGAACACAACTGGCTAATACCGTATAGGATAATTAGCGTCCATAAATTATTGGCAGTTTGCAACTGGTTGTGCTGGATAATATTAAGCAGCTCTGCGATAACAAGCGGGCCGACAAAAATAGAAATAACAATCGTAGTAATTATAAAAAATATTGCCAGATTCCTGCGGCGCCTGTAGGGCACAGATATTTGCCAGAATAAGCGTAAAATTTCTTTATCGTTAATTTTATTTTTCAAGATAACTCCTTTCGTCGGTAAAATATTTTTTTGCTAATTTAACCATTCGCTCGCCGATTTCACCATATTTTATTAGCGAATTGACCTGACTTAAATCAACCAAGGTATTTTTAATAACTCCACCGCCTGGATCATTAACAAACTCGTCGATTTTTTCCAATTTGGCATATACGCGAAATTGGAAAATTTGCTTACCATCAGGTTCGGTTAAGTGCTGATATCCAAGCGGTTGCCATTCAATCACGCGCATATTGCATTCTTCAATCATCTCGCGAGCAATAGTCTGTTCAATTGTCTCGCCTGGCTCGGTACGCCCGCCTGGTAAATTAAATTCTTTTTCGCATGTTAGGCTGGTGATGAGCGGTACTTGACCATTCAAGTTGCCTATCGCATAAACTTGTTGCCACGGTAAATCGGGGATTCTGCTTTTAGTAGTCACTGTGTACCAGTTTGCCAGTATTTTCTGTTTGTTATAAATGAATGATGATTCTATTTCTGGTTTCATGGCTTTCCTTATATTAAGTTTTTAATTGCGTATTAGAATGCTCTTTGTTGTTTGAATGTCGGCATAGGATTTACTGCAAATACTTGCATGGGCAAACTTGTAAGATTACCAATTATAAAGTATAATTGTAGTTAATGTCAAATGATAGTAATAGTAAAAATTAGGTAAGCATATTACAATTTAAAATAATAGATTGCATTACTATTGTAAATCATTTACAATAGTAATATGAAGCAAGCGGCTAGTCGGAGAATTACGAAATACACAGGCGATGTACTGTCGATTATATGCCAGCTGCAGCACGCTACTAATGCTGAAATTGCTGGTCGGCTGAGAGAATCGTATCCGGACATTAGCGACACTACAGTTCATCGTATTACGCAGCGCTTATATAACGATGGCGCAATTGGGCTGGCGCCTTCCTCGAGCCAGGGCTGTCTGCGATATGATTTTTCACCGGAATCACACGATCATTTTATATGCAGCGAGTGCGATAGTTTACAGGATATTAAAGTTCCTGATTCAGTGCGTTGCCAGATCGAGCGCCAGCTTGATGGCTGCTGTTTCGATGGTCCTTTAGTTATTACTGGAGTATGTCAACAATGCAAAAATAGAAGGAGGAATTATGGCATTAATTAGTATTACAACTAAACAAGAGTTTGAAGAAAAAGTACTAAAAAGCAAGCGTCCGGTCTTGGTTGATTTTTGGGCGCCATGGTGTCCGCCGTGTCGAGCGATGGCGCCAATATTGCAGCAGATCGCTGACGAGACAGATTTTGATATTGTTAAAATTGACATTGATGCCAGTAGTGATAATAAAGAACTGGCTATGCACTACCGCGTGCAGGGCATCCCAAATATGAAGATTTTTGTTGCTGGCGAGGAAGTTGCTGAATTGATTGGCATGAAGTCAAAACAGACACTAATTGATGCGTTAGAAGGGGCTAGTAAAGTAGAGAATTAGTGTATTGCACATTAATATTAACGCCAAGTATAATATAGTTTATGAAGTGTACTGATAATAGCCTGGCTTATTATTGTCTATTGGCTATAATGTCAGGCAGCGTACTGGCGGCTACTGCTTTTGCGCCCCATTGGATATTGCAGTTACCGGCTATATTAGCTACAGCACCAATATTTTGGCTGCTGCGAAATGTGTCCGTAAAGTATACATATGCGGTAGGCGTGTGTTTTACGCTCGCTTGGCTGATACCGACGACATATTGGTATTATACTTTCATGCTGCCTGGCGTTGCGTTTGCGGCAAGCGTCGGATGGGCGGCATTGGTCTCTAATCTATTTTGGCTTGTTGGCTTGAGGAAAAAATTTGGAACACTGGCGGTCTGGATATTATTCACTCTTTTTTGGCTGATATTAACGTGGCTTCGGCTGCGATTGCCGATTACTGAGGATTGGTGGCTGCCGCATTTAGGCTATAGCATTTGGCACAACAGCGGTGTCGTTTGGCTTGGTAAATTCGGCGGCGAGATAGTAATGGAGCTGGCGCTATTGCTTAGCGGTATGATTATTGCTGGTGTATTTGTTTGCTGCGGTTGGCGTAAGATGTTGGTAGCTAGTGTGTTAATTGTTGTGGCGTTTGTTGGGTTGAATAATATAGTTTGGAATATGCCTGCAAAACCAATTCATCCTGTCGTCGCTATACAAAAGATGACTCGCGGCGGTATAGATATGCCAGCAACTAAGCAAGATATAGAGGACCTGATAGCTATGACAAAGCAGGCGGCAAGTAGTCGTCGCAATGTACCTACAACGATCGTATGGCCAGAGAACTCAGTTCCTAAATCTTCTTATAATCGCGTAGCAGAATTTGCGGCGCAAATGCGTAGCTTAATTATATATCATACAACAGAGCGTGTTGGTAAAAAGGTATATAAAAAAGTTGTTGCTATTGACGGTACAACAGGCAAAATTATTCTTACTAATTATAAACAACACTTAGCGCCGGATGAGAGAACTGGCTTGCCGCGAATGTCGCGGAATATAAGTGCATTTTATAACCGACATGTAACCGCCTATATATGTTATGATTTGCACTATCCAGATATCGTTGAACGATTGCGTGGTAGCGATATTGCATATGTAACTCTCAATGACGCAGCGTATGGTTATTTACAGAAGCAGTTTCATGCAGCAGATATTGCTTTGCGCGCTGTTCAGGCATATACGTCTATTGTTGTCGCTGGGACTAATGGTCCAACTATGATTGTCAATAGTAATGGGGTTATTCTCAGATCATTGCACAGTGTTAATGCTGGGTATATCCAGGGCGGCTATTAATACAAAAGGAAATGTTAATCATATATACTTGATATGAAATCACAAGGTAATAATTATCAAAAGCTTTTCGTGCGAAGATCGCTAAGATATTTACCGCACCATATCCTAATGTTAATTATTTACAAAAGTAAGTTGCTTCGTTTTGAAAAGGCTTTAGATGCTATCGCTAAAAGGAAAATAATTAATGTAAATGATTTACTTTCATTTGACAACTCTGATATAAAAGAATATCAAAAACTAACGAAAGAGACTCAACTTTGGCATGGTACTGGTCGTTGGCAGTATGGTAAGGATAGTATCGTTGACGTGATGAAAAGTTTTTGCGATATTGCTGGCCTCAAGCCATCCCGTGATGTGTATGCAGTTTTTGGCGGCAGTGATCAGCATATCGTACATTCGATTTCATTATGCCGGAGTCGAATGGTGGCGCGATCGTATGCTGACATGCATGGTCTTGGCTGGAAAGAGAAAAATCGCTATGGCGACGCTCTGACTTGGACATCGTATTACTACAGCTTGTTTTATGCGCGACTATTTACGGTCAATGGGGTCAAAATGTTGCGCCGTTGGAAAACTTGGCGTACATTGTCGCATGATGAAAATGGCGATAATACTTGGGGAAAGAAAGTGAATAAGCAGGCGCGCGATGTGTGGGATATATTCTGTCTGGGTAGCGATATTTCGGGTAATTATCCAATTTTAATTGGCGTTAGGAGTCTTGATTCGCAATTAAAACTAGAAAAACCAATGAGTCATTACGAAGTACGCGCTGATAAACGGATAAGCGTTGCAAATATTTCACACATAGAAGTTTCCCGCGATAAGCAGGACGAAATGCGAGAATTATTGCTTTCGTACGGTATCGACGTACCAGTGACGAGCATTGAATTAGGCGAATATGTCAGTACGCAGAAGCGTTTTACTGAATTGCTCGGCTGGTAGAGAAAAGAAATTAGGCTAAAGCCGACGAAGTGGATGTGATAAGATTATTAATAATATATGAAGTCGCATACTAAACCGCTTTTGTATGATCAGATCGCAACCGATCCAATGAATGCTGATTTTGTCAATAGAGGTTGGTCGCCTGTATATTCTGCTTCGTCAAGTTCGCGAATTGTACTGGTCGGGCAGGCGCCAGGTCGAATTGCTCAGCAAACGCTAAAGCCGTGGAATGATGCGAGCGGTCGCTTGCTTCGGCAATGGCTGAAGGTAACGGACGAGCAGTTTTACGATCCCGATCTCTTTGCGTTGATGCCGATAGATTTTTATTATCCAGGCAAGGGAGCACACGGTGATTTGCCGCCTCGCTTGGATTTTGCCAGGAAATGGCATCCGCGTTTGCTAGCGCAGATGCCGAATGTGCGATTGACAATTTTGGTTGGTTCGTATGCGCAAAAATATTATCTTGATCGCCGCGCCAAGCAGAATTTGACAGCAACTGTGGCGGACTTTAATATGTATTTGCCAGATTATTTTCCATTGGTTCATCCATCGCCGCTCAATATTGGTTGGCGCAAACGTAATCTCTGGTTTGAATCGGACGTTATTCCAGTTCTACAAACTATAGTTAAGGAGGTGCTGTCATGACAGTTTATAAAATTAAACGAATTTACGAATCGCTAGAATCGGACGATGGCTACCGCGTGCTAGTTGACCGATTATGGCCGCGCGGTATCAGTAAAGAACGAGCGGCGCTAGACGAGTGGGCTAAAGAAATCGCGCCAACCAATGAGCTGCGCCAATGGTTTAATCATGATCCAGAAAAATTTACAGAGTTTTCAGAACGTTATACAAAAGAGTTAGATGAAAATCCTGCTGCTATCAAGGCGAGAGATGACTGGCCTAATCATCCAATCGTTACGCTATTGTATAGCGCTAAGGATGCGGAGTTTAACCAGGCGGTAGTACTTAAGCAATGGTTGGAGAAGACAGATTCTAATAATGTAATCTGAGACGATGATTATCAATACGTTTTTAGAAAAACACGACTAGCTTGGTGATCGTTGACAAGAAAGTACGCAGTGAAATATCGAAACAAGAACTAAACCGCCGATACACTGGCGGTTTAGCATATTGAATATGAGTTTATAGTTTTATTTTTCTAACTTTTTCTTCTGCTTTGACTTTACAATTGGCAAGGCAACAGCGCAGCCAATCGCTCCAAGTATCGATACGACGGCGATTTGGCGCATAATATATTTACCCCTGCCGAACGGACCTTCTTCCCATGCTATATGAGCTTTCAAACTTTCTGAAGTTATCGGGCAATTTTTCTTAGTGTCTTTGAATCCGGAACTTGGCTGGCCGTTTTTGACGCAAACGTATTCTGGTTCCGGTTCGGACGGCGGTATGCAGCTGACAGCAATTAATACTGCTGCAATAACCGCAAGCGATCCAGCGATGATTAATAGTAATTTTGGCGTTTTCATAAAACCTCCTTAATTTAACAAAGCTTACAGATATTGTAGCATGAGGTTTACCTGTTGATAATTTTAAGTTTACCGTATCGGGCGATTAATAGCCAAACAGTTGCTAAACCCGCTAGTATGCCGTCGCCGATTCCTGAGGGTATCATGAAAATCATCAGAATAAGGGTGATTATACACATAATCATTGCTAGCCACCAACTCCACAATAAATTTCGCCACAAACCAATTGCTGCAGCTATTCTCAGCAATCCAAAAATTATGCCGATGATACCAATCATTATCAAATTATCTCGCAAAAATGGCATTGCGAAAATATAATCTTTGGTTTTGCTAACTGGCAAAAGCGCCATCAGCCCGCCAACAATTTCAAGAGAGCCGTGAATAGATAGTGTGATTGCTGCATATTTTAAGTGTTTCATACGCTAACTAATTGTAGCATGCCGATGTATTATGGAGAAATGTCTGCGGTAGTTTATTTATTAACTCAATCTAGTGGTGCAGACGGTAGTTGTAGGCTATAATAATTGTTATGAATAATGGGCAAACTCCTGAAATTAATAAAGTTAAACTGCTAGTGCGCGAACTACTAGGCAGCGACACCTCAGGTCACGCCGATGATCATGTAGAGCGAGTGGCGCTGCTGGCAGAGCGTTTTGCTAGCGAATGCAGCGAATCAGTGGATCTGCAAGAAGTGCTGCTGACGGCTTGGCTGCATGACGTCGACGACTATAAACTAGTCGGCAAGGCGCAGGCAGAGAAATTAACGAACGCAGTAAAAATTATGGCGCAGGCAGAAGTAGTTAATAGTCTAAGTCAGGCGGTGCTGGAAAATATTGCGGCGATTGGTTATAGCAAACGGCTGAACGGCAGGCAACCACAGCGGCTGGCGGGTCAAATTGTGTCTGACGCCGACATGTGCGACGCTATTGGTGCAGTTGGGATTGAGCGGGCGTTGGTTTATGCTTGCCATCACGGCGGGCGGATTTTTGACCCCGCGATCTGGCCGAATGTTAATCTGGCGGCGCGTGAATATAATGCTGGCGGCAATACCCACGATACCGACGGCTTTATCAATCATTTCTTTGAAAAGCTGCTGAAACTGAAAGACTTGATGCTGACCGAGCCAGGACGAATAGAGGCAGAAAACCGCCAGCAAATTATGGTTGATTTCTTACGCCATTATTTCCGCGAGAAGAATGCGCCGGAGTGGAGCGAGTTTTTGGAAAAATATTTGTTAAAAATAGCTAATGTAAATGATTTACAATAGATAGAAAGAGTTGTATTATGGGTAAAACTTCAGAAAATGTCTACTCACTGCTTCCGGAACGCAGCTTTCATGGTAAAATGGAAGATCTCAAAGTTCCGTATATCGTTGTTGGTGGTATCGGATCGCAGGCGCTTATCAATGCTGATGAAATTGATTGGGATAATCGTATCGTCTATCTGTCTAGCGACGCATATATGTCATGTCGGCGCGATAATGGTACAGTGCGAGATCTTGACGCCTTGGTAAAAAGTACCAGTAAGGCTACTGCTAAAGTATATCAACAGAAAATCTCTGGTATCGTTGGCGATAAACTAGTAATTTCAACCTTTAAGCTTAGTCCATACGAGGAAAATGTTCACGGTAGGTTTGACTTTTCTGGTGACCGCTATGTTGATAGTGAAGGCCATCTATACTGGCGTCTGGGTGGTATCGAGACGGAAATTCCTGTAGAGAGTCTTGAGCAGTGGCTTGTCAAGAGAGGTGACGAGACGATATGTGCTGTACCTAATCCAGTTGCTCAACTAGGAGCGTACGGGTGTCGTTCAATCACCGGCTGGCGTCCGAAAGATAGAGAAAAGGTCGGTAAATTAGTAAAAATTATTACGCCAAACGGTAAAATTTCAGATGTTCCGGCAGAATATCGCGGTCAATATCGTGCATTTAGGGAACAATATAAAAAAGTTGCTGCAGCTAGAAAAAAACTGGGCTTCTTTGGAGTAAGGGCTGACTTTTTGTCGCTTGTTGAAAATCAACCACAGTTTGTAGAATTTGCTCAAGGTCCACTAGAAGGTGTATTAAGTCGTGCTGTTCGTAGGGTTTGATTGTCTGGATAAGCTATAATAGTATACGTGAATACGCACTTGCAACAAAAACTCAAAACCTTACCCCGCACTCCCGGTGTCTATTTTCACAAGTCAGCCAGCGGCGAGATTATTTATGTGGGCAAGGCGGCGGTGCTGAAAAATCGCGTGCGCCAGTATTTTCAGGATTCGCGCGGGCGGGACAATAAAACCATGGCGTTGGTGGCGGAAATTGCTGATACCGATTGGATTGAGACCGAGAGCGAAGTTGATGCGTTGTTTTTGGAGAGCGAGATGGTCAAACGTTATATGCCGCGCTATAATGTGCTGCTGCGCGATGATAAGTCGCAGATGTATGTGCGAATCGACATGAAAAGCGAGTGGCCGACTGTCAGTTTTACGCGCAATCCCGCTGATGATGGTGCGGAATATTTTGGCCCGTTTTACAATGGCTTTGCCTTGAAAAAAGCACTGCGCTACTTGCGGCGGATTTTTCCCTATTTGACCAGGCAGCGCCGTCCGGGGCAGTCGAAATTGGATGAAGATTTGGGTTTGAGTCCGCGGTTGAGTGAAGGGTCAGATACTTATAAAGCCAGTTTGCGCAAGCTCATTAGCTACATCAAGGGTAACCGTAAAGCTATCGCCGCCGAGCTGGAGTGCGACATGAAAACGGCGGCTGGGCTGCATGATTTTGAGCGGGCGGCTGATCTTCGCAATAAGCTGCGCGCCATGCAGGAGTTGCAGCGGCGGGTTTGTTTTGGCGACAAAGAGTTTTTGGATATTTCTAAGGACAAGGCGCTGGCTGAATTGGCAAAATTATTGGGTCTAAAAGATATCCCAGCGCGCATTGAGGGCTATGACATTTCGCATATGAGCGGGCGGCACGTTGTCGCCAGTATGGTGGTATTTACCAATGGCGCGAGCGACCGGGCAGAGTACCGCAAATTCAAAGTTAGTGAGAAAAATGATGACACGGGTAATATCCATCAGACGATTTTTCGCCGGCTGAGCGAGCGTCATCTAAAAAGCTGGGGTCGTCCCGATCTGCTACTGATTGACGGCGGTAAAGGTCAACTAGCGGCGGCCATCAGAGCGCGTGATGAGCGTGGTGTCACCGTGCCGATCATCAGCATCGCCAAGCGTGAGGAAGAACTGCTAGTGCATAAGATTGGTTCGCAGATTGATACGGCGTTCATTGAGCATATTCAGTCGCAGCCACGGGTAGATATCGCGATTCACGAAGACGGCGATGTTTATATAGTGAATTTACACCCGAGTCAGCGCAACGCCGGCTCGCATTCAAAAAACTTACGAGCTAGCATTGAGCAGAATCATAAAGAACACCCCGAGGCAGAAGACAATGCTCTCGCGGCAACCGACATCGTTAAATTGTTCCAGCGCATCCGCGACGAGTCGCACCGCTTTGCGGTGAGCTACCACACGGCGCTGAAGCGTCAGCAGCAAACGAAAAATCAGTTGGAGGAAATTCCTGGCGTGGGGCCAAAAACACGGCGAAAATTGATAAGAAAATTTGGTAGCGTAACAGGCGTGTCCAGAGCTAGCATCCAAGAATTATCTATGGCTATCGGCGAGCAAAAAGCCAAAACAGTTGCCGCTTTTTTGAGGGATGTTCTTAAAACATAAGCGATGTGATATAGTGAAGACATGAAAAAGAATGGATTTACCATTGTTGAGTTAATGATAGTCATTGTAGTGATTGCTATTTTGGCGGGTATTGCTATATTTGGCTATGCATCTTGGCGGTCAAGTACTATTGAAACGGCGCTATCATCAGATTTAAGTTCAGCGGCCAGCGCCATGAAACAGGAATTAAATTTCAATAATACCTATCCAACAACTATACCAAAATCTTATAGGGGTAGTACTGGTATATCTGTGAAATGGGCAAGTTCTTCAAAATTCTGCATAGAAGCCGAGAAGAGTAATATTAAAATGCGCTGGCTCAGTACAGAAGGCAAGGCCGAAAGAGCCTCTTGTCCAACAACTCCATAGAGTAGTGGAAGTTTTCATTTTGTAGTATAATAGACGGTGATATGAAGAGGCAATCAGCAACTTTTTTACTGCGTTGGATCTTAAATTCAGTGGGTATTTGGGTGGCAATTCGACTGTTCGGTAGTGAGATCTCGGGATTGACATCAGTCTGGACTTTTGTGCTGGCAGGGTTGATTTTTTCGTTGGTAAATACTGTTTTAAAACCAGTTATTACTATTCTTGCCTTGCCAGCGATTTTGTTAACGCTAGGCTTATTTACTTTGGTTGTTAACGGTCTGATGGTCTATATTTCGTTAGCGATTGCGCCGGGGCTTTCCATGACGTTTGCTAACTCAATTCTTGCTGGAATTATACTTAGTCTGGTAAACTATATAATAAGTAGCGCGCTGGTTTTACAGCGGGAAGAGGAGTAATTATATTATTATGGCAATAGATACAATTTTACCTTATATTACGCTGGGTTCGGCGGCTTTGATGATCGCATCAATTTTATTGCAGCAGCGCGGGGCTAGTTTGGGCGCTGGTTTCGGCGCATCTGGAGAATTATTTACAACGCGGCGCGGTTTTGATAAGAACTTATTTGATGTAACGATTATCTTTGCAGTTATTTTTGTGTTGTCTATTTTAGCAAGCATGATTTTGCCAGGACTACAAAAATAGGAGAATAGTTTTGAGTTCGGGGGGGTCTTCTTGGAATCGGTTTACTCGGCTGAAGTTTTCCAGCAAAGTTGTTAATAAACGCTTACAAAAATTAGAGCGGGGCAGTTTGCGGCATGCTCGTAAGTTTGTGACTTCGCGGTTAGATAGGCTATCTAGTGTGCGGCGCAACGTGTCTGGTTGGATTATTTTAGTAATGTTGATGATTGGCGTCAGTGCAGCGCAATGGGCTGCGTCCAAAGATGCTTACATGATCACGACGTATACTTCCGGCGGCTCGTATTCTGATGGCGTTCTCGGACCGTTAGAGACCTTAAATCCGATATTTGCCAAGACTAGCGCTGAGCGCTCTGCTGCGAAGCTTCTGTTTGCTGGTTTGTATAAATACGACACGACTGGAAATATAAAAAGCGACTTAGCTGAAAGTATGACAGTCAATCAGAAGGAGACCGAATATATAGTTAAGTTAAGAAAAGATTTGAGATGGTCTGACGGTAAAAATATAACAGCTGCGGATGTAGTATTTACTTTGAAGTTATTGGCGAGCCCAGAGACCAGAGCGGAAATTTCTGGTTGGCAGTCAATAAAGTTTGAGAAGATTGACGAACTTACTGTTAAATTTATTTTGCCTTCGTCGTATGCTCCATTTGCGCACGCCTTAACTTTTCCAGTATTGCCTGAGCATATTCTGAGAGATGTAAAACCTTCGGAGTTACGTGAACATCCGTTTGGTAAATCGCCAGTGACGAGCGGGCCATTTGCTTTTAGGATGCTGCAGAACGTTACATCGGATGGCAGTAAGAAAATTTTATATACTGTCGCGAACGATAATTATTATGGCGGTACACCAAAATTGGAAAGATTCCAGTTGTATGTTTATCCATCACAAAACGACATTGTAAAAAGCTTGCGAACGCGCGAAATAACTGGAACGCCGGAGCTTGTGTATAATAATCAATCGGATGAGATAAAAAATACATATTCTTCAGAGCCGCATACTATAAATAATGGCGTATATGCGCTATTTAATTCGACGAGCCAGTACTTGCAATCAAAACCAGTACGTCAGGCGCTAGCTATGAGTGTTAATGTGTCAGAACTGCGAAAGCTGTTGTCGTCTGAAACTGAAGAGATGAACGGTCCAGTGCTTAATAATTTTCTGGATGAAAAGGTAAAGCCTAAAGGTTATAACGTTAAAAAAGCCAAGGGGCTATTGGACGCTGCGGGATGGAAGGTTATAGGTGGCGTTAGACAAAAAGATAATCAGAAATTAACGTTAAATATCGTTGCGCCAAAAAATGAAAATTATGAAAAACTTGCGAAAAAGTTGGCGGAGATATGGCAGAAGGAGTTAAATATTGCTACTGATGTAAAGATTGTTGACGTTAATGATGTCTCGCAAAGCATTCTTCAGAATGTGCTGCTGCCTCGTAATTTTGATGTGTTAATTTATGAGTTAGCTATGGGGGGTGATCCGGATGTATATGCTTATTGGCACTCGTCTCAGGCTACTAGCGGCGGACTGAATTTCTCAAACTATAATAATGCAGTGGCAGACGATGCTCTGGCAAGCGGACGCTCAAAGCTATCCAAGAGACAGCGCATGGATAGGTATGGTAAATTTACTTCAATTTGGCAGCAAGACATCCCGGCAATTGCGTTATATCAGACGAAAATTGATTATATTCATTTGAATTCAGTTAAGGCTTTGGCGGAGGATGCCAGTTTAGTTAGCGCGGTAGATAGATATACGGATGTCACATATTGGTCGGTAAATAAAACTCAGGTTTACAAAACGCCGTAAATTAAAGTATAATGACTAGCAAGCACAGACGTATCGTTTTCTGAGATCAAAAAACAGTACTTTGTAAGTTTTGTGCTTATTGTGCGGGCGTGGCGGAATTGGTAGACGCGCTAGCTTGAGGGGCTAGTGAGCATTGCGCTCGTGGAAGTTCAAGTCTTCTCGCTCGCACCAACGAAATTATTGTGATTTTTACTATGCCGGATTTGCTAGAAATTGATAAACGTCAACTTAGCCAGATTTCTGGAGCGCGGCGAGTGTTATGAGATGTTCAAAGAACAACTATAGTTTGGTATAATGAATGAAGTGGCGCGTTGGCGGAGCGGTTACGCAGAGGTCTGCAAAACCTTTTAGACGAGTTCGACTCTCGTACGTGCCTCCAAGTGATATGATAACGCCTGGATATCGGGCGTTTTTTATTTTTTGAGCAGTTCTTTCAACTCTGGAAAAGTTGATTGGAAAAAGTGGTTGCGGTCTTCAAAAATATGCACCTTGGCGGTTGGTAAATCACGCTGAAATTTGGCGAGTTCAGTAAAGGGCACTACTGGATCGTCTTTGCTGTGAAATAAATGAATTTCCTTTGCTGATTTTTCTAAACCAGCAGCACTCGTCACTCGAAAACTGCCTAAATCTTCAACTGATTCGTCATCATAGCACGGCGACACTAATACCAGCCGTCGAACTGGCGAACTAAGCGGTGATTCGTGTAAATATTTAGCCAAAAACATTGCACCCAGGCTGTAGCCGACCAGCTGAACATCGCTGCCGAGTAGTGGCAATAGTTTTTCGAAATATATTTTCCATTCTTTGTATTGCGCATTCTGTTTGTTTGGGAAATTTGGCAGTAATACATCGTAGCCAGTTGTTGTTTGCGCCAACCATTCGCGCCATTTTTGCGCCCAAAGCAATCGCTCGTAATGGAGAGGACTATTTTTTAGACTATCCAAGTAATTTTCGTAACTGTTAAAACTTGATCCGCCGTGAACTATTACAATTTGCTTCATAAATATAGTATAATACAAACGGCGCTGGTTAGTGAGATTCTGGCGTGTAAATAAAAATTAGCGCGAGTGGCGGAATTGGTAGACGCGAGGGACTTAAAATCCCTTGACCAAAAGTCGTGCGGGTTCGATTCCCGCCTTGCGCACCAAAAATGTACGTAGTATAATGAATATGTAAACCATAAGGAGATTTGTCAATGGGGCTAGCAATAACATTAATAGTAGTAATCGGTGTCATCATCTTGCTGGTGATAGGATTCTTTGTCGGCACATATAATAGTTTAGTGACGCTGCGCAACCGCGTAGAGGAAGCGTGGAGCGATATTACCGTGCAGCTCAAACGCCGGACTGATTTGATTCCAAACCTGGTCAACTCGGTTAAGGGGTATGCTACGCATGAAAAAGAAGTGTTTGAAAAGGTGACTGAGGCGCGTTCGGCTATTATGGGCGCCAAGGGCGTGGCTGATACCGCTCAGGCGGAGAATATGCTGGAAGGTGCGCTAAAAAGCTTATTCGCTGTTGCTGAGGCATATCCAGAATTGAAGGCTAATGAGAACTTCTTGCAACTGCAGCAAGAACTGGTCGATACGGAGGACAAGATTCAGGCGTCGCGCCGATTCTATAATGGCGGTGTCCGCGATTTAAATACGAAAATTCAAACATTCCCGGCAAATATTGTCGCTGGCATGTTTAGTTTCCAGGCTAAGGAATTCTTTGAAGTTGCCGATCGAGCAAGCGTTGAAAATCCAGTTGAGGTAAAATTCTAAAGTAGGATAATCTTTGTATCAACTAAGCCGCTCGCCTGTTTTCGGCGGGCGGTTTTTGGTATAATGAATATATGTATAGTGCGATTTCTCATAATAAGCGAAACACCGTATTAATTATGGCAGTGTTTGTGGCGATTATCGGCGTCATCGGCGTATTTGTTGGCGCGGCAACTGATAATTATTATTTGGCGGTAATAGTTTTAGGCTGTTCAATTCTATATGCTTGGCTGCAGTATTTTATTGCTGGTAAATTAGCTATGGCGATGACTGGCGCACAGGAAATTGAAAAAAAGGATGCGCCAGAATTGTGGCGGGTAGTGGAAAATTTGGCGATTACTTCTGGTATGCCTATGCCGAAAGTATATATTATTGATGATCCAGCGCCAAATGCCTTTGCGACAGGACGCGATCCAAAGCACGCTATTGTCGGTGCGACTACTGGACTGCTAGAAATTATGGATAAGCGCGAGTTGGAGGCGGTGATGGCGCATGAGATGAGTCATGTGCGTAATTACGATATTCGCGTTAGTATGATTGCTTTTGGCCTGGTGAGCGCAATCGGCTTGTTTGCAGATTTGGCGTTAAGGATGATGTTTTATAGCGACGATCGCGATAGGGATGTCAATCCAATTATCTATGCTCTTGGACTAGTGGTGGTTATTTTAGCGCCGATTTTGGCTACAATCACTCAACTGGCAGTCAGCCGGCAGCGTGAGTATCTGGCGGATGCTTCGGGGGTATTATTAACGCGCGATACTGAAGGCTTGGCGAGCGCGCTAGAGAAGTTGCGGCAATACGGCAGACCAATGCGAAAGCAAAGCTCTTCAACTGCTAATTTGTTCATGAACAATCCGCTGAAGCCTGGTTTTTTCTCAAAGTTATTTAGCACCCACCCGCCACTAGAGGATCGGATTACTAGATTAAGGAATAACGCCGCAAAGATGTAATTATGACAACAAAGAAATCTAAGAAACAAGTTAACAAAGAGACGATTAAAGCTCAGAGTAAAAAGCCAGCGTCAAAGAAAAAAAAGTTCTGGCCTAAATTTAAAAGAGATTTTAGTAAACTGAGTCAACGGCGACAGAATTTTTTGGCGCGTCGCCCGCATCGCAGTTTCCGTTTGTCTAAGCGGCGTGATTATCGGCGACAATTAAAGCTTCCGGGATATTGGTCTTTTACGAAGCAGGTTTTTACGATGTTATGGAAAAATAAGAAAACGTTTTTTGCGTTAGTCTTAGTATTTACGTCTTTGGCTTTTTTACTTTCAAACGCTATGTCGCAAAATACCTACCAGCAGCTAAAAGATGCTATGAATGAGATGAAGGATAATGGATTTAATGGCTTTTTTACAACAATTGGAATATTTTCTGGCGTAGTGATTAATTACACAACTGGCTCGTCCGCTACTAGCCCTTCGCAGCAAGCGGCTAATGTTCTGATTGGTTTGTTTGCGTGGCTTTCGGCGGTTTGGCTAGTGCGGGCTATCTCCGCTGGACAGAAGCCAAAAATGCGCGACGGTTTGTATAGCTCTGGTTCGCCAGTAATTGCTTTAATGGTGTTGATTCTTGTTCTGTTAATTCAGCTCATTCCAGCTGCAGCTGCTGTCATTATTTATGGTGCGCTTTCTGCCTCCGGCATGTTAAGCCAGACAATTATTTTAATGCTGGCGGCTGGCGCGTCAATTTTAGTTATTACGCTGTCTGCTTTTTGGATATTATCAACATTGTTTGCGATGATTATCGTTACGCTTCCTGGGATGTATCCGTTTAGGGCGTTGCGGTTGGCTGGAGATATAGTAACAGGACGCCGCGTTCGAATATTATTCCGGTTATCTTGGGGTTTTGTAATTATCGCGTTGATGTGGGCTATTGTCTTGATACCAATTATTATGATAGACGGTGCGCTAAAAAGTGCTTTACCGATCCTTGACTGGATGCCAATTGTGTCAGTTGTTGGGTTAATGCTGGTGTATGTCACGATTGTAATAATTGCTGCCTATGTCTACACATTCTATAGGAAAGTTGTTGAAAGTGATAGTAAGCCAGCGAAGAGTTGACGAGCTAAAAAAACTGCTCAATCAATACAGCTACGAATATTACGCGCTTGATCAGCCAAGCGTCAGCGATGCGGTGTACGACAGCTTGATGATAGAACTAAAGAACATTGAAGCAGCGCACCCAGAGTGGATTGCGCCAGATAGCCCAACGCAGCGGGTTGGCAACAAGCTGCTTGAAGGTTTTCAAAAAGTTCGTCACGAGCGGCGAATGGTTAGTCTGAACGACGTGTTTGATAAGAATGAAATCGAAGCGTGGATTGAGCGTACTGATAAGCTGATACCGGGACATAAGCATGAATTTTTTACCGATATCAAGATGGATGGCTTGGCGTGCGCGTTGATTTATATTGATGGCGTGTTGGCCCAGGCAGTGACGCGCGGCGATAGCTTTATCGGCGAGGATGTGACGAACAATGTGCGGACTATAAAAAATGTACCGTTGCGGTTGCATGAGGCGTCAGGCTTTGAACAATTTTTGCGCGGGCGGACAGAAATTCGCGGCGAGATTGTGATGCTGAAACGTGACTTTGCGGCACTCAATGATAAACAAAAATCCTCCGGGCAGCCAGAATTTGCGAATCCGCGCAATTTGGCAGCAGGGACAATTCGCCAGCTTAATCCGTCTTTGGTGGCGGCGCGACCGCTGTATTTTCGCGGCTATGATGTACTGCGCGATGACGACGCTGAGGTACCGACCAACAGCTTTGCTTACGAGGCGTTGACTGCTCTAGGAATTACTCGTAATCAGCAGGCGAGTGTTTTTACTACTTTAGCTGATGTGATGAACTTCGTTAACGAATGGGATGATAAGCGCCATGATTTGCCGTTTAATACTGACGGTTTGGTGATTAAGGTTAATGATCGAGCACTGTATGAAAGTCTCGGGTTAGTCGGGAAAAATCCGCGCGGCGCGGTCGCTTACAAATATGCTGCTGAGCAGGCTACAACCATCATCCGCGATATCGTTATTTCTATCGGTCGAACCGGTGCGGCCACGCCAGTAGCGGTATTTGACCCCGTGGTGGTGGCCGGTACGACGGTGCAGCATGCTAGTCTGCATAACGCCGACGAAATTGCTCGTCTGGATGTACGCCGCGGCGATACAGTGGTGATTTTCAAGGCGGGCGATATCATCCCGCAGGTGCAAACCGTACTGAAAGAATTGCGACCGGCAGATTCTAAGCCGATTGATTATTCGGTAGAACTGGCGCGCCAATATCCGGAGCTAGAATTTGTACGGCCAGCAGGCGAGGCGGTGTACCGCGTCAAGGGTTTGAGCGGTCCGCTGATTTTGAAGCGGTCCCTGGCACACTTTGCCTCCAAAGGCGCGCTGGATATCGATACGCTGGGCGAGAAAAATGTCGAGGCGCTGGTCGAGGCTGGGCTAGTTAATGATTTGGCGGATATCTACCGTCTGACGAAAGATGATTTACTGCAGTTGGAGCGCTTCGCTGAGATTTCTGCGCAAAAACTCATTGATGCCATTGCTGCTAAAAAACAGCCAGTGTTGGAACGATTTTTGTTCGGCCTCGGCATTCGTCATGTCGGCGCGCAGACGGCAATTGATCTGGCAAACCACTTTGAGAGTCTTGAGGCTATGTCTCGCGCGACCATTGATGAGCTGCGCGAGGTGGATGGTGTGGGTGAAATTGTTGCCGAGTCGATCGTGGCGTGGTTCGCTGATGAGGATAATGTAGGGCTGCTTGAAAAATTTGCTGACTTGGGCGTGATGCCGCAGTTTAGCCAAAAATCCGACCGTCTGGCTGGCCAAAGTTTTGTCATCACCGGCACTCTGCAGTCGATGGGGCGCGACGCCGCCGCTGAAAAAATCCGCAATCTCGGTGGCACTTTCCAAACCGCTGTTGCAAAAGATACAACATATTTGGTAGCCGGCGGCAAGGTCGGCGCCAGTAAATTGAAAAAAGCCGAACAATACGGCACTAAAATTATTGACGAGCAAACATTATTAGAACTCATACAGTAACGGAGGCATAACCATGATACAGCAATCACATCGCGCCCTTGCTATCAAACCCGCCGACGCGGTTGTGTTTACTGCCATGTCCAAGAAATATTTTTACATGAGATTTTTCGTAACGAAATTTGCACTCGAACAAGGCGTTGTACCGATCAACCCGTTTACCAGTTTTGATTATTTTCTGCTCGACGCGGTGGAGCGCGACACGGTGCGGCGCGCCAATAATACGCTAGTGGCGCGCGCTGATGAGCTGTGGGTGTTTGGCGACATCGCTGATGGCGTGCGGGCGGAAATAATGCAGGCTTGGCAGCAGCAGAAAACCGTTCGATTTTTCGCGTTTCGCGGCGATAAACATATTTACGAAGTCACGATTGGCGACTTGGTGTATGAGGATGGCGTCGAGTTCCTAATTCATATAGGAGAATAAGATGAAGAATGATGCCGCCAACCTAAAAACCATCAGAGTCATTCGCCAGAATCATAGGTTTGTGGTCAGCGAAGTAGATTGGCTTGGCGAGCGTGTGTTTTGCAAGCAGTCGCAGCCCGGGGTGACTGGCAAAGATGAAATATTGCGCGAAGCGAATGGTTTGCGAACTTTTGATAAATTGACTCGTAATTTTAACGATATACCATTTTCTGTGCCAAAGTTGCTGTATCATGACGATGTGAAAATCTTAACGCAATTTATCGACGGATGGACGCCAGAGCTAGCCGACGTGCCTGATGACTTTTTTGTACAAAGCTTCGTGCAAATGGATCGCTATTTTCGCAGTCAGAAACGCCGTCGCTCGCGCTGGTCGCAACAAAATAAAGACGGAGAATATATTTGGCATAAGCTAGAGCGAATTATTTCCGGGTTTAATTTAGAAGTGATACCGCCGGAAATATTTCGGGCTAGTTTGGAGTTCTTGCGTGATAATCATAGCTTGTGCGAAGCTCGACCGATGCATGCGGATTTTACCGAAAATAATCTATTGTATGACGGTGATAGATATTGGTTAGTTGACTTCGAGAGTTTTCGTGATGATTGGCCGCGCTGGTACGATGTAGTTAATTTTACGTACAACCGCGAGATGGAACGCCCCGAAACTGCCAAACGTATGTGCAATATTCGGCGTTTGGTCATTGAGCAGTTGGGCGAGGAGCCGACGACTCAGCGAGAAATCGCTTGTATCAAGATCGTACGCGGTTTATCGTTAATTATTGAACACATGACTCTCGGCGGGCGTAATCACGCAGCGATAGTTCCACTCGACAACGCGTTGTGCCAGAGGATAATAAAATCATTAGCTGCTATAATAAATGGAGGAGGTTTACTAGCATGATTCGGTTTTACTTACAAAAATTAGTTCGCGATAAAGTCGTGAAAAAGTGTCTGGATGACGAAGAAGTTTTACATACGGAGTACCGCGAACTAAATAAGCAAGAATTTCGCCGCGAACTGCTTCGTAAGGTTCACGAGGAAGCGGACGAAATTCCGCTGGACGATAATCAGCGCGGCGAATCTCTCAAAGAGCTGGCTGATTTGCAGGAAGTTGTTGACGCGCTGCGCCAGGATTTTGGCTTTTCTATAGAACAAGTCCAAGAGGAAATGGCGCGTAAAAAGCAAGATAAGGGCGGCTTTGACAAACGACATTATATCAAATATCATGACTTGGCAGATGATAGTAAATGGGTGGAAATCTTCCGCGCTCAGCCAGAGAAGTATCGCGAAGAAACGGCGGACAGCAGCAAAGAACGGAGCAGTTGCGCAAAAATCAGCAAGGGTACGTACAAGCATAGCAAATCAGGCAAACTATACGAGGTGATCGGTCTAGCATTAGAAACTGAGACGGAAGAGCTTTTGGTGATCTACCGACCTCTCTATGAAAATGAATATGAACTATTCGCCCGCCCTGCCAGTATGTTTACGGAAACAATAGTACTGGACGGGAAATCTGTGCCGCGATTTGAGAAAATAAACTCCAAAGCTCAGGTGTAAGTGCGATGAAGACGGTTACTTTTATCACCGGCAATCCGCACAAAGCAGATTATTTATCGCGCATGCTAGGTCTACCGCTGAAACATCGGGCGGTTGATTTAACGGAAATTCAATCGACTAGCTTGGAGGAGGTTGTTGAACACAAGGTGCGTCAGGCGTATACAGTTGCCAAGCGTCCAGTTTTGGTTGAGGATGTGGCGCTCGGGTTTACGGCACTGGATGGGCTGCCAGGTCCGTTTATCAAGTTTTTCGTGGAGGCGCCAAACGGCTTAGAGAATCTCTGCCGGATGCTTGACGGTTTTGATGATCGATCAGCAGTGGCGGCATGTGTGTTTGGCTACTACGACGGCCAGCGGATCAAGTTATTTCGCGCTGAACTTCATGGCGCCATCTCTGAGCATCCCATAGGCGATGGCGGTTTTGGCTGGGATAAAATATTTTGCCCAGATGGTTATGGAGGCAAAACTCGCGCCGAATTAACGCCGGATGAGGACACTGAAACGTACCGCTTATTTAAACCAATTGATAATGTTCGCCGATTTCTCTCTACGTTGTAATAAGAAGCCTGAAATAAGAGGTGCTATAATAATCTTATGTCTAAACGAATTACATTTGCTACTGGCAATACGCACAAACTTGAAGAAGCCAAGTCGGTTCTGAAAGGCTATGGGATTGTTGTCGAGCCGCTACAAATTAACATTGATGAAATCCAGCATCATGATCCGCTGAAGATTACCGAAGCGAAAGTTAAGTCGGCGTATGAAAAAGTGGGCCGGCCGGTTGTTGTTAACGATAGCAGTTGGGAAATTCCAGCACTTGGCGGCTTTCCGGGCGGTTACATGAAGGATGTTGCTAATTGGTTTACGGCTGAAGATTTTTTGGCTTTGATGAAAGATAAAAATGATCGGAGAATTATATTGCATGACGTCGTGGCGTACTTTGATGGCGAGCAATTAAAGCTGTTTATATCCGACCAAACTGGCGTGTTTATAAACCAGCCGCGCGGCGAAGGAACATCAATGAATCAGGTTGTGTCAATGGAAGATAGCGGCGGGTTAACGATTGCTGAAGAATTTGCGCTCCGTCATGACGGCGCGGAGATTAACCCTGCTCATTTTCAGCATTGGCAGAAATTTGGCGAATGGTTTACTGCTCGCGACAACGATTAGCTACCGCAATGGTGTATAATTCATCGTATGAATAAGTTTAAGAAGCTGAAACTTTACTGCTTTTCGCCGCCAGTGATGCTGGCAACGCTAGCGATTGAGCTTGTTTTGGCGTTATATACGTTTTGGTGCTATAAGCTAAACGCTGTGACAAGGATTGCTATGGCGCTGCTGATATGTTTGGCGCTGTTTCAGTGGGCCGAGTATAATGTCTGCGAAGGTACGATTTTTCTTGACAGTCTAGGTTGGGCTAAGCTTGGTTATGTGGCGATTACTATGCTGCCGCCTCTGGGTATTCATTTGATTTATCAACTTTCTGGCGATAAAAGGCGCTGGATTCCGGTTCTAGGTTATATTTTGGCAGCACTATTCGTCGGCTATTTTTTATTGGAAGCTGACGGTGTAAAAGCTGGCGCCTGCTTAGGTAATTATGTAATCTTTGAGAATCGCGATGAATTTTATCCGATTTATGCGGGATACTATTATGGTTTGCTGATTACTGCTATTATATACGCTTACGCCCAAAGTAAAGCTGCAGTAAAAAATATTCGCCGATCTCTGTGTTCGCTAATGATTGGCTATATCTTATTTATGGTGCCAACAACGCTTGTCAATATCGTAGACCCGTCGACGATTTCTGGCATTCCTTCGATTATGTGCGGCTTCGCAGTCCTGCTGGCAGGAGTGTTGGTAGGGAAAGTTTTACCTGATTATTTTAATAAGTAATATGCTTGTGTTTTTTTACCGGATAGTGCATAATTGATCGTGAGCTGGTACGCATAGGGGCATCTCCTATGCTTGCCAATTGAAAGACAAACACGTTTCAAACATGCCCCGGGTGGGCGCGTAGCAGCTCTTTCATGCCGCTTATGGTATGATGTAGTTATGGTTGTTATAATTTCAAAAAAGAAAGAAGAAAAACTGGCGGAATTGGTGCGAGAATTTTTCGCGACTCATCCCGGTATAAAAATAATTGCCGTTACAGGTAGCGCCGGCAAGGCTAGCGCGAAAATTGCCATCGGTACAGTTTTGGCGCAGCAATTTAATATCAGGCTTAACGAAGAAGAGCCCAGGACTAAGGCTGACGTTCTATTACAGTTAATGGGTATAAATATGCCGGAAAAAGGGATATTTAGGTGGTTTAGGCTGCGGCGCAAGATAAAAAAATATATTAAAACAGAAAACTCGGCGGTTCAGTTAATTGTTCAGGAATTTAATCCACAAGAACCTGGCTATAATGAGTGGTTTAGGAGTTATATAATTCCCGATATTACTATTGTAACTTCTGTAACAAACGGACGTATGCAGGTTGAGCATTCTCTGGAAGAGGTAGCAAACGAGATGATTTCATTAGCAAACTTTTCGCGGATGGCAATGATTAACCGCGACGATATTGATGGGCGTTTTGCGAGCTTTTTGACAAATCCTAATATTACGACATATGGCAGCGATCCGGTGGCGGAGTATAATTTTGATGACCGTAATTTTTCTTTGGAGGACGGACATCATGGCTTTATTATGTCGCCGGAAAACACCGAAGGATTGGAAGTTAACGTCAAGCTGATTGGCGAGCATAATATTCGTCCAGTAATTGTAGCAGCAGCCGTTGGTTATGCTACAGGCGAAAGCGAGGATAATATTAAAAAAGGTGTGGAAAGCTTGCGCCCGCTGCCAGGAAGAATGAATTTGCTTCGCGGCGCGGATAACACATGGCTGCTGGATGACAGCTATAGTTCAACGCCGTTGACGGCATTGGCGGCTTTACAGTCGCTATATAAGATGGAAACGCCGCAGCGGATTGCTGTATTGGGTAATATGAACGGGCTGCGCGGCATTTTTGAACAGGCTCATGCTGATTTGGGGTCGCATTGCAGCACGGAGCTGCTGGATTGGGTTGTTACGGTTGGCGAAAAAGCGAATATGTATTTGGCGCCAGCTGCCCGCCAGAAAGGCTGCCAGGTAAAAGAATGTCGTAATGCAATTGAAGCCGGAGCATTTGTTCGCGATAAATTAAAACCTGAAGGCATTGCTTTATTTAAGGGTTCTAGCGGCGGAGTGTGGTTAGAGGAGGCTATAAAAATAAATCTTCATAGTACTGAGGATGAGAAAAAGTTAGTGCGCCAAACGCCGCAGTGGATTGCTAGGAAAAATCAATTTTTCTCGCAATTTAAAGGGTAATTTGCTATAGTATAAAGTGCTAAAATAGAGAGGGGATTTATGGATAATAGTAAACAGGCAAAAGCACAAAAGTCGCCGTCTGGATCATCGTCGAAGTCGCAAAAAAAGCCAGCCACTTCATCTGTATCTGCGACACATCCGCCATATGGTAATGCAGCGATAAAACCAAAGAAAAAAGTTGGGCTGATTGTTGGTATTATTTCTGGCGTGTTAATTTTAATTTTAGCCATTACCGCCGCGCTGCTGTATTTCTTATGGTGGCAGAATCCGCAGAAGGTAGTAACTGATGCTGTGGTCAATGCCATGACGACCAAAAAGGCGGTCGTAAACGGCAAGATGACAGTGATTGCTAATAATGACAGTAAAATTGAATTAAATATCAAATCTGCTGCCGACTCGCCGAAAACTAAAACCGACGTTGAGGCAAAAATAACTCTTAAGAACGTTTCAAAAACTGTTAATTTGAAGGCTGCTGTTGTTACTGATCAGGATGGTGCGATTTACGTCAAGCTTGATGGTATGCGAAAACTCGTGGAAAGTGTGGTTAGCCTGGCAATAGAATCAAACGTACCTAGTTCGGCGTATGAAGCCAGTCCGTCGTTTAAGCAGCAAATAGAAGCTGTTAAAAAGCAAATTATATCGCAGCTTGAGGAGAAGGTGTCAAAAATTGATGGTAAATGGCTAAAGACGACGGCTGAAGATATTGCCAACAATAATACCGATATTAAATGCTCGGCGGAGATTGTTAAAAAACTGCAAAATGACAGCAAGGCCCGAAAAGAGATTGCTGATATATATAGGCAAAACAGTTTCTTAATTATAAAAGATACAAAAATTGACGATCGTAATGGCGGTCGCGGCTTTGAGATAGATTTAAATAGCGATGAAGCTGCGGCTAAGGCAAAGGATTTTTCGAAAGCCTTAGAAAGTACGTCAATTGGCAAAGATATTAAAAAGTGCACCAAAGACGTCCGTCACAATAACGGGTCGGCAAATAAAACAGGCAAGTCTAACGGCACATTAAAAATTTGGGCTGATGTCAATTCGCATGCGCTAAAAGCAGTTGAGATTAAAGGGAATAGCAGCGATTCGTCGGCTAACTTGTCGCTGGATATTGATACGAGTAAAACCGAATCTATTAATATCCCGTCTAATGCTGCTAGCCTGAAGTCGGTTGTTGAAGAATTATTCAAGGGTATGTCTAACTCTTCAGTGTCTCAATCTGCATAAGAAATGTGCGTATGTCAAGGAAACTCCGTTTTTTTGAGGCGGAGTTCTTTGATATAATTACGGGTATGAAACGATATAATCCGACGGAAATTGAGAAAAAATGGCAAGATAAATGGGAGGCTGACGGCACCTATGTCACTGATCTTAGTGATACGACGCGCCCTAAGTATTATAGTCTCAGCATGCTTCCTGGTATCACTGGCGCGGGTATTCACATCGGCCACGGTCGGACGTTTCAGTTTGCTGATATTAAAGCGCGCCTCAAGCGCCAACAGGGCTATAATACTTATCATCCAATTGGTTGGGACAGCTTCGGACTGCCAGTAGAAAATTACGCCATCAAGGTCGGTAAAACGCCGCGGGTAGCACATGACGAAGCCAAGGCTCATTTCATCGCCCAGTTGAAACGCCTCGGCTTTAGTTATGATTGGTCAAAGGAGATTTCCACCGCTGACCCCGAGTATTACAAGTGGACCCAGTGGATTTTTACGCAGCTATATAAGCACGATTTGGCATATCAAAAGGAGCAGCCGCAATGGTGGTGCGATACCGACAATACGGTGCTGGCTAACGAGCAAGTTGAGGGCGGCAAATGTTGGCGCTGCGGTAACCCCGTCACCAAGCGTAACCTCAAACAGTGGTTTTTCCGCATTACGGCCTATGCCGATGAGATTTTGGAGGCGACTGATGACTTGGACTGGACGGAAATGGTCAAAACCATGCAGAAAAATTGGATCGGCCGGTCGGTTGGTGCGGAGGTTGAGTTTGCGGTTGAAGGTCGCGACGACGTCATAACTGTTTTCACTACGCGCCCCGACACGCTGTTTGGCGCGACGTATGTGGCGCTGGCACCAGAGCACCCATTGGTTTCTCATCTAGTCAATGCCGACACGCGTGCTAAAGTCGAAGCATACATTCAAGCGGCGCAGCAGAAGTCCGACGTTGAACGCCAGGAAAATAAAGATAAAACCGGCGTATTTACTGGTAGTTATGCTATCAATCCAGTCAACGGTCAGAAAGTACCAATTTGGGTGGCGGACTACATTCTCGGTGGTTACGGCACTGGCGCGATTATGGCGGTGCCGGCGCATGATGAACGCGACTTGGAATTTGCCGAAAAATTTGATTTGCCAGTAGTGCAGGTGATTGAAAAGCCAGAGAATTCGGCGGATGCGGGCTGTTACACGGGCGAAGGCGAGTTGATTAACTCGGGTGATTTTGACGGCTTGCGCAGCGAAGAGGCTCGCGAACAGGTGGTGGCCTGGCTAGAGCAACAGGGCCTGGGTCGGAGCAAGACTACCTATAAGATGCGCGATTGGCTGATTTCTCGCCAGCGGTACTGGGGCGCGCCAATTCCAATAGTTCATGTCGATGGTTATGCGCCAATTGCCGTGGCCGATGAGTGTTTGCCGGTGATTTTACCAGAAGTCGAGGATTTCAAGCCGACGGGCGGCAATACTTCGGTATTGGCGCAGGTTGATGATTGGGTGCGCGTGTGGGTTGATGTTGAAACGGGTAAAACTGTGCCGATTACCGAGCCAAAGCCAGCGGGCGACAATTGGCATGAAGGCCGCCGCGAAACTGACACGTTGGACGGTTATGCCTGTTCCAGTTGGTATTTCTTGCGCTATCTTGATCCGCACAATGACGCTCAGGCGTGGGATCCAGAGCTGATCAAGCACTGGGCGCCAGTTGATTATTACAATGGCGCCGATCATGCGGTAGCACACCTGCTGTATAGTCGTTTTTGGATGCGATTTTTCTATAAACTGGGCTTGGTGCCGACGCCGGAGCCGTTCAAGCGGATGATGTACAATGCTTATATTATGGCGCCGGACGGTCAAAAGATGAGTAAGTCCAAGGGTAACGTCATCGACCCGATGGAGATTATGGATAGCGGTTACGGGGCTGATGCATTGCGCGTGTATGAAATGTTCATCGCGCCGTACGATATGGATGCGCCGTGGGATCCGCGTGGAGTGCCGGGGACGTATCGTTTCTTAAATCGAGTGTGGAATTTAGTGCAGGAGTTTATTGAGGCGGCTGCATTACCTCCTCTGACAGAGGCTGTGAAGTGTTCGCGAATAGCGGACGCTTCAGCCGAACGCTCGCGAGAAATCTCCAGTGGAGATTTGAGCGAAGAGTGTACTCTGGAAGAGGATGGTGATGTAGCCGCGGAGCTGTTGCGTCTCACTCACCTCACTATCAAGAAAGTCACCCGCGATATCGAGGACGAAAAATTCAATACGGCAGTGGCGGCGATGATGGAGATGGTTAATGGCTTATACAAGTTCAAAGAATCACATGGCATGCAAGCGTCAGAAACATGGCGGTTTACCCTGGAAAGTCTGCTGCAAATTTTGGCACCATTTGCGCCACACATCACCGAGGAATTGTGGCAGGAATTGGGCCATACCGACACTATTCACGTCAGTCACTGGCCAAAGTGGGATGAGAAATATCTGGTGAGCGATGTGATGACCATCATCGTTCAGGTCAACGGCAAGCTTCGCGCCAAATTGGAGCTACCGGCCGATACCGACAAGGATGCTATCGAACAAGCAGCGCTGGCTGATGAAAACGTCATCAAATTCACAAGCAATAAACCACCAAAAAAGGTGATTTATGTGCCGAAGAAATTAGTGAATATAGTTGTTTAGGGTAGGCTGGTTATTCTCGCGTGGCGGCAATTCATCTATATTCTGTACTATGATAAATGTCATGAAAAGCCAGGCGCTTTACCAAAGCCTCCGTGTTGTCCGGCGAAAACTTGAGATTTTTTGCTAAAAACATTATAATGGTCTGTAAGTTTTAAAAATAAACCGAAAGAGGAGATAAGTATGGCACAACCAAAGAAGCAGAGCAGCCCGCGCAAGACGGGTCTTCGCCGCAGTCATCTGGTATTAAAATTGGCGCGTCGCGTCAACAGCACGTCGCCAGTCAAGGTTAAGACGACCAAACGTGAGACTGGTAAAACTAAAAAATAGTAATTACGAACAGGACGCTTAGTAATGGCATCAAACCGTCATTTGGGACGAATTGTCGCATTGCAGACACTGTACGAGTATGAGTTTCGAAAAGATGCGGGCGACAAAAATCTGAACTATAAAGATATTTTAGAACGTAATTTGGCAGAGTATAAATCGTCGATCGATGATGTGACTTTTGTTGACAATTTAGTTAGCGGTGTGTTGTCTAGTACGGCAAAGTTGGATGAGGAACTTCGCCCGTTAGCGCCAGAGTGGCCGCTAGAGCAAATATTGCGGATTGACAGAACGGTACTAAGGATTGGTTTGTATGAACTGCTGTTTTGCGCAGATAGCGTACCGCCAAAAGTGGCGATTAATGAAGCAGTGGAATTAGCAAAGGCGTTCGGTTCGGATAACTCGGGGAAGTTTGTGAATGGCGTGCTCGGCACGGCACTCCGCAACCTTGTGGAGGAATCCGATAGTGAGAACAAGCAATTTTGATCATATAAAAAAATATTTTGGCGGCAGGAAAAAGCCGACAATTCAGGAGATTGTGCGCGAGCCGACTGCTGGCGGCGTGATTTTTCGGCGTAATAAAAAAGGCGAAGTTAATTTTCTGTTATACCAAGACGCTCGCGATCGCTGGACAATCCCCAAAGGGCATATTGAACCAGGTGAAACGGCTCAAGTAACAGCGCGGCGGGAGATTGGCGAGGAAACTGGATTAAAAAATATTGAGCTACACGGCTGGCTGGGTAAGGTGAATTTTCGTTATCGTCGAATTGATAAATTAGTGTTGATGACAACGCAAGTTTATCTAGTGAAAGCATTAAATCCGTATGAAAAACTGCAGAAAGAAGAGTGGATGAACGGGTTAAGATGGTTTAGTTTTCATGAGGCGCTGGACGAAGTCGAGTATGAAGATATCGGCAAGCTAATCTTATTGGCAATGAAGCGAATTAGACAGGAGAATTTATAAATGAGTGGAATGAATACGGTACCGTACCAGGAGTTTGCGTGTGAGAAGCTGGGGTTTGAGTTTAATAATTTGGATCTGCTGATTACGGCTTTGACGCATCGTAGCTATGTTAATGAACACAGAAAATCGGTTCATGAGCATAATGAGCGGCTGGAATTTTTAGGTGATGCGGTGTTGGAGTTGGCGGTGACGGAGTATTTATTTACGCATTTTTCTGAACCGGAGGGGATTTTGACAGCTTGGAGGGCGGCGCTGGTGCGCACGGAAAGTATCGGCGATGCGGGTGATAAATTAGGTTATGGGCCGCTGATTCGCATGTCAAAGGGTGAGAAAAATGGCTCAGATCGGGCGCACTTGCAGATTTTAGCCAATGCGTTTGAGGCGGTGATCGGTGCGATTTATCTGGAGCGCGGCTTTGACGATGCGCGCGATTTTATTCATAAGCATATTATTATCAAGCTGGACGGGATATTGGAATCAGGCAGCTGGCGCGATCCGAAGTCGTATTTGCAGGAAATTTCTCAGCGCGTCGACAATCAGACGCCAGTGTACAAAGTTTTGGGCGAGGAAGGCCCAGATCATGATAAGATTTTCACGCTTGGGGTGTTCGTCGGTGAAACGATGATGGGTCGCGGTACCGGCCCTTCCAAGCAAGTGGCTCAGCAGCAAGCTGCCCGCGCTGCGATTGCTAAATATAAAGAATCTGGCGAAAAATGATAAAAGTTTGCACGGGGCAAACCGCTCGTGTATAATGAAAGTACAGTTTAATTCCAGGAGGAGGGGCAGAATGTCAACAATAGATCAGCAATTTGTGGAGTATGTCGTAAAAGCATTGGTCGGACATCCAGATGACGTTGCGGTAGAGCGAGAGATTGATGAAAAAGGCGTGCTTTTGACGCTGACGGTTAATCCGGAAGATCTGGGACGGGTGATTGGCAAGCGCGGCGGCACGGCGCAGAGTCTGCGAACATTGCTTCGGGCCTTAGGCTCGAAGAATGATGCGCGTTATAATCTGAAGATTGTTAATAATGACGGTTTTACAGGTTCGCAGCGTTATCGGCACGATGATTCGTCTGATGAGACTACAGAAAATCCAACAGATGAACCTATAGAGAGCAAATCTTCATATGCGGAGAATGCTCGCAAGGAGCTTGCTGAGTTGGACGACCTTGATATTTAGCATATGCTGCGGACTAAATATAGCCGTTACGTAAAATAGTAATGTTTTTAGAAAAAACTATTGTCGCTACTCATTCTGCTGTGCTATAATCATAAACAAGTTCAAGCACAGACTATGCGAGAACGAGCTCTATGCGAGCAACGGATAATCCGTTGAGAGCCTTATTTGTGCTAAAAAGCCGTCCTTTTCAGGGCGGTTTTTTGGTGCTACAATTAACAAGTGAGAAAATTCCAGGCAATTACGCTATTTCCCGAAATGTTTACCGGCGTGTTTGAAAGTTCAATGATGTGGAAAGCGCAAAAAGATGAGATTGTCCAGTTAGAGACGATTAATTTGCGCGATTTTGGACTGGGGCCGCGCCGTCAAGTAGACGATACGCCGTATGGCGGCGGCGATGGTATGCTGTTGATGATTGAGCCGTTATGGCGAGCGGTAAAATTTGCCAAGTCGCGCGATGAAAGTGCGAAAGTTATATTAACTAGTCCGCGCGGACAGCGCTGGCATCAGGCAAAGGCGCAGAGCGAGGCGAATAGCGGACGTGGACTGATTTTTATATGCGGGCGCTACGAGGGGGTCGATGAGCGAATCTTAGAGGTGGTTGACGAGCAGTGGAGTATTGGCGATTTCGTGCTGACTGGCGGCGAGTTGCCAGCGATGGCGGTAATTGACTCGATAGTGCGGCTTATTCCTGGCGTGCTTGGCGGTGAAAAATCGGCGGAGATTGAGAGCTTTTCTGATGGAAAAACTCTAGAGTTCCCGCAATATACACGGCCGGAAGAATACAATGGATTAAAAGTCCCTAAGGTACTGCTAAGCGGACATCACGGTGAAATTGCGAAGTGGCGGATGGAGCAATCAGAAATTTTAACCAGCAAGGCTCGGTCGGAGTAACGTATTAAATCTCATATATTCTATCAAATATGGATATATTTTAGCGAAGCGCCCCTGTAGTCAGAGGCGCTTCATGTTGTGGTGGATGTCGTAGAGCGAAAGATACGATTTATGGTGTTTGTTTTTGTAACGTTCGCTTGCTATTACTATACGGATTTTTTTATAAAAGCGCAAGGATTTTGGTAAAAAATACAACAAACTTGAGCTTTTTGAATATCCGGGCTATACTGAACGTATGGCGACGCAGCGAAGAAAGAGTAAGAAAACGGCTAAAATATACCTGATCTCTTTTGATTGGCTAATTAGGCTCGTTTTAAGTCTGTTTATCTTAATAATGCTGTTGACTCAATTGTTCACGTTTGAGAATTTTCCTGGGTTGATGGTTGGTATTGGGGTTGCTCCCGTCGTTAGTTTGCTGGCGGGTAGTTTGCTTGTCGTGGCAGAATTGGCGGCGCTGCCATATCTTTTGAAGATGAGCGCATCAAGTAATGTTATTCGAGTAAGTAAAGTTTGCGGTTTCATTATTTTAACGGTTCTATCTGTTTTAGAATTTATGGCTGCTGTAAATAATACTACATCTACACTTTTTGGCGCGACAGCTAACTTGCCGGGAGGTTTATGGGCGCTGTTCTTTTTGTCGGCGTTATGGGTATTGTTGCTGCGGGTGAACTTTATTGATAAAAATTCGGTAAAGCCTGGCGCAAATTCTCGAAAAAATAAAAGAAAAAGACCAGCTAATCGCTGATCGTATTCTTTGTCGTCTTGGCTGGCGTAAAAATACGACAAATGAACCTCATAGCATCAACGAGCTTTGCTTACTCATAGAAATTTATAAGTTTATAGAAGTAGATTTACAAAAGACACAAAATCAATTAACAAGCATTGTTAAGCCGAGCTTAATACGCTCAACATGTTTCATTTAGATTTATCTATTGAAAATGTTATAATTTAGATTAAATGAGAGAAAGTGAAATTATAACTCAGAAAAAAGCAGAGTTTCTTATCAAGGAAATGAAGGATTTTATTGTGAGTGCTGGGTGGACGCATAAAATCCAAATAACTCAATCGGAGTTGTATGAAAAATCTGCCAACAAAATGAGAATAGCTAAAATAATTTCAGCATCATTGACATCTGCTGGTCTAGCAAGCCTTATCTTACGAGCATTTCCAAATCATGAAAATATATCACTTTTTATAACTTTCGTCTTATCATTGTCGTCAATCTTTATAGAATCTTTTGAAAAAGATAAGGATTTTAATAAACTATCGGAATATTCTAGGGCGATAGCTGGTCAATTTTGGGAGTTAAGAGTAGATTGTGAATCATTGCTCTATAAATTAAAAGCAGACGAAGACATTAAGCTAGTACAAAATGATTTTCAGAAAATAAAAATTTTACGAAAAACACTAGCGAGGGATTTGCCAAATGCTACAACCAAGGCAGTATCTATTGCGTCCGATAAGCTAAAGAAAGATAAAGATAATAACTATGCAAATGATTATAAATTATTCAACTTAGAGGATTGAATATATGATTATTGAATATGCAAAATCATTAGTTATACCAGAGGATGAATATGAAAAATGGCTTTATAGGGTTGAGAGAATAAAAAATAAACTCGACGGACATTACTATGGCGGAGATACCAAAGGTAGTATTGTAATTGTCGGCTCCGTGGGTAGACTTACTGCTATTACAAAAACAAGCGATTACGATGTTTTGTATATTCTGCCAAATGAAGTACTTAAGCGATTTAATAAATATGAAGGAAACGGTCAATCTGCATTGCTTCAAGAGGTTAAGAATATAATAAAAGAAACCTATGATAAAACTAACATACGAGCCGATGGTCAAGTTATAGATATTATGTTTAAAGATGGAACTATAGAGCTAGTTCCATCTTTTCAACAACAAGATGGAAGCTTTATATATCCCGATAGCAATAACGGTGGCAAGTGGAAATATACAAGACCCCTGGAAGAAATACAGCTCGCAAAGCGTGCAAAAAATGACAGCTCTGATTTATACAATTGCTTATGTTTTCTTCTTAGGAAATGGAAAAATCATAAAGGCTTTGCGTTTAAGGGTCTTTTAATAGATACTTTGGTGTTTAATTATCTTAATAATGTCAATTATAGAGACCTCTCGGAAATTAGCCTATTAAGTGGACTTTATAATTATTTAGCAAAAGAAGATAGAGAAAAAAGCTACTGGCTTGCTCTTGGTAGCAATCAGCAAATAAGTAATGATGACCATGGGAAATTCATCTACAAAGCCTCTCAAGCAGTAAAGAAAATTGAAAACAGCGATAATATACAAACCTTAATGAAGACGCTGTTTGGATATAATCAGTACAACAACAGAGCACCAGAAGAGGAGTTTGCTGAAGAAAAGTTTATTGTGGACATTCAGTACAATATATCCATAGATTGTATAATTACTCAAGATGGATATCGACCCAAAAAACTTTCAGATTACCTAAAAAATAATTGGAAATTAAAAAACAATAAAACACTTACATTTAGTGTAATAGAAAGCAATGTACCTAAAGAACTTCCAGTAAAATATTATTGGAAAGTAAGAAATGTTGGTCCAGAATCAATCAGTAGAGAAAGGGGTGGTATTTTTAAAGGTAAGAAGACTCGAGTTGAACACAGTAATTTTAATGGGCCGCATTTCGTTGAGTGCTTTGCGGTAGTTGAAAATATAGTCATCGCACGAGATAAGATAAGTGTTCCTATAGATATTGAGAATGGCTTTTAAACCCTAAACGGTAAATAACAAGGAGAAAAAGATAAGCAATAACCAAGATACACAAAACAACGATACTCCAACACAAGAGTCGGCTACCGACACCAGTAATCAAGACGCTAAAATATCTTATGACCCAAACGGCGAAAGATATATCAGAACCAATGAAGAAGAGTAGCCCCCCTATAGCAACAAGCCGTTTATCAAAAACACCGTAAACGCACCACTCAACTAAATAATCGCCAATATTAAAAACGGCGATTATTTTATGCCCAACAAGTTAACAAAAAAATCGTTAGCCCAAAGAATTATTTTCGGTCTTTCATAAAATACTATCCTTTATTTAAAGTGTCATCAATTAAAAACGACACCGCAAGGGTGTCTAAATCCATATCACAAAGTCGGTGTCGCCGAATTGCTTATGCGGTGTCGTTTTTACCCGACGACCACTAAAATGCGACCGACTCTGTATATAGATCTAGAAAATAAAATTATAAATATAAAACAAGCTTTTATATTGGTTTAAGATAAACCAAGATTTTGTTGAACCAAATTGCGATATAATAATATTTATGGTTAACCAAAAAAGCTATATTCGACCAACAAAAAAAGAACAAAAAGCTCTAGAGCCATTTTTTAATCGATTCTACACGCTATATAATGAAGTAACATCAAATGACTTTATGAACGAAAGCTCAGAGCTAAGATTTTACAAAATAAAAGAATTATTCTTGCTATATATAGAAATGACAAATTATGAGTTAATAAAAAAATACTTAGACTGGGTTAAGCATGGCGGTAGACCAATTTTTGACGGAATAATTGCAGGTGATCTTTTTTCATGCATACGGAACATTTTCTCTCATTATCCACTATTCAATAATTGGAATGATGTTTATATAGATAAAGATTTGGCGACATGGCATAAAAAAGGCAGTATAGACAAATTCTTATCTAATTGTGGCAAAATCAAAATTGACGATAAAGCCCAAGTTAAATACCGAATTTGGCAATATGAAACTAAAAAAATGACATATTTCTCTGTAAATCTCAACAATGATTACAAAAATAACAAGAAAGTATTTCTTCACGATATAATACAAGAAGATATGGGCATACTTTTCTTCGCAGAAATGATGAAAAGAATAGTAGATGTGGCCATTGAAAACCCACCTAAGTCAAAAATAGATATTATGTCACAAGTATATATTGCAAAAGACATTTTAGCGATTGATAAATAATAAAGCAATGTGAATAACGAGACGCACATAGAGGTAGCGCACTCTCTTTTTAGTTGAACGATATGATATAATTCAAGCAAGGGCTTAAGCATAGACCAAAACAGGTCCTGACTGAAAACCAATTGACTGAATCAAGGCAAATTATTGCCCAACCACTTAATGATGACCCAACAATCTTTGATTTACCCGAAAGTAAAAGAACCGTTGATGATATAACTAACTTCTTTATGAAGATTAGAGAAGATGATAATATCCAACGGCTTTTACCAAAAGAAAAACAACAAGTAGCAGTCGATAAAAATATCACTAAACGCAAATTAGCCGACGCTCGAGCTGATTTAAGACGACATAATGATTTATATGGTAAATATCAGCAACTCCAAGTCGAAAGCCCTCGACGATTACAAACGCTATCGCAAAGGCAAATTAGAATATTACCAAGAAGCAATGATTCAAAATAAAGCCGTTATTGCTAAATTAGAGCGAGAATTAGCTAAGTTTAACAGCAGTTTGCCAACCTACAAAGAGTTTATTGAACTCATCAATTCTTATCTGGAAACCATACTTTCAACCACCGATATCATTGAAGAGGACATGATATACAATAAGCTGGTGTTGAACCTCCGAGCTGGCGACAATGCCGTGTCTTTCATAAAGCCAAATCCACCATATAATTTAATGGTGGATTTAGAGAAAATTCCATTTGGCTGGGATGGAGGGATTCGAACCCCCGAATGCCGGGACCAGAACCCGGTGCCTTACCGCTTGGCGACATCCCAACGATGTTTATCATTGTACTATAGAAAAAATATCCTGGCAAGCGTTTACGTATAAGCTCTAACGCGATATACTGAAGCTATGGATTTGCAATTAATAGTGAAGCTAATCGCTGACGGCTTAGTTATTCCGGTGGCGTTGATTGGGGTATATGCTTTGCTTAAAACGATACCAAACGATGAGAAATATCAGGCATACTTGCGTGTTTTAATGGCAGGATTGACGGCGTATATAGTAGCAAAAATTATCGGGGCAGTGTATCAGCCGGAGCAACTCCGTCCGTTTGAGGCTTTGGGCGTGTCGGCTGGCGCGTCGTTTTTAAATAATCCGGGTTTTCCTTCTGATCATGCCTTATTTACGATGGCGATTACTTTAGCGGTCTGGTTTGAGGCGAAAAATAAAAAACTAGCCGTAATTTGCCTGATACTGACTCTGCTGGTGTGTGTCGGAAGAGTGATTGCTCTGGTGCATACGCCGCTAGATGTGGCGGGAGGCTTGCTAATTGCGTGTGTTGGTATTGTGTGGTACGTACCTAACTTTAATTTGATAGCAAAACGCTTATAATTAAATATATACATTTGCAATTTTCTCAAGTTTACGTTACAATTTCTACATGAGTTCAACGCCAAAGATTTTTCAGCAAGAGCTATCGGAATACACCTATCCATTATCAAGAGGTACTTTCCTGCGTATTTTAGCGCTGGCGGCAGCCAATGGCGTCATAATCTGGCTGTTAGCACTGGCGTTTGACAGGATGATGCTAACGCCGGTTTTTTGCTCGTCGACAGACCAGGCTTCAATGTGCGTGAATAGTGCTGCTTGGTCGTCGTATATTGCACTGGTTTTGGTTGGTATAATGATGGTGCCGCTGCTAATTATGTTTGGAATCAAGCGTCCGCTGGTTGTTGTGATAGCGGCGACCATTGCTCTATGGGGGACTAATTTATGGACGAGCGGGCTATGGACAACTTCAATCCTATGGACTATTGCAGCATCAACCTTGGTGTATTTGGCGGTTATTTGGATTAATCGTATTCGCGGTAATGCGGCAGCAATTTTATTTGTTGCTATATTCGTCCTGCTGGCACGAGTTGTCTTGTCTCTGTAATCCCTGTACACTAAGAGTATGGAAATCATTATCATTATTCTCTTAGTTATTATCGTTATGGGTTTGGGTGCGACGCTGTTTGTGTTGCAGTCAAAGTTAAGCGAGCTGAAGAATCAATCATCAGTTGAACTCATTAAAACTGACGTGGTAGAGTTGGGGCGAACCATTGCCAAGCTGAATGAATCAGTCAGCGACAAATTAGAGCGCAGTAACGCTCAGGTGCAAACCTCGGTGCAAAAGCAGTTGTCAGAAAGTGCCAAGCTGGTGGCGGATGTGACGCAGCGGCTGGCAAAGCTGGATGAGACAAATAAGCGGGTGGTCGACGTGGCGACTGATTTGAAGACCTTGCAAAATGTCTTGCAGAACCCGAAGCAGCGCGGCGTGTTCGGCGAGTTTTACTTGGAGAGCGTGCTGGATAATGTGCTGCCCGCCAAGCAGTTTCAGATGCAATATCGCTTCAAGGATGGCGAGATTGTTGACGCGGTTATTTTCCTAGATAAGGGGCAGATTTTGCCGGTGGATAGTAAGTTTAGCTTGGAAAATTACAACCGGATGATCAACGCTGAGACCAAGGCTGAGCGCGAGCTGTGGCTGAATAAGGTAAAAGCTGACCTGAAGGGGCGCATTGACGAAACCAGCAAATACATTCGCCCGCGTGAGCATACCATGGATTTCGCCTTTATGTTCATCCCCAGTGAGTCGCTGTATTATGACCTGCTGATCAACAATGTTGGTGCGGGCGGTTCGAGCCGCGATTTGATCGAATACGCCTTTCGTGACAAGCGGGTGATCATCGTCAGCCCGACTAGCTTTTTGGCGTATTTGCAGACGGTGCTGCAGGGTCTGAGGAGTTTACAGATTGAAGAGCAGGCCAAGGACATTCAGGTGCGCGTCGGCCAGCTGGGCGTGCATATCAAAAAGTTTGATGAGCTGATGACCAAGATGGGTAAGAGTCTCAGTACCACCGTCGGGCATTATAATAATTCGTATAAAGAGTTGGGCAAGATTGATAAAGACGTGGTGCGGATCGCTGGTGGTGATCACCAAACGCAGCCAGAGTTAATCGACCGACCGGCGCAGGAAGAATAAATATTACTTATAGTGTAAAATAAAAACCCTCCGCTTAAAACGGAGGGTTTGTTAGTGTATAAGCGTCTTACTCTTCGTCTTTATTACGGTAATTTACCAGTAAAAACAAGTTGCCGCCGAGTGCTGCACCGATGAGCGTTGCAGAAATGACCTCCAGGCTGAGCCGCGAATAGCTTTTTTCATTTTCAGCTGTTAGCGGATTACTGCTTTGGATCTGGGTATCGGTTTTCTCGGTTACTGCCAAAGCAACAGCTGGGTTCAGTGTTGCGCCGCCGATATGGACTTCCCGCGGATAATTCTTATATGCGCCTTCTTCTGTTTTCTGGGCTGAATTTGCAGTCTTCTTTGTATGCTTAACAAATACTGCACTTTGGGCGTAGCTTAGCAGGGTGCTTGATACGACCAAGCCAATTGCCAGCGCCATACCAATTCCAACAGATCGTCCAGCTAGTTTAAGGTTAGTGCGTGATAACACCGCAGCAAGACCAAACATAAATATTGCCGTACCGATCATCTCAATGGCAAAAATACTCCATGAGAAGTTCGTGAATTGATCAAAGCGAACTGAGAATCCGCCTTCTGTCATACCGCCAATCAGCACAACAGCCGCCATTGCACCGAGGAACTGCGCTCCCCAGTAGAACGGCACGAGGACGGTTTTTAGTTTGCGCATTGACCAGAGTCCGAAAGTGACAGCTGGATTAATGTGCGCGCCGGAAATGCCGCCAATTGCCATAACGATCAGCATTAAAGTTAATCCTACGTAAAACGGCGCTAAGATACTGGCAGAAAATAGCGCTGCTAGCGTTAGGATAAACGTGCCAACGATTTCCGCGATGACGATGTTGATTAAGTTGTTTGGTAATTTAGAATCTAATTTAGTGCGTTCGCTCTTGGCCGCAACAGATTCGGTAACGACTCGCTTAACAGTCGTTTTGGTTTCGGTCTTAGCGACAGCAGTCTTCTTTGCTTTGGCTTTAACCGGGGCTTTCTTTGAAGTTTTCTTCGTAGCCATACTCCCTCCTTAAAATAGTATCATGACTATTATAGCATAATTTGTTATACTGTAGTTATGGGATTATTTGTGAATCAAAACGATCAGCGCAGCGAACTGCAAGAGCGCATTGCGGCGGAACTGCGCGAAAAGGCGAAAGCGTCAGGCTTGCAGGAAAAAGCTAGCTTGGACGGCGTGGAAGATGTGAAATATTTGGAAGATACGAAGCAGACGACGACGCTGGCGCCGGCTTGGATTTTAATTATCATTATGGCAGCGGTGGTTGTCGGTATGTTTTTAATGCAGGGGCGATGACATGGAAAAATTGGATGAAGTTCGATCACTATTATTATCGCGCGTAGCCGAAGTAGCTGAACCGCGCAGCGTATTGCGGAGCGCAGAGCTGCGGGAACTATACGGCATTATTGCGACGTTACCAGCCGAAGAACGCGGGACGTTTGGTAAGAAAGTTAATGAACTGAAGCAGGAATTGGAGCGGACGATTACGGCTCGCGAGGATGAGCTGTCAAAAGTTGACTTGCCGCCAATTGACGTAACGGCACCGATGGACGTCAATGCGCCGATTTCTGATTTACTACCCAGCGAGCAGGGTACGATTCACCCGCTGAGCGCCGAAATTGAGCAGATTTCTGACATTTTCAATCGCATGGGCTTTGTGACGGAAGAGTCGCGTGAGATTGACGATCAATTCCATATGTTCGAGAGCTTGAATTTCCCGAAAGGCCACCCGGCGCGCGATGATTATGACACCTTCATGACCGAGGAGACTGACGCTAATGGCGATCGTTTGATCGCGCCGGCGCACACCTCGACCATGCAAAACCGCGTGCTGAAAAAATATCATGGCAATTTGGAAAACGGCGAGGCGATCGCCGCCATCGTGCCCGACCGGGTGTTTCGCAACGAAGATTTGGACGCGCGGCACGAGCACACGTTCTATCAAGTCGAAGGCGTGTACGTCGCCAAGGGAGTTAACGTTGGCAATCTGATCGCTACGTTGCAAGAGTTTTTGCAGGAGTATTACGGCAAGAAATTGGATGTGCGCGTCAACCCATTTTATTTCCCGTTCACTGAACCGAGCTTTGAATTTGCGCTGAGCTGCCCATTCTGTGAGGGCAAAAATCCGGACTGCAAAGTTTGTTCGGGCGAGGGCTGGATCGAACTGTTAGGCTGCGGCATGATTCACCCGAATGTGTTGAAAGCTGCCGACATTGATCCGAATGAGTACACTGGCTTCGCCTTTGGCTGCGGCATCGACCGCTTGGTGATGATGAAATACGGCATCGAGGATGTGCGGCATTTTGAAAGCGGTAAGTTGGACTTTTTGGAGCAGTTTTGAAAACAGCTTCTACAATCCCATACAAATATCCCGATAAGGCCGCGTAACAACTTCTGCCGACTCAAGGCCGAGCTTGGTTTCAATGTCACTAATCATCGCTAGAGCACTAGTCTCATCATCTGACAAAACCTCAACTTCCACAAACGTCCCAGCGTCTTTGATTTCGTCTATGGCCACCGTTGCCTGCGGAAAATCAGAGGACTGGAACGAGCGACGGTATTTGTTGACCTCGACCAGTTTCGCCATGCCGAGGTTGGAGAGCAGCTGTTTGGCGATTGCCGCGTCCCCGGGTTGAATTGGCAGGTTTGTCTCTGGCTTAATGATCACATCGTTTTTCGTATGTGTCGCAGCGGTCGTCGCTGGCTTGTAAGTCAACTCGGCAAAACCATCGCGCTGGCGAATCCGCAAGCATTCAACCGTCTGCATGAAATCGACATCAGGACGAGAATAATACGTGTCAATTTCGTGGAGATTACTCTGCAGTTCAAAACCGATGTTTTGCAACCGCTCGATTAGCTCTTCAATATTGCCAGTTAGCTGACGCTTGCGCTCGATTTCTAGTAGTTTTCTGGTCATTTGGTAGTCTTTCGGGTTCTTATCTAGTATTAAACTAATTATATAGCCATCCATCTGCAAATTCTACGCCTCACCGTGTTGTGAAATTCTTTTCTGACTGCCGTACATCTCATAGTACGTGACCGTGTAATTATTCAGCGCTAAAAATCATATATAATTAAACCAGCAAACCAACTCAGAAAGGAATTACTTGCGTGAATATAATCTTTATGCGGCATGGCGAGGCTGTGGATAACGTCAGGGGTGTTTTGTCTTGTAAAGAGATACGATGTTCCGTGCTGACGGAGGCGGGTTTTCGCCAAGTTGCCAAATCGGTAAGTAAGCTGCCACGGGAGATTGATAAGATATACTCATCGCCACTGATTCGTACGCTGCAAACAGCCAAGGAGATTATGAAAGTTTCAGGTGCAGAGGTAATTATTGACAACAGAATCAGAGAAATTGATTGGGGCGAATATGATGGAAAACCTAATGATCCAGAACTTGATGCAGTACGCACTAGGCAAGTGGCAGGAGATTTTTTCGTTAGATTCGGGCAATACGGTGATAATAAATATAGCCTGGAGTTGAGATTATGCGAGTTTTTGGGCGATGTCCGAAAGCGTAACTTTAAAAATAATACCATCGCAATTGTATCCCATGGAACTGTCATTTCGTTTATGAAAAGGATATTGGGACTGCAGCCTTCTCATTTGAAAAAGGGCGGATTTGAGGAGTTTAGTGATATCGATTTCTCCAAACTTGATGAACATAAGGATAAATTAGCGGTGGTTAAAGTGAATCAACAGTAAATAATCCTCAGACCGCTTCCTCGGTATTATCGTTATAAATTGTACAAATTTGCTAATTTTGGTATTTTATGATACGGTTATATAGTAATAGTAACAAGGAGTAGCGATAATATGGCAAAGGGAAATAATTTTGAATTTGGCGGATCTAATGCTGGCGGCGGCATGACGCCTATGGAAATGCTTGCGGATAGAGGCGTTTACGCCGAGCCAAGCAAAGAAGATGAAAGTTCTTACATTGTTCACGGGAAAGACGGGAAAGAGCAAGAGATTCCAATGTCAGGGGGAGTAACTGGATTAGAAGATGCTTCTGGTCGATTCCCAGAACAGGACGACCGAGTATACTCGCCTCATAGGGTAAGATGTCAAGTGGTAGGTAGGAAAGCTGTTCGGGGACTTACGTTGAGTGATGTCAAACAACGGCTTTTTGGCTAACAATTAGTCACGCCCAATTTTCACCAGCCGCATAATCCACCACATCCATATAATACGGGTCGGCGCCTGGGAATTTAGGCAGGGACTTCAGTTCCTCCGGCGTTATCCATCGGTAGCCTTTATGCTCCCAGCTTAAAGCGATTTTCGCGTCCGGTTCGGCGAGCTTTGCCTCAAACAATATATGCGTTGTTTGCAGGTATTGTTTGGTAAATAGCTTCTTCAATTTATTTGGATTAACGGATAGTCCCGTTTCTTCCTGTATTTCGCGCATTACTGCTGTCTCTGGCGTTTCTTTTGGCTCAACCTCTCCGCCGGGAAAATCAATATGCCCGGGAAACCGCGGATGCGTATTGCCTCTATGAAGTACCAAATATAACCCTTCAGAGTTCCGCAACAGTGCCTTTGCAACTATCTTAGTCATGTATATTACTATACTTTGGAGGTGGAGTCTGGGCAAGGACGTGCTAAAATAACCCCATGAAAGTTAGCGATAAATTGATTCAGCAAGCTGTCGTTGCCCGCGAAGTCATTGATTTATACCGAGATTCTAAAAATAAAAGCGAGACTGCCGAGTCACTCGACGTGCTATGTTTCGCAATGGCGCGGCTGACTGATTGCGATAAAGTTGACTATCCGCCGGTTGATTGGGATGATTTGGCGGCACTGTTTGATATGATAGCTTTTTCTAAAGATAGCGATGATGATAGGTGTGTGGTCGAGAAAGATATGGATGTGATATATCGGAAAGCTTTGCGGATTATTGAGGCGGTGAAGTTAGATTAACCGCTATTCGCTTGCTAAATACTGTCAATCCCGCTGCAATCGTTAGTCCATGACCGAAAGTTGGCAATTGCTGATAGTTAATGTTCGCAAATTTGCTGTTGGTTTGCTGATTTATGCGGTGAGTAGTATTAGGTTGGTTGTCGTTTGGCGGCACAACTTGATCGTGTACGCTGTAAAAGGAGGCGATGCGCGTGAATTTTGCTTGCATAGCGGGCAGGTTATTGGATAATTCGTCAATCGCCCGGGCAAGCGTCTCGTTTCTTAGCCGCTGCCGATAAACATAAGGTGTAGCAATTGTCGCGACGGATTTGATTTTGTCGCTACTATCCATTGACAGGGCGTTCAATGCTGCTACACCGCCCGCGCTCGCCCCGATAAGATACACATCTCCCTCCAGATTGCGGATATAATCATGCAAACGGTTTTGCTTCTTATGGTAGTCATTCGCTGCATCCTCCCAGCTAAACGTGAAAACATGCGGGCAAAAACCGTGCGCTCGCCAAAAAGGACAAACCAGCCGGTATAGCCATTTACGATCACCCAGACCAGGGATGAGAATAAGGTGGGGTGTGGTACGCATTGCCATCGTGTGTTTATTATAGAAAAGCTTTGAGTATTGGGCAATGACGGGCTGATGTTTAGTGACCGACCAGTTGCTTGCTATTCTGCTACAATGATGAATACGGAGCGGTATGACGCTTGAGTAAACACTATATTATGGACATAAGGAATGAAATGATATGACTATAGAAAAAGAAAGTGCAAAGAATATAAAGGAAAACATAGAATATGTAGATAGCTTAGAGAATGCTATTAATTATACATTCAATGATGATGACAGATCGATCATTCGTTTCATGATACTTTGGATTGCATATAATCGTAATTACAATATGTATTCGGAAGAGCATCTAGAGCCAGATAGATTCAAAGAATATTTCAAAAGCATAGCGGGAGAATATGTGAGTACGAACAGAGAGTGCATAATCAAGGATTTCAAGAGTACAAAGCCCGAAGGGAGATTAAGTGTTAAAAATATGAAAAAAGGAAAGGAAAATGAAGAGGAAAAGTGTCTTAGGAATGAAGAAGATTTAGATTTAGAAAATCTTGCGGATGTTATATATACTATACGCTGTAACCTATTCCATGGCGATAAGAGATTATCGGAACTAAGCGAGAAAAAGATAGTTGGTTGGGCATATGAACTCCTGCTGAACATCGCAAAAGAACATTACAATATATATTAACGCGATTTATGTAGTACATGGTCGGTGAGAGCCCGCCTTGCATTTCACCCCTAATCTATGCTAAAATACCAGGGTTAATATTAAATCACACGAAAGGTGAGTAATGAGTCTGAGTCGAATCGGAAAACTGCCGGTGGTTATTCCGGCCGGTGTGACAATCACGGTTGACTCTGGCGATGTGGTCGTAAAAGGCCCGAAAGGTGAATTGACACAATTCATCACGCCAGCAGTTGAGGTGAAAGTCGAAGACGGACAAGTCACGGTTCATCCGAAGGATGAGTCCAAAACTGCTCGCGCCCAGCACGGTCTGATGCGCGCGCTGATCAACAACATGGTAATCGGCGTAACCAAGGGCTACGAGAAGCGTCTGGAGGTCAATGGTGTCGGTTTCCGCGTGAGCTCCAGCAACAATGAGCTGGAAATGGCGCTCGGGTTTTCACACCCAGTCAAATACAAAGCCCCAGAGGGTATCGCCGTTACCAATGAAAAGATGACCATCATCGTCAGCGGTATCAATAAACAGCAAGTCGGTCAAGTCGCTGCGGAAATCCGCGCGCTGAAGAAGCCTGAACCATACAAGGGCAAGGGTATCAAGTATGCTGACGAGCAAATTTTGCGCAAAGCAGGAAAGACAGGTAAGTAATCATGACTGAGAACAAGAAATTACTCAACCGCGCTCTCCGTAAAAACCGCGTTCGCGCGAAAGTTTCAGGCACTGCAGAGCGCCCACGCCTGACGGTTACCATCAGCAACATGCACGTCAGTGCTCAGCTGATCGACGACGTCGCAGGCAAGACATTGGCTGCCGCAACTACCGTTGGCACCAAAGCAAAAGGTACGATGAGCGAAAAATGTGCTGCCATCGGTACGGAAATTGCCAAGAAAGCAAAGAAAAGTAAAATTAGCGCAGTGGTCTTTGACCGCAACGGCCGCCAGTACGCTGGCCGCTTGAAGGCATTGGCTGATGCTGCGCGCCAAGAAGGATTGGAGTTCTAGTATGGCAGAACAAGCTGCAAATACTACCCCACGCGCAGAAGGCCGCCGGCCTCGCAGTCCGCGTGGTGGTCGCCGCGATGACCGGCGAAATGTGCGCGATGACGCACCAAAAGAGTTTGAAGAATTGGTAATCAACATTGACCGTGTGAGCCGCGTGGTAAAGGGTGGCCGCCGTTTCCGCTTTAAGGCGTTGGTGGTTGTCGGTAACCGCAAGGACAAGGTTGGTGTTGGTGTCGCCAAAGGTGCCGACGTGCAAGCTGCCGTCGCTAAGGCAACCTCAGTTGCCAAGAAGCACTTGATCACCTTGCCACTGAGCGGCGAAACCATTCCACACGACAGCGAAGTTAAGTTCTCGGGCGCCCGCGTGCTGATCAAGCCGGCTGCTCCTGGTACTGGTATTATCGCTGGTGGTGTGGTTCGACAGATCATCGGTGTGACCGGTGTTCGTAACCTGCTCACCAAGTCGCTTGGTTCAACCAACAAGGTGAACATCGCTTACGCAACCGTTGAAGCCTTGAAATCACTGGTTCCACGCGAAGAGTGGCTGGGCGTTCAGCCAGCCAAGAAAGCTGCTAAAAAGGAGGCTAAGTAATGAAATACAACGATCTCCAAGTTTCAGCAAACAAGAATAAAAAGCGTGTTGGCCGCGGTATCGCTGCTGGCCAGGGTAAAACTGCTGGTCGCGGTACCAAAGGTCAGAACGCCCGCACCGGTAAAAAGCTTCGCGCTATGTTCCAGGGTGGTCAGCGTCCATTAGCTCAGGCTGTACCAAAAGCTCGCGGTTTCAAGAGCTTGCGCACGCCAGCTCAGGTAGTCTATCTCGATCACTTGAACGCCTTTGACGGCAAAACCGTTGACAACGCATTGCTATTTACCGAAGGTTACATCGCGACACCGTTCCACACGGTCAAGGTGATTGCCCGCGGTGAATTGAAAGCCAAGGTTGACTTGAAAATACAAGCTGCATCTGCTTCAGTCGTTAAAGCGATTGAAAAAGCTGGCGGCTCGTTTGAAAAAGTCGATGTACCCTTACGCCAAAGCATGAAGGACGTTGAAGAAGACGAAAAGGCTAGCCAGGAAAAATAATTTTCAGGCAAAACCTAAAGAAGGCGTCCCCCTGCATGTAAGCGGGGGCGCTTTATATAAGAGCTTATTTTAATTGCTAAAATTTAGCTATATAGATTATAATCAATAGCATGAATAACGACGATAAATCGCAAGCTCCGGATATGCCGCAAGCCGGCTATACTCCGCCGCCGGTTGCTCCTGGGGCGCAGTATCCAGGCGTGCCTAATGCTAATAATTATAATCAAAGCCAAACGCCGCCGCCATATATTCCAACGGTACCACCCACTCCGCCAGTAGTGCCGCGTCCTCCTGCTAGCAAATCACCTATGATTGCTATAATCTTTGCGTTCATAGTGGGCTTTGCTTTAATTATTGGAGGTATAGTACTTAATCATTTTGATAAAGAAAGTAAAAAGTGCGAGAATGCCGCTCCGTCCGAACATTCTATTTTTAAGCGGAATTTTTGCAAAGAGTCCGATGTATACGATGAAATTAGTAAAGAAGCTGTCTTTAATATTAATATCCCAGACTTTACCTCGTGCGCGCCAAGCGAATCGCTACATCAATCAGACAAAAAAGCTTGGTATGATGCGTGGGTTGAATGTCTGAATAAAACGTGGAAGCCGCTATTTGACAATGCCTATCCAAATAAGGATTCGCTTGATTTCCAGGGTACTGTCGTAAAAGTTGTCGATTCTCTTGAAAATAGCGGATCAACTTGTATTAGCGACGGCAATAAAACAAGCGGGGTTGAAATATCCGGTTTCTATTGCCGAAAAGAGGAAACGATATATATTGTTGCCGGTTATACAGGGGATATTGAAAGCGATTTGACGGTTTTATTCCACGAATACGCGCATCATATTGCTATGAGAATGGGTTTTCCGATCAATATTAACTTGATGATTTTTGAAATGTATAAATATTGGCCAAATCAACCGGACAGCCAAGACGCGGTTAAAGAGCGTGAAACCCGCCGGTCTGAGTTGTTTGCTGACACGATGTCGTATGCTATGCTTGCTAATACGCCGTCATTAAAGCAGTATTTGGTAAAACCAACCAAAGGTTTAGAACCGTCGACGCATGGTTCAATTCGGGCGTTACAGCTGGCTTATGAAAGAGGCGTGAAGGCCAGGACGGTGGGCGATTGCAATGCTTGGGCTTGGAGTATTGACGAAGTTGACCAGTAGATAAAATCTGGCAATATCTGGTCAAATAATGTATACTGGAATAGTTAATGAAGTTAGTGGCTAGAGGGGCTAAGAATATATGGATTGGAGAATAATTTTCCGCTCGTTGAAAAATAAAGATATGCAAAAACGGTTGCTGATTGTTACCGGGATTATTGTGGTGTACCGGTTACTGGCGCATATTCCAGTGCCATTGGCTGAGCCGACTCAGCTGCGAAGTGCAATTTCTTCGGTGCTGGGCCAGAGTGATTTGGGCGGTATTTTGAACCTGCTTTCTGGCGGCGCTTTGTCGAGCTTTTCTTTAGTGTTAGTCGGACTTAGTCCATTCATTACCGCTAGTATCATTATCCAGTTGTTAACTAAAGCTATTCCAAAGCTAGAGGAGCTTCATAAAGATGGCGAGTCAGGACGCCGTAAGATCCAACAGTGGACGCGTGCTATTACCGTGCCGTTAGCTGTCGTTCAGTCAATCGCTTTTATATTTATTTTGCGCCAGACTGTCCTCCAGGGCGGTACGACGACTTTAGGCGATCCAACCGCTATGGAGTGGATTGTGTCGGTGACTGCCATGACTGCCGGCTCGGTGCTGCTTATGTGGCTTGGCGAATTGATTACTGAACAAGGAATTGGTAATGGTATTTCTATTGTGATTTTTGCTGGTATTATTAGCCAGATGCCGCAAATGGCTGCAACGATTATTTCTTCTCTAACCGATACCTCCTCTGGTAGTCTGAATTTCTTTAATTGGTTTACGATACCAGTTAATCCAGTAATGTTCTGGACGGTGTTAGCGATGGCGATCGCCGGATTGATCGTCCTGTACTTTCTGGTTAAAATTAATGAAGCGCAGCGCGTCATAACAATTAATTATGCTAAGCGCGTCCACGGCAATAGTAACTATGGCGATGTTAAGAGTATTTTGCCGGTTAAGTTGATTGCGGCCGGGGTTATTCCAGTTATCTTTGCGGTGTCGTTTCTTAGTCTGCCGCAGTTCATCGGGCAGGTTATGAAAGCGTCTAATAATCCTAGCTTGCTGCCGACTGCCAACAAGCTTATCACTTGGTTTCAAGCGCCAAATGCCGGTTCGTTTACTGGCGCTACTGCCGAAGCTTTCATTTACCCGACGCTATATTTTCTGCTAGTTATCGCGTTTACGTATTTTTATACAGGAATTGTCTTTAATGCTAATGAAATTGCTGAGAATTTGCAAAAGCAGGGAGGTTTTATCGAAGGTATACGCCCAGGTGCTCAAACAGAGAAGTATTTGATGCGTACGGTTAATCGCCTGATTTTGTTCGGGTCGATCGTGCTGGGTATTGTGGCGATTCTGCCATTCATCGCTGAGTATTTGACATATCACTTGACAGGACTGAAGGGGCTGCGGTTGTCAATTGGCGGTACTGGAGTTTTGATCGTTGTGTCGGTTGGCCTAGAGACATTGCGCCAGATTAACTCGCGGGCTTTGATGGTTACGTACGACGATTTCGATCCGGACGAGCTGGTCAATGGCCGCGGTAAAACGAAAAAACGGCGATTGCTGCCGAAGTTGCGTAAAAAATAAATGAATAATCCTCGCTACTGGGCGGGGATTTTTTATTATCGCTTATTGCTAATTCGTGTATTGCTTTGGTAAATAGTGAAAATTTTCTCAGTAAACCCCTTGCGGGAAGTGGTTTGTTGCTGTATAATTGACAACTGTAACTTATGGCGAGTCAAAAGGAAGTCATCAAAATGATTGGTAAGGTAGTGGAAGCACTGCCTAATACTCAATTTAAGGTGGAACTGGAGAATGGCCATAGTATCATCGCGCACATTTCAGGGCGAATGCGCAAGCACTATATTCGCCTGGTGCCTGGTGATAAGGTTGAAGTTGAGATGACCCCTTACGATCTGACAAAGGGACGAATCAGCTTCCGCCTACGTGACGACCGACCCCAACAGAGCCGGTAGTCAAATATTAACGTTAATCTCGGGTTTACTCGGGAAGGGAGATTTAAGCACTTTATGAAAGTTCGTGCAAGTGTTAGAAAAATCAGTCCCGATGACGTACTCGTGCGCCGCGTTGGCCGTAAAAAGGGCAAGCGTATCGCCAGACTGCGCGTCATCAACAAGAAAAAACCTAAGAACAAGCAAAGGCAGGGTTAAGCATGGCTCGAATTGCTGGGGTAGTTATCCCAACAGAGAAGCAAGTGCAAATTGCGCTCACCTATATTTATGGGATTGGGCCAAAGCACGCTTCGAGCATCCTTGCGGCGGCTAAGATTGAGCCGACCACTCGGGTGAAAGATCTCACCGAGGCTGAAGAAAACAAGATTCGCGAAATTATCGACAGCGAATACACCGTCGAAGGTGATCTCCAGCGCTTGGTAACTAACAACATTAAGCGCTTGAAGGATATCAACGCCTATCGCGGTCTTCGCCACAAAGCAGGGCTGCCGACACGCGGACAGCGGACTCGTACGAATGCACGAACTCGCAAGGGTCGCGCTATCGCCGTGGGCGGTACACAACCAAAAGCAGCAAGTAAGACCTAAAGAAAGGACTAAGAAATGGCAGACGCAAAATCTACCAAGAAAAAGCAGCGCCGATCAGTCCCAGCTGGTCAGCTGCATATTCAAGCAACATTTAACAACACCATTGTTACCTTTTCTGATAAGAAAGGCAACGTGTTGACCGCTTCATCGGCTGGGGCATGTGGTTTCCGCGGTAGCAAAAAAGGCACCGCCTATGCTTCACAGGTTGCTGCTGAAAAAGCTGCTGAAGCCGCGAAAACTCAGTATGGTTTGAAATCAGTTGACGTTTTCGTCAAAGGTGTCGGTTTGGGCCGCGATGCCGCTATTCGCGCGGTCGGCGCTTTCGACATCTCAGTAGAAAGCATTAAGGACGTAACTGGCGTGCCTCACGGCGGTGTTCGTCCACGAAAGGCACGGAGGGCATAATTATGGCACGAGATAATTCACCGATTGTCAAGCAAAGCCGCCGCGAAGGTTATGCGCTTCATCCAAAAGCACATAAAGTTTTGGCGCGAAAATCTGGCATCCCAGGCCAGCACGCGCACGGTCGCCAAAGTAAGCCAAGCCTGTACGCTACGCAGCTGCGCGAAAAGCAAAAGGTTCGCCGCCTGTACGGTTTGGTGGAAAAGCAGTTTGCGCGCCTGATGAATGAAGCAACTCGCGCCCAAGAAGGTTTGGCGGGTGAGAACCTGTTGAAGCTGCTGGAGCGCCGGCTGGACAACGTAGTTTACCGCTCTGGGTTCGCCGTATCGCGCCGCGCCGCCCGCCAGCTGGTCAGCCACGGCCACTTTGAATTAAACGGTCGCCGCGTCGATATTCCATCGATTCGTGTTAAGGCTGGCGATGTTATCACCGTTCGCCCAAAAAGCACCAAATCTGAATACTTCACGCGGATTGATGATGTGATCAATAATTCAATCCAAGGCCCGCTGAGCTGGCTGAAGAGCGATAGCAAGAAGCTGAAGATTGAAGTGACTGGACTGCCAAAGCGCGAGGAAGCAGAAGCTGACATCAACGAGCAATTAATTGTTGAGTATTACTCACGATAAAAGAAGGGTTAGGGAAGAATTATGGCAAAAGCAATTTACAATCCAGCACTCGCGAGCGTTGATGATATTTCCGCGACCAGTGCTACTTTTCTAATCGAGCCGCTTCACCCAGGCTACGGCAATACGCTTGGTAATTCGCTAAGGCGCGTCTTACTGTCAAGTGTTCGGGGCGGCGCAATCGTGGCTTTCAGGGTCGAAGGCGCGACTCATGAATTCACTACCGTCGAGGGTGTCAAAGAAGACGTTGTCGATATTACGCTAAATCTGAAGAACGTTCATTTGCGCGTATTTACTGACGAGCCAGTTGAATTACGCTTGGAGAAATCTGGCGCCGGTGAAGTAACTGCCGCTGATATCCAGACAAATGCTGACGTTGAGATCGTTAACCCAGAGCAAGTAATTGCTACGATTGACGATCCAAACAAACATTTGGTGATGGACTTGGTGGCAGAGGCGGGCTGCGGCTATCAGACAATTGAAGAGTCAAGCGAGAATCGTTTGCACAGCGACATGATTGCTATCGATGCAATGTACTCGCCAGTGCTGCGCGTCCGCTATAAAGTTGACTCAACCCGCGTTGGCCAAGAGACAAACTTGGACAAATTAGCAATCACCGTTGAAACTAACGGCGCAATTACTCCGCGCGAAGCATTTGAGGAAGCGGCAGCAATCCTGGTTAACCAATACACGGCTTTAGCAGGCAACACCATGGTAACTGGTGCGCCAGCGCTCGGCACAACCAAGGATGATGAAGAGTCAGAGTTGGCTATGCCGATTGAAGAATTAAACCTAAGCGCCCGCACCACGAACGCGCTGATTAACAATGAAATTCGCACCATTCGCGACCTGGTGACTTTGACCGAGCAAGATTTGCGAGAATTGAAAGGCTTTGGCTCAAAGGCGCTGGATGAAGTACGCGACAAGATGGCGGAGTTGGAGTTTTAACTATGCATAGACACGGATATCAAGGGCGCAAGTTCGGCCGTGAGCGTGATCAACGGCGAGCCTTGCTGAGAGGGCTGGCAACCAGCCTGGTTGAGCACGGCAAAATCGAGACCACCCTGCCGAAAGCCAAAGAGCTGAAGCGCCACATTGAAAAAATTATCACCAAGGCGAAGAAGGGCGATTTGGCAGGCCGCCGCCAGGTGATCGCAGCACTCAGCACCCGCGCTGCTGCTTACAAGCTCGTTGATGAAATCGCCCCGCAACTCGGCGGCCGCACCAGCGGACATGTTCGCGTTGAGCGCACCCGACTACGCGTTGGCGACGGCGCGCAAATGGCAATCATCGAGTTTGTTGACGATATCAAGCCAATACCAAAGGAGGAGAAATAAGATGAAGACCTATTCACAAAAGCCATCTGAAGTTTCTCGCCGTTGGGTGTTGTTTGATGCCAGCGAGCTGCCACTCGGCCGCTTGGCAACTGAAATTGCTAAGCACCTGACTGGTAAATACAAGCCAACCTACACACCACACGTTGACGGCGGCGACTATGTGGTGGTTATTAACGCCGCAAACACCGTCGTTACTGGCTACAAGGAAACTGACAAATACTATTACAGTCACAGTGGTTTCCCAGGCGGCATCAAAGAAACGCAGTTCAAAGAAATGCGTGAACGCCACCCAGAACGAATTATTGAAGAAGCTGTCAAAGGCATGTTGCCAAAGAACAAATTGCAAGCAGAACGCCTCAAGCGCCTGCGCGTGTTTGCTGGCAGCGAGCATGCTCACGCAGCACAAACCCCAGAGAAAGTTGAGGTAAAGTAATATGGCTACTGATACCTATTTCTACGGCTTGGGACGACGTAAAAGCGCCTCAGCAAGTGTTCGCTTGCTTCCTGGCAAAGGTACCATCACCATCAACGGTAAAGCAGCCGCTGAATACCTGGATGGCAACAAAACCTTGCTGGCAGAAGTAACCGATCCGCTGGCTATCGTCAGCAAGCAAAAGGAATACGATGTTACCATCTTAGTCAAAGGTGGTGGTCTCGCTGGTCAAGTTGACGCCATCAAGCTTGGTATCGCCAAAGCATTGACGGCTGCTCACGCTGATCTGCGCCCAGTTCTGAAGAAGGCTGAGCTGCTCAAACGTGACCCACGCGAGAAAGAGCGCAAGAAATACGGTCTGCGTTCTGCCCGCAAGCGCGAACAGTTCTCCAAGCGTTAAGCTTCCGAATCAAAGAAGCCTGCTTGTAGGAAAATACCTCGTCTGTATGGGCGGGGTATTTTGGCGGTCAGTGTACTTAGCAATATTTATCTAAAGTTTTAGTTTCCTTAACCCTATTTATACAGTTCATCCTCTAATCTCTACCCATGCTATAATGGTTATAGCTATCGGCTAGGCGTTTAGCTTAGTTGTATGGCTAGAAATATAACTAATCATTAGGGGGCGGTTATGAATAACGGTTAATACGGATTATCAACATTTCCTCTACTCTAAAGAGTAATAAGATGGTATATTCATCCTTATATAAGACAGTCGAAAATAACGGATTATTGACCCATCTTTATGAGCATTTGCTTGCTCAGTATGTTATGAAATATCTTCAGGGTAGGGGATTTTTTATTTCAAGCGATATTATTTTAACAGCAAAAACGTATGGCGACACTTGTTTTATAGACGCCGAATTATATAACCCAGCGGCGCAAAAGGCTTATGGCGAAGCATTGCGGATGTTTGATGAATGGGATATCCCAGGAGATGCTGCGCTGCGGGCGGCTGATGAATGCGGGATAGAGATGAATCGGGCGGTGACGGAATTACAAAAAGATAAGCTATTGCACAGTCTAAATATGGTACAGCTTTCCGCGTGGCACCAGCAAAGCGATCTGACGTATCACAAAGCCGATGACAAAAGTTCTGTAAACACACTCTTTTGTGTTCCGTATATAAAATATAGCAGAAAGTCCAAAAGTCTTTTTCCTGAATATGTTTTAGAATATTCGGTTGATGAAAAACATATTCAATCGCCAGTTGATCAAGTATTGGCAGCAGTCGTCATGCAGGTCGCAGCACTTAACTTTTTAGTGATGATTCGTGAAAAACATACGATATACGATCGCGGCGATCAATGGTCGGAAGCGTCAAAATCGGTTGGTTATCGAATGTTCCTTGGGCTAATCAAGAAAGACGATAATATAGTCGACCAGTTAAAGCGCGAATTCATGGAATATGTGCAATTTTTATCAGAGTCGTCGTTTTGCGATAATTTACAGGCAGCGCTGGTTAGGTGCTCGCATAACTACGAGCAAGTATTGCTGGGTAGAGATACGCTGAATTCAATCCTCGGCGGCTGTGTTATTGGCGGCAAAGGATGGCTGGAAATGGCGGATAGCGCGCGAATTCAGCAGATGCTTGCGGCGATTGAGCTGGATATATATGGCATAGACGGTACTGTCGCCAGTGCTTAAGAATATTATTAGACAAACCTCAGTCCATACTGTTGTCATTATGTAAAATCCATGTTATGATACTCTAGCGAACAAAACGAAAGGAAAGAGATATAATATGGAAGGAAATACTCCTGGCAGAGGAAGCGGTGTGTCTGGCAAAGAAACAGAAGGACTAGAAAATTATTCTATGACACCGGACGACAGAGAATTGGTTAGAGCTGCAAGAGAAAGATTCCACCTTATGGAAAAACTTGACCAAGTTAATCGTGAGATAAGGGTGATAATTAACGAGATAAGCTAATTTGATGAGCTGACTGATGAGATAGAAGAACGGTTTGGCGAGCTGAGCGGCGAGACAAAGAAATTACTGAGTGGACTGCGTGGCAACGTAAAGAAGGGGTTTGATGAGTCAAGCAATGAAGTAAGGAAACACCTTGAGAATCTGTACCATCAGCGAGATTTTATTATCGCGAGATTGAATGAGCTAAGGGAGGCTAATGAGGAAGCTACGGAATATCCAGCTAGAATGAATCATCTTCTCAGAACAGGTAACAATTCAGAAATGGGAGGTTGCGCCCTACTTTTAGCCCTTGATGGTATGATTGCGGGTGATGATGGTTACACTAACGCGGTAGGAAGAGAGTTTGTTAGACGGAAAATTTCGGAATACAGAGGGGATGAAGAAGCTGGCGAATAATCCCAGCCGTCTGGACGCGCTGGCTTTGCTGTGATACAGTACGTGGTGTAAGTGAAGAGGATAAGGTATGGGAAAATGTGAGTTTGAGGATCATGCGGGAGAAGCTGTCGGTAGCGGTGAGGAGCCTAAGAGTTTTGAGAAATCTATAAGAGCAGTTGAAGATATTGATCGGTCTATAGCGGCAGCTGAAGAGAGGCTTGCAAACCTGACTGCACAAAGGGATTCTGCTGTGATGTTTGTTCTACAGGAGACTGCAACCATCGCGGAAGATTTAGATCGCAGACTTAAGGTTCTTGAAAGCATAGGTAATGCTGCAGTGAATGCTTCTGTAAGTCAGATTAGAGCAAGATTAGGAAATCCGTCTCACACTAGCAAGGGATTCTCAAGCGAGGAGGTGTATCATTAGATTGGGAACTGGAATATAATATACAGTATGAAATGGCTTGCAGTTGTCGGTACGCGCGAAGTGAACGGCACGATTCGCCGCGATATTGAGCAATTTGTTGGACAGAAGATTACCGAGGGTAGCGGGATTGTGTCGGGCGGTGCTACTGGTGTTGATCACGAGGCGGCTCGGCTGGCGTATGAACATGGTCTAGAGGCGGCACGGTTTCGGGTATTTCTGCCAGTGGAGCTGGAGCTATACTGCCAAGCATTGTATGACCGTGCGGCCGCCGGCAAATGCCGCCAGGATGATGCGGTCGCAACAGTTGCTCTTTTGCGGGATATCGCTCGGAATAGGCCGGGTGTCATACGTGATACTACCGAATTTACCGAAGTTAATGCCGAGTCGTTTCATTCTCGTAATTGTCAAATTGTTGACTTGGCGGATGAGTTGGTGGCATTTCGGGTCAATGATAGCCGCGGCGCGACGTTTACGATTGATCAAGCCAGGGAAAAAGGTATTCCCACCAAGGTGTTTGACTATACAGTTGATTAGAATGGTATACTGGTATATATGAAAGTCAGCCTAAATCTTATCAAACAATTGATTAATTTTGAATTGCCGCCGGTGGATGAGTCGGTGGCGCGGGTCAATCAGCAGCTTGGAGGTGTCGAAGAAGTGATCGACCTGAAGTCCAAATACGGTGGCGCACGAATCGTTCGGGTGGTTGAATGTGCCAGGCATCCCGATGCTGACCGCTTGACGATATGTTTGATTGATGATGGCGGCGTGGTCGCGGATGTGCCGCGTGATGAGAACGGTCTGGTGCAGGTGGTCTGCGGTGCGCCGAATGTACATGCGGATATGTGGGCGATTTGGTTGCCGCCAAAAAGTACGGTGCCAGCAAGCTTTGATGATAATGAGCCGTTCGTGCTGGATGCGCGGCCACTGCGCGGCGTACTCAGCCAGGGTATGTTGGCGGCGGCTGATGAGCTGGATATCGGCACGGATCATGAAGGAATTATTGAGATTCACGAACATGACGTACCAGCGGGAGTTGAACTAGCGGCGGGTACTCGTTTCGCGGAAACGTTTGGCTTGGATGATTACGTACTAGACATTGAAAACAAGATGTTTACTCACCGGCCAGATTGTTTTGGGCAGCTCGGCGTGGCGCGCGAGATTGCTGGGATTTTTCATCAGCAGTTTATCAGTCCTGAGTGGTATAAATCAGAGCAGAAGTTTGCTGAGGCCGAAGGTCTAGAATTGACAGTAACGAATGATGCGCCAGAATTAGTGCCGCGATTCATGGCGGTGGCGATTCGCAATGTTACCGTGCAACCGAGTCCACTGTGGCTACAATGTCAATTGGTGGCGATGGGCGGTAAGCCGATTAACAACATTGTTGACGCGACAAATTACATTATGCTGATGACGGCGCAGCCAACGCACGCCTATGATTATGATAAATTGCGTAGGTCTACACTCGAGGCGCGGCTGGCTCGTGACGGCGAGAAAGTCAGTCTGCTCAATGGCAAGGAATATGAGTTGACGAGTGATGACATCGTCATAGCTGATGGCGAGGGTGTGATTGGCTTGGCGGGAATTATGGGCGGTACTGACACCGAGGTTTCAAGTGACACTAAAAATATCGTCCTCGAATGTGCTAATTTTGATATGTATGCACTGCGCCGCACCGCCATGCGACATGGTATTTTCACTGATGCTTTGACGCGGTTTAACAAAGGTCAGTCGCCGCTCCAAAATGCTGCCGTATTGAAGCAGCTGATGAGTATGGTTGGCGGGGTGCAGGCGAGTGAAGTGTTTGACAAGCGCAACGATCGCCTGATGGTCATGCAGCGCGATTCGCGAGTTACATTTGGCTCTGCCGGCAAGGAAACCATTTCGATTTTCGATTGGGGCGCAGTGACTGGCGTTTTAGTGTTGGAAAGTACCTTTGTGAATGAACGTTTGGGCACAGAATTTTCGCCGCAAGAAATCTGCCGTATATTAAAGAATGTTGAAATTAAGGCGCATGAGGAACCCGAGCCAAATACGCCTTATCAATTTGAAGTAATCGCGCCATTCTGGCGCACCGACATTGAGCTGCCGGAGGATATTGTCGAAGAAGTTGGCCGGCTGTATGGCTTTGATAAACTACCGCGCCAACTGCCAATGCGCAGCATCAAGCCGGCGCCGAGAAATCCGCGCCGCCAGCTCAAGCAGGCGATTCGCCAAAGTCTATCGCGCGCCGGCGCCAACGAAGTCTTGACCTATAGTTTCGTCCACGAGCGTGTCTTAAAAAACGCCGAGCAAGACCCGAGTCGTGCCTATCGGTTAAGCAACGCCCTCAGTCCTGATTTGCAGTACTACCGCACCAGCGTGCTGCCGAGTTTGCTAGACAAAGTTCACGCCAATATCAAGGCTGGACATGATGAATTTATGCTATTTGAAATCGGCAAAATTCACGATAAAGAATTGCCGCTTACTGACGAGAATCTGCCAAGCGAGCAGACGTTTGTCGACGGTGTTTACGCTAGCAAAAAGCCGCGGGCCGGCGCGCCATTTTATAAGGTCAGGAAATTGGTAGATAGGCTACTGGCGGATCTTAACGTTGAGGCTGATTTCGTGAAAATAGCGGAGTTGGACGCGGATGTTCCAGCGCCGTTTGACGGCCAGCGCAGCACTTGGATTGTCGCAAAAAACGGTGGCAAGCTGGGTATTGTTGGCGAATTATCTCAGGCAGTGCGGTGTAATTTCAAGCTGCCAGATTATACGGCGGCTTTCTCGCTTGACGTTGAAAAATTGCAAGCCTGTTTGGCTGAAAATCGCGAGCATAATTACCGGCCGCTGAGCCGCTATCCGTCAACGACGCGGGATATATCGCTGAAGATGCAGTCGGCGGTTGATTATGCGTCGGTGTATGCGTGCGCTGAGGAAGTTGCGAAGAAACACCGCGAATTGCAAATTAGTATCACGCCAATTGCGATTTATCAGCCGAAGGACGATGATTCAACAAAAACCATAACCTTGAGTGTCAAATTTACTAGCGCCGAGCGAACTTTGGCGGATAAAGATACTGCGCCGATAATTGAAGAAATAGCAGCCATGGCAGCGGAAGAATTTGGTGCCGCGCAAGTTTAGGCGGGCGATTGTTGTGCTTGGTAAAAATTGTTATAATTGGAGAGGTAAATAAAGGAGGATTATGGCAACGACGAAAAGCCAAAGGATAGGGATTTGGGTGATTGCTGGCATGATGTTTTTAGGAACGGTTGGCGGATTTATCGCCATGATGGTGCAGCCGGGCAATGACGCCAAAGATAAGGCTGAGCTGAAAAAAGCGCAGAATACGTACACTAAGGCTGTTAATGAGCGGCAAAAAAAGGTTAAAGCGCAGGCGGAAGAATTGAGCGGTAAATATTATAGCCAATTCTCAGAATATGCTTCGCGTCCGGCAGAATTCAGCAATGATGAAGCTAAAGAGTTGAAGGTTGAAGACCTCGTGGCTGGCGAAGGCGCGGAAATAAAGAAAGATACTAAATTTGCAGTTTATTATATTGGTTGGAATCCAAAAGGCGAAGTCTTTGATCAGTCGATTGATGGTAAAAAATTAAAAGAACCTTTCTCAGTTGAAGGCTTAGCAAACGCGTCGGTGATTGAAGGCTGGAAGGAAGGCTTGATTGGTATGAGAATCGGCGGCGTCCGCGAGTTAGCGATTCCGTCAAGCAAGGCGTATGGCGAGAAAGGCCAGGGAGATAAAATCCCGGCAAACACGCCATTAAAGTTTGTAGTAATGGCAATCGACAAGCCGGCAGAAATTCCTGAACCAGAAATACCGCCAATACTGGAAAAATACTATAAGGAGCAATATGGGATTTAAGGAGAGAGACGTAGTGATTGTCGGCGCCGGCCCAAGCGCACTCACTGCAGCAATTTACCTGTCGCGCGAAGACGTGCCGACGACACTATACGAGCGCGGCGTGGTCGGCGGTATGGCGGCCATCACTGATCAGATTGATAATTATCCAGGGTTTGCCGAGGGTGTGACCGGTATGAAATTGGCGTCAGAATTACAGCAGCAGGCTGAGCGATTTGGCGCGGATATTGAGTACGGCGACGTGACGGCCCTGAAACAAGTTGACGGCGAATTGGAATTGACGGTCGATGGTCAGCCGGTGCGCGCCAAAGCGGTGCTACTGGCGACCGGCTCAAATCACCGCAAGCTGGGCGTGCCAGGCGAAGATGAATTGTATGGCCGCGGCGTGCATTACTGCGCGACGTGCGACGGCGCATTCTACCGCGACAAGCGCTTGATCGTCGTTGGCGGCGGCAACTCGGCGGTGCAGGAAGCGATATTTTTGACTCGCTACGCCAGCCACATCGACTTGTTGGTGCGCAGTAAATTACGCGCCAGCGACGTTCTGCAAAAAGAACTGCAAAAGTATGTCGATGAAGGCAAAATTACCGTCCACATCGGCGCGACAACCGACGAAATTATCGTGAAGAACGACAAATTCTACGGCGTCAAATCAACCCAGAACGGCGAGCAGAAAGAATTTACAGCAGACGGCTTATTCGTCTTCATCGGCTTGATTCCAAACACACAGTTTTTGGCAGACTCAGGTGTTGAACTGGATCTCGGCGGACACATCATCACCGACGAACATTTGCATACCAACATTCCTGGCGTCTTTGCTTCGGGCGACGTACGTTCGGGCGCAACCATGCAAATCGCTTCGGCGGTCGGCGAGGGCGCAGTGGCGGCATCACAAATTCGTGAATATTTACAAGAAAAAGCCAGAGAGGAGTAGATCATGGCAGATTTTAACCAAGTATTAACCCCGGGAAACTATCAGGACGGCGAAGTTACCGTTGTCGTAGAGATTCCGGCTGGGTCGAATCATAAAATTGAATGGGATCGGAAAGTTGGCGTTATGCGGCTGGACCGGGTTGATCCGGCGATTTTTGCCAAACCGACTAATTATGGTTTCATTCCGCAGACATTGGATGAGGACGGCGATGAGTTGGATGTGCTGTTGGTAACAGACACGCCGCTGACGACCGGGCTGGTGGTCGAGGCGCGAATCCTCGGCGTGATGAAGTTTGTTGATGACGATGAAGTCGATGATAAAATTATCGCGGTGCCGAGCGACGATCGCCATAATGGCAACGCCATTCAGTTGCTGGAGGATTTGCCAGCGCAGCTGATTAAGCAAATTGAATTCCATTTCAATCACTATAAGGACTTGAAAAAGCCAGGCTCGACCATTGTCAAAGAATTTGCTGGCGTTGATACTGCCAAGCAGGTTGTAGCGGCGGCGATTGAGCGCTGGAACGAGCAGGTGTAATACTACTATCTTGCAAAGCAAAGCGGCATCACGTCTTACCAAGAATCTGGCATGCGTGTTTGTCGCGGAATAGTCAGTCTCTCCGACAAGTCGATAGCTCTGCGGCCGGCGCCCGCCGGATACATTCGACTCGGAGGAGACGGCTGGAAAACGAACCGCAGCAGCCGCTCCACCGTCCTCCGCCAGAGCACACTCTTCGCTTGAATCTCCACTGGAGATTTCTCGCGAGCGTTCGGCTGAAACGTCCGCTACTCGCGAACGTTTCACAGTCTCTGGCGGAGGAGGTGTCGTGCCTGCCATAGCCACTGGGATGAGGCGTGAGTGTTTTGCTTACCGTCGAAACAACGAAGAAACGCCGTCGGTTAAGCCGGTTAGATGTGCTAGCACGCCGCCGCTTTTTGACAGTTGCATACGCAGTTTGGTTTTGGCATGCGGCGTGATGACCATGTCGCGCCAGGCTGGTTTGGGCTTGGCGGATTTGCTGGTCAAGACTTCGACGACGTCGCCGTGCTGCAATTCATAGGTGAACGGCTTCATGACGCCATTGACCTTGAAGCCGCTGGCGTGCGCTGCGATGTCGGAATGAATGCGATACGCGTAATCCAGCGGGAAGGCGCCGCGCGGCAAGTCATAAATATCACCTTTGGGCGAATAGACGAAGATTCGATCCTCAAACAACTTCATGCGGAACTTCTCTGAGTCAAAAGTCTTACCCTCGCGTGCCCGGGCCGCCGTTTCCTGCAGGTCGCGAATCCACGCCAAATCCGTCGGCAGCGCAGCAATTCGCCCCTGCCGGTAGGCGTCAGACATCTTTTGCTCGTTATAATGGAAACTGGCCGCCAAACCGCGCTCGGCGTATTCGTGCATGTCTTGGGTGCGGATCTGGAACTCGACAATTTGCCCGGTCGGCGTCTGGACTGTCGTGTGTAAGCTCTGGTAGCCGTTCGGTTTGGGGTTGGCAACATAATCTTTGATGCGCTCGTAAAACGGCTGGTACATGTCGTGCAGCACACCCAACACCAAATAGCTGGTCGCTAAATCGTCAACGATGACACGCAGGGCGATCAGGTCGTAAATCTTATCAATATCGCCAACGCGGTCGAGCTTCTTAAACAAGCTATATACGCTTTTCACCCGGCCGTCCATCTCAAACTGCAGACTCTCACTCTGGAGGCGCGCCGTAACGTCGCGGCGGACTTTGGCAAGTTTGCGCTGGCTTTTCTTCAGGCGGCTATCCATCAGGCTCTTAGTACGCTGAAAATCCTTGGGCATTAAGAATCGGAAACTGAGCTCTTCCAGCTGCACGCGCACCCGCCCCATATTGAGTCGGTCTGCTAATGGTGCAAACACTTCAATTGTCTCGCGGGCGATTTTCTTCTGCTTGTCACGCGGCATATATTGAAGCGTGCGCATATTATGCAGCCGATCCGCCAGCTTGATAATAATCACTCGGATGTCCTCGCCGACCGCGATCATCAGCTTGGCGAGATTGTCCTTGGTATGCGGCAAATAACTATCAAGGCTGCGCATACCAGCGCGCGCCTGCGAAACTTTGGTCACGCCATCAACCAAAAAGGCAATGTCGCGGCCAAACAAACTTTCCAGCTCATCCAGCGTCGCATCGGTATCCTCGACCGTATCATGCAGCACGCCAGCGATCACCGTGTCGATATCCATGCCCCATTCCACTAAAATCCCAGCCACCGCCAGCGGGTGCGTGATGTACGGTTCGCCGCTTTTGCGTTTTTGTCCGGCGTGCTTTTTAGTAGCGTAATCAATAGCGCTGTCTAACACCAGTACTGGTATCTCGTCGTACTGCGGTGTTGCCAGATCTAATAATTCCTCGCGCGTCATAGTCTCATTATACAACTTTGTAGTATAATTAGGAAAAAGCTAATGCTACTTGGGAGGGATAATTACATGGCGATAACGAAAATAGCAATTAACGGTTTCGGACGGATCGGGCGCAATGCCTTTAAGATTGCATGGGAGCGCAGCGATTTGGAGGTTGTGGCGATTAATGATTTGACGGACACGAAGACGCTGGCGTACCTATTAAAACACGATAGCAATTACGGGGAATACGGTCGCCAAGTTGACTTTACAGAAAACGAGTTGGTCGTTGATGGAAAAAGTGTCAAAGTACTGGCGGAAAAAGATCCGGCAAACTTGCCATGGGGCGAGATGAATATCGATGTGGTGATCGAGTCGACCGGATTGTTTACTGATAAAGATGGCGCAGGCAAGCACTTGACTGCCGGTGCCAAGCGCGTGGTTATTAGCGGGCCGACCAAATCCGATGGCGTTGACACCATCGTCCTCGGTACAAACGATAGCAAGATCAAGGACGCGACGCCGATAGTTTCTAATGCCAGCTGTACCACCAATAGTTTGGGTGCGGTGATGGCTGTCCTAGACGCAGAATTTGGCGTGGAAAAGTCAATGCTGACGACGGTGCACAGTTATACTGCCAGCCAAAGATTGCAAGACGCGCCAGCTAAGGATCTACGCGAAGGTCGCAACGCGGCTGAAAATATGGTGCCGACAACGACGGGTGCGGCCATTGCTGTGACGAAAACCCTGCCGCAACTAACTGGTAAGTTTGACGGCCTTAGTGTGCGCGTACCAACGCCAGTGGTGTCGCTGAGCGACGTGACGGCGCTACTTCGGCGCGACGTGACGGTCGAGCAGGTAAACGGCGCGTTTAAGAAAGCCGCGCAAAGTAATTTTTACCAGGGGATTTTGGGTGTTTCTGAAGAGCCTTTGGTCAGCCGCGACTTCATCGGCAATTCGTGCTCGGGAATTGTTGATTTGCCACTGACTAAGGTGGTTGATGGCAACTTGATTAAGGTGATGGTCTGGTACGACAATGAGTGGGGCTATTCCAATCGGCTGGTTGAATTGGTGGCGGATGTTGGACATTATTTGCAGAATCAAGCATAAGCGTTATAATGGAAATATGAAAATCTATCTCGGCTCAGACCATCGCGGTTTTTTATTGAAAGAAAAAGTGTTCGCGTATTTGGCGAAGAATGGTTATGATGTCGAGGATGTTGGCGGCGTGGAATTGAATCCAGACGATGATTTTCCGCAATTTGCCCAGGCGGCGGCGTTGAAAGTTATCGGCGATGACAGTAAAGACCCGCGGGCGATTTTGATTTGCGGCGGCGGTCAAGGGATGTGCATGGCGGCTAATCGATTTAAGGGCATTCGTGCCAGTGTGATTTGGGATGCCTTTGAAGCGAAGATGACGCGTAATGATAACGACTCGAATGTATTATGCTTGCCCGCGCGAATTTTGGAAGATGACGAGGCGGCCTGGAAGGGCATCATTGAGACGTGGTTAAATACACCGTATGCTAATGCTCCGCGGTTTAATCGGCGCAATGCGCAGTTGGATGAGTTGTCATGAGCGCCGTAATTACGCCAGCGATTTTAGCAGAAAACGCTGCTCAGTATAAAGAGCAGGTTGATAGAATTACCGGTTTCGCTGAGCGCGTGCATATTGATATTTCTGACGGTGAGTTTGCGCCGACGCTAACGGTTAGTATTCCGGAATTGTGGGCGCCTGAGGGATGGATGGTCGATATTCACGCGATGGTTGATAAGCTTGATGAGTATATCCCAAAGCTGATTGCTTTGCGGCCAAATATGATTATCGTGCATGCCGAGGCTAAGGGCGATGTCCAAACGACGCTCACGCAGATTCGACAAGCTGGAATTAATGCTGGGTTGGCTTTGCTTCGCTCCACAGTGCCGCGAACCGTTGAGGAAATGATAAAACTAGCTGATCACGTGATGATTTTTAGCGGCGAGCTGGGCAGGTTCGGCGGTAACGCCAGCCTGATGCAGTTGGAGAAAATCCGCTTGATTAAGTCAATTAATCCAGGAGTAGAAATTGGCTGGGACGGGGGTGTGTCGATTGATAACGCGTATAGCTTGGTGCAAGGCGGCGTCAATGTGCTTAATGTTGGCGGTGTTATTCAGAAAGCATCAGATCCGCATGCTATTTTTTCCAAGCTCCAGCAGGAAATTAGCAAAACGAGTGTTTTGTAAACTATGAACGAGACATTGGCGGCTGAACAGCTAGAGGAGAAGGCGCGAGAACTACGGCAACTGGTCATTCGCCAAGTAGCAGCCGCTGGCAGCGGTCATGTGGCGGGACCACTGGGGTTTGCTGATGTGATGGCGGTGTTGTATTTTCGGATTCTTAGATTGCGGCCAGAAGAGCCGGATTGGTCTGATCGCGATCTATTTGTAATGAGTAATGGCCATTATGCGCCACTGCTATACGCGGCGATGGCGATGCGCGGATTTTTATCGGAATCAGAGTTAATGAGTTTGCGGCAGTTTGGCTCGCGGCTACAAGGCCATCCGGAGCGGGTGAAATTGCCGGGGTTAGAGACGACCAGTGGGCCGCTCGGCTGCGGTCTTAGCCAGGCTGCTGGCATGGCATATCATTTGCAATATTTGCAGAACTCGGAGCGCTTCGTATATTGTAGTTTAGGCGATGGTGAACTTGATGAGGGTAACATTTGGGAGGCAGCAATGTTTGCGGTTAAATATAAATTGGGCCGGCTAATCGCCATCGTTGATCGTAATAATATTCAAATTGGCGGCGATACAGAAAAAGTCATGCCGCTGAATGATTTGGGTGAGAAATGGCGCAGTTTCGGCTGGCAGGTGCAGGAAATTGACGGGCATGACATGGCGCAAATTATCGCAGCAATTGAAGCGGCGCAGGCAGTGCGCGAGCAGCCGAGCCTTATTATCGCGCATACGGTGCCCGGGCGCGGCGTTGATTTTATGGAGAGTGATTATCGATGGCACGGCAAGGCTCCAAATGCTGAGCAGGCCGCTGCAGCTCTGGCGCAATTAGATCTATCAGCCGGGAAACAGTCGGAAGGAGTAGCAAGCGTATGAGTGTGTTGCGAGATGGCTGGCGTGCGGGAAATACCGCGTCGATGCGGCTCGGTTTTGGTCACGGGCTAGTTCACGCGGCAATGAAAAATCCCCAAATTGTGGCGCTAAGCGCCGACTTAGCGGAAAGTGTTGGCTTTGGCGAGTTTGCCGAGCGAATCGGTGCGCCGCGGTTCATTGAGGTTGGTGTGGCAGAGCAAAATCTGGTGACAGTAGCGTCGGGGCTGGCAGCGATGGGTAATATTCCGTTTGCAGCCAGTTATGCGGCGTTCAGTCCGGGGCGTAATTGGGAACAAATTCGGACGACGATTTGCCTGAATAACCAGCCGGTCAAGCTGGTCGGCTCGCACGCTGGGCTGAATGTCGGTGCGGACGGCGCGACGCACCAAATGCTGGAGGACATCGCGCTGATGCGGAGTTTGCCGAACATGGTGGTCTTGGCTCCTGCTGATGCGTATGAGGCCGAAATGATGGCAGCAGTGATGGCGGCTGATCCGCGGCCAAATTACGTGCGATTGCCGCGAGCCGACATGCCGCTGTTTTTGGATGGTGAGGTGGCTATCGGCCGAGCGTCCGTACTGCGCCAAGGCACTGATGTGGCGTTACTAGGTACTGGCACGATGACCTATCAGCTGCTCATGGCGGCAGAACAATTGGCGTACGCCGGCGTTCAGTCAGAAGTCGTGCATTTTAACACTATTAAACCGCTGGACGAAGCAGCGGTCGTTGCCGCCACCCAAAAATGCGGCCGTGTGGTGACAGCAGAAGAAGGGCAAATTGCAGGCGGATTTGGCAGTGCGGTGGCGGAAGTACTCGGCGATAAATTGCCAGTCAAAATAAAGCGTATCGGCGTCCGCGATCAGTTCGGCGAAAGCGGTACGGTAGCTAAATTATGGCAAAAGCATGGGCTGGATGTCGAAGCGATTGTCCAGCAGATAAAAGTATGTTGTAAAACGTGGTAAATAATTCCAGTGAACTAGCCCGCCGAACATCTCAAGCCGAACCGGGTCTCAACCCGGGAAATATCAAAGAAAGATATCTCAACCGGAATGAGAGGTTTTTGGCGAGTAGTTCAGCGGGCGTGAAGCCCGCTAGTGGGTGTCAGAGCTTCCCCTCCGTTCCCAGAAGGAAGATAACAAGGAATCCGATGATGAGACAAGTGACAGAGATGGCGTCCATGACGCCTCCTTTCTTCTTCCACTCAAGCTAAAGGGCAGCTCTTGCCCTAAGACTGTAGCTTGAGCAAAAGCTGATATATATATCATACTAGAACAGAAAAGTCAACATTTTTATCGCATTTTCCCCAAAAGTCAAATCACCCACCCCTGTAAAATTCGCTAAAAATTATTTGCCAAAATCCGCCTCTTTTCATTTTCCGCCGCCGCTGCTATACTTAAACATAAGTAGTATAAGAGGTAAAAGGGTATATGGGACTGACAATTTCTGACATTCGGCGCAATACCACACATGCGCGCCATTTGATGCAGCGGACACGGGCGCAGCACTTTGCGGTCGGGGCGTTTAATATTGATAATCAAGAAACGCTGATCGCGGTGGCGCGAGCGGCGCAGAAGTTGCAATCACCAGTGTTAGTCGAAGTATCGGACGCCGAGGTTAAAGCCATGGGCCTAGAGAATGTGCGTGATTTGGTGGATAATTATAAAGCTGAATATGGCATTGAGATGTACCTCAATTTGGATCACGGGCCAACAGTCGAGGGCTGCAAGCGGGCGATTGACGCGGGTTATGAGTTCGTGCATATCGATATTTCCCAGGCAAATCACGATGCCTCGGATGAGGAAATCATCGCCAAAACTCGCGAAGTTGTCGAGTACGCCAAGTTCACTGGCGCGTTGGTAGAAGCTGAGCCGCATTATTTTTGGGGTTCGTCAAACGTCCATACCGAGGCGATTGACTATGAAGAAATTAAGAAAACCTTTTCCACGCCAGAGAGCGCGCGTGATTTCGTAGAGACGACGGGAATTGACACTTTTGCGGCGGCGATTGGTAATTTGCATGGGTTGTATCCGGTGCCGAAAGTCCTGGATTTGGAATTATTAGGGCGCATCCGCGAAGCACTTCATTGCCAGATTTCGCTTCATGGCGGGTCAGGTACGCCGCTGCATTATTTTAAGGATGCGGCGAAAATTGGCGTTTCTAAGATTAATATCAATTCCGACATGCGCTACGCTTTCCGCACGACGCTGGAAAAAACCTTGCGCGAAAATCCGAACGAATACGCCATCGTCAAGCTAATGCCGCCGGTATATGCTGCTGTTCAGGAGGTGATTGAGGAAAAAATTCAAGCCTTCGGATCGGCGGGAAAGGCGGTGGTGTAATGGCGAAAATTATTACTGTCGGTGCAGGCGTGCAGGATGTTTTTTTAAGCCAGTCGGATGCGCTAAAACCAGTGTGCGAAAGTCCAGAGCATTGTTTTGCCCGGTTGGATTTGGGAGCGAAAGCCGATGTTAACCAGATTCATTTCGCTACAGGCGGCGGTGCTACTAATGCAGCAGTGACATTTGCGCGTCAAGGGCATCAGGCATTATTCATGGGTATTATCGGTAAGGATCCGGCTGGGCAGGCTGTGCTGGACGATTTAGACAAAGAAGGCGTCGGTACGCAACTGGTAAAATATTCCTTAAAGTATAGTACTGGCTATTCGGTGCTGCTGTTGGCGCCAAACGGCGAAAGGACGATTTTAACTTATCGCGGCGCATCGACGCATTATCATCCAGCAGATTTTGATATCAGCGATCAAAAAGCCGACTGGCTGTACGTTTCTACCTTGTCAGGAAACATGGATGTGCTAAACAAGTTATTCCGCCAAGCCAGAGACCAAGGGATTAAGATTTGTTTCAATCCGGGTAAAAAGGAATTAGCACAAAAAGACAAGCTAATTGGCTTACTGCAGGACGTCGAGATCTTAACTGTGAACCGCGAGGAAATGCAGTTGTTGGTGTCCGGTGATGATTTGGAATCTTTGGCACGCAATGCTCTGAATTTAGTACCAGTTGTATTGATAACCGACGGCGTGAACGGCTCTATTGCCAGCGATGGCAGGACGATTGTTCGCGCTGGCATGTATGATGATCGGCCGTCGATTGACAGAACTGGCGCCGGCGATGCTTTTGCGTCTGGATTTTTAAGCGCTTGGGCGGAGGATAGTAATTTGAAAAATGCAATTATTTTCGCCAGTGCTAACGCTAGTTCGGTGGTGATGAATATCGGTGCTAAAACTGGAATTTTACAAAAAGGAGTGCCGCTCCACGCTATGCCAATTCATGAAAAGGAGGTTTGAAATGCCGCGAAGTTTAAGCAGGCTTTTGGGCGATGACAGTAAGCAGCGATTAGCATTAAACGAGTTGCAGCGAATGACGCGCGACGATAGCGATGTGCGGTTGATTGCGGAGATTTTAGCGCGGGCGCATTCGATTATTCGCTCGCTTGGTCTTGATCCTGGCGACACTACTGCCGAGGAGGTTTACCAGGCGCTGCAAGCAATCGCTCCGCGAGCAGAAAATTGGGCGCCGTTTAAGGCGTCTGGTTGGGTATTGTTAGATATCGACGGGCAAGTTATTTCTTTTCATCCGGTCGATGTCATTGATAATTATCATCATCAATTACCGCTCGGACAACATCAAACATCTCGAGGGAGAAGGGGTTTGGGCTTTGAAATCGCTCGCCGTTATAAAGATCATCCGAAAACCCACAATTCGACAGTCGAACGTGTCGTCTGCGAGGGTGGGATTTGCTATATTGCCTCGGCTGTTGGCGAGCCAGTCAAGTCAGAATCCCCGTTTCAATTGCCGGTAGCCAGCTCCAAACCAAAGAATTGTAAGTCAGCTGGTACGCCTCTGGAATCTAAAAAATCTGGCATTAAAAAATCTAATAAAAAACCCAGTAAAACCTGAAAGTTTCTAAGAATTATCTAAAAATCCTGAAAGCTAAGAGTGATCGGGCGGGTTAATACGAAGTATAGTCAGCAGTACGTCTTGTTAGACTGCACTAGTTCAATGATCTCATCGACGCTGTCGGTGATAGTATAAATATCCAGGTCTTTCTCAACGATAGCTCCCTCCGCCAACATATGGTTGCGGAAAAAGGCATCCAAATTGCTCCAAAACGCTGTGTCAAACAAAATCACCGGCGCACGGTTGGCTTTTTCAGTCTGGATTAGTGTCAATATTTCCGCCAGTTCATCCAATGTACCGAAGCCGCCCGGGAAATAGATATAGGCATTGGCAAACATAGTCATGACGATCTTGCGCGGGGCAAAGTGCTGAAACTCAAACACCTCGGTGGCATATTTATTGACTTCCTGCTCGTGCGGTAGGCGGATATTGAAGGCGATCGACTCGCCGCCAGCAGCTCGCGCACCCTCTTGGACGGCCTTATTAGCGCCTTCGTTGGCGGCACCCATAATGCCGTGTCCACCACCAGAAACGATGGCATAGCCGAGCTTGGCTAGCCGTTCAGCCGTTTCTTTCGCGGCATGGTAATAGGCGCTATTCGGGTCGGTGCGTGCTGAACCAAAGATAGTTACTGTTTTCTGATATTTCCGAAGAATTTCGTAGCCGCTCTGGATTTCATCTTCCATCTTACCGAGGCGGAACATCGCAGCCTGCAGCTGCACATCGCGCGGAACGCAAAAATTTTTGGGAGTCATGATTATCCTTTTGTTTTATGATATAACTCTTTCAATTATAGCATAAGCATTGCTATTTTGTCAAATAGCAATTTTATGGGCTGGCTATTTATTTCGAGCTACCTGATAACGTCGGCTACCGCTGGTACAACACGCTCATCAAATGGCGATGGTATGACCTCATCGGCGGTCGGGTGGTCGACGAGTGCCGCTAAAGCCTCGGCTGCCGCTAATTTATGCTCGTCGGTGATTTTCTTAACGCCGTGATCCAATGCGCCGCGGAAAATTCCCGGGAAGGCCAGGGAATTATTGATCTGGTTTGGAAAGTCGCTGCGGCCTGTCGCGATGACAGCTACTCCCGCTTCTTTAGCAATGTCTGGCATGATTTCTGGTACTGGATTTGCCAGAGCAAAGACGACAGGATTTTTAGCCATTTTTGCTACCATTTCCGGAGTTAGCAGTCCTGGTTTTGATACGCCGATGAAAATGTCGGCATCGGTAATTGCGTCGTTTAGCGAGCCGCTAATGTCGGTTCTCAGATATTGTTTTAGGGCGGTTTTTTCGGCATTCAAATCATCGCGTTCATCGGAAATAATGCCGCGGCTATCAACAGCGTAAATATTGTGAACGCCATAAGCGTATAGTAACTTAGCGATGGCTGTGCCGGCAGCTCCCGCGCCAATCATGACTACTTTACAGTCAGGCAGATTTTTGCCAACGACTTTCATAGAGTTAATCAACCCTGCTAATACCACGACTGCTGTACCGTGCTGGTCATCGTGAAATACGGGGATATCCAGTTCGGCTTTCAAGCGTTCTTCAATCTCAAAGCACTTCGGCGCAGCGATATCTTCCAGATTGATCGCCCCGAAACTCGGCGCTATCGCCTTGACGGCAGCGATAATTTCTTCTGGCTCATGAACATCCAAGACAATTGGCACAGCATCGACATTAGCAAAATGCTTGAACAGCAGCGCCTTACCTTCCATGACTGGCATAGCGGCTTTCGGCCCCAAATCACCGAGGCCCAAGATCGCCGAGCCATCAGAAATCACGCCGACCAAATTATTCGTCCAAGTGTATTTCGGCAAATCCGCCGGGTTCTCGGCGATGGCTTGGCTAACGGCGCCGACGCCCGGGCTGTAATAAGCGCTAAGTTTATCGCGGTCGATTTCGCCGTTATCGCGCAGCGCGGTGGTGATTTTGCCTTTATATTTTTGGTGTAGTTCGAGTGCTAGTTTGTTGTAGTCCATATTAATATTATACGCCATGATAGCGGTTTGTTGTTATATATCTGGAGACATGATATGATTTGGATAGTTTTATAGATAAGGAGGAGATGCAATATTATTATGAGGAGTAGTGTCGGACATGAAGGTTCTTTTGGTGGTAATAGGGAAAGAAAGAAACCTGGTTTTTTGCAGCGCGCGGCGGCGGGACTGGCGGGTCTTGCATTAGCTCTCGGCGGCTGCAGTATTGGCGAAGCTGGCGCAGGAGCTAGCTCTAGTCCGGAAGTAACTCCCACGCCAGACACTACGTCCACCGCGGAAGCAGCTCCAACGCCGACCGCTGAGAGAACGCCAAAGATGGTCGCTACGGGCGAATTGCCGACAGTCGAGCAATTATCAAATTTAGGGAAAGACGAATGTGTAATGTATTCCGTAGGAGCATTCTGGACTAAAGACGACACGCTTGTTTCCAGGCCGATCGTGACAGTCAACGGTGAGCTTACCACGTTTGGTGAGGAAGCATGCAACGGCGGAAAAGTGGAGGTAAAAAAAGGAGATGCTGTACGCTTTTTTGTTGTTGTTTGGGAACAAGAGCCAGGGGCGACTGTTATTAAAGAGGTATTCCCTGAAGATGGCGAGAATACTTATGCTGATATGAGGTCTGGCAGAGTGCTGCTATACCATACGATTCAGGCGGTAAAGACTGATGGGCGCGACTTTACAGATTGGAGCGGGGTTACTGTTACTTTCACGCTGCCAGACGGACAGATGGTTCCAGTTGCTTGCGAGTATAATAAGGCAGCTGAACAGGGAGTTGACCCACAAACCTTTGTTAATTCTAGCAATACTGAGCTTTGCCGGCAGTAGCAGCGTAAGGCAACTGAAGTAGTGTATAAGGTGATTTGTAAAATTTTTAGGGATTTTGCTTGCTTTTATCTTCTTATTGTGGTATAACCTAAAAGCTTATTACTATTTAATATTTTTGAGGTAAAGATATAGCAAAAATGAGTAAGTCTACATTTAGGCATGCGGGTAGTCGCACGCCGAGAGGTGTAATCGGTCATTTTGGCGCTCATCGTGCAGGCGAATCTCAAAAACATACGCCAAGGCATGCTGCTGGAGAATTAAGCCGTGAAGGCTGCTTTTCTGGTGGCGATGTAATAAAAGCAATAGCTGGTCTTGCTGCAATCGCTGTGACAGCAGCCGGTGCTGTTTCTGTCGGCGCTTCTATCGACGAGAGATATGACAAGGCAGATACGAGCATCCAGCAGCCAGCGGAAGAAGAGTCTGATGAAGGTACTGATAAATCATTGCAGCCAACGGGGTTGGACCGTGTTGACGATCAATCTCCAGAAGCACGCAGGATAGTGATTGATGGAGCGTCTCGCGTATCAGCTTGCGATATAAGGTCGCAACAGGGAAAACTTAAGAAAAAAGTTATATGTACTCATCCTGACGTTTTTGGCTATCCAGGCGCCAGACCGGCGCACGAATCCAGCAGCAACATACCGCAGGTTTCTGCCGATAGTCGCAAGCAGCCAACATCAGCGTAAACTGTTTTCGGATATTTTATGAAAAACGAAGGGCTAAAAGCGTTGAGCTGGCGGTCTGCTCGTTTGCGTGTCGTTTTTAGCTTCGCGGCTATTGTTTATCATCTGATATTGTGCTAAAATTAATCGCATTGTACGAGAGTTAATTATTCGGGCTTTGTTTGGCGTGGAGCCGCAGAGGTACAACTGCGTGGCCATCCAGAACGGGCTTGAAGGATAGGAAATATTATGAGTTTTCAGTTAATCAACAAAGTCAATCAAGCACAGAAAAAGCAAGCTGTCGTCGATGTCCGCAGTGGCGATACCGTGCGCGTATATCAGAAAATTAAAGAAGGTAACAAAGAGCGTATTCAGATGTTTGAGGGTGTGGTTATTCGCACCGACAACAAAAAATCGCACATTTCGCGCATTACCGTCCGTAAAATTGCGTCAGGCGTCGGCGTGGAAAAATCGTTTTTGCTGCACAGCCCGCTGATTGAGAAGGTGGAAATCGTCCGCCGTGCCAAGGTTCGCCGCAAGTTCCTTAGCTTCCTACGCAAGCGGTCTGGTAAATCAGCTCGTCTGACTGCCAAAAACTTTGACCGCGCCGCTGTTAACGACGTGCATGATGCTAAAGCCGAGGCTGAAGCAGAACGCCTGAAAGAAGAGGCTGCCAAAGAAGCTGCTGCCAAGCAAGCTGAAAAAGACGCTGCTCAGGCGGAGCTTGACGCCAAGGCTGCCGAGGTAGCAGCTCGCCATAAAGATTCGTAAGTTGTGGTTCGTCTGAGCTGATTATTAGCCATGTGACATTCAATTGCGCCAACTTGTTGGGAAAATAGTACCGCTAAAACCGCCTCGCTACTAGGGGCGGTTTTCTCATGGTATAATGCCAATATGTCAATCTTTCATTATATTTCCGTTTTCGTTCCCGTGACTTTGGTATTTGCGGTACCGTACGTGTTGCGCCATCATGGCTTTACTGATGAAAAGAAGTATCGCTGGTTGTTGTATTGTGCGTGCGTGTTGTTTTTCATCTCATGGTATTTGCCGTCGCCGCTGATTGAGGGGCGAGACACCAGTTTTACCACGCATTTCGTGGGCGGCGGATTGTTTACGGGACTGTTGTGGATATATTTAGTGTTGGCGATGCGCTGGCGGGCACACTGGCTGGTAATGGCGTTTTCGGTGTTTGCGCTGGTGTCGGCTCTGGGCTGTGTTAATGAACTAGCGGAATTATTTATGGTCAAGGTTGGTTTGGCACACATCACGTTGGACGATACCAATTGGGATATTTTGGCAAATACGTTGGGTGCAGCGGCGGTGTGGATCGGCTGGGTGTTCATACGTTCGGGCGTAAAAAAGGATGTGAAAAAGGGTCAGCGCGCGCATGATCCTCGGCATTGATGAAGTCGGACGTGGGCCATGGGCGGGGCCGCTGGTGGTGGGCGCGGTGATTTTGGGTGGTGCCGAGATTGAGGGTTTGGATGATAGTAAAAAGTTGGCTAAAAAACGCCGCGAGGCTTTGGATGAGGTGATTCGTAAGCAGGCGGCTGCGTGGGCGCTGGGCTGGGTGAGTGCTGGGGAATTGGATGAGGTTGGCATGAGTCAGGCGCTGCGATTAGCGACGCGGCGAGCGGTGAAGCAGGTTCAGGCGCAGTGTAAAGAGAAAAATCTGAAGTTTAATGAAATTATTATTGACGGGACAGTCAATTTTCTGGCAGATACAGCACTGGAGCGATATGTGACGGTGATGGCCAAGGCTGATGGTTTGATCCCGAGTGTGTCGGCGGCATCAATTATCGCCAAAGTAGCGCGCGACCAGTTTATGGCCGAGCAAGATACAGTCTATCCAGGGTATGGCTTCGCGTCAAATGCCGGCTATGGCGTGGCGAAGCATCGGGCGGCGATTGAGAGGCTGGGCGTGACGCCGCTGCATCGGCTGAGCTTTGCGCCGCTGGCGAAGTATGCGAATATAGCAAAAACGGGTGGTACTTCTTCGTCTATTGAGGAGACTGAGACAGATTCGCTGTCTCCTACGACAGAGGCTGTGAAACGTTCGCGAGGAGCGGACGTTTCAGCCGAACGCTCACGAAGTATCTCCGGTGGGGATACGAGTAAAGAGTGTACTCTGGAAGAGGATGACGGCGAACCTGCCATCTGTTTACCTGTATCTTTCACTACACGTGCCATCGGCGACGCGGGTGAGCAGACGGCCGCAGACTGGCTGGCGGCGGATAGTCATGAGATTATTGCTCGCAATTGGAGGACGCGGTACTGTGAAATTGATATTGTCAGTATGAAGGAGGACGTGTTATATTTCACTGAAGTTAAATACCGTAAAAACGATGACTTTGGTGACGGGCTAGCGGCGATTACTGCCAAAAAACAGCATCAAATGCGCTTCGCGGCGGAATTATTTATAGCAAAACATCCGCAATACGAAGGTCGTGATATGCGGATGTTAGCGGTGGCTGTCGATGAAGGCCAGGGTATTAAGCAGCTTGTGGTCGTGGATTAAATTCTGAAGTAGTTATTTTGAAACAGTCGCATTGTTAATGTCGCAATCGGAGTCCAAAACTACTGCAAAAGTATCTCTTCCAGAGCTATTGCGGCTGCTAAACGCTCGATTGACTGGTTTTTTAGCCGCTGATTCAGAACAAGATGCTTTTATTGTAACAGTATAGCTGTCGTTATTTTCTGCAGGAGTACTTTCTTCTCCTGGGGTTGAGTTTGCTGCGCTATTAACCTCATGTACTGACATTTTTGTGTCGTCAGGGCATACGAATTCTGCTCGCTTCGTTGCCTCTTCGCCGTAAGGACTGTCTTGTTTTATACTATCGATTTCTGGGGCTTGATTACCATTATTAGGATCGCTGCAAGTTACAGCAAAACGCACCTCTTTGGGAACTGTATCTCCATCACAGCCAGCAGTCCCTAGAAAAGCTGCTCCAGAGAGAACCACTGCTAAGACTTTTGTACTTACTCTTTCGCGTAAGCCAAGAAGTTTTTGCCCTGAATACTCTCTTGCACCGTTTAATTCATGGTTGCTCATAAATCTCCTCTGATAATTTATATTAGTTACCTTAAAATATGCGCTACTTTCGAACGAGTAGTCATTGTAAATTAGTTAGAGCCTTCTATGTTGACCGGGTTAGGGCCTTCTACATTTACTACGTCGCAGAAACCGTTTGTTGCTATTTGTATAATTCTTTTATCTTCGTCTGAATCATCTAGTTTGCCTACTCTATAGGAGTTGATTGGATTTTTGACGTCACCATCGCAGTGTATGGAAATATTATAACGATAATCGCCAGCGCCGCCGCCGTTCTTGCTATCATGTTGGAAAATATTCCTGATGGCCGCCGATGTTCCTTCAGCGCACGTAAAAGTCATTGAGTCGGAATATATTTCTCCTGCACGTCTATTTCCGCCATCTATATCTCTCACTTCTAATACTTCTGGGATTGGATTTGTATTAGGGTTTCCATCGCCGTCTTCGCAATATAGATAAGCTGTTATCTGATGATCTACCGGGTCTCCCTCTAGCGAACAAGCTACTGAAGGTGCAATAGCACCACATGCGACCAATGCTGCTACTCCAGCTCTTTTTGTATAGTCTCCGAGATGTCTAAGCCCTTCTATAATAGTGCTTCCTTTTTTACCTTTTTCCATACAACCTCCTTATCTTTGTTGTAAATTAAAATATTCTATCGGTAAATCAGCGTATATATTCTTATATCATGCCATTGTTTGCGAGTCAATAATATGTGTCTATAAAACACATTTGTCTTTCATGAGCGCATCAATAACCGCCGCCTGATCTCGCTCAATCAGTGCTACTCTGCCGGCAATCTCGCGGATGCCCAGATCAATGGTGCGGGTCAGGGCCGGTTCGGCACGCAGCGGCTTAGTAAATTTGGTAAAATCGTTTAACTCATCGCGGGTCAACAGAGCGCTGGCGGCGTAGCGGATAAAATTATCGTAGCTTTTATCGCCGCCAAAGGTATCTTTCACCCACGACCAATTTTCTTTCAGCCAATTCCAAGCAATTTGTCGATTCTCTCGCGTACGAATCAGATAAATAAACCAGCGGCTAGCGTCTTGCGGACGGATAATGTTAGCGTCCTGAATCGCTGCCAGGATTCGCTCGGCGGTTGCTGGATTCTTCGTCGAAGTCAAACTCAGCGCAATGTCGACTTGCAAATCAGCGGACGGTGTATTCTGATATAACGCAAACAGTTTGTCGATCATTTCTGGCGTCTCGAAGTATCTGACATTGGCATTAATGATAAGCGGGCGAATCTCAGCTGGTAAATCATCTGGGTTAGTCTCATCAAAGCGTTGTTTGGCCTCCGTGAGCGCTGCCGAATCCTCGCCGTATAACATCAAACCTAACGCTGCCGTGCGCCGCTCGCGATCGTCATCAGACTCGCCGTCCTGCTCATCCCAGCCAAGTTCCATGAATGTATCGCGGGCAAATTCAGCAGAAATCTGCTTTAGCCGAGCGCGTCCTGCTTCACTGTCATCGACGAATTTGCGTAATTCCACCAAATTTGTCCCGGATTTATTAAAGACTCTTTCGTTGGTTTCGTGCTGAAAGACGCGTGCCAGCGGCAGTAGCGCCGCCGAACTTTCTCGTCCAGACCGCGCCAACAACGTCATGTCTTGCAACAAGCAAATTTTATCTAAAGTCGGTAATTCTGCCGCCTTTTCGATCAATCGATCTCGTGTTGCCGGGTCGTAATGCGTTACGAAATGTCCGTTCAGTCCGCAGTTCAGCCGAACGTCGCCATTTGCCGTAAATGTTTTTTCGCGCTCGGTCAGAATATTATCAAGCGGCTGATTGGCAAACAGCGGAATTGGCCACAAGGCGTCGGACGGTTGATGATCACCGATGAAAAAGCGTTCCTGGTTTAACGTGACAGTAGATTGCTCAGCCGAATTGTCTTGTTCGACTTGCACAATCGGCAACCCCGGCTGAGAAATCCAGGCATTCATCAATTCAACAATCGGCTGGCCGCTGGCGGTTTCTAGCTCTTGCCATAAATCATTACCAACAGTGTTTTGGTAAGCGAATTTTTCAAAATATGCTTTCAAACCCGCACGAAATGCTTCCTCGCCGATTAGCCGCCGTACCATCACCAGCAGACGCCCGCCCTTGGCATAGACAATTGCTGGGTCAAACAAAGTACTGATCTCATCCGGGTGATTAACATCGGCCTGTACTGGCTGCACGCCATCCAGGCTATCTCGCCGCAGTGCCGCGGTGACTTCACTAGTCGCAAAATCCTCCCACATCCGCCATTCGGGATGCAGCGCGTCGACTGCTACGTATTCCATCATATTGGCGAAACTCTCATTCAGCCACAGGTCATTCCACCACTGCATGGTCACCAAATTACCAAACCATTGATGGCTGAGTTCGTGGGCGATGACGGTGGCGATAAAGCGTTTGGATGATTCTGGCGTTAATTTCGGGTCAGCCAGTAGGCAGCTTTCGCGGTAGGTGATGAGTCCCCAGTTCTCCATGGCGCCTGACGAGAAATCTGGCAGTGCTACATGGTCAGATTTTGGCAGCGGATATGGCACGCCAAAATACTCATCATAAAAATCAATGGAGCGAGTAGCAATGTCCAGCGCAAAATCCAGCGTCTCCTCGCTTTGGGCTGGCGTCGCCCAGACGTTTACCTCGACGCCAGATTTGGTGCGGGCGGATTTCTTGTGTAGTTCGCCGACAACAAAAGCAAGTAAATAACTACTCATCCGCGGCGTAGTGGCGAAAGTGGTTGTCGGCACGCCATTCTGCTCGGATGAGCCAATGACAGGCATATTACCAAGGACAGTTAGTCCCGGAGCAGTCACGAGCGTGACGTCGTACGTGGCTTTGGCAGCTGGTTCGTCAACACACGGGAACACTTCGCGGGCGTGGTGTGATTCAAATTGGGTGGCAAACAGCTGCTTTTTCACGCCGTCGTGGGTGAAATAACATGGGTACAGTCCGTGCATGGCGTCAGTGATGGTGCCGGAAAAGTCGATGCGAACGGTGTGCTGTCCACTGGACAGCTCTGGGCGCGACAGACGTAATTCGTCAAATTCACCATGAGAAAATTCGGCTGGCTGGTCGTCAATTGATGCTGATTGAATAGTTAAATCTTTGGTGTGTAGCGAAATTGACTCGCCTGTCGACTCGCCAGAAATAATCACTGTGCCAGAAAATGATTTTTCTTCAGCTCGTGTTAGGTCAAGGGTTAATGCGTAATGATTTGGTATAAATGTGTCGATTAAGCGTGGAACTGTTTTCATATTATATAGTATACCATTATCAACCAACCATTGACTCATGCGCGTAGAGTGTTATTATAATGGTATTATGAATAGAGATAATTTCCAATTACGAGAGCATGGTGGTACAATGGCTCAAGCTTTCAAGCTTCTTGAGGGGGATATGGCGCCGAAAAATCAGCCAAGCGCAGAGGCGAAAAATAGTTTTGAATTTTCTCAGGGTGGGGTTGGGCTGTATATCGCCAGAAGCCCCGAAGAGGAGCAGGACTGGGCTCGATGGATACGCCGATGGTCTGAGAGCGACAACTGCAACTTGATGGAATTTAGTGTTACTGAACTGATGAGTGCTTCTAATATCTTGCCGCCTCGTGATGGAATTGAAGAAGCGTCTATTGATCTCTTTGATAGATGTGGTGTTTTGTCGCGTAAAAATAATCCTAATATAGATATCGTTGGAGTAGCTTGCATGATGGCTGATGCACGAGTTGATTCAGAGGAAACTGATGTCTTGATTGTCGAATGTCCTGATATATATGTACCAGGGAAGTTTGAAACTATTGACCATTTTAAGATTGCATGCGAATTCGGTAATATGTCAGCGCTTGAAATGCAAAAGCGCACGAATCAAAACCTGAAAGATGACATAGAGAGTGCAGATGTCCGTCTAAAATATTTATCTGCGCGGCTTCAGAAGTATATTCAAGAAAAGGTAAATACAATCGGAGACCATGAATCTATAATTAGCGCGCTGCGTACCGAAGGTCGACAAACCTCTCCAGAGTTAGCAGACGCACTAGAATACGAGTATTATGAACATTTACGCAGGTTTGTGGACGTAGGGTCTGCGTATAGACATATACCGCCTAATGTGAAAATTGCGTTGATAGTTGGTCCAAGCATGTTTGATAAAATGACTGGCGGATATATGAGCGGGTATTCTACAGTACAGGAAATTCGGGATCTTGGTATCGGGACATATGACTTTAGATCAAACGATCCTATTACTGAATCAATGGAAAGGCGGAAAGATTTGCAAAACGCGACGTGGAGAGTTGATCCGGAATATGAAATGAGAAAAGCTGCTTTGATATACGCAAAGTACCAGTTGCCTCGGGCGGCATATGAGGATATTGGGCCGTCAAAAAATGACGATACCGACTCTTCAGAAAACTACGATGTTTAGTATACTGGATATATGAAACAACGATATTTTCGGCGGCAAATAATGGTACTGCTCGTCGTGGCGGTGGCTGGCGCAGCGGTGTGGGCAATGCAACTGCAACAGCCGCAAATTGCGCCGACTTCGCCGTCCATGCAGCGGCAATTGTTTGGTGATTCAAACGCTCAAGCGGAGTTAACTAAATTAGAGGTTAAAGGCCGCGCGCCGAAAACTGGCTATTCTCGCAAGCAATTTGGTGATGGCTGGGGTAAAATTGACGGCTGCTCGACACGCGAGGTGATTTTAGCGCGGGATTTGGCTGATGAAAAACTCGACGATAAGTGCCGTGTACAATCAGGCAGGCTGGATGATCCATATACCGGCAAGACGATTCAATTTCAACGCGGCAAGGAAACAAGCCAACGGGTGCAAATTGACCACGTAGTGGCATTGAGCGACGCCTGGCAAAAGGGTGCGCAGCAGTTACCGCGCGAGGAACGGGAAAAGTTAGCGAATGATCCGTTAAATTTGCTGGCGGTTGACGGTCCGGCTAATCAAGCTAAGGGTGATGGCGACGCGGCAACTTGGCTGCCTGCCAACAAACCGTTCCGCTGCCAGTACATTGAACGCCAGGTAGCGGTCAAACGCAGATATCGCCTATGGGTAACGAGCGCGGAAAAAGATGCGATGGCGCGGATACTTTCTTCATGCGGCGGTTAAGCAGTTGTGCTTTAATATAAAGTGAAGATAAAAATTTGCGGGAAAAATATTTTCAGAAAAAATGACTAAAGTAGAAACAGAAATTATCATGCCGGAAATCGCAGTTGGCGATGACTTTGGGCAGGCTATGGAGCTAGCGAAACGGGCTGCTATCAGCAGAGATGCTCAATGGGCGCGCGAAGAAGATATTAAGGTTGAGCAAAGCCGTATATTGGCGCGAGAAGGAATGAGACATGTTTATGTGCTTAACCCAGAGGGAAATTATGTTGTAAAGCGATTTAGGTCTATCGGCGAAGCGGCTATTCAGCGTGACACTATGAACACACTTTATGATGTTCTGCGGTATGCTGAATGTCCAGTATCTGCTGTGCGAGTGCTGGCTATGGCGAGTAACGGCGTATTGCCGCCAGCTGCTGTTATTGAGCGGGCGCCTGGCGGGTCTATCAACAGCCAATTTATGCCCGAGCAGGCATATCGTGATCGTTTTGTTAGTTGCCGTTCAGCAATGATGAAAGAGCTTGAGATAGTCAGGCGGTATTTAGATCAGGCGCTTGGGCGAACAGCTTCGCGTATTTTAGTTAACGATATTTGTTCGAGTAATAATGCAGGGAATAATGTTTTCACGCATACTACTGTAAATGGCGAAAAAAGATTTACGCTGATTGACCAGCCGTTCACGTGGCTGCCGGCGGGTTTTTATAAAGCGGCATTGTTGGGATTGCAAATGCGGTCGCGGTTTCCCTCGCGCCAGGCGGTTTTTACGGACAGCAGAGTGTAAGCTATACTAATTTATATGGACCCTGAGCTTATCGTATTTGACCTAAATAAAACGCTTATTAAGGAGAATTCATGGCGTGATTTGAATTTGGCGATGGGTGTGACGCCCGCTGAAGATGCTGAGTTGATGGAGCAGGCGCGTCGCGGCGAGATTACTGACGCCGAAGGACAGGCGGCGCTTCTTAAAATTTATCAGCAGCGCGGCGATGTGTCGCGTCCGAATGTCGAAAAGATTTTGTGGCAATACACCTACATGCCTTATGCTCGCGATGTTGTGGACGATTTGAAGAATCGCGGTTATAATTTGGCAATCGTTTCTGGGGCGATGGATATTCTCGTGCAACATGTGGCGGCTGAGCTGCAAATTACTTGGTGGCGGTCTTCAAATCGGTTTATCTTTGACGAGAACGACCAGCTTATTCAAATACAATCGCCCGAAAAGGACACCAGCGACAAATTACGTCAATTGCAGCAGTTGGTCGGCGAACTAAACATTGCGCTGGCGGATTGTATGGTTATCGGCGATGGCGCGAATGATGCAGCGCTTTTTCAAGTGACGGGGAATGGCGTAACGTTCATAGACTCGCCGATTGTTGATGATGCGCGTTGGGTAGTTGACGATCTTAGCGGCGTACTGTCGATTATTGAATAGAAGGTGTGGTCGTTGGCTAAACAGTGAAAATTTGACATCTGAGGTTTATTGATATATACTCAGATTACATCCGGCCGTCGAGGTCGGAATTTTTCGTCTCTTGGGCGTTTGATATGAAAAGTAGTATAATATATAGCGTAAAGGAGCTAATATGGAAGATTTGAATATTAAGCAGTTGACGTTGGCGGTGCGGACGATTGCCGAGGAAAAGAACCTGCCAGAAGAAACGGTTTTGGAGGTGATCGAGCAGGCTATCGCGGCAGCGTGGCGTCGTGATAACGGCACGCGCGAGCAGTTGGTGCGCGCCAGCCTGAATATCAACAGCGGCACGGCTGTGGTGTCAGTTGTTAAAACCGTGGTTGAAGAGGTTGAAAATGATGTCAACCAAATGAGCCTCGACAAGGCTAAGGCGGTTGACCCGGCGGCTGAGCTGGGTAGCGAAGTGACGGTCGAGACCCACAACGTGACGACGTTTGGCCGGGTGGCAGCCCAGACCGCCAAGCAAGTGATTTTGCAGCGGCTGCGCGAGGCGGAGCGTGAAGTGGTGTTGGCAGAATTTGAGGATAAAATCGGCACGGTGGTAACCGGTACGATTCAGCGGGTTGAGCCGCGCGTGGTGCGAATTGAGCTAGGTAAGGCCGTCGGTATCATGCCGCAGTCCGAGCAAATTCCTGGTGAGTACTACGGTGTTGGCCGCCGCGTCAAAGTGTACATCAAGGACATCGAGCGTGAAGGTCGCGGTCCGCAGCTGATTTTGAGCCGCGGCAATGAGGAATTTGTACGCTTCTTGTTTAGTCAGGAAGTTCCAGAGATGGAAACGGGCGCCGTGGAAATCAAAGCCATTGCTCGCGAGGCTGGTCGCCGCACCAAATTGGCGGTAGCGTCGGCGCTGCCAGGTGTTGATCCAGTCGGTACGTTCGTCGGCGGTCACGGTACGCGTGTTCAGGCGGTGATGAACGAAATTGGCGAGCAGGAAAAAATTGATATCATTCCGTTTGAGGAAGACGCGGCTGGCTTCATCGCGAATGCCATGAGCCCAGCGGAAGTACTGAGCGTGACGGTCAATGAAGACGAAAAGCGAGCAACGGTCTACGTCAGCGAAGATCAGCAGTCAGTGGCCATCGGCCGGACCGGGCAGAATGTTCGCTTGGCAAGCCGGCTGACTGGCTACGAACTGGATATTGAGGCAAAGGCGGCTGTTAAGCCTGAAGCAAAGCCTCGCAAAAATATTGAGGACAGCTTGATGAGCGTGGTTGAGGAGGTGGCGGAATAGGCTGCCTCGTGAGAATCGCCGAAAACGAAAGGAGGGCGATATGCCGGAAGATTTTTCTGAATTAGAATCTCGATTGACGGAAACGGCTCGCGCGAGCTTGGAGCGGGCTGGTTTGCTGGCGCATAATGATGGCAGCGCTTATGTCGGCACCGAGCATATTTTACTCGGCGTGCTGGCGCAGAATTCGTCGCTGGGCGCGAAGATTTTGGCGGAGAGCGGCGTGACCTTGGATCGGGCAGAATTGGCATTGAATTTAACTGCCAAGCCGCTGGTAATTACGGTGGTGCAGAAGGGCTTGAGCGCTGAAGTGGTCGAGTTAATTCGGACGTCGTGGCAATTAGCGGTAGAATTTGGCCAGGAGCGAGTTGGCACTGAACACATTATATATGGCATGCTGCAGCAGCGTGATGCGCGGGCAACCAAATTACTGCGCGATATGAATATTGACATTGAACATCTGCGCGGAAGTTTGGAAGATGTGTTTGATAAACAGCAATTTGAATCGCTGCAAAGTGATCGCGGTACGGCGACTAAGAAGTCGGGCGATTTGAAAATTCTGGACAAATTTGGCGTAGATTTGACGCGGCGCGCCAGCGAGGGATTTTTAGATCCAGTGATTGGCCGGGCGGCGGAGATTCAGCGGATGATTACTGTGCTCGGGCGCCGCAGTAAGAATAATCCAGCGCTAATCGGCGAACCGGGTGTTGGTAAAACTGCAGTAGTTGAGGGCTTGGCGCAAAAAATTGCCGATAATAAAGTGCCGGAGTTTTTGAAAGGCAAGCGGCTTTTTCAACTGGACTTGACGTCGATGATTGCCGGGACGAAATATCGTGGGCAATTTGAGGAGCGGCTACAAAAAGTTTTGGCGGTTGCTAAGAAACATCAGGAAGTTATTTTATTTATCGACGAGTTGCACTTGCTGGTTGGTGCTGGTTCGGCGGAAGGTTCAATGGACGCGGCTAACGTATTAAAACCAGCATTGGCGCGCGGCGAAGTGCGGCTGATTGGCGCGACGACGTTTGATGAATATCGCAAGCACATTGAGAAAGACGCAGCTTTGAGCCGGCGTTTTCAGGTGGTAACGGTGGCGGAGCCGTCGCCGGAAGAAGCGGTAGCAATGCTGAAAGGATTGAGCGGCAACTTGGCTAAACATCACCAAGTACGGATTTCTGACGAGATACTTACCGAGGCAGTGGATTTGAGCCAGCGCTACGTGACGGAGCGTTTTTTACCGGATAAAGCGATTGATGTGATTGACGAGGCGGCGAGCCTGCTTAAATCAAGTCTACCGGCAAAGTTATCGCGCAAGGATAAATTGTCGCGTCGAATCAAACAATTGGCTGGGAAGATCGACGCCGCTGTTGAAGCTGAAAATTACCAGCAGGCTGCGGAGTTTAAGATGCAAATGCGTCAATTAGAACAGCAAGCGGGCAAATTAACTGATGAGGCTGAGACGAGGCCTAGTCTGACGGACGAATATTTGCGGCGGGCGGTTTCGGCGATGACTAATATACCAGTTGATCGTTTGTCGCTGAATCAGATGAAAGATTTGCTCCAATTAGAGAAGCGCCTGAGCCAGGGAGTGTTAGGACAGAGCGAGGCAATTGAGCAGTTAGCGCGGTCGATTCGCCGGAATAAAGCTGGGCTGAATCGCCAAAATGGGCCGTTAGGATCGTTTATTTTCCTCGGTCCCACCGGCGTGGGTAAGACGGAATTGGCACGGGTGCTAGCGCGGGAAGTTTTTGGCGGCGATAATAGTTTGATTAAGATTGACATGAGCGAGTTTTCGGCGCGGCACACGGCCAGCCGGCTGATCGGCGCGCCAGCCGGTTATGTCGGCTATGATGACGGCGGCAAATTGACCGACAAGGTTCGTCGGCAGCCGTATAGCGTGGTGCTATTTGATGAGATTGAAAAGGCGCATCCGGATGTACTAAACTTGCTGCTGCAAATTTTGGAAGATGGCAAGCTAAGCGATTCGCACGGGCGGACGGTCAGTTTTCGTCAGACGATCGTGATTTTAACAAGCAATGTCGGCGCTGAACAAATGGTGCAAGATTCAGAGCTGGGCTTTGCGCCGTCTAGCCAGCAAAAATCGTCTAGCCAAGACCGCCATGAACGGAATTCGCGGGCCGCCTTGCGCGAACTGGAAGATTTTTTGCGGCCAGAATTGATTGGCCGATTTGACGGCGTAATTACGTTTAAGCCGTTGACCCGGTCAGTGGTGCGCAAGATTTTTGATAATCTAACGGCTGATTTAATTGAGGCGGTTAAGCAGCGCGGCATGACTCTTAATATTACGCCAGTAGTGAAACGCTGGCTGATAAAACAGGGCTTTGATGAGCAGCGCGGCGTGCGGGTGCTGAGGCGGACAATTCAGGCGGAACTAGCAGATCCGCTTAGCGATGTTTTGTTATCAAACAAGGCAAAACCGGGCAGTATACTGGAAACTAAAATTGATAATAATAAGGTGGTGATTGATGTCAAGCGTACGTAAAGTTGCCAGCAGCTTTCTATCGCTAGCTTTGGTTGCCGGCGCAATCCTAGCGGTAATCAATCGGCAGCAAATTATCGATGAGATTAGTTTTCGCCAATATCAGCCCAGCGCTGAAATTGCGCAGATTGCTGAACGCAGCGGTATGTCGGCAGCCGGCAAACGCTTGTTTTATATCGCGCATCCGCAGCTAAAATCTGCTGCCGAGTTTAATGAGGAATGCCGCCGCGTGGAAAAAGCTAGCCCGATTTTAGGTTGTTACGACCAGTCGGCAAGCGCTATTTATATCTATAACGTGGCTAATCCCGAGCTTGACGGCGTGAAAGAAGTGACGGCTTCACATGAAATGCTGCATGCGGCATACGCGCGGCTCAGCGCTGAGGAAAAATCGCGGTTAGAACCGTTATTAGAAAAAGCATACCAAAAAGTCAAGACGGACAAATTTACTGAGCGGATGAATTATTACGAACGCGCTCAGCCTGGTTCACGGACGAATGAATTACATTCGATTTTAGGGACAGAGTTCGCTGATTTGGGCAGCGAGTTGGAGCAGCATTATACGCGGTATTTCAGCAATCGGTCGGCGGTAGTGAAACTGCATGCTCAGTATAGCAATAAATTTGATAGCATTGAGAATGAGGCAAGCAGTCTGCGCACTAATTTGGCTGCGCGTAAGCTGGATATTGAGTCAAGAGCCAATCAGTATGCGGCTGACGTCGAACAATATAATCAGCGGGTAAAGGCATTTAATCAAAAAGCGGCCGATGGCGGTTTTGCATCGCAGGAGGATTTTAATGCCCAGCGCAGCGTCCTGAGGAATCGGCTGACCGAGATAAATCAGCGCCGCACTGCACTAAATAATGATATTAGTCAGTACAATAAAGACGTAGCGCGTTTGCGGGAATTGGGCGTTAAGATTGATGAATTGAATAAAAGCCTGGACAGCGCAGAAGGAGGGCGTTGATGGCGCGAGCAAAGTCGCAATTCATCTGTCAGCAATGCGGCGCCAGCTATCCGAAATGGGTTGGCAAGTGCGAAAATTGCGGCGAGTGGAATTCGCTGGTTGAGCAATTACCGGTTGATACGGGCGCGTCGGCGGTAGCTCGCAGCAGCGGCAAGGGCAAGGCGCTCACCACGCTCAGGCTCAGCGAGACGGCCACTGAGGCCAAACAAGCGCGGCTGGCAACCGGCATTGCTGACCTCGACGCGGTACTCGGCGGCGGCTTTTTGCCAGGTGGCGTAGTGCTGGTGGCGGGGCAGCCGGGAATTGGAAAAAGTACCCTGCTGGCGCAAGTGGCGGCATTCATCGCCCGGCAGCAGCCGGTGCTGTACGTTAGCGGCGAAGAGTCAGTGTCGCAGGTCAAATTGCGCGCCGAGCGGTTGGGCGCGGTTGATTCAGAGAGTCTGCAACTGGCGTCCAGTAACAGCGCCGAGGACATCGCCGCCTCCATCCAGACTGGCCAGTACAACTTGGTGATTGTCGATTCCATCCAAACATTGTCGCTCGCAGAAATTGCCTCAGCGCCAGGCTCAGTCAGCCAAATCACCAACTCATCCAACGTCATCATTCGCGCTGCCAAGGCCGCCAACACCGCGGTGATTTTGGTCGGTCACGTCACCAAGGAAGGCTCAATCGCCGGGCCGAAAGTCCTGGAGCATTTGGTTGATGTGGTGCTGAATTTTGAGGGCGATCGCTACGGCGGTTTCCGGGTGGTGCGGGCGCAGAAGAACCGCTATGGCTCGACGAATGAGGCGGCAATTTTCGAGATGCGTGAGGACGGTCTGCAGATTGTGGCTAATCCGTCGGCTAGTTTGTTGGCGGAGCGGCAAAACCTTGATGGGTCAATTGTCCTGGCGACCATGGAGGGCGCGCGGCCGCTATTGGTGGAGATTCAGGCATTGGTCAACCCGACGAATTTTGGCTATCCCAAGCGCGCAGCCAGCGGTTTCGACCTCAACCGCTTGAATTTGTTGGTGGCGGTGCTGGAAAAGCGCACCAAACTCAATCTCTCCGACAAAGATATTTACATCAATGTGGTTGGCGGTTTGAAACTGAGCGACCCAGCGGCGGACTTGGCGGTCGCCATGGCCATTGCCTCGGCCTCAGCTGGCCGCAAACTCAGCGACGAAGCGGTGGTGTTTGGCGAAGTCGGTTTGGGCGGTGAAGTGCGCTCCGCTCAAGGCTGGCACGCCCGCGTCAAAGAGGCCAAGAAGCTCGGCTTTACCTACGCCATCGCGCCAAAAACTCACAAAGATGCATTTGTGCGCGGCGTCGGCGATTTACGCCAGGCACTGATTGACTATTTACAATAACATTATTAGATAAAAGGAAATTATTATGGAAAAAACAATTGAACTTATCATCATTATCATGCTGCTGGCCATCATGGCGGAGATATATCTGCTGGTCAAGCCGCGGCGGCACGCAGGCAGCGGTACGCAGCTGCCGATTCTGGTTGACACGTCGGTACTGATGGACGGCCGGGTGGTCGACCTGGCAAAGACTGGGTTCTTACTGGGGCAGATCATCGTGCCGCGGAGTGTGCTGATCGAACTACAGCTGTTGGCTGACGGCGCTGATCATGCCAAGCGCGAGCGCGCCCGCTTCGGTATGGACGCCATGAAGGAACTAAAGGATGTGTTGGGCGGCTCGTTTACGCTGCTTGACGATGCGACGCGCATTCCTGAAGGGGTAGATAACCGCCTGTTGCAACTCGCCAAGGAAATGAATGCTGCTATCCTGACACTGGACTACAACCTAAACAAGGTGGCGCAAGTCGAAGGTATTCAGATTCTCAACATCAATGAGCTGGCTAAGAGTCTGCGGATGAGCTATCTACCTGGTGATGAATTGATGTTGGAATTGACGCAAAAAGGCCAAGATTCTCATCAAGCAGTCGGCTACTTACATGATGGCACTATGGTAGTAGTTGAGCAGGCTAAAAAATTTATCGGCCAGGAAAAAAGAGTGGAGATTATTCGCAGTCTGCAAACTGATGCTGGCAAGATGATGTTTGCCAAGCTTGTTGTCGAGCCGAAAACTGCTTCGCGCACGAAGGCAAGTAATAATTCGCATTCGGCGGTTTCTTCAGCCGCAGCGGCGAAATCGCGTTCAACTGGTCGCCGTCCGCAGCAATCGCAGCCGCGCAAAACTACGAAAGCAAACTCAAGTACTGTAAAAAAACGTTCATCTGCCAAAAGTAAGACTCCAGCCCAGCATGAGGCCGATTTGGTTGATTTGGCAAATAGTCAATAAATAGCAGTAGGTATAGAGAAAGCCTGGTTTGGAGTTAAATCATAAACCAGGCTTTCTAATTTTCAGTATTCCTGTCGCGGTTAGGACAAAAGGTAAAAAAGCGCCTAGTTTATATCTCGAATGCTTTTAATCATCGCCCGAGCTTGATCCTGACGACGACTGGAAGTTGCTGCTGGATGTGGCAGTATAATATGCCGAATCTCTAACGGTTACCGTTACGCTGTGGCTGCCAGCGCTATCAATAGTTACTGTCTCGCTTTGTGTGCCGCCGGAACTAATACTGGCGTTTTTAATCGTTTTCCCGTCAACGGCTATTTCGATCGATGCCAGGCTGTGGGTTCCGGATGATACGTTAGCGCTGATAGTATATTTGTTACCGCTATTACTTACGGAAATTGAGCTGATTTGCGGTTTAGTGTCGCTGCATTTGTGGAAATCATCTTCAGCATTGGCGTCGTATCCTGCCGGAACCGAGAATGACTCTTTTTTAGTAAGAGGGTCGGTAGTTCGAACGACGTCGATCTCCTCTTTTGCGCCGTCTGGCGTACAGTTAGTCGCTTTCTTCTTTGACACTTTATCAAATGTCATTTTTTGCGATGAGTTATTGTGTTTCTTATTCCACCATGACGGATATAATTCGCTGCCGACTTGCTGGATACCGTTTGGACGTTCATACCATTGACCAGGTTTCCATCTGCCATCTTTGGCGTAAACTTCGGTATGGGCGAATGACATAACACTCCTGACTACCGGCATGGCATAGTTTGATGCTGAAGTGCCGATGACGCTAGTGTCGGAGTTGCCGAGCCATATACCCATGACCAGTGCCGGACTGTAGTTGACAATCCACAAGTCCTTTGGTTGCGATCCTTTGTCGGATGTACCAGTTTTGGCGGATGTTCTTACGCCAGGAACGCCCATGTAACCATGCAGGCCAACTGTTCTATCTGACAGGATGTCATTAACTATGTATGCTGATTGGGCATCTACGGCTCGCTTGCTGCTATCTTTCCACTTTTTAAGAGTCTCGCCCTGATTGTTTTTTACCTCTATAATACTGGAACTATCTTTTTGTACGCCCAGGCGTGCTAATGTACCGTAGCCGTTGACTAGCTCGGTTTGCTTCGTGCCGCAGGCGCCGATCGCTGCACCTAGTCCATAACCGCCCGCGTTTTCTTCCTGGCGGCAATAGTTGGTGTCGCCCATTCGGCGGATACCTTCAACAACAGGCTGGGCTGAACCATTGCCGACAACATAAGCTGCCTTAATCGCCGGAATATTTCTGGAATACGATAAAGCTTTGCGGATAGTAATACCGCCCATGAATCTATTATCCCAGTTTCTTAGCTGTGCGCCATATAATCTGTCAATATTCTCATCACTTAAGACTGAGCCGCTGCCGAACGTTGGCTGGTTGCCGCCGTGGACATCAAACAATTGCGCAAACACTAGCGATTTTATGGTTGATCCAGGCTGAATATACGACGCTGCTGCATTGTCCTGGCCAAATCCGCCGTAGTTGAAGTCGCGGCTGCCGACCAATGCTACAATCTGGCCAGTTTGCACATCTTCAATTGTTGCAGCGCCGTTACTGATCCTCACCGAATCCGGCCGTCCTGTTGCAAAGAAGTTTTTCATGTCGGTTTCAAGCTTCTCTTGGATACGCCAATCCAGCGTAGTTTTCACTGTCAGTCCGCCGCGGCCCACAACTGCCTCGCCGAGCTCTTTACTGAGCCGATTTCTGACCATTAGTATGAAGTGCGGCGCCTTAATGCCTTCTAGTTGCTCGGTTTGCGGTTTGATTGTGCTGATAATGTCAATAGCTTTGGCCTCTTTGGCTTCTTTGCTTGAAATAAACCCTTGTTCGGCCATATAGTCGAGGACGGTGTGCTGGCGATCGATGAGCGCTTTATTTCCGGGCGTGTTGTATGGATTATAAAAAGTCGGGTTCTGTGGAATACTAGCGATTAAAGCTGCCTCTGCCAGCGTCAAATCCTTAGCTTTTTTACCAAAGTATGTCTGAGCTGCCGATTCGGCGCCGTTTCTGCGTCCGCCATATGGCGACTCGTTAAGATAGAGCGACAAAATTTGATCTTTATTATACATCCGCTCAACCTCAACAGCCAGGATGATTTCTTTAATTTTGCGAGGGATGCCGCTCAAGCCGCGTTTAGTCGCTTCTTCTGGCGGGAAAAATACCTGCTTAACTAGCTGCTGTGTCAACGTCGAGCCGCCCTGCACCTGCCGCCCGGACGCTGTACTAAACGTGGCGCGTATCAATCCTGAAATACTAATACCATGATGTTTGTAAAAATCTCTGTCTTCAATCGCTACAGTTGCTTTTTTAAGATAATCGCTAATCTGGTTTGACTCGACTACCAGATGATAATTACCGGTTCCTTTATCTTCCCATAACAACACGTTATTACGGTCGTAATATTTGGTGACTGTAGTTTGGACGCGCTTGGCAAGTTCGCCCGGCCGAATTCTGTCCAAGTCCTTGCGGAAATAGGCGAACAAGCCGCCAATTAGCAAGAGCGCTGCCAGTACGCTAACGCCGAGGATTTTCAATGCCATCAACGCGCCGCGCTTAGAAAACCAATACTTAGCGACTCGTTTCGGGTGAAGCCGGTAGAAAAACCTCTTGACGGGGTGTTTTGGCAGCGTTGCTAAATACTCAGCGCGCTCGCGGGATTTTTTGTCTTTTTTTGTCCGGCGTTTTTGCGCCAAATTAGTATATACATTCATCCGCTTTGCCGGAGATTTTTTATTATCCGAGCTGTGTCCAGCGGCGCTAGTCGTTGTTTTCCTCTTCACAATCCTATTATATCATGCATATGTTTCGCTTCAATCATAAAATTGCTATACTAATCATTAGAAAAGGAGTGATATGAAGTTATCAGAGGAATTACAGTGGCGCGGATTTGTCAATCAAATGACATTCGACGATATTAGCAAAGTTGATACGCCGCGCAAATTCTATTTTGGCGTTGACCCAAGCGCTGATAGTATGCAGATTGGTAATTTAGCAGCAGCAATGATGGTGCGGCTATTTATGGAATATGGCCACGAAGCTTATCTGCTGGTAGGCGGGGCGACTGGCATGATCGGCGATCCGGACGGTAGGAAAGACGAGCGTGAAATTCGCAATGCTGATACGGTGGCGCATAATGTGGAGTGTATCTCGGCGCAGTACAGGCGTGTTTTTGAGGGGCGTGATTTTCATCTGGTTGATAACGCCGATTGGTTTCGTAATATAAACTATATTGATTTCCTGTATAAAGTTGGCAAGCATATGTCAATGACGCAGCTGCTTGATCGCGAGTTTGTTCAAGCGCGCATCGGCGAGGGCGGCAGCGGTATTAGCTATGCTGAATTTAGCTACTCATTAATACAGGGTTATGACTTCTTACACTTATTCCGAGAGTACGGTGTTACGCTGCAGGTGTGCGGCGCTGATCAGTGGGGGAACTCGACGACTGGCGTTAGTCTTATCCGTAAATTAGAGGGCAGCGAAGCGCATGTTTACTCGGTGCCGCTGGTTATCAACAAAGCAACTGGCCGTAAGTTTGGCAAGTCTGAGGGCGGTGCAATTTGGCTTGACGAAAATAAAACCAGCGTATATAAGTTTTATCAATTCTGGCTGAATGTCGATGATGATGGCGTGATCGACTACATGAAGATGTACACTACGCTGGACCGCGAATCAATTGAAGCTATCGCCGAAAACCATGCGGTTAACCCAGGTGCGCGCTCAGCCCAAAAAGTCTTGGCGCGCGAAGTCACCGACATTGTCCACGGCGTCAATCGGCGCGAATCAGTGGAGCGGGTGACCGAAGTATTGTTTGGCGGCGGTGATTTCCGGCAATTGTCAGACGACGATCTGGATGCTTTAGCTAAAGAAATTCCGCGCGTTGATGTCGGCGTCGGCGTGATTGAAGCGTTGGTGGTCTCTGGCGCGGTTAGTTCCAACGGCGAAGCAAAACGCCTGCTGAAATCTGGCGCTATCAGCCTCAACGGTGAAAAAATAACCGAAGACCAAGCTGTCAACACTACGTCGCTACTGAGAAAAGGTAAAAATACATTTGTGCTAATCATGGAGGGAGACGAATAATGAAGAAAATTATCGGGTTTGATCTGGATGACACGCTAGCCATTACCAAGTCGCCAATTAGTGATCGCATGGCTGGCATTCTCAGCCAGTTGCTTGAAAATTATGATGTGTGCGTCATCACCGGCGGCACATTCCAGCAGATTAAAAAGCAGGTGATTGATCGACTTGATGTTCGGCCTGAGCTACTCCAAAAATTCCATGCAATGCCGACGTGCGGTACAAGGTATTATCGATTTGACGCTGCTGATGACGAGTGGAAGGTTCAGTATGCGAACGATCTGTCTGATGAACAAAAAACTCAGATAACTACGGCGCTGGAAGAGGTTGCCAGGGAGATGGGCGTTTGGTGTGATAATCCTGCGGGTGAAATTATTGAGGATCGCCACAGTCAAATTACTATGTCGGCACTGGGTCAGCAGGCGACTCCAGAAGATAAGTATGCCTGGGCGGAAAAGTATAAAGATATTCGCCCGGTATATCGCGACAAGGTGGCGGAGAAATTGCCTGGTCTTGAGGTGAGGATTGGCGGTACGACCAGCACTGATATTACGCTGCCAGGAATTGATAAAGCCTATGGTATTGGTAAGCTGCTTGAGTTGAACGATTGGTCAAAGGAAGAGGCGCTATTCTTTGGCGACAAATTGCAAGAAGGCGGTAATGATTTTCCAGTCAAGCAAATGGGCGTTGACTCAATCGAAGTGAGAGGTTGGGAAGACACCGCCTACGCGCTGGAAGGTATTAACGCTGTTTCGTAATTGATAGACGGAGTTGACCGTTTAATAATATTTCAAGGACATGCTTCTTAAGTGCTGTTTTTATTAGTTCGGTATAATATTTCAATAAACCTATACCATACTATTGACATAATAAAAAATGTATGTTAATATTATTAGCATTATGAAACGTGGACATGAATCTATTACCCCCCCATCATCAGATCGCAACTTTGGTGATTTAGCTTCCGAGCTAGCAGCAGAACAATTTATTCCTAGCAGCAGCGCAAGAGCAATGGTTTCTTATGTTATCGCACAGGCGTGTCGTGAGCAGCGCCCGCATGTTACGTACGAAGGACCGGATAAACATCCTGACAAGATGTTTAGAGTGGCTCAAGTGCCAATAACTTATAATGCCAGAACAAAAGATTCGCTTTCTTTTAAACATGATACTGTTGATGGATGGTTATATACTCCTAAGGATAAGAATACTAGGACGGAATATGAATATGAAGATGAAGAAGGCAACCATCTCTTTAAAAAGATCCGTTACACCCCGCTCGGTACCAGTCTAAGCTGGTTAATTAGAGGTAAGCATGTGCTCCAGCTTTCTGAAAGGGAACTTGACAGTATCAGAGATAGCAGGTTGGCTTTAGAGCGTACTTTGGGCAAAATAGGCATGGAACAGCGCGAAATTTCTTCAGAACAACATAAGGATGCTTATCATTTTAGCAGGAACGGAACAACTCACGAAAGAGGAGATTTTGACGCTCTTCGGGTTCATGTGCTCGGCGGGGCTCGCGGCGCAGAAATTGCCAATGAGGTATTATCCGATGACTCTGTTGACGTACTTGGAGGAAAGATTTGGGTGCCTGACATGTGCCAAGTACAGACTTTTCGAAACGACACCCCGATCTTTCTTGTCAACACTTTTGACAGTCTGGCTGGGCTAGTTAGTAAATTAAGAGGACTTGACTTGGACGGGCCAGTACCTACTGTGGGCGCGCCTGTCAGCGGCGTAAAAGGTGTTTCTGCTGGACAAGATCTAGGTCCTGGCACTACCTTTTCAGATCAATCTAACAAAATGTTTCAGTCTGCTATGGAGCAAGCAATTGGAGAAAATAATTTAAGATCTGGCGAGTATATAACACTGGAATGGCGGGAACTGATTGCTCGTCGGATGGTGCAGATTGCTATGGCGTCGGCGGATGGCCTCGGGTTTAGTTCGCATCATCATGCATTTCATGAAGACTCTAAAACAATAGACGAGATATTGAAAATAATAAATTAATATATTTAGTGTATCACCATCACCCCGCAATAACCGGGAATTGTCATTTGTCTGTCTTTTCCTAAGAGCAGGTACTGCGGATGAGTAGAGGCGAGGACTCTGCCGTTTTCTGGGATGGAAAAACTTTGCGGCGCGTCAGCGAAATTGATAAAAATATAAGCGCGTTCTCTGCCTAGCTCGCGTTTAATACCCAGAATAAACCCGTTACCAGTATCAGTACCACTTACGATAGTTAGTGTCCCGTTTTTAATAATTGGGAATTCCTGGCGTAATCGTAGTAAAGCTCTGTGTAAATTTAGCATTGACGTGGGCGAGCTTTTCTCGCTGTTAACGTTAACAAATGTGCGGTTTTTATTTACTGGCAGCCACGGTTTTACTTCTGAGAACCCAGCGAACCGCGTGTCGTCCCATTGCATCGGCGTACGCTCCAGGTCGCGGCTGTCGATAGTAGAATTGGCAGGGCTAAAATTATCCTGAATATCCTCAGCAGTCAGCTCGCCATTAGTCATGCCAATCTCATCGCCATAGTACATCACGCTGACGCCAGGCGTGAGCAGGTTGAGAAAATGTAAGGCCCGCGCGCGCTCCGTTCCGAGCCGCGAGGCAACGCGTGGCTGATCGTGATTACCAACGCAGAAAAACGGCTTGGCTGAGCCCGCCGCCTGTAGATATTTCTCAATCTTCTGCCCGGTATGCTCCGCATGCCACTCGTCCTGGCGATACTCCATAAAGAACGCCGACGCCTTCGGATGAGCCGTCAGCACTCGGCGGTACTGCTGGTAAACATCACCCAACCTCTCGTCCGGATAAAATTCAAACACCATCTGCTTATCATCATATTCATCACAAACCGACGCCAGTTCATGCAGATATTCTTGAAAATGCGGCCCCATTTTACAGTGGTCGTGAATGAACGCGCCGTAGGCTTCAGGATCGCCGTGAAAATCAGGATTTGGCGAATCGTCGCCGAACTCTGAATCTTTAGAAATGCCCCAAATCGCATCAACTCGCATACCGTCCACACCCATATCAAACCAAAATCGCACCACATTTTTCATCTCATCACGAACCGCCGGATTATCCCAATTCAAATCCGGCTGCGTATTCAGGAACGAATGGAGATAAAATTGACCGGTCTGCTCATCAAACTCCCATGAACTGCCGCCCGATAAGCTTCGCCAATTGTTTGGTTCATTGCCGTCACGTTCATCACGCCAGACGTAATAATTACGCCTAGGGTTGTCGCGCGACGACCGAGCCTCCTGAAACCACGGATGCTGGTCGGACGTATGGCAGGGAACGAGGTCGATCACAACTTTGATGTCCAGGATGTGGGCCTTTTCTAATAGCACCCGAAAATCCTCCAGATCACCAAATGTCGGATCGATCGCTCGGTAGTCAGCGATATCATAGCCAAAATCAGTCATCGGCGACAGAAAAAACGGCGAAATCCAAATCCCGTCAATCCCCAGCCACGCCAAATAATCCAGCTTTTCGGTAATGCCATTCAAATCACCAATCCCATCGCCATTAGTATCCCGGAAACTACGCGGATAAATCTGATACAAAGAAGCAACATCTTGCCAAGTTTTCATGATTTAAGTATAAGCGAGATGAGAGCAAAATTCCAGTTTTTAGTCGATGGCACGAAGATTATTGACATTTCTACTTTACTTTGGTAAACTAGAAATATGAATGGCAAGAACGATATTTGGAAAGATGAACAGTCGCGTCAGCTGGCGGATGTTCTTGCTAGTATAAGTGACCCTAATGAAATGCGAGCGTTTCTTCGCGATGTCATGACTCAGAAGGAGATTATTGAAGTTGGCGCGCGCCTACAAGCTGCCAAAATGTTATCAAAAGGCGAAAAATACGCTGACGTCATTGCAGCGACGAAGCTCAGTAGCCGTACGGTTGCTCGGATTAGCGACTGGATGCAAAACGGTACTGGCGGCTATAAAAACGTCTTCAAGCATCATTCGCACGTTTGGCCAGCTCGCGCTGAGTAGTTTGCGAATAAATCCAAACAAATGCCGGCGCGACGCTGGCGTTTTGATTTTTTGACAGTTAATTTAGTTAATTTTTGGAGATATTTATGAGTGAAATAAGAACAGCGAGGTTCGCTGCGCCAGATGAGGCGAGGGAGAAGTACGACGCGATTATTCCCGCGTATCAAGCGGCGTTCGCGGCAGAGCCTTGGTATGAAGTAAGTAAATGCGGCGGCTGCTCGTCAGGCTATTCTCGTCAAAATCCTGGTGATATATGTCAAGCTTGCGGCAGCGCGACTGGCGACGAAGCCTATACAGAACAGGAATTGACCGAGAAATTTGATGCTATCGGCGAGACGCGCCCAACATGTTGGTATATCGAGGAGACGCCAGAGGGACTGGCGTTGGCGGCGGTCGCTTGGACGGCTGATCCAATACAGATTGCGGCGGAAAAATATCCTGGGTCGCCGGAAATGGCAGAGTGGCTTAAGCAGAAGTACGCGCCAAACACTGCTCCTAACCCAGAGATATTATGGCTGGATGAAGTTTTTGCTGACCGCCAGATTTCGAGATGTAACAATCTAGTGAATTTTCGCCCAATGATATACGGGTTTTCCGATCGCCTAGATCAGACGAAGGTAGCCTATCGGACTATTGCGCCGGCAATGACGCGCGCAGCCATGAGGGATTTTGGCTATGATGCGACCATTGATAAAGCCAAATCTGATGTTCCTGACTGGCGGAATTTTGTATCAATTGATTTATCTCGGTAAAAAATAATATATAAGGAGGATAAGAATATGAAAATATTAGTAATCGGCGGCATGCACGGGAATGAAATGCTGGGCATTGATTTGGTCAAGAGTTTACAGGAAAATCCGCTGGAAAATATTGATAGCGTGCTGGCGAATGAGGAAGCTATAAAAATAAATAAGCGTTTCGTCGAACAAGACTTGAACCGGTCATTTCCCGGCGTGAAATCAAGCGGCATATACGAGCAGCAGCGCCCGATTGAGCTATTGGAAATGTGCAAGGAATATGATATTGTTTTTGACTTTCACAATACGTTTTGCCCGGATAATGACTGTACGTTTGTCGGGGAGGGTGCAAATGAAGAGCTGCTGGCCGCGTCGTGGCTGCTGGATTTACCGCGGGTGATTGTGGCTGATTATGACTGTATAAATAAGTATGCTCTAAATTGCGTGTCGATAGAAATTAGCGTACAGAGCAGGTTGAATGATGTGAAAGTCTGGCGCCAGAAGCTGCAAATGCTTGCTGAAAAGGAAATTGCTGATTGCCGGGCGGTCTTAGGGGTGGAGAAGTTTCGCTTTGTGTATCGAATGACCTTGGAGGATAAAACAAGGTTAAACCTTGATCAGGCAAACCTACGAGCATTCCAGCCAATTGACCAGAATTTGGCGGAGAAAATGGGAGTAAAAACTCCGGCCTATCCGATCTTCATTAATGACAAATTCACGCCGTATAATTATGGAGGGTTATTGAATAAGATAAACAATAAAAATTAAAATCACGCGCGGGTAATAACTGGTCGGACAAAAATTGGCAGTAAACATCAATACAAAAAACAAATTGGTGGCTCCTCCCAGACTTGAACTGGGGACACAAGGCTCTTCAGGCCTCTGCTCTACCAACTGAGCTAAAGAGCCACAAACTTACCTTATGATTGTACTAAAAATCTGGCTGGCTGGCAAGGAAAAAGCTGCGGCGGGTTCATCTAAACCTGAATAACTCTTGCCAGTAGCGCTGAAAATTGCTAGAATCATAGAGGTTGCCGATTTAGCTCAGCTGGTTAGAGCAGCTGTTTTGTAAACAGCAGGTCCTCGGTTCGAGTCCGAGAATCGGCTCCAAATACGCGCTGGAATCGTGTAGTGGCAATCACAGGAGACTGTAAATCTCCCGCCGTAAGGCTTCGTAGGTTCGAGTCCTACTTCCAGCACCAAGGAATAATTTTTCGGAAAATTGTCGCTTGCAAGGGCGGCTTTTTCTTGTATATTAAGTAACGAAATCATTGTATCAGCGTATACTTGGTGTACTTGCCTACGGAAAGATTCGTGGCGCGGGTTTATTAGATACTCAAGAATAACATGCACATCCTTACGATCCTGTAAATAAAACAGAAAATCACCAAATTTTGGTCGATAGAGACGATTAATGTATAATGAGGTTATATGACTAAAGAACACTTCAAAGCTACTGGCAATGGGGGGGGTGAAGAGCTCGCGCAGGATAAAAAACCTATGAGCGAAACAGAAATGCTTAAATTTATGGCTGGAAAAACTAAATATGGCTACCCCGCCACTCGCTACAGGACGATGCACCCCGACGAGGTAGATCCGTTAGACTTTGCTAAAATGAGCGACGAGGAGTTTAACGACTTTTTGATAGCTCTCAATCTGGTTGAAGATTACCGTACTATTCCCAGGAGCGCTCGACCATCGTCGCGTCTTTAGCTAATCAACTTGCAAAGATTTTCTGCCCAACTTCAAACAGTCTGCAGACATTCCTCTCTTGTAAAATAAGTTAATAATATTAGAAAGGAAGAGATGATATACAGACTGTTGATAGTGTGACAGATTTGGTGGTGGAGTAGGATTGGGTGACAAGTTAAATGTAAAAATTTCTGGTTGTAGGTGATCGTATTGAGATGGCGTGAATTGCGTTCAGAATGCCCTAGAAGACTGTTTCTATTGACATTTTTATCTTTGCGTGCTATAATTGAAACATGTTAGAATTATTAAAACAAATATTTACCGTCTGGAACAGCGAAAAGAACCAGCGGTTGAAGTTGCAGCAGGCATATTTAATTTTGGCAATTATCGGGCTGGTGGTCGCGGGATTATCAACGCTATTTAGCGTTTCCTCGGCACATCTGGCAGCGTCTTTTTCTGGTATTTTGGCGGTTACATTTTTAGTCAACGGCATCGCCTGGGGATTGATCGATACCTTCATAACGCCGAAGCTGCCAAAGACCAGCCAGACCAAATCTAAAGCAAAATCTAAGACAGCTAAGCGCTAGTTGCTAAATAGCTGTCTAATATGCTAGAATCAAGCAGTCGGATAGTGGCTCTTTTAGTCGCAGAAATGAGTGATTATCTGATGATTATGCCGCGATAGCTCAGTTGGTAGAGCGCATCCATGGTAAGGATGAGGTCTCGGGTTCAAGCCCCGATCGTGGCTCCAAATTAGGGTCTTTTTCAGAAACTGTGGCGCAACGTACGCCGCTTTTTTATGATCTAAAAAAATACGCGTCACCGCGTACACATCTAAAAAGCGTATCCTTTGAGCGAGGCCTAAAGATTTTTTGTATCACCCAAAAACAGCCTTAAAATAAATCCTATCCACCAAAAATGTATTTTGGAAGTTTTTGGTGTATACTGGAGATGTTGTGAATGATAAAATAATACGTAAAGAATATTTAGATCAATTAAAACTTTTGAAGGACCAAAAAGTAATTAAGGTCATAACAGGCATTCGCCGCAGCGGGAAATCTACGCTTTTAGAGATCTTTCGAGATGAGTTGAAATTACAGGGCATAAAAACAAAACAAATCCAAAGTTATAATTTTGAAGATCCAGATCTAAACAAAGACTTAAACTGGCGAAGTATTTATGAAAAAATTTCTGCCAAGTTAGCGACTGGCATCCAAAATTATATTTTTCTTGACGAAATTCAAAACGTGCCTGAGTTTGAAAAGTTGGTTGACGGGTTATTTATAAAAGATAATGTAGATCTTTATATTACTGGATCGAATGCTTTCTTGCTTTCTGGCGAACTTGCTACTTTATTGACTGGTCGCTACATCTCAATCCATATGTTGCCATTCTCGTTTAAAGAATATGTTCAAATGTTTCCAGACGAGCAAAATGAAGATCGTCTATTTGAGAAATATATGGCGAATAGTGCTTTTCCTGAAGTTATAACGCTTTCAAAAGTTAATGAAAAATTAAGCAATAATTATCTAAGAGATATTTATGAGACGATTGTCGGTAAAGACATCGCTAAGCGATATGAAATTCGGAACGAAGTCGATTTCGAGCGAGTAATAAAGTTTGTGTTTGACAACATAGGCAGTCCGCTTTCTGCGCGTAATATCAGCAACGCTCTGAAAATGGGAAGTAACTCAATTTTTCATGGAACGGTAATCAATTATCTTAAGTACTTAACAAAATCCTATTTGATTTATCCTGTTAGCCGTTATGATATTAAAGGCAAAAAACTGTTAACTACTAACGATAAATATTACGCAGTTGATCTAGGATTGCGCAATATTCTACTAAGCAATTCGCCAAAATCTGACATCGGACATCGTTTGGAAAATATTGTTTGTCTAGAACTTTTGCGCAGGAATGAGGGCGAGATTTTTGTTGGTAAAACACAAGAAAGCGAAGTTGACTTTATTGTCCAGAAAATGAATGGCGAGCGAATTTATTATCAAGTGTCCTATCAAGTGAATGATCGCCCTGAAACTTTAGAAAGGGAACTTTTGCCATTTAAGAAGATCAAAGACAACTATGCAAAGATGTTGTTGACCATGGACTTAGTGCCAGAGGAGTTTGATGGTGTGAAAAAAATTAATGTAGTTGATTGGCTTTTGGGTAAAAATAGGGGCTAAATAAGCTATGAAACTATTTCTAAAGATATTGAGAAAATACTAATGGTAAAATAGAAAGTGCTTTTTTAATCACTATTCTCAATCCGACCGAGCACTAGAGCTTGCAGGTAAGCTTTTAGCTGCACGCAATAAATCGAGAAAAACTGCATAGATTTGCCTTGGCTAATGACGCAGCAATTTGCATAGTCTCCTATAGTAAAAACACCGCATTTTAAACCTGTATTCTACTTATCATTATCTATCGTCGGTAAAATTACCGTGATTAGCTCGTCGGTTTCTTGTTCTTGCTTTTTCTGTTCGTCCTGGTCGTTGATACTGCGCGCAGATTCCGCCGGTTTACGTCTGCCGGAGATTACGAGCAGTGTGATTATCGCTAGCACAATTACTACTATTTCCATTTGTGATAGTATTATATCATTTTCATGATCGCGAAGTTATTGTAAATGAGCAGCGTTTTTTGTACGCTCAATAATTCCGCCTAAGAGCAGTTTAATTGGTTTTATTTATGGAGGTTTGCTAAAATAGACTTTAGAGAATTCGAGAGAATCGCTCTGTTTTGATATTTTTCAATTGCGCAATGATTATAAAAACTCCAATTTCATCCAATCAAGAACTAATCCCGGATATTTTCCTAGCGGGCGGGGTGACGTATAGTCCAAACTGGCAAAAAGAAGCGCTCGAAATGCTAGCTGGTACTGATTTGGTTGTTGCTAATCCGCGCCGCGATGAGATAGTTTCCGCTGTTGGCGATACGGCGCGCCGACAAATTATTTGGGAATTTGAAAACCTGAAATCTGCCAAAGTTGTATTGTTTTGGTTCCCTAATGCCGAGACGATTATTACTTTTTTGGAGCTTGGCAAGGAGCTGGCTCGTAAGTCTCGTATCGTTGTCGGCACAGATCCGAATTATAATCGCCGCTTTGATATTGAAACGCAGGTTCATTTGGAATTACCTCTCGCTGTAATTTATACAACATTAGACGAGACAGTGCGGGCAGCCGCAGAATTGTGTCAGCAGTACGAAGTGTAAGTAGTCGTGCTTTATCTCTCTAAAAAATAATTATGGTATAATAAGTGTTAGGAGAAGGAGGTGATGTGTCAAAATCCAATAACAAAAACATTGATTTAGAAGAAACAGAGGAAAGATATAGTCTGAAAGAAAATAACTGGCTAGATTTAGCGAGCCACTTTCAAGCAAAAGTCAACAAACGAACATCGGAAGTATCATTTTTACACACAAAAGCAGGTTTTTTGATTGCTACCGCAACTATACTACTGCAAGTAACCGTTAGTCTTCCAAAGCCAACTGGCAATCTAGAGATCATTGTTTATATTACATCGATGATTATCGCTTTTTTATCAATGTTTATATCAATAGTGTCAATGAATATAGGTAAAGTGTCGTCGCCATTAAATCCAGATGACATGATATTGAAACTAACGGAAGAGCCACAAATGGCGCGAGACGAGTTTGCAAAATGGCTGGCTAAAAGTTATGCAAAAGCAAATAATGGATTTAATAGAGTTTATAACTATAAATACTGGCTTCAGATCGTATCGGCAGTTCTATTGCTCGTATCATTTTTATTAATAGTAATATTAAAAGGAATAAGTATATATGTCTAACGTTAAAATCATAAAGAGTAACTCGCCAGAGCCATCTGTCGAAATTATAAAGAACGATCCTCAAATGCCCGAAGCCTCAACAGAGACTATAAAACTAAGTGATAATTAAATCCATGCCTCAAAATATCACGCAACAGCTTATACGCCTCGCCCAAGGCAACGAAACTTACGCCGCTTTTAATAAGCGTATCGTTAATACCAAGATGCCGGTCATAGGCGTGCGTGTGCCGGATTTGCGGCGGTTGGCGAGGGAATTAGCGCCTGATATGAACGCAGCGGACATTAGCAAATTATTATTAAAAGCGCAGAACGAATCATTCGACTACGTGCTGTTGTGCGGGCTGTTGATTACGCACGCTCGGCTCGATGATCAAACGGCGATTGATCTAACCAAGCAATACCTGCCGCACGTTGATTCATGGGCACACATTGATACGTTTGTCGAGAAAAAGCGGCGCTTTGCCGGCGAAGTGTGGCGGGATTTTGCGCTGGAATGCTTACAGAATGAAGCCGAGTTCACGGTGCGCTACGGCGTGATTTCTTTGATGACTAATTTCCTGGATGAGTCGCATGTCGATCAGGTTTTCGCAGCGCTGCGAAACGTTAAACACGATGGCTATTACGTTAAAATGGCGCTAGCCTGGCTATACGCTACGGCGGCGGTACACTTTTTTGAACTGACGCTGGCGGAATTAGAAAACGAGCATATCGACGCTTGGACGCGCAACAAAGCTTACCAAAAAATGCGCGAATCGCGGCGATTTACGCCTAGGCAGCAACAGATTATACTAAAAAACAAGCGAGCGAGCGGTTAATGGCTGGGGTAATGGCGCTCTTATTCGTTATCGCTATTTTTATTGCTGTTAAACTTTTTCGCGTTCATAAATTACGAGAAGTCAAAAAATATCATAATCCAAAATTCCTCAAACACCTGAAAAATATTGATGAGTTTTTAGCGCAAACCGACAGCTTTGATGATTATATAACTTGGAAAAATCGCGATGAAATTCTGAAAAAATACGAAAAAACCCATAGCTTCTTTCAGGGAAAATCTAAGTATTATAAAAAGAAGCCGAGTGTTCGCCGATTTAACGATACGTATGAAAACTTCGCTGAGTTTATTAAAAACTATAACCAGAAATATGTCGCCGCGCAGAAACAACTCAACCGCGAGTTCTTTCGCGATATTGAGGGCAAATCGCTGGATGATCAGCAGCGCCAGGCAATCATCACCGATGAATATTCTAATTTAATTATCGCTGGCGCCGGCTCTGGTAAAACGCTGACGATTTTAGGGAAAGTAAAATATCTGATTGAGAAAAAGAATATTGATCCAGAAAAAATCCTTCTACTGTCGTTTACTCGCAAGACTGTCGAGGAGTTAAACCAGCGGCTGCGTAATTTGGGTCTGAAAACCAAGGCGACGACTTTTCATAAGCTGGGTTATGACTATATCAAGCATTTTCAGAAGAATCCGCCGGCCGTCGCTAACGAGAATTTGCTATACCAAACTATCAAGCAATTTTTGAAAAATGATATTTTACATCATGATTCTGCGCTTAAATCATTTGTGCAGTTTATGGCTTGCTATCTGAACATTCCCGAGGAAAATGACGCGTTTGATTCGCTTGGCGAGAAGCTTGATATTAAAAACGGCATAGATTTTGAAACGTTAAAGTCGAAATATTACGCCAATACTTCCGGTAGCCAGCGGATTAGTAAAAACAAACTTGATACGTTTTCTGGCGAGCGCGTTAAAAGCGTCGAGGAGCTGATGATCGCTAATTTCTTATTCTTAAAAGGCGTGAATTATGAATATGAAAAAACGTATCCGCACGGCGATCATATGTATCGGCCGGATTTTTATTTGACGGATTATGATATTTGGTTGGAGCATTTCGGTATCGATAAGCATGGGCGCGCCAAATGGCTATCGGAGTTTCAGGAAAAGCAATATTTGAAATCTATACATAAAAAACGCGCCAAGCACCGACTGTACCGAACCAAACTTTTAGAGACGTACTCGTGGTATAATCGCGATAATATTTTGCTGGATAAGCTGCGGGAAATGCTGGAGAAATCGGGCGTTACCTTTCAGCCGCTGAGCGAGCAGGAGGTTTACCATAAAATTATCAAGCAGGATTCGTCGTTTGGCGCGGAGATTATTAGTTTAATTACTAGTTTTATCAATTTAAGCAAATCGCGGGGACTAGCCGCCAATGGTTTGCGAAAATTTATGGAAGACAGCGAAACCGACGACCAATTTATGAACGCTCGCCGGCAGCTGTTTTTAGGTTTCACGCTGCCGATTATTGAGAAGTATAACGCTGTTTTATCAGCGCGCGGCGAGATTGATTTTAACGACATGATTAATCAAGCTGCTAATCTGGTGCAGCAAAAGGGTGCCGCCAAAGCGTATGACTATATCATCATTGATGAATATCAGGATATTTCGGCGGCTAGGTTTAAGTTGATTACGGAAATTCGCCAGCGTTCGGGCGTGCGGTTGGTTTGCGTCGGTGATGACTGGCAGTCAATTTATCGGTTTACAGGCAGCGATATTTCGCTGTTCAGTGATTTTGGCAAGTTTGTTGGTGAGCATGAAAAATTATTTATTGAAAGAACTTACCGCAACTCACAGCAGCTGATCGATATTTCCGCCAAATTCATCCAGCAAAATTCGCAGCAGCTGGCTAAGAATCCTAAATCTTCCAAGCAGCTGGATTGCCCGGTGGAGTTTGTAGTGTATGGTCAGAATAATGCCTTTGCGGTGCTGGTCGATCAGATTCGCCAAATTGTTGCCGAATACGGCGTAGATCAGCATATTTTACTGTTGGGGCGGCATAGCTTTGACCTGGATTATGTGATTTGCCAGAGGGATAACAAGGGAAAAGTTGTTAAAAGCCAGTTGAGGGAGGAAGTTAAAAAATACAATGAAGCTACTGGCGCGCTGATACTTACTGGCTTTGAAAATGTTGACATCAAATTTATCACCGTACATAAGTCCAAGGGTCTGGAGGCGGATAATGTGATCGTCCTAAATTTGAAAAACGATTTGTATGGTTTTCCTAATAAATTAACCGGCGACCCGATTATATCGCTGCTGCTGAGCGCGCCGGAGGCTTGCCGTTTCGCTGAGGAAAGACGTTTGTTTTATGTGGCGCTTACTAGGACGAAGAATAAGGTCTACCTATTAACACCGGAAAATGAATCGCTGTTTACTAAGGAGATTAAACGATATTCCAATTATCTAATCCAAGGACGTTACGGCGAATCGGAATTGGTTAGCTGTCCGTGGTGTAAAACTGGCAGGCTGATTATCCGCCAGAATAGCCAAACTGGCAAGAGTTTCGTTGGTTGCTCGCATTATCCGCATTGCAGCCAGTCGTATAATAATGTCGAAATTTTAAGTAAGCCAATATTATGTTCGTCATGCCGAAGCGGCTTTCTAGTGCGCCGCCGCGGTAAGTATGGCGAATTCTTAGGCTGCACTAATTATCCGGAATGCAAGCAGACGCTGCAGTTGAGCAATTAGCAATTTTTAAGAATGTATCTCGGGGTAAATTTGGCTGTCAAATAAGCATAAGGTATAATAATTACAAATAGACGGAGGAATTATGGACAGACCAAATATTGCGGCTAAAGATATAGAGTTGGCGCTGAAGTTTCGGCGGGCGATAAAAAGTTTCGACCCGAAAAAGAAAATTAGCGATGAAGATATTGAGCTAATTTTAGAAGCGATTCGCCTGGCGCCGACATCGTATGGGTTTGAGCCGTTTAATGTTATCGTGGCGCAAGACGCCGATCTTCGTAAAAGGATTGAAAAAGCTGCCGGCGTTAACGCTGCGAGGTTTACCGCCAGCCATCTGTTGATTTTTACTGCCAAAACCGGACAGGAATTGACGCGAAAGGACGGGCATATTGACCATATGCTGCGCGATGTGGCGCAGATGAACGCAATTGTTAGGACTGGCTATAAAACGTTTTGGAAAAAATGGGCGAAGACTGATTTTAAGATTCTGGGCGACGATGACAAGCTTCATCAATGGGCGGCGCGCCAGGCGTATATTGCGCTGGGATTTGCTATGATGGCGGCAGCGGAGCGGGGAATTGATTCCTGTGCTATGGAAGGATTTTCGATTGATAAACTTGCAGAAATCCTGGAAGATGTTAAGTTGATTGACTGCGAGAAAGAATTGCCAGTGGTGATGCTGGCGCTGGGTTACGGCAATAAGAAACCGCATTCGCAAACGCGGCGAATGATGGATGAAATTACGCGTTGGTACTAAGATTCTGCTTCGTCGGTGCGGGAATCCAAAAATTTAGCTAACTCAAGATTAAGCTCTTCTTTGTCTTCTTTGTCTTTCCCGATGTGTTCAGTAATTTCAGTAATTGCTACACGTTTGCCGCTATCGAAAAAACGCATCCATTGGACGCCTTTTTCGTTAATAAAACCGCCGTAAAGACAATTGTGTCCAAAAACAAGATCTTCAGCGGTTAGGCCGCTAGACTCTTCTCTCGTATATTTCGTATCGGGCGATAGCTTGAATAATAACAGCATGCCAGAACTCGTATCACACTCGGCTTCAACTGCAACGGCTGATGTCGATACCTCTCGCCTTGAATATTGTCATCACTATATTCGCATGTTTCGTGGGGCGAAAACAACAGAGTGCGTATATTGAAAGTCTTCTTGCCAGATCTAGGGATGTAAATGTCACGGCTTATTCTTATTCCTTTTTTATCCAAAGCCTCTATGGCAGAGTAAAAACTAGACTCGTCGTTAATTGACAGAACTTTCTCTTCGTCTGGCTTTTGTAAAGCAGTAAGAGCTTCTGAAGCGGACGACAATTCCCCCATTATGTAAGAGATATCATGTTTCCGAAAAATTTGTTGCTCTCCGTTCATACCTGGTATTATATTGGTACATTGCAAGGCGTGTCAAGTAGTCAATGTACTATAGGTTTTCTAATAAAGTTAGTTTGAGTTGTGCTAAATGTCTAGTATTTTCCGTATATGCATGCTATAATTAGTTAAGAATTTTTATAAAACTTAACGAGTAAAGAGATGGCAAAGAAGAATACGAAACGAAAGTTGATTGGTTTGGTGAGCAATTCAAGCAAACACCGGACTTACTATACTACTATCAATACGCAGAATCGTACTAATAAAGGGCAGGGTAATTTGACGCTGCGCAAATACGACCCGATTAAGAGAAAACACGTGACTTACGTTCAGACGAAGAAAAACCTTGGCCGTAACGAAGTCAAAGCCCGCAAAGGCTAACAGCTGCCGCTTATTTACGGAAATAAGCTCCTTGCCGAATGTTTTATGGCAAGGAGCTTTTCTATGTAGAATAAATTTCTGGTATTTGAAAAACAAACAACCCAGCAGCAGTTTAGGCAACAAGTAGGTGGATTGCGAATTATTAGTTTAAGTTTGTATCTGCTGCGATAATCGCCAGCGAACATCGCGAATAGCGTTCATGTAGTATAAAAAGGCGTCGTACGGCGAATCGTACGGACTAAAATATGCATGAACATCGCCATCGGTGAACCATTTGGTGCACATATAATATAGATGGTCTGACGTCTGCAGTCTTCTCCAGTCGCTAATTAGCGATTCGTCGCCGCTGGATAGTATGCTGCTTTCTAAGTCATACAAATACCGCAAGGCTTCGGATTGTAAATCATTGCCATTCCAAGCTGTCAAATCGCGCTCGCTGTCAGCCCAAGTGACTGGCGACGGCATGCTGATTTCGCCGACTGGACGCTGTGCAGATAACGCCTCGCTAACGGTATAAAAGGTATTGTCAGGATTATTCAGCCAACAGCCGACGAAGCTCTCAAAGAAGTCAAAAATACCTGTCTCCGACCACTGATGTTCGCCAAATGTTTCATAATCCATGAATAGGTTAAGCAGCGGTGCGTGCTGTAGCGAATCCATCGCCCAAGCATTAAACTTTTCTGCTGTCAGCGGCCAGCCGCTCCAGTTTCGGTTGCTAAAGCGGAACGCCAAGTCGTCGCTTAAGCGATAATTTTTCAGTAGCAAACCAATCTTTTCCGTGCCGCTCGGGCGGTATACATAATTCGGGCTGCGCCAATCCAGAATTGGATCCCAGCCTTCCGCCAATACGCCGCTGAAATCGTGATTCTCTGCCCATTTGGCTAGCTGATCATTGTACGCTAACTCTGTATTTGCTAAAACGCGCGTTTCCACGCCAAAAATTCGGCGGATAGCCTGGCGGTGTAATTCAATCTGAGTCTCAAATTCCTGCAAAGAATAAAAGAACGCCAAACTGTGATGGTACGGACTTGATAATATCTCCACGCGGCCCGTAGCGACTAGCCGCTTGAAGCTTTCTAAAACTTCAGGATTGAACTGCTGTGCCTGCTCCAGAAACGTGCCGCTCATACTGAGAGATAGTTTAAAGTCAGGGTATTTGCGCAGCATTTTTTGTAACAGAACATTCATCGGCAGATATGATTTGCGGGCAATTTTATGGAAAATTTGCTGGTTGTTCTGGGCTGGATTGTGGCCGTCTGAAAAATAGTCGTGCCGCTGCGCCGTGTCGAAAACACTGTATTGCCGTAGCCGCCATGGCTGATGGACGTGAAGGTAAAGCGTTATGCCGCGCCTGTCGTTCATGAAATTACTCCTTTGGATAATGAAATTTTATACAACTTTAAACACTGGCGCGCTGCATCTTGCCAGGAAATCTTCGCGTATTCATCTTTCACATTTTTCTTCAGCGTCTCTCGTAATGCTGCAGATTGGGCGATATTAACAATTTCATCAGCCAGTCGGTTAACATCCCAGTAATCAAACCGCATAATATTATTTAATATTTCGCCAACTCCGGATTGGCGGCTAATTAACAGTGCAGTTTCATGATGAGCCGCCTCCAGCGCGGTTAGACCAAACGGCTCAGATACCGAACTCATCACGAACACATCGATCAGATGGTATATATCGCGCCATTGCTTACCGCGGACGAACCCGGTAAAAATCACTTTATCGCTAATCCCCAGGCTGGCTGCTAGCGTAATAAGCTCGTCCCGCTGTTCGCCGCTGCCTGATAAGACGAAAGCGATTTTATCGTACTTGCTCAATGCTGCCGAAGCAGCGCGCACGAAGTAAGTTAGTCCTTTCTGTACTGTCAGCCGCGTCAATGTGCCGACAATCGTGTAGCCGTCGCTTTTCAGGTCTTCAAGGTATTTGTAGGTGTCGATATCGTACTCGTGCGGCGGCAGGCTAGCTAGGTCAATGGCGTTATAAATTACCTCGATTTTCTCTGGCGGAATGTGGTAATTCTTAACAATTATGTCTTTGGTGATCTGGCTAACGGCGATGATTCGGTCAGCCATCATCAAGCCGTGCTGCTCAATCTCGTGCACCAGCGGATTACCAAGCTGCTCGCCCGAACGGTCAAATTCTGTCGCGTGTACGTGCACAATCAGCGGCGCATTGCTGTTTTCCTTAGCGATAATACCAGCCTCCATCGTCAGCCAGTCATGAGCGTGAATGGCGTCTGGCGGATGCTTGCGGACAAATTGCCGGACGAATTTGCCGTAACGGCGCTGCACTGCTCGCATTGGCGATAAGCCGTGCTCGTCTTTAGCGTTTTCCCGGTCTTCCGGCGTGCCATGATCATACGCACCCAAATCGTAATAATTTGGCGGCAGCGGCGTCGCTGAATACACGTTCATATAATCAATGCCTGGATGCTTGGCAGAATAAGGAACGACAAAATCAATATCAACGCCCTGGGAAGCGAGCGCTTTTGACATTTGGTAACAGGCTACACCAAGACCGCCGCTATTATGCGGAGGTAACTCCCACCCAAGCATCAAAATCTTCATCTCTATTCTATTGTAGGACTGCGCTTATGTTTTTTCAAGGGGTTTTGGCAACTTTTTCACAAGTTTTTATTTTCACGGATCGCAGGCTTTTTAATGATGTGAATTTTACTGAAATTTGTAATTTGCGATAAAAAGAAAAAGCGCTTTTGCGCTTTGAGTGAATTGGTGCGGGTAGAGGGAGTCGAACCCTCGTCTCATGCTTGGGAAGCATACATAATAGCCGTTATACGATACCCGCGCTAATTGTATTATACACTATATTTCGGCTATTTTTGCAGGCCGTTACTTTCGGATTGACATAACCGGTTTCCTTGCTACAATCAAAGTATGAAAAAACAAAAACTTGTAATTATATTAGTTATTTTAATACTAGCGGGGGTAGGAATAGGCTTATATATTGCTGTGCGTGCTGCGTCGAAAGATACGGGTAGTGCTAATCAGCAGCAAAAGACAACTACCAATTCTAATTCTGGCCCTGATAATCCCGATTCTAGCAATAACTCTGACGGCAGTAAATCTAGCACAAGCTCTAATCCTAAGCAAACTACACCGAACCAGCAAGAAAAGAAGCCTGAAAAACCGCGGCCAAACCAAAAAGAGCAGAGAATCGACCCTGTACGCCCGAAACATAATCCAGCCTCGCAACCACCGTCGAGTCCAGCCTCGCCGCCGAAAAACAACCAACGGCCAGCTCCGCAGCCTCAGCAGCCCGGTAACTCGCAGCAGCCTGCGCCGAATCCGCAGCCAAATCCAACTCCAAATCCGCAGCCGCAACCAGCAGACCAAGATAAAAAGTATGACATAGGCCCGCCAGATGCTTCGGAGATTCTTGAGCTGATTAATTATGCTCGTAGTAAAGAAAATCTGAAACCGTTAAAAATGTACGAGCCGCTTAACAGAACGGCGCAGTGGATGGCGAATGATATGAAAGAGAATAATTATTTTAGCCATTATAAACCGGGCACAACTATTCCGCACGGATTGCTTAAAGCGAGGACTGTCTGCAACGCGCCAGCCGAGAATCTGGTGCAAACTTCGCCGCCAAACCTGCACACTAGCCGCGTAGCCTTTAACGCCTGGATGCAGTCCCCGCCGCACAGGCAATCCATCATGTCGAGTACTTACACGCTAACTGGATTTGGCATCGCCGGCAATAAGATCGTGGAGCATTTTTGTTAAGTGTGTGTTTAGACTGTCGAGCCTCCTGCGGCATTACCGCTCGTGGCTATTACATAATTACCATATCATGAGGTCTTTAGATTCTCAAATAAAAATGAATATTTTGTCTAAGAAAATTAGAAAAACCGCTCTAATCTTGCGGTTTGACCTTAGATTTTATGAACTGAGACACTCTGCGGCTACAAACCACGCCGTTTATTATGCGCTCCATATCGTCGTCGCTGAGGCTATTGTCCATCATTATCAGGTTGCCATTTTCAAAATGCTCTGGATTTATGCGGCACGTTTTGACTGAGTTGCAGTCTACAAGGGTCTTTTCTGGGAAGAAAGGGTATTTGCCCGCTTCGAGTACTACAGTGGTGTTCTCTGGGTCGAGGTTTGGGTGATACTTGTTATAGAAATTAAGCCGCTTATCTACCTGAGATGTTCCATTTACTAAAATGAGAGCTTCGTCTGTGTTTGGATCGTAATTGAGGACTATGAACACATGGTATTTACTACTTGGAAATGGTTCGTCGCCTCGCATCCGAAACAGCGTACCTTGACGTAGTGATGCGTGAAACGAAGCTGATTGGACGTCTGACGGTATTTTTATCATCTACAGTGTACCGAGGGCGGCTAGCGCGTTTTTATCGTCAATATAAAGCTCGCGGGCTGCTGCTAGCTGATCGGCATCTTGACTAAAGAACTCGTCGCCGTGTTCTGGGTTATCAAAAAACTTGATAGGATCAATATCTCTACGTCCACGACCGCCGCCACGAACGAAGAAGTCCTCAAACTGCGCCCATTCAGGGTAGAGATGGCTAACGTTATTGGCAATATCGAAAGCCTCTCTATCCCCAAAGGTATCCCACGCCCATTTCAGAGCTTCCTTGTCTGTTTCCGACAGGCGGTCATTCTTTATGCTGGCAGCCGTAGCCATGGTATCTTTTTCATCAGCGGAGAGGTAATAGCCGATATATTTCATGTCTTCTTCATCGAGTGCGAAGTCATTCTTAACCTGAGCTATGTCGAGAGCGAGAGAAGATACAGGACCGAACTTCATAGCGACATAGTTGCTGTCAGATACCAAACGCCCATAGTGTCGCATATGATAGCGATCGGCTGCCCATAACAGCTTGATTAGCTTAGTGCGGTTCATTTTCCCATTATCATCAAAGGACAACAGATATCGTAGTATCTGTGTCATTTTTACAATATCGCTGCTTCGAGATGATATATTCATATCGTATATTCTATCATAGTTTTGCCATTTTGGCAATCCTACGCCCCCTTTCTATAGACTATACAGCCTACATACAGTTTACCACAAGCGTATTGAGGGGCGCAATCAGTCTTTGTTGGCTATGGTTCTAGGTGTAACCTCCTTGAGTATAGTACGCGCCTTAACAGATATTTGGCAATACCGAGGCGTGAAAAACGCACCCTAGACATTCCAACCGAAGATGAAGTTGAAGAGTTTATTTCCATCTTAGCCATGAAGCGGCACGGTTACTGTAATGCCAATAGGCTGCGTAATGTTGCCATTGGCAGACTGATCTTCTCATCAGGTATACGCGTTAGTGAGGTGTGTTCTCTAAATCGTAATTCAATCAAAAACCGCCAGTTCACTATCGTTGGTAAAAGCCGAGACTCACGAATATGCTTTATTGATTCTCAGACTGAAAAATGTATCGCAGATTATCTAAATATTCGTACAGACAATAACCCAGCATTATTCATTTCATACCAAACCGAAAAGAGAATGACACCGGGCAATGTCCGTAATGCCTTCAAGGCAGCTTGCGCTCGCTCTGACGGACAATTCATCGGCATCAGACTGCACGCCTTGCGCCATAGCTTTGCCACGAAGATGCTAAACAGGCGTGTCGATTTACGCTACATTGGTGACCTTATGGGACATGCTGATCTAAACACGACCAAGGTGTATACGCACTACACAACCCGCAATTACGAGCCATTTACGACCGCGCCCACGGCGAAATATAAGGGGTAATTACATAAAACGGCCGCTGCTTATTGATATAATCAGCTTTGTTTGCTATACTAAAATCATGATCGAAAGATAGAACATTGCATCACACAGATTTAAGGCTTATAGAAAGCAAAATCTACTGTTAAAAGCATATTACATGCGGGTTTAGCTCAGTTGTTAGAGCGCTTCCTTGCCATGGAAGAGGCCAGGAGTTAGAGTCTCCTAACCCGCACCAATAAATTTGGTACCGTAAACAATTCGTGTTTTTTGTTAAATAGACGTTTAGGCGTCTTTTTGTTTGTTTTTAAGCTCGCCTTGCGGGTTATTTTTCGTAAAAGAGAGGCATGCACCGCAAGGTATGCCTCTCTTTTGTTATTCCAATCGGGACAGCTAAGGCTTTAGCTATTCCGCAG
>CAUUWX010000001.1:0-209961 GCA_963549225.1 uncultured Candidatus Saccharibacteria bacterium | reverse complement strand
TCGCCCAACCGCCGATTAATAATCCTAAGCCCACCATCATCATCGCCGAAATCACCGACATCAATGAGAACAGCAGCCAATCGCCGCGCATATTGAAATGGAACAGCAGCATACCGACAACAACCATCATGGTCAGGCTGAGTAGCGAGATTATAACATAGTGAATCGCCATGGAAATAATCAGCTGCCCCGAGGTGAATGGCGCTGCACGCAGCCGTCGGTAAGAACCGCGCTGTTTTTCAGCTGGCATTTGATTGGCCAGGCCAAATATACCCATGCTCATCAAACTAAAACCTAGTAGTCCAGTGAACGTATAGTCAAACTCCTTCAGCTGCTCGTCGCCAACAGCTTTGCCAGCGGCTTTCAGCGGCGCTTCTGGCTGGCCCATGTGCTTATTTATCTCATCAGCAATTTGACTCATCACCGCTGTCAGAGCGCTACCAGTTTGCTCGGAACCTTTGGCGTACAGAACGTTGATTGTGCCAGTCGGGCGAGCATCTCTGCCTTCTCCCTTCACTTCACCAAAATCGCTCGGCAGTTCAATGATGCCGTTCAGTTCTGAACGCTTCAACTTCTCGCGAGCCTCGTCCATATCCTTGACGTCTTTAATTTTAAGAATCGAGTCTTTGGCATTGTCTTTAGCGCCTTTAACGAAGTTTTTAGCAAATTCTGTCTGCGAATTATTGATAATCGCAATGTTGAAGCTGGTCGATTGATTATTAAAAATCGAACCGAACACCAACAAGAAGATTAGCGGAAACAGGAAGGTAAAGAACAGCGACATTTTATCGCGGACGAAACGTTTTTGCTGGGCGCGTACTTGCCCGAATACACCAGTCCAATATTTTTTCATACTAATCCCGAATCGCCTTTCCTGTTAAGTCAATAAATACGTCTTCCAAATTGGCCTGCTCGACAACTTGCTTTTTCTTGAAACCGCGCGCCAGTAGTTGCTGGATTAGATTATGCGGCGTGTCGATAGTGATGATTTTACCATTATCCATAATCGCTAAGCGGTCGCACAGCAATTCAGCCTCGTCCATATAATGCGTGGTCAGCACGATAGTAATACCTTCATCGCGAATCTCTTTGATCAAATCCCAGAGATTACGGCGAGCCTGGGGATCCAACCCAGTGGTCGGCTCGTCAAGGAATAGTACCGCCGGGTTATTGACCAGCGTCGAAGCGATGGCGAAACGTTGCTTCTGTCCGCCCGAGAGCTGCTCGACGTAGCTTTTGGCTTTGTCGGTCAATTGCACCTTGGCCAGCAGCGCGTCAGCGTCGATCGTTTGGCCGTACAGGCTGGCAAACATTTTCAATTGTTCGCGCAGGGTCAGCTTGTCGTAAAACATCGTCGATTGTAGCTGGATGCCGATGATGTTTTTAATGTGCTTCGGCTGCTTAGCAACATCAATCCCGTCGATAGTCGCCGTACCGCCGTCAATCGTCCGGAGCGCCTCCAGCATCTCTAGCGTCGTCGTCTTACCAGCGCCATTCGGCCCGAGAATACCGAAAATCTCGCCTTTCCTGACCTCAAACGATACGTTATCAACAACATTCTTGCCATCGTACGTCTTGACGAGTTGGTCAACTTTTATGATTGGTTTGGGTTGAGCCATATAAATTCCTTTCTACTCCCTAACAGAGAAACATCGCGTACGGTGATCGCTCGCTTTTGAGATTATTATAGCATAAAAGAGATAGACCACAACTTACCATCACCCTCTGTCAGTGTCTTTTAGGCATACGCTTATTATCGAAGTTTATGCTTGTTATATTTTGATCGATTCATCCGAGCATATCCATCTGAATCGCTTCGTCTCCCGTAATATGACTCTTGACCTTGAGAATGGAATATTTCTTTGGTATATACATAAGATACTGTTCGCTATACTCTTTCTGAATGAGCAGCTCTACCATAAGTCGGTCGCCAGATGTAAAACTACATTCTCTTCTGGCAACACGCCCTAGAAACTCTTCATCTTGAATATCGGCCTGGATTTTCTCTGTACCTTTAAATAATGACCATTTATTTCCCGAGTTATCCAACACTGGCTTTGCTACAACCAAAGTAGCAGCAACAACCTCATTTTCCATATCTTTCGCTTGAATAGTCATTTTTCGAGATAAAGCCTCAAAATCACTACGATCAACTTCCACCCTATCGTCGGATGAATTAAGAACTAAACTGTCTACAGAATTGTCTTTTGATGTTTTTGAAAACGTGCTGGCTAGAGCATCCTGCACTGTCTGGTTCTCGCTATATAAATTATATGTTGGCTGATTAACCACCATAGTACCAAAGTTATTTATAACCTGCACCTTGTTATCCGCCAGATTAGTAACTTGAGCATTACCCGTATCCCTCAAAGTTTTTTTGATCTTATATAGTTCAATAATGGTGTTTATGATTGACAATATCTCTGGAGCGGCCTGAACTGCGATTGGACCAGCGGTGCTTACAAACTCAATAACAGCTTCAAAGCTACCCTCTTTTTGCGCAACGATATTCAGTTGGATGTCGCTACGATTATTATTCTTATAGTTAACCTCTTTTGCAATAACAGACAGAGAGCGAAGCGTTCCTATGTATGTATCCACATCAATATCATGTCCGCCCTTCTTGAATCTAACGGTAATGTTTGGCATAGTTTTCCTTTTTTATTTTATAATGCTTATGTTTTTTAAATTATAACACATAGCTTTCCATATTATCACCGCAGTTTAAACAACGCCCATGCTGCTAGCATAGAGTAATTAACAATCTGACCGTTAGAAATCATCTGCTCAAGTTTGCTAATTTCTAACCAATTGCTAGAGATAAATTCGGTATCATCTGGCTGGAGCGAATAATTATCTCGAAAAGTGCCGCGCGCACAAACAACGTACAACTTGGCATTAGTACGGCGATTGTCGGCATAAAACCAACCAATTTGCTGAAAGTCTTCCACCGAAATATTAGATTCCTCCGCCAATTCGCGCTGGGCAGCTTGCTCGGGAGTCTCGCCTTCTTCAATTTTACCGCCGGGAAATTGATACAATATACCATCAACCGGATACGAATATTCCCGCTGAATAAGTACTTTGCCGCCGTTTTGGCAAATGATAATCACGCCGCCTTTGCCCTGGTATACTTGCCGCAAATATAACGACCTTTTACCATCTGGCAATTCTACCTCGTCTTCCGCCAATATCATCCGCGGATGCGTAAAAATTATTTGCGACGACAAACGGCGCCATTCCTGTGGTTTGCTGTGTCTATTCATCTTTATGGAACTCTGTTAAATGATTTGGCTTGATATTTGAAAGGTATATTTCACATTTTATCCATTGCTTAAACATAACATTTGCCTCAATTACATTTTAACAGTCAAACAGCTTTCGCGATATAATTATTACATGAAGCACCAACAGGCGACGGCGCCCAAATTTTTCTCAAGGAAACGATGTATTATTTTAAGCGTAATTGCGCTGTTGCTTATCGTACCAATCACAGTCATTGCCCAGCCAAAGATTGCCGATAAATTATCGTCTCTCATTAATTCCACGCGCCTCGATAGGTCACCTGGCGAATCGGCTTTTCCAGACATTGATACGGCAAATTTAAGCCCAACTCGCCAAAAAATTATCAGCTTAGCAAAGACTGAATTCAAGGCGCAATCTACTGGCACCAAGTTCAGCCAGGGCGCCGAGGAGGCGTGGTGCGCTAACTTTGTGAGCTGGATCATGCATCAAGCGGGCGTGCCGCTGAAAAATCCGCATACTGGCGGCTGGCGTATCCCGGGGACGTTTACCTTGCGCGAGTATTACGAAGCAGCCAGTCGCTTCAAGCCTGCTAATTCCGGCTATCAACCGTTCCTGGCGACGCGGCAATCTACCGCAATTCGCCAGTATTCGGCGACCACACCAACATTGTCTTGAAAAATGACAACGGCGTGCTAACTACTGTCGGCGGCAACGAGGCAAACCGCATCCGCGTATTCATCAATCATGACAAACGGTATGACGGGCTGCTGGGATACGGCGTGCCAAATTAGACTACAACCCCTCTAAGCCAACATTTGCCTTTAGCCAAGATATTTATCGCTTGCGCAAGAAAAATCCGCCCAGCGCGCAAGCCGCCACGATGCTAACCACAGTGATTTTCCAAAACATCAGCGGATCATTATCACCAGGCACCGGCACGTTCATGCCAAACAACCCAGCAATCATCGTTGGGATAGTCAGCGCCACGGTGATTACCGTCAGCAAGCGAATTGTCTCATTCAAGCGGGTATCCATCACTGCCCGGTAGCTATCGCGCACGTTGGTGATAGTTCGCAGCAAGCTCTTACAACGGGCAATTACCTGCTCCAAATTGATCGACAAATCCTCGACATCCTCTTTATCGTCCGCCCGCAGGCGCAAGCCGCTGGTCGCCAACAATTTCTCGACCGCCCAATTCATCGGGATGAGCGCGTCCAAATAATCGTTCAACTTGCGCTCGTATTCCGCCAGCGTAGCAATGTCTTTGACCCGCAGCGTATGAATGTTATCGGTAGCCGCTCGCATCTGGCGGTTAATCGCTGCCACCCGCCGCTGATATTGCCTAGATATTGCGTCAATCATTTCAACTAACAGCTCAACCGGCCGGTCGGTACGCGAACGTGCTTGGTCGATAAACGGCTGCCACAACCTGCCCAGGCTATCGCGCGACAACGTCACGGCATAGTCCTTATTCAAACAAAACAAAATCGGCGTAGTAAAGTCATTAAAATCGTCGTCAGTATCTGGCAACCGGGCGATTAGATACGTCCAATCGTCGTCAATCTCCAGGCGCGGCACCTCATGCGGATCAAGCGCGTCGCTCAGCAAATCATTATCAAGCCCCAGCGACAACAGCTCGGCCAGCTCATCCTCGTTCGGACGTTCGCAGCGCACCCACGAACCCGCCCGCAGGCGTTCCAGCGGCTTGATTTGCTGATCTTTAGCACTTGAATGAAGATATTGCAGCATTCCCTTTTTATACTATAATTTACTGATATTTTCAATGATTTTGGCGTCCTGCGGGTAGAAAATCTACTATAGCACTTTTATGAAAGTCCTATAGCAAATTGCGAACTACCCGGCCTTTCTCAAAAGTACCGTGTTGGTTTTAGCAGCAGCCCAGCATCCCTAATATATTACAAATGTTATACTATATCTATGCCTGCCAAAAAATCACCAAGTAAGCCGCTAGCGAAACCACCGGCGAGTAAAACAGATAAACCTAAATCAGCTGGCAATAAAGCAGCCAAACCTAAACATATCCGCCGCACAGCGAAAACAAAAACCAAACCCGCCAAATGGCGAAACCTGCTGATAGCGATATTGTTATTGACGGCAATGGCAGCGGTTTTATCAGGGCTGGTTTACGCATATTTTAACCAGCTGTCGCCGCGCCGCCCGACTGCTTTATCTGACGAGCAATACTATTTCACCGATTCGCGCTACTCCGGCATCCGTTCTAAGTTCGTGACGCGCCAAACTAACCGCGAGAAAGTTTCGATTGAATATCCGCTGACTAAAAATAATAAGATCAATAAAACCGTCGCCCAGGCAATTGACCGCGCTGACAGCGATTTCCGCTATGCCGCCACCAATATTCTGACGTTCGACCAGCCGCTGACCGAGACGATTAGCTACCAAGTCACTCATAATAATTCGGTAGCTTTATCGATTATTGTCAATATCAAGCAAGATATGCACGGCGCGCATCCGGTGTCGCTGACCCATTTTTGGACGTTTGATAAAAAATCTGGCGAGGTGATCAGCCTGAGCGATTTGACCGAGCAATCAGAGAAAGCGGCTGAGGAAATCGTGGCGGCTGCCCGAAATAATATCAAGGAAACTATCAAGCAGCGTCAGCAGGCAGAGCTGGATCTCAGTGAAACGATTACCCAAGAAACGCTATCAAATTTCGTTATTACTGATGGCGGTAATAGTCTAGCCTGGCCAATTGGACAGGCGTCGCTCTTGCCGTCAGCCTACGGAGAAATGACGATCAAAGTGCCGATCGCCGCCGTTGCCAAATATCTGCAAAATCCGACAGCCCGAAAGCTGGCTAACATCCCCAAGCCGCCCGAGCCAAAACCAGCACCAAAGCCAGCGCCTGCCGCACCGCCAGCCGCGAATTCTGGGGGTAAAGTGATTGCCTTGACATTTGACGACGGACCAGGACCGTACACCGCGCAGCTATTGGATATTTTGGATCAGCATGGTGCTAAAGCTACCTTTTTCTTGATCGGCAGCAAAGTCTCCGGACAAGCCAACGTCGTACGCAGCATCCATGCGCGCGGCCACCAACTAGGCAATCATTCGTGGTCGCACCCAGAACTGCCTAAATTGCCGGCTGGTCAAATTGCCGGCGAAATTAATCGCACCAATGATGCCATCAAGCGAGCCACCGGCGTCACACCGGCTATTCTGCGCCCGCCGTACGGTGCAGTCAATGGCGTCGTCCTGGAGCAACTTCGCCTGCGCGGTATGTCGTCAATCTTGTGGTCGGTCGACACCCGCGACTGGGCCGACCGCAACAGCGACATCGTCTGCTCGCGCGCCGTCGCTGGCGCCCACCCCGGAGCCATCATCTTGATGCACGACATTCACCAAACCTCAGTCGGTGCCGTGCCGTGTATCCTTAGCGCACTGAAACAGCAGGGGTATTCGTTTGTGACGGTGCAAGGACTACTCGGTAATATGTCAGCGGGAGCTGGGTATCCGTAGAACCCGAGCGTTAAACAGCAACGACGCCAGTAAATTGCGGCAGCTATTCTATCTTGTCTATCTCAAACACTTTATATTTTGAAGCCGCGCCGCGCACTAATTTTACCTTTGATGGCGCCACATCAAAATACTTCGCCAATAATTTCGCCGCTGCCAAATTCGCCCGCCCTTCAATGGCTGGCGCCTTGGTGTAAATAGTCAGCGAGCCATCATCATTCACCACCACTTCTTCACGGTGGCGGGAGTTGGGTTTGAGATGGACGGAGATTTTCATAATCACAACTTAGCTCTAAATTATCTATTCCTTATCATTTATACGCTCAATAGCGTCAACTCCGTCAAACGACAAATTAAGCTTATTCAACTGGTCTTCAATATGATTTAATAACAGAGAAAAATCTTCCTTTACCTCATCATAGGTTGTTTTTGTGATAGTAACTACAGAGCCTATTTTTTCACTTTTCAAGCCTACCGCTTCTACGTTAGCAATATATCGTTCATCAACTCTGGCGTTAGTGTGGACAATCACATGCCTCATCTGCCAATATTTATGAATCCTTTTCATATATTCAGATTTAGTGTCTATTTCAATATCAAAGTAGCTTTTAAGTATTTCTGCCATAGTTTGAGTATTTTGAAAATTTACTTTTTCTTTTTTATTTTTGATACCATGTATCTGTTTAATTGTAAGATTAGCTAACTCCAACGAAACAGATTCTTTGTCCTCATTCTGCTCTAAAATTCTTTGCAAATCGACTATACTATAGTTAATTCCACTTGACTTGCGAATTGATAAGAAATTTTCTTGAATTAAATCTTCGAAAACATCATTCAAAAAAGCCTCAAAAGCTCCTGTCAAAAGTATAAAGGCTTGGGTGTGTAATTTAGTAGATATATCTTCCTGTGTTTTTTCTACTGTAGTTTTACACTTTTTGAAAGCAGCTAGATTATTTTTATTAACGTTAGCCGTTTTCATCATTTCGCTATAAATATTATATAGAGTCTTGTATGAGTCAAAGATAATATCTATTGATTGTGTGCGTTTTGCAAATACACCCGAGAGACTACCCATTACTTAAATCCTTATCCTGAGATGTCTTGTATAACCTAGTAAAATACTTACCCTTATCAGTTAGCCTTATAGAGCCGTTATTATTGTTTATCGTTGCCAAACCCCACGAATCAACTTGCAGTAACTCGCTTGGTGACATGCCTCCTTCAACATTTCCTTCAATATCATAGTCGTATATTTCTCCATCGCTTCCATACACCCTGCTCAATAAAGAGTCTAGGCTTTTTACTGCTTTACGATCAATGATAAACTGATCATATTGTTGTCTCCAGGCTATGTAAGGATCTTTCTCAGAGACTTCAGCTTTTTTATCTGCTAGCTCAATCTTGGCCTTTTCTGCAGCAGTTTGTTTTTCTATCAACTTTTTCTCTTCGTCCTGAATTCTTTTCTCTGACCTAATCTTTTCTATTTTTCTCTGCTCCTTATAGATACTTTCCTTTTTATACGAAGGGTTAATAACGAATTTAGGTAGCCACCATACATAAAAATAAGCAAGCGCGGCAGGAATTACCCAGCTCAGCAGAATCTCTAGATTATGGATGGTTACGATATTTGACCAATCAAGCCCAAAGAAATATTTATTTACATACTCATTTTTAAGTAAACCATGCTGTTTATAAATAATGCCTTGATCAACAAATATGGTAGCATAGATACCCTGCCAGTGAAAGATTGCCCAAAATACAGTATAGGACACTAAAATTGTCGACGCGGCACGTTTACGAACATATTCAAAAATAGCATTCATAGAACCACCCTTACAACTTCCCGCTCGAAATACCAAAGAATCTATCAAAGAAATCTCTCAATTTTTCCAGCACTGTTTCGCGTTTTTTACTGCGCTCTCCACCAGCTGAAAATCGCGATATTGGCGGCAGTATTCCTGACAGCCCTGTGCCAGTCGATTGTATACAGCCGTCGCGAAAAGCATTTTCAACAAACTTATATGTCGCTTTTTTATCTAATTTTTCATCATCAATGATCTGGTCTAGTTCTTTGATTTTCCTTGACTTCACAAACTCCTGCCAATCACCATCAACCGAGCTATCAACCGTGAGCGAGGCGATAAACTGCTCGATCAAATCCTTTTTATTACGCAGTTCCATAGATGAGTTAACCGCTTTATCAATATCGACCAAAATCTCTTTATTATTCAAATGGCTGTCATGATACTGCCGAATTAGCTCCAGGATGTAATCTATATTTATCTCAACCTGCTTGATGAGTTCCATCTCAAACACCAAATCATCATTGATGTTCTCCTTGTTCTCATCCGATTTCGGCCGCAGCTCATTATAGAGGTCGATGTACATACTGTGATAATCTTGCACATCTCGCTGGCTCAAAATCTCTTGTCCGATGAATTCATCAAAACTAGACAGAATATTTTTTACCCTCAGAATTGAGCCATACAGCTTCACAAACTCCTTTTGTTCTTGCTCACTAGTAATCATCTCGCCCACTGGAAATTTATCTTTTAGCTCTGCGATCAAATCAACATAGCCCGGCACTTTCTTTCCGGCGTCTTCATAGCCCTCATAATAATCCCGGAAAGGACGCAGCAACACAATACCGCTCGCAGCTTGGTCGCCAAAAAGTGCCAAAGCTTTCTTAGTCGCCTCCTCCAAATTGCGAAATGTCACGATATTACCATATGTTTTAATCGAATTGAGGATGCGATTCGTCCGCGAATACGCCTGGATCAACCCATGCATTCGCAAGTTTTTATCAACCCACAACGTATTTAAGGTCGTAGCATCAAAACCCGTCAAAAACATATTCACCACGATCAACAAATCAATCTCTCGATTCTTCATCCGCAGGCTGACGTCTTTGTAATAATTCTGAAACCGCTCGGCACTGGTATCATAATTCGTACCAAACGTTGCATTATAATCACGAATTACACCCTCCAGAAAATCCCGGGATGAAACATCCAGTCCGTCGGTATTCTCCGAATTTTCATCGTCCATGCCATCCATTTCCAGGTCAGGATCGTTGGCTCCGTAGCTATAAATTGTAGCGATTTTTAGTCGCCTCACCTCAGGAATGTTAGCTTGCTGGCGCTTAAACTCATTGTAATAAAGTTTGGCTGTCTCAATTGAGCTCACCGCAAAAATCGAATTAAATCCGCTCAGCCGAATTTTATCTTTCGCCTCTTCAACTGCCGCTCTGTTTCGTGCCGACGCAACTTCATGCACATTCATCAGCCGCGTAAATGCGTACGACTTGGCGTTGCGCATGGTTTTTTGATCAAAATGCTCACGAATATATCGCACAACATTGCTAATACGCTCTGGAGCGTTCAATGCCCGCTCTCGGTCGATGTCGCGCACCCTCTGCTGATCGTCAACCTCGTCTGCCTCGCGAATTGTCCGAATGTAGTCGATCCGAAACGGCAACACGTTCTTATCAGTAATCGCATCAACTATCGTGTAGGTATGCAGCTTATCACCAAACACTTGCTCGGTGGTCCGTAGATCAACTCGCCCGCCGCTAGACGCATTATCAGCAAATATCGGCGTACCGGTAAAACCAAACAGATGATAATTACGAAAACTCTTAGTGATAGCATGATGCATATCGCCAAATTGCGAACGGTGGCACTCGTCAAAGATGATAACCATATGATCATCAAAAGCCTTGTGGCCTTGATTACGCTTGATGAATGTGTCGAGTTTTTGGATAGTCGTAATGATAATCTTAGCGTTTGGATCGCCCAATTGCCTCGTCAAAACCCGTGTACTAGTATTACTATTCGCCGCACCTTCTTGGAACTTGTCGTACTCTTTCATCGTCTGGTAGTCGAGATCTTTACGATCAACCACAAAAAGTACTTTATCAATATAGTCCAGCTTGCTTGCCAGCTGTGCCGTCTTGAAACTAGTCAATGTCTTACCGCTACCTGTCGTATGCCAAACATAACCGCCAGCCTCGACCGTGCCTAACTTTTTGTAATTTGTGGCAATCTGGATGCGATTCAAAATACGCTCAGTCGCCACGATCTGATACGGGCGCATCACCAGCAATAATTTATCGCTAGTAAACACGCAGTACTTCGTTAGTACGTTCAATAGAGTATGCTTGGACAAAAAGGTCGCCGTAAAATCTATTAAATCGGCAATTGGGCGGTTTTTAGCATCCGCCCACCAGCTGGTAAATTCAAAGCTATTACTGGTCTTTTTACTACGATGCGAATCTGATTTACCTGCCTCATTAATGTGCTGCCAGCGCGTCGTATTACTGTAGTACTTTGTATGAGTGCCGTTACTAATCACAAACAGCTGCACATATTCAAACAGCCCACTGCCTGCCCAAAAACTGTCCCGCTGATAGCGATTGATCTGATTAAACGCCTCTTGCAGCGGCACGCCGCGCCTTTTTAGCTCGATATGCACCAGCGGCAAGCCATTCACTAACAGCGTCACATCATAGCGGTTATCCCGCGCACCCGACACCTCGTATTGATTGATCACCTGCAAGCAGTTCTTGTGGATATTCGTTTTGTCTAACAGGCGAATATTAATCACCTCGCCGTTATCGCGTTGCAATAGTTGCGTACTGTCTTCCTGGATCTTGAAGGTTTTGTCGGCGATATCTTCATTGCCATTAGCGATCCGCTCTGCGAAGAACCGCTGCCACTCAGCATCGGTAAACGTGTAATCGTTCAGCTTTTCCAACTGCGTGTGTAGATTGTGTATCAAATCAGCCTCGCTCTTGATCGGCAAATATTCATACGCCTGCGCCTGCAATTGCTTGATTAACTCTTGCTCTAATTCCGCCTCACTCTGGTAGCTCGTCGCCCGCTGATATGGCGAGACGTAGTCGCTGACGACAGTGCTGTCGCTATTTTCAGCAATCACATCATATTTCATTTTGAGCACTCCAGCTCTTTAAAGGTTAATAATTTATTGCGGTAATATTCATATTGTTTGCGGCGGGCTTCAATCTCGGCCGGTAAACCAACAGAAATGTCGTTGGTGAGTTTTTCAAATTTATCAAGGATAGAGACGATTTGCTTTTGCTTTTCGAGAGATGGGGCAGGGATTTTAAACCTCTTAATACTATCAGCAGATAAACGTATAACTTTTGTGCCTGTAACATATCTCCGCTTGTAAGTCATAAAATTGTCTGATTGTAGGACATACGTCAAATATTTACCGCTGATATCTTTATTTGGTCTAAAAATAAACATATCACCAGAAACCCCAATAGTCTCATATCCATTCCAATAACAAGGTTTACATACATCATTTATATTTTCACTCGTACCGGCAATCAGCACATCTCCTCGTAAAGCTTTCTTAAGCTTTTGAAATACTTCTTCGGAAGTAAACGATTTTGTACCAGTCGCCTCTGAGCCATAATACGTATAAATCTGCCCATAATGAATACACGGAAACCCCTCTTCCGTAAAATCCTTTTTCTGTAGTCCGTTTCCACGTATAAGTTCACCCACCTCACCCATCGGCTTCCACATTACATCATCCTCAAACGTCAAGAGCGTATTACGATAGTGCTCATACTGCTTCTTTCTCGCTTCTAGCTCTGCTTCTAGCTCTGCTTCTAGCTCTGTAAACGAGTCTAGCACCCGCACAATCTCTTTTTGAATCTCGGGAGGCGGAACAGGGATTTTTATTTTTGAAACTTTCTGAGTATTGACGGTTGGAACACTACCAGTGCTCTTCATGTCTATGATGCTTTGTTCTATATTTTTCAACGCAAAATATAAAAACCGACTATTTATATTGTCTTGATATGATTCAAAAGGTATCACAGAAAAACATTTGTCATTTAAATAAAAATCTCTATCAATAAAATCAACGTATCCTGCACTACCAGCCCTGGCTATGGTAACAGTTTTAGCCTTACGATTCGACCTATCATACATACCTAAAGGATATATACCTCCGGAAATAATTGGAAATAAACCCTCTTCCACTATATCCTTTCTTGTAACACCGGCACCAGTTTTAATTTCGCAAATCTCTCCAAGTCGCTTAAACTCAACCCCATCCGGACACAGCTCTTTAATCAAATCATCAATTTTACTCATCGGTTTCATTATCCTCAGTATTAATTTCATCGTCTAATTGCCATAATTTTTCAAAGTTACCAGATGATTGCGATATCTCGGAATTTAGTTGTTGAATTATATCAGCCGCTACCTCGTGATAAAGATCGTTTTGATCATCCTCGAGCTTAAGTTCAACTAGTTCTTTATTAGTCATAATATAGTCAAAAAGTTTGTTAAAAATATCTTTTATATCATCCACTTTACTGTCTGTAAGAACTATCTCTGCTTCGTCCAGTTCTTCAAACGTAAGCTTAATTACGGGATTTTCGGTGTTATTGCGGTCGCCTGTAATCTTAACATTTAACTCATTTTTCATAAATATTACTCCTACTATTAAATAATTTCTCGCCACCGTCCAGATGAATTATTGCGGTATCTCTCCAGTTTTTTATATCTCCATTCACTATGCCAATAAGCTCATTTGAGTACATATTACCACCATAATAAATATTTTCACTTGGATAATCGCAATAAATTGTTTGACTGGGTAGGGTATTAATGGCAATGTTTGCATCATGGGTTGATAGTACGATTGTTTTCCCCATATCTCTTAGCTGTTTGAGTTTAGGAATTAAATAATCAGCTATATATTTATGACCAAGACCACGTTCAATTTCATCAAATAAATAAACATCGTAGCTGTTATTTTCTAGTAAACTACTAATCGAAAGAATCGCCCTTTCGCCATCAGATGGCTTATATTCTTGACCGGTTGACAGCTTAATGACACTGTTCTTTTTTATTATATCTTTAACTATATCCCTTACGTCACGAGATTTTTCTTCAGGAGAAAAATAACTATCAATAGACTTAAATGAATCTTTATTAAAACTATTTATCTTTCTAACTAATTCTCTATTTGCCTTAATCCTACTCCTGTCAAACACAGAGTCCTTTTTATGTAAGTCTCGCTCTGTAAGGCAACATATTGATGTTTCGTGTATTAATGCACCCTTTACTGGTATAACACCGAGCGGCATTGGCTCTGTCAGCTGAATATCTTGCATGCACTGAATTAGATCTTTATTATCTGCAGAACGCTTTAGTCGCGCCGCTACTAATTTTGAGAAGCCTATACCGTTGGGCCGAGACATCTTGCCGGTTTTCTTATTAACAGATTCCTTAAAGGTATTAACTATAGATTCAATTCCTTCTGATATAAACAGTTTCTTTAATTCATTAGAAGCTATACTTAAAACGTCGCGTTTAAGTTTATTAAGTGCAGACTTAAGACTCTGACCATCGTCGCTATCTGCGCCTCTAACTTTATCATTTATATCAATCACTTTATTAATGCTGGCTGTATCTTTTTCCGCATTCCTTATAACAGAATCGGCCACAGAGTATTCGTTATTCACATATTGGGATTCTGTTTTCTTCAGACACTTAGCTCGCTTATTTTTATTTTTATCCTGATGATATAGCATAAATTTATTGACAAAATCGCTAGGATTTGGATCACTATACGTCATCATATTAGATAATTTATTTTCAATTAATGTTAATAAATCGCTATCTATCTCTACTTTATCTTCATATTCCTTTAGAATACTCTTATATGTGTCACTACTTTCTTTGCCTCGATGCACAACAACCTTCTTACCAGAATTACTATAGAAAGGAAGGATATAATCATCTATCAGAACAGTTTTGCCCGAACCTTTCTCTCCGAAGATAATATTTAGATCGTCATAAAGTGTTAACTCGCCATTGTCATTTATTTTTATAAAGTTGCTTTCAGAGCCGTCTAATGCATTTTTGACAAAAATCTTTGGCTCTTTAGCAAGTTCATAGAACTTTGAGAATGAATCTATATCAAATTTTATTTCTAGTGCCATAGATGCGCTATATTTAGACCAATCTTGCACATCGCTCCCAACAAGAGAAAGGTAACCTTCGTTGCTATTAATTATAGTCATAGACACAAGATTCGCAGGCTCTACTATTACTACGTAGTCTTCCAAGTCTTTGCAAAGCTTATCCTTTTCAGGAATTGTAATACCATTATCTTTATTATAAAAATGAGGAACGACTATAACATCATCTACCTTAAAAATCTTTACCGAATTTATGAATTGATCATATTCAATACAGTACTTCTCATAGTCCCTATTAGGCTCATTATAAACTCCTGAAAAAGTATCTTTTATACTTGGGTTAGCGATAATTATCACCTGCCTGCGTTTATCGCCTATTTTTACGTCAAGTTCAATACCTGGGAACATTATTAAATCATCGCTCTGGCTAGAAACTTCGTTGAACTCTTCCAGGTCAAACTTATTATGATTTGTAATGGAGGCAATTCCAACTCCCTCTTTAAGCATTGTCCTGACGTAATCCTCGGGCGAGATAACTCTCCCTGGTCCATCACCCTTTTTCAGGTTTTGAGTGTGAGTATGTAGATCAATTCTCATATATTATCGCCTTAGTACTTTCTTTTCTTCAAGATTAGGTTTAGACTGCGACTTGTACTCTATTCCTTACCCTCTATTCTTCTATTCACTGACTTCAGCTCTTGCAGATAGTCCTCTTCCACACCACTCAAATTTTTCGCCTTATACTTACGATACTCAGCCAACGCTTTCTCTTTAGCGTGCTTAGTGCTGATTTTTCCAGAACTGTCTAGCAGTTTGCGACCAGTCGAACTAAGAATGGTATCAAGCTCGCGAAGATGATCAGCCATACTCATCGGTTTTTCTTCCATGGCGTTAATTTCAGCAATATCAAAATAAGCCGAGACTAGATTGTTAAGAACTTTCAGTTCTTTTTGGCTGAGATAGTTCTTTGCTACCATAGCTTCTGCTTGGGTTGGCTGTTTACCTTTAAAATTAGTCATTCCTGCGAAAGGTTTATCGCTGTCAACACGATAATAAATCACTTCGCCGGCCGTATTGCCATGTGCTGCATAGTGTAGTTTGTTTTGCACTATGGCAAAAAACTTCTGCGATTGGTCAGCCTTTGGGTCATAATCTTCTGCAGTAGAGTATAAATCAAGCACTTGCCGATAAAGAACTTTTTCGCTACTGCGAATATCACGGATCTCATCAAGCAGCTCTTTCCAGTGATTACCGCCGCCAAGATTTTTAAGACGCTCACTGTCAATAGCGAAACCTTTGGTGATATACTCCCGCAAACGATCGGTCGCCCAAATACGAAACTTGGTGGCGATATTTGACTTGATGCGGTAGCCAAGCGAGATGATCATGTCAAGATTATAATATTCTAATTCACGCTCTACCTGACGATCACCCTCAGTTCGAACTGTTCGTAATTTCCGAACAGTTGCTGCAGGATCAAGCTCGCCCTCGTCAAAGATATTTTTTATATGCTCGCTAACATTTGCTTTACTTGATTGATACAGATCAACCAGCTGCGCTTGCGTCAGCCAAACCGTCTCATCCTGAAACCGCACATCAACTTGCGGTTTACCGTTATCATCAACATAGACAATGACATTGCCGTTATCTTGCACCATTGCGATCCTCGTCCAGCTTCATTTTACTCATATTACTTGTCATTAGCCTCCTTGAATAGATTCAAATAATCACGATATTCATACTTCTGACCATATTCAGTGGTGTCATCACGTGCGTATAAAATTTCCATCCCCATCAATCGTTCAATCATATTGTAAGCACCCTGTCTTGAGTAGCCGGTTTCTTTGATTACATCAGCCACACCAATCACAGGCGTACGGTAAAGCAATTTCAACATATCAAGCGTCTTCGGAGCAGCAGCTTTACCTAATTGCTGCACTTTCCGCATATCACGTTCGCGTAATTCCGTGATTTTCCGACAGGTATCTATAGACGACTGAGAAATTTCAATAATACCATCCAAGAAAAACTCTAGCCATTCAAATATATCACCATTCTCCGAATGATAGCTATTTAATCTTTCATAATAAACATCTTGATGTTTTTTAAAATATGATGATAGATAAAGTACCGGTGCTTCTAATAATTTTTGGTGCCACAAAAACATTGTCACAATCATTCGCCCCGTCCGACCATTACCGTCAATAAAAGGGTGAATAGTTTCAAATTGCGCATGCAGCATTCCAGCCTTCACTAGCGGTAGGTAATTATCGTCTGCATGGATAAATTTCTCGAAATCATCAAGTGCATGATTCATGTCTTTTACTGGCGGCGGCACAAAGCGAGCGTTCGACGGCATTGTTCCGCCGATCCAGTTTTGTGTTTGACGAAATTCACCCGGAAAAGCATTGTGTGTCGTGCGAGCGCCGGTCATTAGCTTCTCATGAAGCTCACGAATAAAGCGTAAAGTAAAAGGAAATTCATGCGCTCGTTTCAAACCATAATTCAAAGCATCAATATAATGAAGAATGTCATCTACATCGTCTGGCTGGTTAGTTCCAGGCTCAACATTCATAGCCTCAATAACATCGCTTAATGTCGCGCGAGTACCTTCAATCTGACTCGACGATGACGCATCGCGTCGCACAAACATCTCCAAGAAGTAGTTTATATCAGGGAGAAGTGCTGTGATACCATCAAGCTTGCCAATTAAACGCATGGCTTCGGCATGTTTTTTCTGTATTGCTAAAGTCAGTTCCAGCTCTTGTTCTGGCGGAAAATCATATGGAATAAAGGCCTTAAAGTCTTCAGACTGCTGAACTAAGCGGCCAATTCTACTCATTTTATTGACATCTCTAGTTGACATGTCAACATTTTAGCATATTTTGTTGACATTATCAAGAAAGATGTCAACTTTTTTATAATTAGACCCAGTCTCTCTTAGAATATTCAGTTTAATGCTAATATCACCCTGTGCTTGCGTCAGCCAAACCGTCTCGTCCTGAAACCAAATGTTAACTTGCAGCCTACTGTTATATATTATCATCGTTGCCCCTTTTGAAACATGCAAATATGGCGTCAATTTAGTGTTAGTAATTATAAACCCTAGAATATTCTCAAAGTATAACCACATCTTTAGTATATAAAAACAAAACAGTAAATCAACATAAATGCCTATGGTTCCCTTAATTTTACAGAAACTTCCCTTATCTCATATACTAACAGGGGTAAGAACTACTATTCGCAACTTCCCTTATACTACGTTTACGTCCTCTTAAATGCATACTTGGCATTTTTATCTCTAATTTTTTCTGATAAACGATCAAGTATATTGTCGGCGATAAACTTGTTAACATATACTCTTGTGTACTTTGTAGAGATCCCAATATTTTCCGCTATTTCTTCTATTGTCGGCTCTGGATTGCGCATAATATAAGAGAGTATTTTCTGTTCAGTATCGTTATAATTACTCCAGTTACTACTAATGATATCTTTCACTTTAGCACTGACAACCCTTCTATTACGTACCACCTTATTCTCCAAAATAAGCGTTACTGTATCGTTATCGTTTTTGTATATCGGTGTTGGTAGCGTAGATTGCGCCATAGAATTAAAAATACGTTTAACACCCTCGTTCAGTTCTCGAACATAGCCGCTCTCAAATAGAACACGTCCAACCCTAGGATTACGAGAAAACCTTTGTTCTCTAATATTTTCTACGGTAACTTGTGCTGGCAATGGTCCGCTATTTGATATTTCTAGTCGATCGTCAAAATGCTTAATATATACACAGTTACCCTGCAAATTATAAGATCTATGATAGAGAGCATTAACAACACCCTCCAGCCATGCATCTTCTGGATATTCTGGCACTCTTTCAAACCGCCCTGTTTCCATATTTAAAAAATAGAAGTCACCTAGGGCATTAGTCATAAAACTTTTTGTTTTATTAATGAGATTTGGAATATTTCCCTCCAATCTTTCGTCTTTGATCACATTAAAATCCTGACCAACACCCTGTTCACCGCCTTCATACCGAACATAGCGAACATAAGATGATGGTATATACTTATCTGGATCTTTCGAAAATAATAATACAGCCGAATTACGATACCTCATCTTACCATCTTTTCTGAGTGCAAGATTACGCTTAACTAGCAAATCATCAGTGCTACCATCATAGTTTAAGTAATCTTTGTAAGATTGTAATGTTTGAATATCAATATCTTCAGGGTCAAAGTCTTCGACAATTTGGTCCTCAAATCTGCGGAGTGATTTATCATGCCGCAAGTTATCAATCTCTTGGTTATTTAATGGACCATAGTTAGAATCGCCTATCCGTTTAAACACGTTATGATTGTCTTTTCTTTCATACATATTCTCATAGTTTTGCCCCACATGGTATAAATAAACAAGCTCTCCATTTTGAAGATTTATTTTCTCCAGCTTTACATCAGCAGCAGGGTTTATAAAATTCTGGCAAACCTTCTCATATGATAAAAGTTCACTATAGGGTATCGATTTCAAACCTTCTATACTACCGTCATCCGATAAACCCAATACCACAACTCCACCGTCAGCATTCAGCATACCTATGATCTCATCTGCTAGTTTGCCAGGTTTTAACTTATCTCTGCCAATCGATTTCCTCTCTAGATATAAGCCTTCGAGGTGCTGACGCAAGTAATCCTCTGTTATACTAGGGTCTATTTTAGACAAGCTCATTTTTATCCCTCTCGAGATCCGCAACTATCGCATCAATTTCTGTGCGCAATTCAGACTGGCGAGCTACGATCTTTGCGATGTCAGCATTGAGCTTAGTGATATCGATCACTTCTTGCGTATCTTCAGCTTCAACATAAGAGCTAACTGATAGATTGTAGTCATTGGCGACAACATCTTCGTAGGTAGCGACTTTCGCAAAGTAATCGACATTTTGCCGATCGGTAAAACTATCCAGGATCTTCTGCCGATTTTCCTCGCTCAGCTTATTTTTATTGCCTTTGCGCACAAACTCGGCACTGGCATCGATAAATAATACGTCATTTGTCGCCCGGCTCTTTTTCAAAACAAGGATACAGGTGCTAATTGTCGTACCGAAGAACAGGTCTGGCGGCAATTGGATAACAGCATCAACATAATTACTCTCTACCAAGTATTTGCGGATTTTTGCCTCAGCCCCACCGCGATATAGCGCGCCAGGAAACTCAACAATCGCCGCCGTGCCGCTCTCGCTGAGCCAGCTCAACATATGCATTGTGAATGCCAAATCAGCCTTACTGCGCGGCGCCAGCACCCCAGCTGGGCTAAAGCGAGGGTCATTAATCAGCGTCGGATTACTGTCACCGTCCCATTTGATACTATACGGCGGATTTGAGACAATCGCGTCAAACGGCTCATCATCCCAGTGCTTCGGATCCTTCAGTGTATCACCATGAGCAATATTAAATTTTTCATAATTAATGTCATGCAGGAACATGTTGATACGGCAAAGATTATACGTCGTAATGTTAATCTCTTGACCGTAAAAGCCTTGTCTGACATTATCCTTACCCAGAACTTTCGCAAACTTTAGCAGTAATGAACCGGAACCTGCCGCCGGGTCATACACTTTGTTTACCGAGGTCTTACCGACAACAGTAATTTTTGCCAAAAGTTCGCTCACTTCTTGCGGCGTAAAGAACTCGCCACCAGATTTACCAGCATTACCAGCATACATGGTCATCAGATACTCGTATGCGTCGCCAAAAGCGTCAATCGTATTGTCCTCAAACTTGCCAAGCTCTAATTCACCGATGGCGTTCATCAATTTTACCAATCGTTCATTGCGCCTGGCGACGGTTGGACCAAGTTTATTGCTATTGACGTCCAGGTCGTCAAATAGCCCGCGAAAGTCATCCTCACTATCAAAACCCTTGGCTGATTGCTCAATGTTACGGAATATTTTACTGAGTGTTTCGTTCAAATTTTCGTCATTTTTGGCGCGCTTGCGGACATTTTCAAACAGTTCGCTTGGTAAAATATAAAATCCTTTTTCATTTACCGTATCTTTACGACCAAACTCCGCCTGATCATCGCTCAGTTCAGCATAATTAAAATCAGCCACGCCAGTTTTACGTTCTTCAGCGTTAAGATGATTAACTAAATTTTCCGATATAAACCGATAGAATAAGAAGCCCAACACATACGCCTTAAAGTCCCAGCCATCAACCGATCCACGCAATTCATTGGCAATTTTCCAAATAGTATTATGAAGCTTAGTACGTTCTTGTTCTTTAAGATTATCCCCCGATGTCATGGGAATATTATACTATGTTTGATAGAGGTTTTATATCAATAAAATCAAATTATGCTTTGAAAATGATCTTTCGTGATAATTATATGATCAACCAAACTAATCCCTAGTAATTCGCCAACTTGTCGTAAACGGTTCGTTACTTCTTTATCAGCCTGACTGACCTCCAAGCTCCCGCTCGGATGATTGTGCGCCACGATGACACTGGCAGCGCGGTCGGCGATGGCGTCGGCAAAGACCTCGCGCGGGTGCACCAGGCTGGCGGTCAGCGTGCCGATAGTCACCACCCGCTTGGCGATCAAACGATTCGCACCGTCCAGCGTCAGACAGACGAAATATTCCTGCTTTTTGTCACGAATGTCAGCCAGCAGCTCGACGGCCTTTTCTGGGCTATCGATGATTGGTTGGTCGCTGTCCAGCAAGTACCGCCGCGCCAGCTCCAAACTCGCCACAATCACTGGGATTTTCGCTTCACCCAAACCAACCACCCCACTTAGATCATCATACGAAACATCGCCGCCCTTTTGACGCACAATCTTCAGCACTTCGCGCGCAATTTTACCAACATCGGCCCGAGCATTGCCGCTACCGATAATCGCCATCAACAGCTCCAAGTCACTCAGTCGCGCCGTACCGTAACGCGCCAATTTCTCGCGGGGACGATCCAACGGATGACGGTCAGAGATTCTCATATAGACAGTATAGCAAGCACCCTAACTAAACTAAAGTTGTCAGGCTGCACGCATACCTACTGTTCAATCGGCTTTGTCAATTCAACATTGATAGAGATTTTATCAACATTAAACATCTCCGCTAGTTCGCGCATGAGCCGTATTTTTTGATTCGTATTTGTTGCTACGTCAACCACAAGCCCTGTGTCGTGAATCTTTACGGAATTAAAAAATCTTTTAGAATCATTACTAATCCAATTTTTCGTCTTTTCGCTGTTCATAATCTGATCAGTAAAATCAGAGTTCTCGTCGTACAGATACTCGCAATAGACGCCAAGAATTTGCGACCAGCTCGTTACTGGATAAGAATCATCACCGATATAGAATATTTTTACCGCTGCGCCTGTAAAATCAATATCGTCGAAAATATTAACTTTCGTATCAAGTATTGGCGGTTCAAACGTACTTGTTGGCAGCGGCCAAATTTTAATTATTTTATCAATCCACCACCGCTGGCGCTCCAATATTGCTGCCTCATTCCACATATCATATTTAGCAACAGTCTTATTAATCTTAAGCGGACTATCAGCAAACCCATCCGGCATATCGCGCTTTTCCCGGAAACTCTTGTTTGAATATTCAGAGTTATATCCCGTCAATGTCAAATTCGCTAGCCCGTGCAAATACGTGCCATGAATTTCATCGGCACGGTCACCGAGCTCATCCCGCCAAGCATTGGTCATGGTTTGCGGCATAATATGTTCAATTGTTAGGTGTAGCTCTTTGTTATTAATCTGTTTCAGCAATGACACGTCCTTAGACTCATCGTCAACCGCAGTTAACAAATACATGACATTGGAAGAGCGCTGATTATAGGTAAAGTTTGCTTTTATCGCTGTTTCTATTTCATTATCTCGAGGTAATCGGATCTGCCTGTTTTTCGAAAGTACGGTATATTTCAGTACTTCGAGATATGCAGCATTGTCCTGCTCAGCAATTGACAATATACTTCTGTGTAATCCGGCGAAATATTTACCTAAGCCTGTTGTCGATAAGTTGATAACGATACGCCGCGAAAAGTAGACGCGCAGCACATCAAATACCTCAGCAATTTCATCATCAGACAAATGTCCGTCTTGCCAATATTTCATGACTGATACGACATACGGGAAGAATGCTTCAATCCTCAGATAACGCATAATGAATGCTACTGAACTCAGCTTAGTAAATTCATTATTGTCATCTGTGCCAAACTTCAAAAAGCGATAGTATTTTAATATTCTCAAAATCTCACCATAAAATGTGTCAAGCGATTCATATGACTGATCATCAGAAATATTATTAGAAAAAGCTTTTTTAAACTCTGGATACACCTTATCAGTATTTACGACCGATTGGTTTTTAGCAATCAAATAAACACGGAAAAAGTCGGTAATATCATCACGCTGCGGATCGGTTAGGTATGTTTCAATATACTGCCAATAGTTAGTCAAAACATAATCTTGTTTTTCGGAGGTGCGCAACATTAGCGAGAAGTTTCGGATTTTGTCGCCATCTGTCAACGGTTTGCCAGTCGAATTGATACTCTCAAAGACTTTTTGCGGATTATCATCATCTTTGTCTAGAACAATCGTGACAATCTCGAAGTCATCAAGCGTATCAATATATTGTTCTAAATGATCACGATTTCTAAAGTAGTCGTAAAATTGGAGGTAGGATTTATACAAATTACTTTTCTTTTCATATTCTGTCAGTTCTGCCTGGCTAAATATTTTCTCAAATATTTTATTGTCGGTAGTCACTGCCCGAAGCTTAATCCGATTTTCCTCCGAATCATATTGTTTTGCATATCTGTTATATAAATATTCGTCCTTGATTTGCTCGGCTACCAGTCTAAGCTTTTCAGGTGACTCTAACGCTAAATGGTAAATCGCAGTAATCATCAGTAAAACTGTCGTCGCACGCTGCTGACCGTCAATAATAATGCTTCGGTCGCCATCGTTTATATATACGATACTGCCAAAATAGTGCTTTTTGTCCCCACGCCTCACCTCTTCAAGATCGTCTAAAAACATTTGGACGTTATCGATCGTCCAAGAATAAGGGCGTTGGAAATTGGGTATCTCAAAGAATTTATTTGGCGTATATAAGAATAATTTAATATTAGTTTGCAGCGCTTTCATACATCTAATTATACTACTTCATTGCTACCTCTTTAGACGGTGTGTTTACTAAACTTTCACTGACTGCCGGCCGCGCACCACGCACATCGCCACTACAAACATGCCAACCAGCCGCGACACCAATGACGTATCGTCCGCGCTTGATTGAGCCGTTGACGCAGACTCTTCTTCTGGATTGAGCCGGCTGTCGTCCGGCCATAGGCCAGGGGATTGACAGCTTTTTACGACCAAAACATTGTCACTCATAGCACTCATTTCGCTATTATAACCGTAACTGTCAACCGCGCTGTCAACCGCCAAATCATCCTGTTCGTCCGCTTCAGATTCTACCGCCTCAGACACTTCAGTAGCAGCAAGTTCTTCTTGCGTTTCAGGTAAATCAATAGATGGCTCTACATCGCTGGTATCCGTAATTATAGTTTCAACTTCAGCATCCATGCGCGGTAAATCGCTTTTTTCCGATGCTTTCATAAACATGCTTTCACGCTCCTCGCGAGGCATGATACGCTCCTCTGAAATTTCCATTGCTAGCTCGTCCAGCTCAACATCACGTATTGGTTCAATAGCCGGCGAGATAGGAATAGCTATCTGCTCCTCTAGCTCATAATCATTGGTGATTTCAGGAACTGATGATGTCTTGAAGTTGTCCAATTGCCCCGCGGAATCCATATCAATACCAATCTCGTCGTCTAAGGAGAGTTTCAAATCATCGGCTTCTTCACGCACTATAATAGCTTCCATCGGCGCGACCGTCACCGCTTCAGCCCAAGTTAGTTCTGGCTCTACCCCCGGCAGATCCTGCTTCACAAAAAACACCTCTTCCTCAGCCCAAATCTTATCTTCACTGCGACCGATGTCCGCGGTGGTGTCATAGCAATCAAGTTGCCTAAAGACAGGAATTTGCGGCTCGGTCGCATCCGTATCAACCGCTAATTCATCACCCAATTCCTGTGGCAGATCAACGGCAAGTTGAGTACCGTTTCTATCAACTGCTGTGTGCTTATCTGGTAGATTTGGCGTAATGTCTATCATTTCTATAGATACCGCTACATCAGTTTTATCTGTTGTATTTACCACATCATTCGCTACGAATACATCTGTTTCTGTATCATCAATCTTCGGCTGTACCAAATTATTATCAAAATCGGCACGGTCGCCAATATTCAAAGAATCCTCACTACTTTCGACAAGCATTTGCTCCTGTGACAATATAGCTTGCGGCGCCCTGCCAGATTGACCAATAGAATAACTGATTGGCAATTGGTACGTCTCGTTTTTATCGTATTCCGCCAGTACGCTAGCCGCGACCGTTCGCTCCTGAGTTAGCGGCACATCATCTACGTCCGGCGTCAAGTTACCGGGCTGTTCATTATCAGTGCCGTCAAGAGTTTGGATAGAGTCATCATAACCTGCCGCCATGCCAAGTTCAGCTTCGTGAGGCTGCGTATTTTGTAGCGGCTTTACATTAGAACCATCAATTGATTCTGCCGCCAGCTCATCCATCTCTGTTGCATCAAATTGCGCTGCCAACCGCTGTTCAAAAATTGGCGTAAAACTGCCTTCTGCCGCTTGCCTTGGTTCAGGATTAGACGATTTTGACGTTGTTATAACAACGTCATTTTCTTTTGGGTGTTCAATTGATGATGGTTTTATATCAGACACCGCAGCAGCATCATTGCCATCATATGTATTTTTCACAACACTAGCAGCAACCTTATCCTCGCTAGCCATAGGGTAAACAGTTTCATTTTCCAGCGAACTGCAACTCTTATCACCAGTTTGAGTATCCTCGCTTACCGCTGGCGATGACGGCACAGTTCTCGTTTTCGTTTGCATCAGTATGTCTGGAGATTCAGATGCCAGCTGCTCATTTTCTTTGTCTACCATATCAGAGACAATAACAGAAGTCTGCTGCTTTATTTCTATTGACGGACGACTTTCCTCTGTTGGTTCGGTAAACTGTTCCTCGCCAGATGTATTGACGGGCACTTCGCTAGCATTTTCTGACAGAACTTCCCCGGCATCTGTAGTATCGTCAGCGGCAATTTCTGGGGCCGTTTTTAACTCAAAGAATGGCGTTTCTGTTGCTTCAATATCCACACCCTTGCCCGAAACTTCAACCGCCTGGTTAGTCGAAGTTTTATCTTCTCGTTCCTGCGGTATGATTTTCTCAGTTGACTCATCTGTCTTAGTTGTTAAATCTATGGGTTTTGCCTCTGCTACCACTGGCTCAGGCGCTTTTTTAATAATAGGCTCTTGATAATCGGTAGACCCTGAATATCCCGCCATCACCAATTCCCCGCGTCCATTTTCATCCAGACTATCAAGATCGTCTGGAGCTAACAATCTCTCCAGATAGCTTTGTTTTGGTGTTATTTCCATCAGATTAGGAACCGCCTCTTCACCCGCATAACTCATATCGTCAGATAGTTTATCCTGACTCTCTGATTCCTGTTTCACGGCTAACGCCTGAGGCTTTATACACTGGCTAAGAAATGGGCAGCCAACACATGTCGCGCATGCTGTTTGACCAATTGACGCCGATACTTTCTCAGTAGAAGGTAGCTCTTCTTCGCCGCCAGAAACCGCCACCAAATCAAACTGCTCAACACTATCAGCCACCGTTTCGCCAATGCCAGACGAAAAATCCTCGCCACCAGCACCGTCTCGCAGCGACGAAAACACATCAAATTTGTCGCTATCGTTGTCATCGGCAACTACTGGCGCCAATCCCAATTCAGCCGTCGCCACCTCAATCATTGCTCAAAAAATGTCTCCGTTGAAATGTGTGATTCATTAACGCCAGCGGCGGTTAGCTTTTGCCAGACATCGCGCACAAACGGCAAGCTGCCGCAGACCAAAAAGTGCGCCTCACTCGGCACTTCACCAACAATTTTCGCCACCTCAAACCGCCCGTTATGCCAGCCATCTCGTTCCTCAACCTGCTGACGGGTGCTAAACTTTTTGACCTGAATGGATGAGGCCGCCAACTCCTCAGTAAACACCATATATTCTGGCGATTTTTGGCTCAAATAGAGAAAAGTCGGCTGCTTGGCGTCCGCCAAAATACTCCAAATCGGGCTGAGTCCGCACCCCGCCGCGATGCCGACTAACGGCCGCTCAGTCTGCGGATTGAAATCGCCGTACGCCCGGCTAATTTGCAGCGTATCGCCAACGCGGCGCGAACACAAATAGCTGGAGAATTCGCCGCCCACATTTTTCACGGTAATTGACATCAAGTCCTCATGCGGGCGCGAAGAAATACTATAGGCCTTGCCTTCGCGCACCTGGCTGCCCGCAATAAACACCGTGATATATTGCCCCGCCATAAAGTCAAACGGCCGCGCAAAATACAGTGTCGTCACCTCGGGGTTTTCCTGGCGCACGCGCACAATTTCGACAGTTAGTGAATCACGCATTCTTCGACATACCTTTCCATTATTTTTTTGGCAGCTCTGAATTCCTCATCAGTAAAGGTGTGGTAGTTGGCAAATTTCGGGCTAATGGTGGTGCCGGTGCGAAAATGCTGCAAGGCAAAGCGCTTGCCGCCTTTGACTAGCTCGCCAATCTTTTCAAAATCCGCTACCTCCAGCTGCTCGCGAACGATGGTCGTCCGAAATTCATGGCCAATCCCTGAGTCAATCATCAGTCGCACATTGTCTTTGATGGCCGCTAGATCAATCGGCCGCGCTGCAATCTCCACGTATTTTTCCAGCGGGCCCTTGACGTCCATGGCGATGAAGTCAATCGTCCCCTCCTCGACCATACCGCGCACTATATCTGGATGCGTGCCGTTAGTATCCAGCTTGACATCAAAACCTAGGTTCTTAATCATCCGACATAACAGTGGCAAATCTTCGTTGACCGTCGGCTCGCCGCCAGAAATCACCACACCGTCCAATTTGCCAACACGTGATTTCAGAAAAATCATCGCCTCCTCGACCGGGATGCTCGGCGCCAAACGCTCGGATAGTACTAGCTCTGGATTATGGCAGTAGCCGCAGCGCATGTTGCAGCCAGAGAGAAACAGCGCTGCCGCCACGTGTCCGGGATAGTCCACCAGCGACAGCTTCTGAATCCCGCCAATCGCCACCTTAAGCTGGGACAGCGACGGCGCTAACTCGCTGGTGTTCGGCGGCATCGTCATAATGCTCCCTCATGTCAAATTCAGCCTGCTTGCCGTCATTCCATTGCGCCACCGGACGGAGGAAACCAACCACCCGCGAGTAGACCTCAGTACTTTCGCCACAATTCGGGCAAGCCGGGTGCTCGCCGACGATATAGCCGTGGTTAGCACAAATTGAGAAGCTTGGCGTAAAGGTAAAGTACGGCAATTTGTAATTTTCGCAAATAGTCTTAACTAATTTTTTCAGCGTCTGCGGATCGTCCATGCGCTCGCCCAGGAAGAAGTGAATCACCGTACCGCCAGTATATTTGGTTTGCAGATTATCCTGCAAATCCATCAGCTCGAACAAGTCGTCGGTGTAATTGACCGGCAAGTGGCTGGAGTTGGTGTAAAACGGATGCTTAACCGCCGCGCCCAAGCCATTGGCAAAGTGTGCTCGGTCGGGGAAGCTGGCCTTGTCGAGCCGCGCCAAGCGGTAGGTCGTACCCTCAGCCGGCGTCGCCTCCAGGTTGTAATTATTGCCCGTTTCTTTCTGGTATTCCACCAAGCGGTCGCGCATAAAGTCAAGCGTTTTCTCGGCAAACGCCTTACCCTTTTCCGTGCCAATGTCGACGCCCAGCAAGTTCAACGCTGCCTCGTTAGTACCGATCAGCCCGATAGTCGAGAAGTGATTTTTCCAGTATTCATTGAAGCGCTTTTTAATATCGCGCAGATAAAACTTAGTGTACGGATACAGGCTGATATCCGAATCGGTCAGCTGCTCCAGCACCTTGCGCTTGGTCTCTAGGCTGTCGCGCGCCATATCCATCAGTTCGCCCAGGCCTTTGAAAAACTCTTTCTCGTTCTTTGATTTCAGCGCCAAGCGCGGTAAGTTAATCGTCACTACGCCAATTGAGCCAGTCATCGGATTACTGCCAAACAAGCCGCCGCCGCGATACTCCAGCTGGCGATTATCGATCCGTAAGCGGCAGCACATCGAGCGCGCGTCCTCTGGATCCATATCGGAATTGATGAAATTCGAGAAGTACGGAATGCCATATTTGGCGCTAGCTTCCCAAAGATTTTCAATAACCGGATTATCCCAGTTGAAATCTTTGGTGATATTAACCGTTGGAATCGGGAAGGTGAAGACTCGGCCGTTGGCGTCGCCCTCAGACAACACCTCGAGCAGCGCTTTGTTAAGCATGTTCATCTCTTCCTGATAATCGCCGTAGTTGGTGTCCTGCATCTCGCCGCCGATGATCACCGGGTTGCCAGCCATGTGCTTCGGGCATTCCAGATCGAGCGTGATGTTGGTAAAAGGCGTCTGGAAACCGACCCTAGTTGGCACGTTGACATTAAAGACGAACTCCTGCAGCGCTTGCTTAACTTCGTCATAGCTCAGCTTGTCAGCTCGAATGAACGGCGCCAAGAGCGTGTCAAAATCAGAGAACGCCTGAGCGCCAGCCGCTTCGCCTTGCAAAGTGTAAAAGAAATTGACCACCTGCCCGAGAGCCGAACGGAAATGCTTAGCCGGCTTGGAGGCAACCTTGTTTTTAACACCAGTGAAGCCTTGGCGCAGTAAATCCATCAGATCCCAACCAACACAGTAAACACTCAGCAAATTGAGGTCGTGAATATGCAGATCACCCTCTTTATGAGCCCGGCCGATTTTCGGCGAATAGATCTTATCCAACCAGTAGGTCTTGGTAATTTCCGCCGAAACGTAATTATTCAGGCCCTGCAAACTATAGCCCATGTTGGAATTTTCTTTGACTTTCCAGTCTAGATTATTGACGTATTTATCAATCAAATCGACGTGCGCGTTGGATGTAATTTCACGCAGTTTTTTATGCTGGTCGCGGTAAATGATGTAGGCCTTGGCAGTTTTCTTGAACTTGGAATCAATCAAAATATCCTCGACGACGTCCTGGATATCTTCGACACCCGGCAGACGTTTTTGGTTGCGAGTTTCCAGCACCGCCAGCACTTTGTCGGTTAGTTTGGCGGCTTGTTTGGCGTCAAATTCGCCGGTCTCCAAACCCGCCTTCTCAATGGCTTTCTCAATTTTTTTACGGTCAAATTTAACAGTCCGACCATCGCGTTTTTTGATTGATTTGTACATACCCCTCCTTATTATGGCAATAGCAAACCAGCCCCAACCTCCCCGAGGGGCTTGTGTTGCAAAAAACGTTATTTATTTTCTAAGACACCATATGTAGTGCTTAATATAGAATATACACGCGATATATAGCGTTTGTCAACGAAAATACATTGTATTATTTACATATGAGAGGCGGAAGTATTTACTCCCTCTGATAACGCCAAAAGTTGCGGTAAATCGTGTCAACAATCTCCGCTTGAGCCAGCTGTTCGCCAATTCGCCGCTCGCCTGGCACGTCCAAAACGTCCTGATCTTTCCACCACTGGCGCATCTCCGATTCGCCAAATTCATGAGCGTTTGGCTTGGTAGCGTGGCGGCGCACCGTTTCCTTAAATGATACGTCAAAATAATAAATCAGTTTTTCGCCCTGAAAATCATTCAGTAGCTGACGCAGCATCGCGCCATATTTTTTATTGCTCAAAATACCTTCCAAAATCACCGTATAACCAACTTTATTGCCGTACATACATAGATCATAAATCAGCTGAATCGCCGGGTTGCTTTCACTGTCTTTCACGCGAAGCATCTCCCGCCGCACCATATCCTGCGACACCAGCATCGTGCCGTAGCCTAGTTGACGCTGGAGTAGGCGCGCCGTGCTGGTTTTACCGCAGCCAGAATTACCGCGGAGAATGATTAGCGGATGAGAGTCCGTCATGTACGCTCCAACAAGTCATAAGCAGCTGCTGCTGACAGCGCCTGCATTTGGCGAAGAGTATCGCCTGACTGGAGCGGCGGCTTGAGGCTGCGGATAAGATAAAAGCCAACAAACACCGCTAACATCTCCGCATTGAGCTCATCTAGCCATGGCGTTACATCCTGACCATGGCGCGCCATGTCGATTAAAAACTCCGTCGCCCCAGACCCTCGAGGCGCATAGGAAGCCCAATTCCAATCAACCAATTTCAACTCACCAGTTTGCGGATGAAACGCCAAGTTGTCACTGCGAACATCACTGTGATCAAAACAGTCTTCTGGTTGTTTAGCGAACCGTTTAGCACGTACCGAAATATCAACTAATTTATCGCTCTCGCCCAGTAAATCAATCATCTTCTGGCAGCGCCGCTGGTTGACTTCTGATTGTTCTGGCAGCACTTTTTGGTAATTATCGATCAGCTGACGGCGAATATCAGCCTCGGCAATAATTCTATCAATGCCGTCATCCAAGCCGAGTTCCGCCGTCGTAAACGGCTGCAGCTGCAATTCCTCAATCACTTCATGCGGCAACTCTGTTTTTTCCAACTCGCGAGTCGCCGTCACTACCGCCGAAATATACCGCTTGGCCACAGATTTTTCCGCTGGCGGCCGCCACAGCCAGCCGTCGGCCGACGCATAACTGGTTGTCATCAGCACATGCCCATCACCGACCAGCGCAGTCCAGTCAGCCACATATTGCGGGTGAAGTTTCTGCAATAACCGCGTCACTTCGTAGTCTTTTTTCAGCCAAGCTAATTCCCGCTCGCCTTCGCCTGGCAACAAATCAATATCAACTTCTTTGACAAAAATCGTCTTATCGCCCGCCGACACCAAGGCTCGGCGATTGCGCGAAAAGCCACCGCTTACCGATGTAATTTGCAAATCAGATATATTAGCACCAAGCTCCGCTGCCGCACATTGCAGCGCTCTGTCGGTTAGTAACTTGTTGTGATTGGGTAGGGTCTCCATGAGAAAATTATAGCATTAGATTAGGATTGCTACTTCCTATTGTCTAATACATAATTAAGACTCAACTTTCTCAAACTGTCCGTGAAGTGAACGATATACGACATCCTAGATATAGACGGTCTAGGATTTATAAAGTAACAAATCTGCCTCTTTCCATTCTTCAATCACTGTAGTCAAAGTGTACACAGCAATAGCCTTAGCATTGTCGTATATCTGTTTTGACGCGAGTTTCTCAAGCTCGTTCAAACTAAAAAGATTAATATTATCGGATTCATCATCAGCTATCTTGCGTATTGGATTTTCCGACGTGATGAATGCATAGCTTATGTCGGTGTGATAATGTCCGCCGCCAGCAGGATATGTATGAATTGCAATCGGCTGAGGATGTAACTTTACTCCAGGCAGTGACGTAAGTATGTTATAACATGGCTGCAGCAGCTTTAGTTGATTCTTATCATAACCAGATTCTTCGGCTATTTCACGCAAAACCGCTTGCCACGGTGTTTCATCCAACTCCACATGCCCGCCAAACTGCAGCAACATCTTTAGCTTGCGGTGCTTGTGTAGAATAATCCGAGGCTCATCACCCTCCGTTATTTTCACTATATATCCGCTAACACAAATGTCGTGCTGGCCAGGTTTATTGTGTATATGAGGCATATACATTATAGATTACTTTAATTGTAGTATATGAGTCAAATTGTAAAAGTAGCGAGAGTTACATATTCAACCACGCGGAACAACCAACACAAACTCCGACCCGTAAGATTTCTTCCAACTTCTCGTTCGGACGGCGCAATCGCCGTGTCGTCTTCTACTAGTAAAATTCTCATTAGCTAACTATCCTCTTTCTCGACTTTAGTACATAGATCTGAAAAATTGCTGAAAGCTCCCCGCTCAAAAAGAAATTAATCACCGCAACGAATAACAATTTTAATATCATCTCCCGCTACAACCTCACATTTACCGCCGACCGGATACGTGAACTTCGGGTCAGTGTGACCAAAATCCAGATTGACCACCACTGGAATCGTGGGATCGATATTTTTCGAAAGGATGATATCGCTAATCATATCGTCGGCCGCCCGAGATTCACTCTGAAAACGCCCAACCAAAATTGCTTTTACCTGACGAAAGAAAGACTGTTGCATCAACGCCTGCACGTGGCGCTCAAACGTTTCGGGAATTGAATCATAGCTATCGTCTTCAATACACAAAATTATATCGCCTTCAATTTTCGGAAAATATTCCGTACCGTTCAACAAGTTCAGGCTACAAAGATTGCCACCAATCATTATTCCTTCAGCCGATCCGCCCTGCACGACTCGCAGCCCATTATTTTTCAAAGCTTGGCGCGGCGAAGCTTCATCATAATTCCACGGAAAATCATAGAATGTTTCCGATTGCTGAACGACAAACTCTGCCGGCTGACCTGAAAGCAAACACCGCCGAAAATACTCCAACGAATAATTAGCTTCTGGCGGCAAACCAAAACAATAGAAATTTGGCATCGCATAAGTCACCAGCCCAGTTTTTGCCAAAATCGCGTGATTAAGAACGGTGATATCAGAAAAGCCACCAAAAATCTTCGGATTGTCTTTAATAATTTGCCAGTTAATTTTACCAAGCAGCTGGTTGGAATTAAATCCGCCAATCGCCGCCAAAACACACTTCACGTTTTCATCCATAAACGCTGCGTGTAAATCTTCAACCTTCTCGTCGTCCGTCGGACAGCCTCGCTGATTCCGAGAAAAGCATTTTTGCTAAACGTAACTTTTAATCCCAGTGATTCTAGCGCCACTTTCGCCCGCTCTAAAACTCTTTCGTCAATATCACTTGCTGAGCGCGCCGGCGCAACTACCCTGACTTCATCGCCTGGCTTTAATTTATCTGGTATCATATATTTCCTTTCCTAAACTTAATCAATCAAAAAACCTCCCGCAGGAGGCATAAAACAGCAACAAAACACCTCCTGCTTACACGTAGAGATGATGGTGCTGTTGTGAAAATAATTTCGTCATATAGATTATTATACCAAAGTTAATTTAACGATAAGACAGATCCGTAACATTATCAATAATCTACACATTGCCTGGTAGCGGTGTTAGTTGTTTGCAATATAATCATTTTTATAAAAAGACTTTAGCTCCAACTAACTTAAACAGAGCCTAGGAGTGATGCTTGAAGTTATTCTATTCCGCACAAGCCCTTCATTGAAGCGTACAAATCCTTAAGCTCATCTATCCCCAGGTCAATCAGTGGTTCGTACATGAAAGCATTAATGTGTATATGTTCGGGAGTGATTAGGTTCACTCTGTCTAGAGCATTTATTGTTTCGTCGGACGGATTGGCCTTGAGTATAAATTGCTCAAAGAGCTGTCGAGTAAAGTTCTTTTCATCCTGCTTAGCCGTGTCAATGTCTGACCTCGATAACTGTGACTTCATGTACCTTTCGGCAAGATGACGAGACGCCATAGCTAAAACAAGATTATTTTGGATGATTATGTCGTTTTCCGCCGACATGTAGATACCCTCCGCAGTTTCTAATAACTTATCTTCAAACTTGTCAGTGAGCCTCAGCGGGCAGCCTGCAACTCCCAACTCCCTACGCAAAATATCATGGATATCCTCAAGCGAGTGGTCTGCATCTAGGTCGTGTAGACACTCAGATAGTAACTGGTAATCCGCATCGGATGTAGTATTTTGACAGCGATACTCGATAATATTACGAGCGAATGGTATTAGAGAAAACCACATAGTTGCGTTAGTGCTTGCTTGGTCGCGAGTATACTTAATGACATTAAACTGCCCACCAGTAGCTAAGCTTATCTTGCTACCGACTCGCTGCGCGAACCAGCATTTCTCGCGGTAATTCTCGCCAAAAAGACGAAACTGAAGCAATCTGAAGAAATCAAAGTTATGAGTCAATATGAGTAGGAAGATGTTGTCGTATTTTGTAGCTATGTCGTGAATATACTCTAGGAATGCATATTTATTTTTATAGTCGAAGGAGTCAACGATATCATCGAGTATGACGAGATGTTTATTGCCCGATTGTTGTGCTGTCTCCACTTCAAACAGGACATTTAATAAATAAAACGCTTTCCGTTCTCCTGTGCTGATCCGATCTCTAATAAGTGTTTCACGCTCTTTTTCGTCTCGAAACGGCTTATCGCCGTGAGACGGGTGCGAGTATGTAAGTGTCATTTCTGGAATACTGCCCTTAAGAACTACGTTATGCTTGTTCCCTACTTCTAGGCGATAAGGTAAGTTGCTAAAACGATTATTAAACTGTTTAACGACTTTATCCCATTTTGTTTCCTCTTTCTTTGCCTCTTTAAGTATTTCAGCTAACCTTTTCTCGATACCTTTTCCTATGGCATCTAATTCGTCGTAGCTTTCCAAGCAGCCTTTTATGTATCCCCACCATAGACGACGTTTGTACACTTTGGGATTATTCATAAGAACGATAATTTCTTTAGTACCATCGTTCTCTAGTAACGATTTCAATTCAGCACGAGTGCCCGTCGAAAGGTCAGAGGTCATCTTGTTGAATTTTGTCCTAAGATTAGGATATTTATCAAGGACAATATCTATATCAGTTTTAATTTTTGCATTGAGTTCTTCAATGTTTGTTACTTTTTCGAGCTGCCCAGTGGAAGAATTGTAAAGCTCGAGGTCATGGTCTACGTCAAAGAACTTACTCTTCTCAATTTCCTTTGCGAGCTTTTGTGCGTTACCAGAATCAAAACCGCCTCTTAAAAACGATGCTGTCTTTTTTACCTCCTCGTAAGCCTTCATCAACTGATCTATCACTCCCTGGTTGTCGTTTGCGAACTTAATAGCATCTTTGCTTCCGGCTATCCGATACGGCAATTGTAATATAAAATCGGGCTGCTTCTCGATTTGGTCTCGATTAGCTTTTATCATTCTAATCAAAGATTCAGATGTTCTGTCCGACCCTGAATCGAGAGACAGGCAGACCTCAGCTAATAGCTGCTCATGTGTCGTACGTACGCCAATACCAGAGACGACTCTTAGGCTGTCAAGAAATCGTAGAAGTCCTCTGTTGTATTCTTCCATTAGCGCGTTGTATTCTTCACGCTTTTTGCTGTTCACTAGTAAAGTAGAGGCGTTACTAGTACTGAATGGCTCTGAATCAAACGATGGTATCGAAATAATCTGCGCTTTAGGAAAATCAGACCCACTGTCATCTTTTATATCGCACGACCCAACTATGCCAAATATATGATCTTTTATCGTATCGCCTTTTGAGTGATCTCTCAGGGTACGAGTAAATGATGACTTCATGACTCCATTTTGTGCATAAATTATGTTTGTATTTTGTTGAGGATGTATGGACGTGGCGTTAAATTTCAATACGGTGTTCAGTTCACCGATACCGTATCCGTTCTTTATGTTAAAGGTTAACTCAGCCACGCTACTTTCCAGAATTAAACTTAACTAATTTTTCCCAGTCGATAAGTCCATCTTTACAAAACTCATTGAGCATTTGCTGTGTCATCTCGTTGACTTTTTGAACGTAACGCTCTTCGAATTGCTCGTCTTTTTCTTTGACTTGCCGACCAAGTGGTTTAATCATTTCAAGATATAAATTGCTGTCTCCAGCTATAAACTCCCAATAACGCTGGCCGCACAATTTCAAATATTCACCCTTGTCAGGATTGTTATCTTTACCGTAGCAACACCCATTAACAGCAATGACATTTTGCCTTCGGTTATTTGTGCCGAGAACACGTTTCGCTGTTCGAAAATTAGTCTTCATTCTACTTATCTGACTACTATTTGCCCAATTCGGACCGCTTTTGATAGCAACAAGATAATAATTTCCGTCTTTTTCAAATTCCATGTCAATTCCTTCAGCAGCAGACTTGCGCCCGCCATACACTAAACCGCAGACATGAATGGAAAGTTGTTCAAGATATGTTCCAAAGACAGTTTCTTCGCGGGATGAAAGATATGCATCAAGAATTTGTCGGACAAGCTGTTCGGCAGTTTGCACGTTCTTTGTCTTAAATAGATACGGATTTTTCCGTCGTAAAACTGACATTAAACGCACTTCATCTAGTTTATCAAACCGATCCTTATAAAATGGTTCAACCAAGTTTGCCGTTATAAACTTTGAGAGAGTTTTATAATCCAATTGAAAGTTGTTTGTCATCTATTTTTTCGATCCTTTCCTTTGCATAATCTATATATTCTTGCATTAAATCTATACCAATGCTATTACGCTTCAATTGCTTGGCGACTGCACTAGTAGTCCCGGAGCCGACAAAGGGGTCAAGCACCAAGTCGCCTTCTTTAGTGAATAATTTAATGAACCACTCTGGTAAACTTTCTGGAAAAACAGCGCTATGATTTTTGTTACCAGACTCTGGAGCAAGATAGAGAACATTACTTGGATACACCATGTCACGACCCACCCAATTTGATATATTTTTACCAAATCCACTACCAACTTTTGAGTTATCTCGTCGCTTATCGGTCTCGCTTAGGTTTTTTAATCGCGTTTTACTCCAATCGCCGATAGGCACCATGACAGCTTCTTGATACATGGCAAATTTTCGATCGAGATTGAACTGTAAGAGCCGCTCCCAACTATCCCGAAATCTATTAGGCCACTTACCGGGATGGCTATTCTTTTTATGCCAAATAAACTCTTCCGTCCACAGCCAGCCTTGCTCACGCAAAGCTTGTATAAGTTCTATAACATAGGTATGTCTCTCGCCGTTTGCGACGCGCTCTTTGATATTGAGAATAAATGTACCATCATCTTTTAGTACACGTTTCAATTCTGCGGCTATTGGAGTGAACCATTCAACATATTTGTCGGGTTTTATACCGCCATAAGTACCAGTACGCTGGTCAGCGTAAGGCGGTGAGGTAACAATCAGATTAACCGTCTTGGCTTCTAGTTTTTTTAATTCCTCTAGACAGTCGCCAATAACAAGTGTTGTTTGTACTTCGGGGCTATTCACTAAACAACTCCTCAATCTTAACCTCAAGTGCTTTTGCTATTTTAGAAACTGTCTCTATTGTTGGATTCGTTTGTTTACTAGACTCAATATTGACGACGGTATTATTTGAAACATCCGCAATACGCGCAAATTTCTCTTGAGATAGTCCTTTTTGTTCTCGTAATTGCTTAAGCTTGGTTAATTTTATCATAAATAATATTAGTGTATGGGTAGCATGAAAACATTGTTACTCATAACATTTATAATATTACCAAAGAATTGGTACTAATGTAATAATTTCGTAGCTTTCAAATCTTCAAGTGCCCCCTGAGCCCGGAACGAAAGTGGGCTGAAACAATAAATATTTTATATCCGCAAGCCCGAAGATTTTCCAGAAAATCGCGTACACCATCGACCAATATTAAGTTGTTATGGCTATCTTTCTCAACTTTATTGCCTTTGTAGATACTATCGGGTCGAGAGTTTCTGTCCGCGCCAGCAGGTCGCCACAGCGTACCGTCGCCGTCAAAGATTATTGCTTTTGTGTTATGTTTATTCATGCTGTTCAATCTGTAAAATCCGCATAACCTACCCCAGCATCTCGCCTAATCTGTCAAATGTTCGCCCATTCCGTATGGTGACCAGCGGATAAAACTTTTCTTTCATTAGTAGCTTGTGATATGAGGTACGCAAAAATTCCTTCTCCGTATATTTACCCCAAAAGACTGCCTTTTTGCCAAAATGAACGATCTCATCATGAAGCGGCATGTGGCTTATTCTATCTTTTATGTCCTCAGGATCAACATCGTCGGTATAGAACAATACGTCTTTTCGCGCCAAAGGCTGATGCCACCATTCTGGCAGATTAGACGCCTCTTCTAAATACTCATCTTTCGTCAAAATGACGTGTTTAATAGTAAACGGGAAGCACCCTAACATGCCAGCAATATTCTCTTTGATTGTTACTGGGTCATCATCAGTGTCAAATATAACATTACCACTATTGATATAAGTGACGACATGCTGATACTCCAAATCTTCGAGGCTTGCCGTGAGGTTTTTCATGGAGACTTTGTTTTTACCACCGACATTGATTCCCCGAAGCAACAGGACATATCTCATGCTCTTTAGTATACTATCACCTGCGCCTCCGGCCAAATTCGCTGCACTAGCCGTTTGCCGCGCGTGGTTAGTCGTACCCAGGCGTCGCCATAGGCTTGGTCGATTGCCATCAGTCCTTTACGTCGCAAGTCCGCCAGCACATTCATCGCCATTCGACGTGGCATGCCCATTTGCGCTGCCAACTTGGCCGCATCGTCACCGCCATCTTCGTAGACTTGCTGGAGTACCAGCGCCTCATTGGTAGTTAAGTTGATTTCGTTTGCTTGCACTTTGTTCATGATCATCCTTTCTGTTAGTGATGAGTATATGATAGCCAAGCAATCTGTAATTTTGCTGTAAGGTCGCTCGGGGCGAGTGTTAGTTATTTGGTGTGGGGGAAATTGCTACATGAAAAAACAGCGCCCGAGGAGGTAGGCGCTGCTTTTTGTCGATTCGCCGCTGGTTAATTAGCCTGCGGCGCGGTATTCGTGGCTGGCTGCTGCGCCGAGCCACTCTGTACCGCAAGAGGCCCAGCTTGCTATGAGGAAATCATCAATCTCGCAAGCCTCTCTTCTGATCAAGAAAGAGATATATCCACGCACAGTAACCTGCCTTTGTTTCGGACCGAGCAACGTCCAAGACAACAGTCTTTGTTGGAGGTTACCCTCAAGGACTCGCCTTACTATCAAAATCTTATCGTTTCGAGTGAGTTATAATCTACTCTTTTAAAGTGCGGAAATTCATTTTGGCAGAGATCTTCTCTGAGGCTATTCTTCATCTCTAGATAAACTAAGTATTTACATTAGCTCCAAAGGTCATCGTGTCAGATCATCAATCTGCACTCGCTAATATAGGGGTTCTTTTACATGACCACTCCTAGCAACACCAGCCCTCTGGTTATTATTCTTGATCATGTTTTTGGCAAAATCAATACAATCACATAGTAGGTAAATAGTAAAATACTCGCTTCAAGAAGTATGACTAACCACCAATTGTAATGGTTTTAAGCACCCTACGTTTGCATGGATCTTTGTTCGGAAACATATCGACAATGCTCAAGGCGGTAAATTGTACTTTATCACCTTTATTAAGTCGTGCATGCCTCTGGACAGTTGCGTGTGGAAGAAATCCATCGCGAGCAAATTGTGGATCGTTAAGCTTGAGACCACCCTTTTCAAGTACAATCAAGATGTCTTGATGGAGCTTAATCAAGCTGCTTGAACGGTTGAGTAATACTACTCGGATCTGCCTATTCTCGCCAAACAACCTATCGTCACCTGCCTCTGATTTGGCGATAGCATGATCTTTCAGGACTTCTTCCAATTGATTAACCATCTCATCGACTGACCAAGTAATAGCAAATGTATCCACGATTGTAGAGTGAAGCGGCCAACTATCAGACGAATATTCATAGCCTTCATAAATATCGTCAAAAAACTGAACAATGGTGTATTTTTGGGTGAATGTTTGCACTAAATCCGTATCCTCGTAATCAATTCTTTATTAAGTGTACATTATATTGATTCACTTATCTAGCGGATAGACTTATGGAGCCCTGAGCTAAGTACGACACCTACGCCTACACCTATAGGTAAGTTATTCTTTAATCATATACACGAACCTATGGCTGAAAAATATAAATCTTCGGATGCAAACTAACCCGTAAAGGTTCACTTGACAAATAAAGAAAAAACAAGTTATTATAAAGATTACAATATACTTTTTACTAGACACAAGGAAGGAACAAGCATGACACAGAATTATGAGCATACTAATGGCAGCGAAAATCCAGATGTTGCTGCTTAGGCTGAACTTGGCAGAGAGAACGGACCGGTTCATCTGGACGTATCTACGTTAGATTTTTCAAATATACGAGAAACTTACAGCAAAGTCCAAGACCCTAGCAAGGCTGTTGAGGTTGAATTTTCAGAAACTGCTCAGGAGATAAAAACTATTATTACAGAAGAAGACGGAACAGAGCGAGTCGAAACAGTTAACACAGCAAATCCTGGCGATGCAATTGTTACGGGCAAGAAAGGTGAACGCTATGTTGTGAGTGCTGAGGATTTTGGCAAGCTCTATGAACCGCTTACGGATGAGAATGGCGTGATTACTGACGGAAGGTATTTGCCTAAAAATGTAGTGAAGTGCATGAAGAACCCGACTGGACAGGAGATTATTATTGATGCACCGTGGGGCGGCGAACAGACAGGCGGGGCTGATTGCATGATTGTAGAAAGTCAGATTAATGGTGATAGGTATCTTATTGAGATAGGTGCGTTTGAGATGACGTATGAGAAAAACAGCCCAACCGCTGAAAGCAATGATAAAGAATAAGCTAACTTACGTGAAACGAGGCTTTTACAGAACGCGAGATACGCAACCTTAATAGACTAAGTGGGATAGGATTTCCATAGTCTTTAATCTAAATCAACCCTAAAAGGCGTAAAGTCAGTCTTATTGTCATAAGTGTCAATATTTTCAATCTGCTTCATTTTGGCAATTACCCGGTAGGTGATTGGTAAACACACGACTTCCACTCCGGTCTTAAACAGCCAGCCAATTAAAATATATACCAGCATGCCTGTACCCTGAAGAATACCGCCGAAAGCCACCAAGGCAAACACTACAGTATCGAAGAATTCACCGACAAACGTCGAGCCGATCAGCCGCAACCACAACTTTTCACCCTTCGTTTTAACCTTCAATTTTGCCAATACAAACGAATTCAGGAACGAGCCAGTCAAAAACGCCGCCAAGCTGGCTGCGACGATCCTCGGGAAAAACCCTAGGACCGCTTCGTACGACGCCTGAGCGGTATACTCTGGGGCTGGCGGCATGTAGCGCACGACCGTAAACGCCGCCACTGCCAGCAGCATAATACCAAATGCCGCCCAAATCGCCCGCCGCGTGTATTTATAGCCGTAAATTTCCGTCAAGACGTCACCCAAAATATAAGCAAGCGGAAATAACACCGCGCCGCCGTCGGTAGTGATCGGACCGAAAGCAATCAGCTTAGTACCTGCCAAATTAGAAATCAGCAGCACCGCTGCGAACACTGCCAGGATAATATCGTAATATTTGAAAGATTTTTGCATAATTATATAATTTATAAGCTATATAAAACTGCCCGCGCGGGACAGTCTTCAGCCAGTTTCATGGCTCCGGGGGCGGGGTTCGAACCCGCGGCCTATTGGTTAACAGCCAACCGCTCTACCGCTGAGCTACCCCGGAATATGTGTTGTATTATAGCGAGTTTTCAATCAGTTGTAAAGTTACCGGCGGACAATTTCCAGGGCTTTTTTTAAGATTTCTACTTCTGAGCGCGTTTTTTCATCATCCGCTGCTTCCCGCTGTTTAATCTCCTTCACCAAGTTTTGCCACCAAGCCTCTTTTTCCGCCCGCCGCAGCACCAATGACCGCACCTCGCCGTCGCGCTTATCTAACATCCCGGCCGCCACCAAATTATCAACATGCTTTGCCACCGTTGACACCGACTTGTACCCCAGTGCCCGCATAATTTCCCGTAGCGTCGGACTATAGCCGTTGCCCTTAATAAACCCATCAATAAAATCCAGCATCAATTTCTGCTTTTTCGTCAGTTGCATGTTCATTATTATACGCTAACCAAGTCCTGATACGCCAGGCAATATTTCCGCAGTAGTTTGTTATAATAAATACATGACAAAGATGCTAGTCACGGGAGGCGCGGGATTCATTGGCTCGAATTTTGTGCATTATACCGTCAAACACAAGCCAGAATACGACATCACTGTTATCGACAAGCTTACTTATGCGGGCAATCGCGCCAACTTGGAGCCAGTAGCTAGCCAAATTAATTTTGTCGAAGGCGACATTTGCGATGCCGAGTTGATGGATAAATTGGTGGCTGAAACTGACATTGTAGTGCATTTTGCCGCTGAAAGCCACAACGACAATTCCCTGCGCAACCCCTGGCCGTTTGTCGAGACCAACGTGGTCGGTACCTACACTATTCTCGAGGCTGTCCGCAAGCACGGCAAGCGCCTACATCATATCTCGACCGACGAAGTATTTGGCGATTTGGAGCTTGACGACCCAAACCGCTTCACCGAAGACACGCCATACAACCCGTCCAGCCCCTACTCCAGCACTAAAGCTTCCAGCGACATGCTGGTGCGTGCTTGGATTCGCAGTTTTGGTATCAAGGCGACGATTTCCAATTGTTCAAACAACTACGGCCCCTACCAGCACATCGAAAAGTTTATCCCGCGCCAAATCACTAACATTTTAAGCGACATCAAGCCCAAATTGTACGGCACCGGCGAGCAAGTCCGCGACTGGATTCACGTTGATGATCACAACTCGGCCGTTCACCTCATCTTGGAAAAAGGCGAGCTGGGCGAGACTTACATCATCGGCGCCGACAACGACCATGTCAACAACAAAATGGTAATTGAACTGATTTGCGAGCTGATGGGCAAAGGTAAAGATTGGTACGAGCATGTCAATGACCGCCCTGGCCACGACATGCGCTACGCCATGGACTCCAGCAAGCTACGCCGCGAACTGGGTTGGCAGCCACAATATACTGATAACCAAACAGGTATGCGCGATGGGCTACTGCAAACCATTGACTGGTACCGCGAACACGAAGACTGGTGGAAAGCGCAAAAAGAGGCCGTTGAAGCAGCTTACGCGAAACAGGGGCAATAATCGTGGACGAAGCGCCATCAAAAACTAAAGTCAGCAGTAAAATCGTCTACCAAAATCCTTGGATCACCGTTCACGAAGACCAAACTATTAGTCAAGACGGAAATACCGGAATCTATGGCTATATGGAGTCGCGAGATTCATGTATGGTTGTAGTGGTAGATGACCAAGAGCGCTTATATTTGGTGCGTGGCTTTCGCTATCCCTCACAGAGCTTTGGCTGGGAGCTGCCCGGCGGTGGGGGTGACAATGAAGATCTATTAGAAGCCTCAAAACGCGAACTTGAGGAAGAGACCGGTATCATCGCCCAGTCCTGGCAAAAACTAGGTGAAGCGTATGTTTGCAATGGTTTAATGACGGAGAAAATGGCCGTTTGCCTAGCCCGAGAACTAAGTTTCACTGGTCAGCGCGAACAAAGTGATGAAGTGTTTAGTGATATGCGATTTTTCACACTTAATGAAATAGACGATTTGATTCGAAACGGCGAAATTAATGATTGTCAGACACTGGCTGGCTTACAATATTATTATCTATGGCAAAAGGAGAACGCATGAATTTTGACCCGTCAAATTACAACGAACTAACCGTCACCGAATCTCCCATCCCCGGGCTGTTTGTGGTCAAATTACCGGTCCACGGCGACAACCGCGGCTGGTTCAAAGAAAACTACCAAAAAGAAAAAATGGAAGCGCTGGGGCTGCCGTCATTTAACATCGTGCAGAATAACATTAGCTTCAACGATAAAGCCGGCGCTACTCGCGGTCTGCACGCCGAACCGTGGAATAAGTTCATCTCCACCGCCAACGGCCGCGTATTTGGTGCGTGGTGTGATTTGCGCAAAGGCGACAGCTTCGGCCGAGTTTTCACGCACGAAATCAATCCTGGCACGGCAATTTTCGTACCAAAAGGCGTTGCCAATGGCTATCAAGCGCTTGACGACAACATTGCCTATACTTACTTGGTTGACGCTCATTGGTCGCCAGACGCCACATACACCTTTGTCAATCTGTTTGACCCAGCACTCGGCATCGACTGGCCGATCAGTCAGGACCAAGCTATTATTTCCGAAAAAGACGCCGCTCACCCGCTACTTGCAAACGTAATCCCGATGGAGGTTTGAGATAAGTATATGCCAACTATCACTATTATCACCGGCTGTAGCGCCGCCGGAAAAACAACAACCTTCAAGGCTCTACGAAAAAGCCAGCAAATCGGCAAGTCAATCGCTGTTCATGAAATTGACGAAGATGGAGTTCCGCCAGTTGGACGCGGACCATGGCAAGGCTTTCGAGTTGAACAGCTGCTTTTTGATGCAACCGAACGCGCCAAAAAAGGAATATCCTCAGTTATTTGCGGTATTATTTTCCCGCATCAAATAACTGAATCAATCTACTATCCCGACCCGAAGATCGCCGACGTACAATTTATCATGTTGTCTACCACTGGTGCATTAATTTCCGAACGTCTGCGCGAACGCGAAAAAGGATTGAAAGGATTTGACGAAAGCATCAGCTTAGGCGGTATTCGGCAAAATATCAAGCAGAATTTACTTAATCAAAAACGGCTTGTTCGAGCAATTAGCTCCTTAAAAAATGGCCACGTTATAGATGTATCGAAACTTGATAAAACCGCTATGACCGCTAAAATTGAAGATATTATTATTGCAAGCGACAAGCCGAAAACCAAACTGAAAACATCGTCGCTGTTTATTGTCGGTGCAAACGGACAGCTGGGAACAGCGCTGCGAAATAAGTATCCAAAAGCTCGATTCGCCGATAAAACCGAGCTGGACATTACCGATCGGCAGTCGGTTGAAAGCTTTGACTGGTCGGGCGTATCGACGATTCTGAATGCTGCCGCTTTCACCAATGTTGACGGCGCAGAAACGCCGGAAGGGCGCATTGCCGCCTGGAAAGTGAATGCTTCAGCGGTGGCAAATCTCACTCGGATTTGCCGCGCCCATGACATTACACTAGTGCATATTTCCAGCGATTATGTGTTTGACGGAACGACAGAACCGCACCGTGAAAGCGAAGATTTCAGCCCACTAAGCGTTTATGGCGCGTCGAAGGCGGCTGGAGATTTATTGGTCGAACAACTCGACAAGTTTTACTTGCTGCGTACTACTTGGGTGATCGGCGAAGGTAAAAACTTCGTCCGCACCATGCTGGGATTGGCAGAGAAAAATATTTCACCAACTGTTGTTCATGACCAAATTGGTAGATTAACCTTTACTAGTGAATTAGTGAGAATTATTGACCACCTGCTGTCAACTCAAGCACCGTTCGGCACATACAACGCCACTAACGACGGACCATTAGAAAGCTGGGCGGACATTACCAGACGAATATTTAAGCTGGCTGAGCGCGACGACCTGACTGTTACTAACACGACGACGGCTAAATATTTTGCCGGCAAAGACGGAATCGCACCGCGCCCGCTCGGCTCGAATATGAGCTTGGAAAAGTTACATGCTACTGGATTTTCTAGCCATGATTGGACACATAAATTAAAAGATTATATACTGAATCAAAAGGAGTTTTCATGAAAGGAATAATTTTAGCAGGCGGCTCGGGCACTCGCCTTCACCCAATTACCAAAGCCATTAGCAAACAGTTAATGCCAATTTACGACAAGCCGATGGTTTATTATCCGTTGACCACGCTGATGCAAGCGGGAATTCGCGACATCTTAGTCATTACCACGCCGGACGATCAGGCTGGTTTTCAACGGCTACTTGGCGATGGTTCGCAGTGGGGCATCAATCTACAATACGCCATTCAACCAAAGCCAGAAGGCCTAGCACAAGCCTTTATCATCGGAGAGGAGTTCATCGGCGACGATAAAGTAGCGTTGGTACTTGGCGATAATATTTTCTACGGCGAACGACTGGATGAGTCGCTTCGTGAATGCACCGATCCGGAAGGCGGCGTAGTTTTCGCCTATGAAGTATCCGACCCGGAACGTTACGGTGTTGTTGAATTCGACGGGGAAAATCAAGCTATTTCCATTGAAGAAAAACCAGCTCAGCCAAAGTCAAACTTTGCAGTGGTTGGACTATATTTTTACGATAACGATGTCATTGACATTGCTAAAAGCGTTCAACCGTCAGCACGGGGCGAATTGGAGATTACCTCTATCAATGCTGAGTATCTGCGCCGTGGCAAACTGCAAGTACAAACTCTGGAAAATGGCGATGTTTGGCTAGACACAGGCACTATTGATAGCCTGACCGATGCCGCTGACTTCGTACGCGTCATCCAAAAACGCACTGGCCAGATTATCGGCAGTCCGGAAAAAACCGCTTTTGATAATGATTGGATAGTCCGCCAGCAGCTTGACGAACTAGCTATCAATTTGAAAAAATCAGGCTACGGTAATTACCTAACTAAATAGTTTAGTTTAGGCGCTAGTTTTTACTGGGCGTTTAAGAACGTCTGGTTGGGGTTTTGCTGCGAAAATAACCGCTAAAACCAAATAAATGTGCAGTGCATTTGGCAAGCCGCTAAAGAAATTCCATTGCAACGCGAAGGCGATAAGTATCGCCCAGGCTAACTTATCTCTACGAGTGTCGTACAAATATACCACCATTGCCATCAGACACAAAACAGCGCCAATTAGCCCGTTCTCTAATAAAATTTCGATATACTGGTTTTGGGTAATTTCTGCCTCAGTCGCCAACTTGTGTGTGTACTGTTGTATCGCCCGTCCAGAAGACCCTATGCCCGTACCGAACAGCATAGTAGTCCAATCTTTGCTCCATGTCTGCAGCGCCAAATTTAGCATACTCGTCCGTTCATTGGTGGATGTTTCGACATAGCCGCTAAAATGAGCTTTAGGGTGATTTGTTTCTACAGAAGCAGTCGACGGCGAAGCTGCTTGCGAAACACTGCCGGCAGTTAACTTAGGAAGATTTACCTTTCCTAGAGTTAATTGATTAACAGATTTTGATACAGAATCATAAAACCCGTCGCTTACTCGCGGGTTTATCTCAGTAAAAATGCCGTGCCACACCATGCCAACACCAAACCCAGCCAATACCACAAGCGGCAAGAAAACTAGCCTGGATTTTTTGATTAAAGAATTCCTATATAAAAACATTAGGCAGGCGATAGCAATTACCAACGAAAAAATAGCGCCGCGACTTAGAGTCAGATACATTGCCGTTACCATGATGCATAATAAAATAACGTCCGTTTTAGTAACAGTTTTTCGCAAAAATTTAGCAGCCAGTATTAAAATTGGCGCCAATAACAAACTACCAAAAAACTGCGGTTCAATCGCAAAAACACTGGGACGGACGAAACCAAAACCCGCCGCTAAACAGCCGCGGCACAACCCCCAATCAAGCCAAGCTCCATAAGCAACCTGGATAATTGCCAAAACACTCATGAACGCCGCCGACGCAATGTAGGTATTTTTTAAAATTGGGGTAAGTTTTTTCAAATCTGTTGACAACACACCAAGCAAAACAGTAAACAAAGCCGCGCTAACTCCAGCGGTAAGAATAGCCCTCGACAAATTGCTCGACCAAATAATACTCATAAAACTCCACAGGATAAATAATCCGACAATTCGCACCAAATTGCATTGCAATAGTTTTTTATAGTTGCTAAAGATCAGCGGCAAAGCGAACACTGCCAACACGGCGACATAGATTAGAACCAACGACAATTCTATATTCATCGCGCTGGAATGACCAAGATAAATGTTGGGCTGGTACGAAAACCAAACAAGCAGCGGTGCTAGCAGTAAGAATTTATCGAATAAGCACAGATTCGCCAGCTGCCGCAGCATTTTGTCAGTTTTTTTCATCAACTTTTTCCCTGATAAACTGCTCAATTGTTTTCTTAAAATTATCCTTTGAAAAAGATTTGGCAGTTGCAGAAACCTCTTTTTTATTAAAGCGCTTTTTTTCAAATAGCAGCACAGCCTTTTTTAGTGACTCCGCTGTTTGTTCGGGAAAAAACACGCCATTTTTATTTTCAATTACGTAATCCAACACGCCGCCTTTCTTATAGGCAATCACCGGAACACCAGCGCTTAGCGCCTCAATCGGCGCGATACCAAACGGTTCCAGGCTCGGAAAAATGAAAGCCTTAGCCTTAGATACCAGCTGCGCCAACTCCTTGCTATCGTTAATAGTCGGAACAAACTCAATATTTGCACTGCCAGCCGCCAGCGCCACCAATTTATCATGCTCAGCACCGCCGCCGACTAAAATTAGCTTGGAATCCAAATCTCGAAAAGCCTCTACTGCCAAATCTAAACGCTTCCAGTTTACTTGGCGCGACGTACTAATATAAAAATCGCTAGTTTTCGCACTGGGACGAAACTTATCGACATCAACTGGCGGAAACACAACCGCGGCTTGGCGATGGTAATAGGTCTCTACCTCCTTGGCAGAGTAGGTGGAATTGGCAATAATATAATCCGAACGCTTAGATAATTGATAGTCATTCTCTCTAAGCGGTTTAACTAATAATTTGAAAAAAAATCGCACAATCCCGTTTAATTTGCCAAATCCTGGATTTTTTACATAGTCATCATACATTCCCCAATAATATTGCGTTGGTGGACCTTGCAAATAACTGATATGAAGCTGGTCTTCCCTAGTCTTTATACCCTTACTTTCAGCGATACAGCTGGAAATTATCACGTCAAATTCCCCTAATTTTAAGTTAGAAAAATAAACCACCCTTAATGGTCCGAGGAACTTTCGCAGCTTGGCTGGGAATATATTTAACCAACCAGTTCTCACATCGCAATCGTCAAACCAATCAATGTCTTTTTTAGAATACTGTGAGGTAAGAATTGGTGCTTCTGGAAATATTTCATGAAGAGTTTTAACGACTTTTTCCGCGCCGCCATATGTCGTCAGCCAATCAGTCACGATAGCTACTTTTTTACCCTTAAGCCAGGCCGGGTTTTTTCGGGTATCCACTATCTGGCCCCCCGCCGAATAATCACCGAAAATACCGTCTTAAATAATATCTGAATGTCTAATAATAGCGACCAATTCTGCACATAATATACATCCAAACGGCGGCGCTCCTCAAACGAGATATTACGCCGGCCAGAAACTTGCGCCAACCCAGTAACTCCTGATTTTACCGCTAAGATAATATCCTTCTTTTTATATTGATTGATTTCCTGCGGAATCAGCGCCCGCGGCCCGACGAGCGAAATATCACCGCGAATAACATTAATCAGCTGCGGCAATTCGTCAAGCGACGTCGCCCGCAGAAACTTGCCAAGCCTGGTAATACGCGGATCGTCATCAAGCTTATCGCCATTTTTACGATAAGCTTTCGCTAGCTCCGGCTTGCCCATTTTCTTAAAAGCCTGCTCTGGCGTTAGTCCGTTATATTTAGCTTTTAATGAGCGAAATTTATAAATCTGGAACTCTCTATTAAATCGCGTCAAACGAACTTGCCGAAAGAAAATTTTGCCGCGCGGCTCGGTAATTTTCATAACGACGATGACAACCGCCATAATCGGCGAAGCGATGATCAGTCCAAACCAGCCGAGCGTTAAATCCATTAGCCTCTTCCATACGCGACCAGCGCCAAACAATTTGGTTACTTTTATGTCGATCATCGGCAGTCCGCCAACGATTTCCACGCTGTTTAATTGCGACAGTAGTCGATCTTGCTGTGGTACGAACATGTACGACAAATGATTCTCTATAGCATACCGGTAAATATCCTCCGACTGGGCTACGTCGGTTTGGATGATAATATCAGGTTTTGATTCGTTCAAGGCTTCTTTTATCTTCGAGAATGTTTTATACGAAGTTCGGCTCGGAAAATACTGCTCCTTAGCCGCCACGCCGACCACGTCGTAGCCAAAGCCGACATTGTCAATAAAAAATTGAGCCAGCTCAACCGACCTAACTGAATTGCCAACAATCAATACTTTTTGCCGTCCAATACCCGACCGGATTAAAATTTTATTAATAAAACGGATGATCTCTCGTCCGACAACCATCAGCACAAAGTTAATAGCTATAAAATAAACAGCTATCACGCGAACCGGAAAGATATCTTCGCCGGTGAAGAATTCGTAAGAAATCATCGCCATAACACTAACGACCGACGCCACTAAAACCCGGCCATATTCCTTAGAGCGGTATAAAAACACCGTCCGATCATATAAGCCAGATAAGAAATTTACGCCAACCCACAGAGGAATCAGCATAATTGACAGCCATAAAAAACTCATAGTCTCGGGATGGAAATAGTACGGCCGCGCATCAAAATGGACGCGATAATAGTAAGCCAGCCCGAAGGATACAATCACCACCACAATATCAGAGAATACTAACAATACTTTTGAACTTAACAGAATGTCACGCTTCATCACTATTATTTTACCGTGTTCGTAGCAAAAGTAAAGAATCGGCGGCTAGCTGCTGGCTATTTTCATCCCAAGCATTTTCTTTATCCTATTACCCTGCTTCAGAGGTAATTGATGCAGTAAAATCGAGCGGATGTATTTATTTGATACAACTCTGCTTTTTTGAATACGGCGGCGTTTAGCAAAAGCTCTCGGTGTTAGCAGTAAACTTTGCCAAAAACCCTTCAAAGCAAATTTCAGGCTGCCTTTGGGAATCTGGTAAAAAATAAATGCGGTATAAATTAGCGCGAATTTCGGCCACATCCAAAAAATCATCGGACTAGGTACGTTTTTCCAAAACACCTGCGGTAAATTCTTGAAAACCTGGCGAACAATAAAGCCCGGGATTTTTGAACTTGTCGCCGAATGTTTATGCAGCACTACGGCAGATTTTTCGTACCAAACCTTATAACCAGCTAGCTGCATACGCCAGTCAATATCAACATCTTCGCTATAAGCAAAAAAATCCTCATCAAATAAACCAATTTTCTTAAATACTTCAGTTTTATATAGCGTAGCGCCGCCAGTTCCCCCGAAGACCAGACCGCTTTCTGGGGCATCTTTCCTTGGTAGTTTTTCGGCCCGAAGCGACGGAATCCCCCATGTCGAATAATCATCGCCAGCATCGTCGATAAACTTGCCAGTTGTGTCCAGCATCAGGCTTGTCACTGCACCAATTTCCTCAGAATGATCAAAGCCGCCCGCCAATTTTTCCAGCCAGTCAGGCTCGGCATTAGCGTCATTGTTTAACAAGGCCACTGCATTAAACTCATGTTTCATCGCCCATTTAATACCAATATTTACTCCGCCTGTAAAACCAGTATTTTTTGGTTCTTTATGAAAATGTAAATTTTTCATTTTAATTTTAGAAAGTTCTTTTACTGAATCATCGCCCGACCCATTGTCAATCAAATAGATCTCAAAATCCGTATAGGTTTGGCGCCGTAAGGCCGCCAGGCATTTTTTTGTATCTTGCCAGCCTTTATAATTCAACACCACCACTGCTATTCTCATAAAATCTCTCCTATTCAAGTATATAATACTACATTATGGTAAACTATTCATATGAGGAGAGTGTGCGTAGTTGTTCCCGCTTATAATGAGGCGACCGTGATTGGCGAAGTTGTTAAATCCGCGAGGGAAGTATTCTTAAAATCTAAGAGAGCTTATGATATTGATATTGTCGTAGTCAACGACGGCTCAAAGGATGAAACCGCCAACGAGGCCAAAAAAGGCGGCGCTATTGTTATTAACCACATTCTCAACTCTGGAGCGGGCAGCGCCACGCTAACTGGCCTGGCTTATGCGCGCCAGCATAATTATGATATCGCTGCCACCATGGATGCAGACGGGCAGCACGCGCCAGATGATGTCCTGGAAGGAATTAAGAGTATTGATCAAGGAAATGCTGATTTGTTGATAGGTAGCCGGTTGATTGATAGTCGAGGCATGTCGAAGATTAAAGTCCTGGGTAACAAGGGCCTGAGCCTGTTTACTTATTTGTTATTCGGCATTAACGTTACTGATTCCCAGTCAGGATTACGAATTTTCTCCAAGCGAGCAATCGATGGCTTACAGTGGAAATCAACCGGCTACGAGTTCTGTTCCGAGATGATTTGGCGCGCCAAACAGGCTCGCATGAACGTCAGCGAATATCCAATTAAAGCTATCTACACCGATTATTCAAGAACTAAGGGCCAGAACAACTGGAATGCAATAAACATTGTTAAACGGCTGTGCAAGCAGCGTATTGCGGAGATATTTGAATGAGGTATATTATTCTCGTATTACTCAACACACCTATTATCTTGGCGGTGTTAATTAACATCATCACCCAATACAAACTAAAAAAGATTAGTAAAAACCGCTTAAAACACCAGTTATTGATTTGGCTATTTGCGTTGATTATTATCATAGGATCATTCCCAGTGTATAATCTGACGATGAGTAAAGACCTATTTGATTCTAGCGAACTGAGTCTTTTTGATATCGTCGAAATTACTACCATCGTCTTCCTTCTGTCAATCGCCAACAGCCAGCGGCAAAGAATCAATCAAAACGAACAACGCCTGCGCGAATTACACCAAGCCTTGTCAATCAAGCTTAGCAAATAACACCCTCAGGCTTTGAGCTTAGTCTTGCCTGCGTTTCGCTATAAGGCCTAAAGCATATCTACCGCCGAGGTTTACGGGAGGTTTTACGAGGCTTCCGCGCGGTACTCGCACCCTTGGCGGCGGCGTCTGTTGTTTTTCTTTTACCTTTCTTAGTCTTCGCTTGTTGAAAAATAAGTTTTGAAAAAATAATGTAATTCCAGAACGCCACCATTGCCATCACCGATATTTTAGCAATCAAACTATTAACATGCAGCACATAGACCATACAATTCATAACCAAATTTGTTAACACCAGATTTATAGCCGCTAGTAAGCCGTATTTCATGAGCTGCTGGGAAATTTTTTCTTTGCTTTTGAACACCCATGCTCGATTTAATAAGAAACTAACCACGAAGCCGCACAAGAAACTTATCGTCTGAGATGCTATTAGTATAATTCCGGCTTTCTCCATTACTGCAAATGACATATATTCAGTAATTGCCGCTAAAGACCCGGACATCAGAAACTTCATTATCCTCTGAAAAGCATCTGCTCGGTTTCTTGATATTCTTTGCACGGCAGCTACCACCAGATAGCCGGCAACGACAATCAATGTTAGTCCAGCAGTCGCCAACGAGGCAGTCGTATACTGCGGCCAGAAATTAAATGTTATCGTCGATTCTCCTTTTGGAATTTTAACTGACTGGAATAGGTTATTATATTTTTCAATAGTTTGAGTTTCATTATTAACTTTTGCCGACCAGCCGTCGAAAAATAATTCAAGCCGCCGCAACTCCGATGCCTCGGAACAAGCCGCCGCAATTTCGTTCCGGCTTTTCACTGTTAAACGGCATTTATCCGCCGAAACATAACTGGCAAAATCCGGCATTTGGTAAACAGCCACTCTGTCGGACGGATCTTTATAGACCAGTCTTAACCCATAATCGTGCGCATTACTATCACTCAGCCGATAGACGCCGTTAATTTCGCTCACTATATATTTCACACCGATTGCCTGATAATTCTTAATATTACGCAAAAACTCATCCTGCACCGAATTCTTTTCCCATTTCAACCGAAAAGCGCCGGAAAAACTAATCGTGCTGGTATTGTTGTCTAGTTTTTTAACCACATAATCTTCCCATAGTTTGGGTGTTGGCAGATTTTCGGTGTTGATTGATGCTAATTTGAAATACGAGCCATAGTTTGTTTTTAATCCATTCTTATTACCAATGAAATAAAATCGATTATTCCCCAGATTTTTCTGCAAAAAATCAACTACGCCAAAGTCCATCCTGGCTTGAGAACGAATTGGCGCCCCAAGCTGCGGAATCCAAAACAACACTAACATCTCGGCAATGATCGCCGCCGTCATGACAATCGGTACAAGCTTTCTGGTTTTCTCCCAAATAGAACTTACAGCTATCGCGGCCAGCCCGGCGGCAGTAGTAACAGCAGCGATGGTCAAATCAATATACGGAATCTGCGCTTTTGGCAAATTATCAATAATAGACTTGGCAAAGACTAATACAGTAGTCGCTAATATAGCCACCAAAAGCAGCGGCAGCCATAGCTTCTTTAACGATAGGGTTGAACCTTTTTTCCATACATAATCCAGCCCAAACGCCGCCATAATAATCATGGAGATAACAAAAATCGGCGGAACGTAGCGGTGCGGCGCTGCCGATGACATGAGCGGTAACATATCGATAACTTTCGTAATTCCCGGCACTGCTAAAATTCGCGCCAAGGTAACGCCGGACGCTACTAAGAAGAATATCCGAACGCCGCGGGGAATTGCCTGATTTTTAGCGCCGATAAAAGCTGCTGTTATAATAAAAATTCCCGTAAAACCGCCCAAACTGCCCCAATAAGGAGCGACTGCCGAATGTTCAAAAATCAACCCGTAGACATACGGAAATAGTAGCATGGGCGTCGCTTCCATCTTCAAACCAACGCCGGCAAACGCGCCAGTATGTCCGCCAATATTAGCGCCATGCATCAAATAGTGAGCGAAAAGATAAATAATTGGCGCCGCCAAAAGCAACCCAACAAGACCGCCAATCATAACGTGCGTAATATAACGCAGGAGCAGTTTCTTGTCTTTATAGAGTCCGCATAGCCGGTAAATAAACCACGCCAACACTAGCAGGCCGTTGATATATGCCGTTTCTGGAAAACCAGCGTATATAGAAAACGCCAAACTAAACGCTAAAATAATCCAACCAATTTTTTTACCTTTCGGTGTTTTATCAAGTATTTCGCTCCTAATTTTCTCAACCGCGTAGAGCTGCCATGGGAAAAACGGCATCGGATTAATTACGGCACTACCGAAGATAGCGAATAGGCTATTCAGAGAAAAAAGCATGCCGCCAATTACAGACGAGACATTACTCAGCTTAAACATTCTTAGCAAGAAATACATCCCAATACCGGCTGCAGTTTCTAGAACGATCTTAAAAATCAGAAAACCAGCCGGCAAAACCAGTAACAAATTAAACGGCACAAACAAAGATGCCGGCTGCATATCGCCAGCCAGCGGCGCACCAACGCCCTCGTAATGATTCCATAAAGGTAATTTACCCTCCAAAATCTGATAAACTGACGCCGACCCAAGCGAATGTGTAATCGGTCCGTCATTAACTTCCGTTCCGTTATATTGACCGTTAACTGTCGTCCTGTCGACCCCAAGCCCGGAGCGCGTAATCATCGGGTTAGGGTTGGTAATAAAGATGTTAATAGCGTTGCCCAGCAGCACCACTAAAAATATCACCAAGCAGCTTTTTATCCGCAATTTCAGTTCGCTTCCCATTGCCATAAATTATAATACAGTACTCTATTATTTTCCAAGCTGGCAATTATTAATTTATACGATATAATAACTTGTATGAAAGTTCTCGATTTATCGGTTATCATACCATTCAAAGATCACCCGAGCATGACTATCGACTGCCTCAAGTCTTTAGCCTCGTGCCCTATCAAAGAAATCTTGCTTGTCAATAACGGTTCAAGCAACAGTACAATGGATCAAATAAAGGCGTACTCTGCCAATGTAAAAAACATCAAACTGCTTCATTATAACCATAAATTTAACTACCAAAAAATTAATAACTGGGCAGCAGCACAGGCTAAAGGTAAGGTGTTGTGGCTGCTAAATAACGACGTCGAGGCAACTTCTCCAGATTTGATTGAATACATGTACCATAAAGCGCTGGAACCGAAAGTCGGAGCAGTCGGCTGCGTATTATTATACGGCGATAGAAAGACAGTTCAGCACGCTGGAGTTTACCTGGTACCAGGCGGCACGGCCGATCATTTGTATATACGTAAAAAACTCAGCTCGCTACTAGAAGACGAGAATTTACCATACAACTTCAAAGAAGACTTGCCGCTAGCAGCTGTCACAGCAGCCTGCCTGATGGTCGAAAAAGTAAAGTTTGATAAAATCGGCGGCCTCAATGAGGACTTTATTATCACTGGTGGCGATGTCGATCTTTGCCTGCGCTTAGCAGATAAAAAATTTGCGCCGATCCTCGTTGGTTATAATCACGGACACATGATTCACAAAGAGTCAGTCTCTCGCTCGCATTTGGGAATTCCCTATGTCGATTTCGTGGAAAGTTATAAAATTTATTCAAAACATTTTTCAACAGATAACGGTGACGGCTTTATCGATGTCAGAAAATTGAAAGGATATAAGTAGTGAAAAAAGTTATTTTGCGCGCAATTCGAAAAACTAGCAATGTTACTAAACGCGCCGGTCTAAAAGGAGTCAACTTCCTCGGTAAGGTTGAAAATAAAACCACATTTTTAATTAATAACGGCAAGCTGGGTGATTCAGTTAAGGCCGAGGATCTTTTTTATCAAAAATACCCCCACCTAATCCCAGTTTATCCAGCTTTACCTAACCTCGGGCAAAAACCTTCAGTAACAATTTTTGGTTTTCTGCACCCAGCAGGTTTTTACGGTGGCATTGCCACACTGCTGTTTGTTGGCGCCAAGCTGGCTAATGAATTAGGCTACGACCTGCGGGTGGTTCAAACGACTGGCTACAGCGATAAGGTTGATCCAGTTGAGTTTCTGAATAAGAACGGCATCAACATGACGAAAGAGCGCTACTCAACCATTAACCTATCAAACCGTTCGCAATACGATTACGGCTACCTACCGCTTCATCCAGACGACGTAGTACTGGTTAGCGCTTGGTGGGACGCGCGCGTTGCTTCAAGTCTGCCGTTAAAAAATAAGTTCGTCTATCTTATCCAAGATTTTGAGCCGATTTTTTATAATAACAGCGATGCCTATACTTTAGCCGACGAAACATACCGCAGTAAAAAATTCTTGCCAATTACTAATACAGAAATTCTCTTAGATTATTTTAAGAAGAATAAGTATAATTACATCGCTAAAAACGCCGTTTTCTTTGAGCCAGCACCATCTCCTGCAGTAAAGAAACGCTCGCCTAAAAATTCTAAAACTAAGAAAATATTTTTCTATAGCCGGCCGAATGTTGATAGAAATATGTTCTACACGGCAATTATGGCTCTGGACAAGGCGCTCAGCGACGAGCGGCTGGCTGAATATACCATTGAGGCGTACAGTGCCGGCTCGTCTGACGTGCCAAACGTGCAATTGTCAAACGGCACGAAAATTATCAACAAAGGTAAAATGCCGCTTGACGAATATTATGCGTTCGCCCAAACAATTGATGTTGCTATTTCGCCGATGCTGGCCCCTCACCCAAATTACCCGACACTGGAATTTTCAGGCATTGGCGCGACAGTCGTAACGACCAAATGGCAGACAAAATCCAACCTCGACCGATATTCAAAGAATATTTTCATGGCTGAACCGACAATTGATGACATGGCTGAGAATATTATTGCCGCCATCACTAAGCCAGCAGGCGACATCAAAGCAGATGCAGCTAATAATAACCTAAATACCGATTGGAACAGCGCCCTTGATCAACCGATTAAGGCAATTGCTGACCAGCTAATCCGTAAATAGCTGCTCTAGCGCGTCCCGCACCACCGCTATTCATGATATAATAAACGCATGGGAGTGGAGATTATCAGCAAACGCAACCGCGTATTGTTATACCAACTGGTAAAAACCGATTTTAAATTGCGCTACCAAGGATCATTTTTAGGAATCTTATGGTCAGTACTTAAGCCGCTGATGATCTTTGCGGTCATGTACACCGTTTTCGTCCATTTTCTAAAAGTAACCGATGGCACGCCGACTTATCCAATCGTATTGCTACTTGGCATCTCATTGTGGCAGTTTTTCACCGAGGCGACTAGCGTCGGTATGCAGTCCATTTTCGTACGCGGTGATCTCATCCGTAAAATCAACTTCCCAAAGCATATTATCGTTATGTCATCAATGATTAGCGCCTTAATTAGTTTGGCGATTAATCTGGCGGTGGTTTGCTTATTTGCACTGTTCGCCAGAGTAGATTTAACGTGGAATATTTTACTTGTACCGATTAGTATTTTACAGCTGTTTGCCTTGGCGTTTGGTCTAGCGCTGTTTCTATCGGCCTTTTATATTAAGTTCCGCGATATCGGACATATTTACGAGGTCGTCCTACAGATTATTTTCTATGCAATGCCCATCATCTACCCATTAAGCATGGTCGCTAACCGCACAGTTTTAGGTATTCCCGTACAGAAATTGCTGCTACTTAATCCAATTGCCCAGACTATCCAAGATGTGCGCCACAACTTAATTGCGCCAACCACTACGCCGACCGCCTGGACAACCATGAATTCTTGGATTATCTTTATTCCAATTGTCTTAACGGGCGTTATTATTGTCGGTGGTATCATATATTTTAATAAAAACAGTAAATACTTTGCGGAGAATATATAATGAGCAAACCCGCCATAAAAATTCAGTCCGTCTCCAAAAGTTTTCGCTTGCCAACCGAACGCTCTGCTGGTTTAAAACAGTCTTTTATCAACTGGACGAAAGGCATTAAAGGTTATAAAAAGCAGCAAGTCTTAAACGATATTTCGTTCACTATCAATAAAGGAGATTTTTTCGGTATTGTCGGACGTAACGGATCAGGAAAGTCGACTCTTCTTAAATTAATTTCGCAAATTTATGCGCCAGATTCCGGATCAATCACGATCAACGGTAAACTCATTCCTTTCATTGAACTGGGAGTCGGATTTAATCCAGAATTAACCGGCCGCGAGAATGTCTATCTGAGCGGAGCCTTGTTGGGATTCTCAACTGGAGAAATTGACGCCATGTACAGCGGCATCGTTGAGTTTGCCGAGCTGGCTGATTTTATGGACCAAAAGCTTAAAAACTATTCAAGCGGCATGCAAGTACGCTTAGCCTTCTCTATTGCCATTAAAGCCAAGGGCGACATTTTAGTGCTGGACGAGGTTTTGGCGGTCGGCGACGAAGCTTTCCAACGTAAGTGCTTCTCCTACTTTGCCCAGCTTAAAAAAGAGAAAAAGACCGTTGTTTTAGTCACTCACTCCATGGAATCGGTTCAACAATTTTGTAACCGCGCAGCATTGATTGACAGAGATCATGAGCTTGTCGTGGGCGGTCCATCTGAGGTTGCTCAAATTTACCGCCAGCTTAACAATCTGAATGTCGAGACTAAAACATCCAAGGCAGCCCTCAACCGCCACGTTTCTATCAACTGTGATTTCAATAATCTAGGAAAGACGCTCGATTTCTTGATCCAGTTCAACGCCAAAAAACCGCTTACCGATGTGGTACTAACATTTATGATTATTCGCGATAACGGAGAGATTGTGTATCGTTTTACTACCGACGAAAAATTTGAGAATAAAATTATTGACCTTAATTTATCTCAAGTTCTTAAATTGTCAATTGACAACATTTTACCAAACGGCTTATTCTCAGTCCAAGTCGGCGTAAAAAGCCGTGATCGGGCGCACGTGTATGCACTGGTAGACGACATCGTCAAGTTTGAAATCGTCAATCAAGGCTCGTATAACAACGACGTTTTTTGGAAACCGAACGAGGAGTTTCATCTTAGTAAGTCATGAGACGCATCCTAGCTATCGGCGCTTACGAACGAGATAACTTTGGCGATTTATTGTTTCTGTATGTCTTAAGAAAATTAATCGATAACAAAGCCGAGGTTATAGCTTCGTCAATTATTGCAGCCGATACCGAGTCTATAAACGGCGAATTTGTGCTGCCATATGACATTTTGTTAAAAAACCATACCTTTGACGGCGTGTATGTTGCTGGCGGCGAAGTTGGTGCAGTTGATGTGGTGAGCGGATTAACTATGGATATATCTAGCAAGGAGTATCAAACAATCCTTCGCAATAAGCCCGACTTGAACACTATTGTTGAATTTTATACTGGCATTAGCCAAAACCGCGAAGAACATGCATATATCCCAGATCTCCAAAAATATCCGCTTAATAAACATACTCCACTGATTGTTAATTCTGTGGGGTTATCAAATATCGCTGGTCTATCTGGCGACTTTTTACAACGAACAATTACCGTTTTACGAAACGCCGCTGTTTCAGTTCGCGAGAATAATTCTCAGAAAATTATGGAAAAAAATAAGATTGCTTCGTCTTTGTCGCCAGACGTGGTCCACACAATTAACCTATTTCATCCAAAGCATTCTTCAACCAAGCGCTATTTTACATTCCAAATAAACACCGAACTCATAAAAACCAGCCGTTATTCACCGAAAAAAATTGCCGTTATTTTGCAGCAGATTTCTCGCGAGCTTAAGGCTGATGTCCGGCTATTTTTAGCTGGAACAGCCGCCTTTCATGATGATGAACGTACGTATAAACAAATTGTTCAAGCGTTTCAATCAATTGAACACGAACATGAAATCAGCATTACGACAGATCGCAATCCCCTCCGTTTGGTTGACGAAATATCAGGTTCAGTATTATGGATCGGCACGTCGCTTCACGGCAGAATAATAGCTGCATCATACAACGTGCCGCGAATCAGTTTGTTGAATAAAAAAGTTTCGCGTTACGCTGAATCTTGGGACAATAAGTATCCGCACGGCGTAACTATTAGCGCCGTACTAAGCGCGGTTGAAGCCGCAGTTAAAACACCCGCTGATCCGAAACTCGCCAACGCGCTAGCCAAAAAAGCGCAACGAAATTTCTTACAGCTTATCAATCCTGTACTTAAGAAAAAATCAGCCACCACGCAAGACCCGCTAAACATCGCCAAATCATATATCAAGTCTGACGAAAAAAGACGAGCTAGTTTTTTAGCAGTTATTGACGATAAAAATAGCCAGATAGCGCGCTTAGAGAATGAAGTTGAAACTCTTACCAACGAACGCCAATTACTAAAGGAAGATTTGCACTATTTCAAGCACCAGCTTAAGCTTATCACCGATAGTAAATCATATAGGCTCATTACTTTTATCCCTAAACTAGCAAGCAAGCTTCGCCGCTCGTCCAAATAATCTGCCGCGAAGTAATTCCGCAGCAGATTTACTAAAAATTAGTTATTCCCCAATCCCCACTCTTGGGCTACGCTGTTATTGTCATCCCAGAGCTGGACTTTCTCGCCGTTTCTATTAGTTCTGGCACCGTTAATGTCTAGGGCTTTTTTACCGTTGCAGGCGGAGAGGATTTTGTATTTGCCGTTTGGTTTGCGGATGAGCGACCACTTTTGGGCGCATGTACCATTGTAGGCGTACATTTGAATTGGGTTGCCGTTGGCAGTGCTGCCGCCAGCCAGATCAAGGACTTTGCCGTTTTGGTTTTTAATAACATAGTGTCCGTTGTCTGCTGCTGCGAAGGTGAACTTTTGAGCAGGAGAGTTGTTAGAACTAAAGATTTGCATTTTAGCACCATTGGCACTGCTATTACCAGGAATGTCCAATGCTAGGTTAGAAGCAGTTGAAATAGTATATGGGAGGTTGGTGGAGATTTGGACGTTGGAAGGCGGCGTCTGTACTCTCTCGATAATCCACTTCTGCGCATTTGAGCCATTAAATTCAAACGCCAGAACAGACTCTCCATCATTATGAATTCGACCGCCAGACACGTCAAAAACAAAGTTTTTAAGTTGCGAATAAATTATTGTTTCGCCGCCCTGCTTAACGAAATACCACTGATTACTAGGAGAATTCGGATTACTATTAATCGTCAAACTCTGAGATGTATTAGAATAGCCAACATATTTCTTTGAATCCATATCCATGATTCGATACAAACCAGAGTGTTGCTTTTGAATTTGATATGTCTTTGGATTACTCTTTGATATTGTCATAGCACCGCTAGCGGCGACCGCCAGGTAACTACCGCCTACGTTCTTAATTGTGTAATTTGCCTGATCGTTAATACCGTAAACAGCACTACTATTATTCCCCAATCCCCACTCTTGGGCTACGCTGTTATTGTCATCCCAGAGCTGGACTTTCTCGCCGTTTCTATTAGTTCTGGCACCGTTAATGTCTAGGGCTTTTTTACCGTTGCAGGCGGAGAGGATTTTGTATTTGCCGTTTGGTTTGCGGATGAGCGACCACTTTTGGGCGCATGTACCATTGTAGGCGTACATTTGAATTGGGTTGCCGTTGGCAGTGCTGCCGCCAGCCAGATCAAGGACTTTGCCGTTTTGGTTTTTAATAACATAGTGTCCGTTGTCTGCTGCTGCGAAGGTGAACTTTTGAGCAGGAGAGTTGTTAGAACTAAAGATTTGCATTTTAGCACCATTGGCACTGCTATTACCAGGAATGTCCAATGCTAGGTTAGAAGCAGTTGAAATAGTATATGGGAGGTTGGTGGAGATTTGGACGTTGGAAGGAATAGGATTAACAATCCTCCAAGTACTACCAAACCATTCGTTAAAGAACATAAAGAAGTTCCGGTTGCCATATGCACCGCAATGCGCTGTTCCCGGATAATTTGTTAAACTAGCATCATTTGGCGTATACGGCGTGTAAATATACAAACTTAGCGTGGCTATGTTTTCAATGTAAACTGGCTTAGTACCGCATGCTGGATTCGGCGAATATTGAATATTATTCATGCCCATGTGTAAACTATAATCATTTCGATGATGTCGGTAGTAGTTCAACTGCCACGCCGCCAGCGACATCTGCTTATAAAACCCCGCCTTGGCATTATTACAGTTAGCAGTGTGTCCCGGTCCGCTATCCGGACAAGCATAACCCATAGCATATTTATATTGCGATTTCAGCGGCCAGGTATCGCCAGTAAGATTTATTGATTCTTTCCGTAAAAGAACAAGCAATACCTGCGGATTAATATGATATTCCTGGGCTGCATTATAGATAATCTGCGCCGCAGAAAGTCCTCCTGGAAACCAGCCTCCACCCTTCTCAAAGGAAGTTTCGCCCGTTTTAGGGTTTTCATGATACTTATTCAAACACGGAAACGGCGCATTAGCACCCCAGCGTATCTTAGCGTACTGAGCACGAGTCAAATCTGGACGCCCCTCGGCTACCGCCCGTTGCTGTCCCCAAACATCACAGTTCGGAATAAGTCTATCTAAAAACGCCTGAATTTGCGCTGCGCTCATAGAGTCTTTATTATAAAAAATCTCATCGTCGATAATTCTACCTGGCTTGAACTCCCAGGCAGAGATGCCGCGTGCCCAATGGCTAGTATAAACAGCAAACACTGCGCCGCTCACCAGCACCCCCAGGCAGACGACGAACATAATGACTCGTTTATTTAATTGCGAATGTATTTTCACTAGACACCCCCTCCGCGTTGTCAGATTGGTATTTCACTGTATATTTCCAAACACCTTTTTTCATGCTAGCTTTATTAAATTGGACTGTCTTGCAATAAGTTGTCGTCGGACCCGACAACATTTGAGTGTCAACTGCCCTCGATTCACCATCTGGACCGCTCAGCTGAACCCAGCATTTGCCGCCAGCCACCACTGACATGAGCATGCCGCGAATATTTACATTCGTGCCATCATCATCGTCTGATGCTGATATATTTATCTGGTATTTTTTTCTAGACTCATTATATTCAGGCTGCGGCGGTTTGTCGGTATTAGTGTTTTGTTCTTTCTGAGTCACTGCAGGATTAGTTTTATCTTTGGCGGAATCTTTCTTTTTTTCTTTTTTATCACCGGTCTTACTTGATGAGTTATTATGTGTTTCTACTACGTTAGCAGGGTCGTTTTGTTGCCAGGTGAAATATGCCAAGGCCGCCACTCCTAAGATGGCGATCACCAGCACCAGCGCAATTATTATTTTTTTGTTTGAGACTTTTTTTGTTTTCTTAATTTTCATACTGGTTATAGTTAAGCATACTTTTTATCTGTTTTCAACTATGTTATATTTGGTTTATCGTTTATCTTATGAAATATATTACTCTAATCATTCCCGTCTATAATGAGCAAGAGTCAATTGACAGTTTACTGGAAAGGCTCAACTTGTTGGATAATTCTGTTTCCAACTATCAATTTGAATTCCTATTTATTAATGATGGTAGCCAAGATAAAACTTTAGATATTATTACCAATCAAGCTCAGAAAGATACGCGCATCAGCTATATCAACTTGTCGCGCAACTTCGGTAAAGAAATAGCGATGCTTGCCGGAATTGACCATACTGAAGGCGACGCTGCCGTGATTATTGACGCTGATTTGCAAGATCCGCCAGAATTAATAAAAGAGATGATTGCCTATTGGGAAGACGGTTATGATGATGTTTATGCTCGCCGCAGCAGCCGACAGGGCGAAACTTGGCTAAAGAAAAAGACCAGCCAGTGGTATTACCGAATCCTCCAAAAATCGACCAGTATTCCTATTCAGATTGATACCGGCGATTTTCGCTTGCTGGATCGGCGCTGTATTGAGGCGCTGCGGCAATTTCGCGAATCTCAGCGCAACACCAAAGCGATTTTTAGCTGGATTGGCTACAGAAAAAAGGAGATTTTTTACGACCGCGACCCCAGATTGGCTGGCCAAACTAAGTGGAATTATCGCAAATTAATCAACTTAGCTATTGACGGCATCACTAGTTTTACCACCGCGCCGCTGCGAATGGCTACCATCTTTGGATTTATCATTTCCTTCGTCGCTTTCTGCTGGATTATATATCTTTTAGTTCGCCCTTTGTTCGGAGTTCCGACTGGCGCCGGCTATTCTTCCTTAATGGCAGTTATCCTATTCTTGGGCGGTGTTCAGTTATTATCATTAGGAATAATTGGCGAATATGTCGGCCGGATATTTATTGAGACTAAAAATCGACCGCTATATTTAATGGAGGAATATCATGCAGGAAATCGCAAAAAAGCACGCCGATAAACTACGTTTTACCATCGTCGGCAGTATTAATACGGTAATTGATTTCAGTATTCTCTTTACCTTAACTACACTCTTTAATGTCCCGAAAGAATTGGCTAATTTTATATCAACTTTTGTTGCCTTTTTGTTCTCTTTCTTTGCTAATAAAAAATATACTTTCAAATCAACATCTAAAAACCTAAAAAGACAATTCTTATTATTTACCGTTGTTACTCTCTTTGGTCTGTGGGTCATTCAAACAATTATTATTACCGCCATCACGCCAGTATTCACAAATCTTGGCGTAAATAAACCAGCAGCCTTACTTATTAGCAAGCTAATCGCCACCGCCGCCAGCCTTATCTGGAATTATACTCTCTATTCCAGAGTAGTTTTCAAAAAATCTAAGAACTCTTCTGACTAATAATCAGTTGGCGATCTCGGCCTTCGCCCTCAGAGTGCGTCTCAATATCGCTATATTCACTTGCCAAATGATGCACTGTCCAGCGATCAGCCGCATTCAAATTGACAATCTTCGATTCGCCAGTCCGCCGAACTTCCTCAATCCAACCGCGCGCCTTCTCAATAATTTTCTCAGCATGCTGTTTTTTATAATCAGCGATGTCCAAATTCACCCGCGAAACTGGCGCGCCAGCATTATTCAGCGTAGCAGACAGTAAATATTGGATACTGCGCAGCGTCTCGGCATTCCGCCCGATCAAAATACTGCTTTTATCGCTATGCGGCACTGCCGCCACCACGATATCATCCTCAATTTTTACATCCACATCCAGATTCAAATCAAAGAATGTTAGCAGATCTTCCAGATATTGTTTCGCAAATTTGATCGTTTGAATTTTATCCATATTCCCCCTTAACCCTTAGCTTTTATTCGCGTTACCCGCGCCTCGGCGGCGTGATCTGCGCGCTTCTTAGCCTTTGTTTTCGAGGGTTTAGACTGCTTTTCATTGGCTATATCTTCCATCTCGGAAGAGTCTTTTCGTAAAATAATAAGGTTTTGCAAATACCCCACCGCATTAGCGGTCGTCATATACATCGCCAGCGCTCCTGGCAGATAAATAATTATCAAAAATACCATGACTGGCATAAACTTCATCATTTTCCTGGAAACAACTGCATTAACTTCCGACTGGTCGGCTTCCTTGCCGCTGCCCGCCTCGCTTAGTATGTCGCGCAGGCGCCGCTTACTATCAGAATTAGGCGACAACTGCTTTGCTGTCAAATATTGCAAAACAGCCGCTAAAACCGCTAAAACCAGCAGGCCGATTACTACGCCGTTTTTCGATATTGCATGCTGTGTCAGGTCAAAAATACCCAAAAAGTTTTGATTAAACTGATCCGGATTGTTTACTAAATTATTTGCTACCGGCAAGTTTTTCACAGCGCCGTATACATATTTACCCAAATCCGCCCGGTTTGATGCAAAAATCTGCACCACTCGGTACATGGCGATCAAAATTGGAAACTGAATTAATAGTATGCCAATCGGACCGAAAACGCTAATATTGTGCTTTTTATACAGCTCCATCATCGCCAAATTACGCATCTGCGGATTTTTCGCATATTGCTTATTGATTTTTGCCAGCTCCGGCTGCATTTTGCGCATCGCTTTAGTGTGATGTAGTTGCTTTTTCACTAGCGGCCACAACAATAAGCGCACCAAGATTGTGAAAATAATAATACTGATACCAAAATCCGGAATCAAACTATAAATCAGCATCAACAGATTAAAAATCGGCTGAACAATTACTGTATCGAAAAAACTCATACGCTATATTATAACAAAATTACTGTTATTTATACAGTTTGGCTTGAAAAAAGAGGTTTTTGATGGCTGTTTGCAGCTCAGCGTGCGGCATAGCCAGCACTTCTGCCGAAAAAATAATAACCGCTATATCCTGGCTATTTTTTAAGTTTGGCAGCTCGCGGCGAATAATTTCATATATACGGCGGCGCACCCGGTTTCGGCGAACCGCAGACTTTAAGACTTTCTTACTAACCACCACCGCAAACCTGCTGTTTTTACGGTACGGATTTTGAATATATTTCAGCGCCGCCAGCGAAGAACGCACCGTCTGGCCGTTTTTATAAACAAAGCGCAGGCTGCCATGTCCGTGAAATCGGTTAGCTTGCTGTAACATATATTTATAATTATATCAAAAAGTCCCGCTACTATCGACGGAACTTTTGATAAATATTTGCTTAAATAGCAATCTTCGCGCGGCCTTTCAGGCGGCGGCGTTTTAGCACTACGCGGCCAGCTTTGGTAGAGATCCGCGCCCTAAAACCGTGCGTCTTAGCACGATGACGAGTGTGTGGTTGAAATGTTCGCTTTGGCATATCGTTATATAGTGTACATTTTTTTGACTTTTTTTGCAAGCAGTGAATCTTTTTTTCCACCGCTTGACATTACTTTTCCACAATTTTACAGAGGTAGTTCGCCACTGTGGAAAACGCTACCCCTGTTTGCTGTAATCCTTCGCACGACACATCTTATGCTTGTGGAAAACTCTAATCTTTTGTTATAGTAGTATCAAGGTTATTAAAGAAATAAGGGGTAAATTAGTGAACGATCGCGCAGTGTGGCAGGGTGTTTTGGGCGAAATTGAAGTTACTGTATCATCGTCGTCTTTTACTGCTTGGTTTAAAAATACCAAGCTGGAGATTATATCCGACAAAGAAGTTGTGGTGGTCGCGCCAAATATTTTCGTCAGAGCCCAGCTTGAGAAGAGATTTCACCCGCAAATCATGGAAGCCCTGTCTCACAACGGCATCAATTCGCCAGCAATTACCTACAGTGTCAAATCCGGCGCCAGAAAACCGCGGATTAATCGTGAAATCACCCGGGAAGAGCAATCGAAATCTAATGCAGTAGATTCGCTCGTTATCCCGTCTAAAAAATCAAATTCCAGCAACCTTAACCCGCGCTATACTTTTGAAAACTTTATTGTCGGTTCCAGCAATGACCTAGCGTACGCCGCTTGCCAGGCAGTCGCTTCGCACCCCGGCGCTAAGTACAACCCGCTCTACCTATATGGCGGTGCCGGCCTCGGTAAAACCCACCTAATGCAAGCTGTTGGCAACGCCATTGTTAAAAAACAGCCGTCGGCGCGCGTGTTATATATTACTACAGAAACATTCGTCAATGAATTTCTTGACTCGATTCGCTTTAAGAAAAAAGGTTTTTCCGATAAATATCGCAACGTCGATGTGCTTATTGTCGACGATATGCAGTTTATTGCCGGCAAGGAGAAGACCCAGGACGAATTCTTTCATACATTCAACGACCTTCACCAGAATAACAAGCAAATTATCATTAGCTCCGACAAGCCGCCAAAAAGCATCCCCACCCTAACCGACCGTTTGCGCAGCCGATTTGAATGGGGTATGGCAATTGATATTCAAATGCCCGACTTTGAGACCCGCTGCGCTATCGTCAAGGCTAAAGCCGCTTTGAGCAGTTTTGAGCTGGATTCCGACGTGGTTGAATATTTAGCAACCAACTTCAAGACTAACATCCGCGAGCTGGAAGGCGCCCTAAACCGGCTGCTGGCCTACGCGGAAATGCAGGATTTCACGCCCGACATTATGGCCGCTGAAGGGATTTTAGGCGATATGAAGCGAACTCGCCCGCAGCACATCACCGCCAAACAAATTATCGATAAAACCGCCCGTTACTATAATATTGAAGTTAAGGACATGTGTTCAGCTCGGCGCGATAAATTCGTCGCAATGCCACGGCAAATTGCCATGTATCTGCTGCGCAGCGAACTTAAAATGAGCTTTCCGAAAATTGCCCAGGAATTAGGGCGCAAAGACCACACCACCGCCATGCATTCGGTAAATAAAGTTACTAAAGAAAGTACGGTTAATATCAGTATCCGCGAACAAATAAACGACATCCGGGATAAATTATATGTTCATTAGCAGTGGAAAACCTGCGAACAACCTGCGAATTGGCAGTGAGCTAATAAACACCATAACTGTGTATAATATTCGACGTCTTTTCAACCAGTGGAACACTTCATTTATATCCACCATAAAACCGACCTTTCATGCACAGGGTTTTCCACTGCTAAATTTGTCAAATCACCCCTGTTTGAGTATATTTTTTACTCAGTTTCCACAACACCTATTATTATCACCACGAATTAATAAGAAAGGATTATAATAAGTAATATGAAAGTATCAATCGCCCAAGAAAAATTAGCCAAAGCACTTAATCTCATTAAGGATGTTGCTTCCAGTAGAAATGAGCTAGCTATTTTAAATAATATTCTATTACGAACTGACGGCGGTAGGTTGTTAATTGCCGGCACTAACCTGGAGATTGCCTCCACCCAATATGTCGGCGCTAAAATTGACCAGCCGGGATCAATTACTATCCCCGCTCGCTTGGTATCTGAATTTATTACCAATTTACCAAGCGGTACAGTCGAGCTGGAGACTAAAGATAGCCATCTCAATATTACTTCCGGTAAGTTCTCGTCAGTAATTAACGGCGTTATTGCTGATGAGTATCCTGAACTGCCGACTGTCGATGAAGCTGCTGCGATTCGCTATGAAATTACTGCCGGAGACTTAAAAAAAGCTATTAATCAGACAAAGATTGCTGTCAGTAGCGATACGACGCGCGCGGTGCTGACGGGCATTTATTGGCAAACGCACGAAGGTTATTTGTATTTGGCGGCGACTGATGGCTACCGGCTGGCGGAGAAAAAAATGATGAAGTCGGATAGCGAGCTGAAGGCGATCATTCCGGCATCGACGTTGGCTGAGGTTGGTAAAAGCGCCGATGATGAGGAGCAATTGACGATTTTATTTGACGACACGCAGGTTTGCTTTCGGACCGATAATATGGAAATAGTCAGCCGCTTGATTGACGGTAAATTCCCTGATTATAAACAGCTGATTCCGGCAACTTCGGATATTGAAATAAAGATTAAAAAAGCAGATTTTAGCAGAATTACTAAAATTGCGGCGCTATTTGCTCGCGAGTCTGGCGGCGGCATTACCTTAACGGCAGCTAAAGATAAATCTTTATTGTCCATTCATTCAATTGCTTCCGAACTGGGGGAAAATACCTCAGAAGCAGCCGCAGAAATATCTGCCGACGGCCAAATTACGCTTAATTCGCGGTACTTAACTGAAGTTTTGAATGTGATTGACGATGATGATATCGTGTTTTCTTTTAACGGCAAACTGTCGCCATGTGTCATCCGCGAGCAGGTTAAAAATCCTGATTATACACATATTATTATGCCGCTGAAGAGTTAGTTCTTGTTGTAATTAATTGTTTTAATATCTATAGTGTTTGGATTTTTATTCAGAACGACTTTTATATGATATCTTCTCTTTACCTGATCAACTGCTGCATCAAATTCTACAGCACTTAAATCATAGCCGTCGTCAATGAGTCGTATATTACTTAATTTTATCTCGTAACCCTCTTTCGGCCAGTTTTTGCCGTTTGTTATCGACGATATATCGGATTTTATGGAATTGATAATATTCTTCTCCATTTTTGTTGTTAGCATATTGCCTAGCGCAACTTTGTATTTATTTCTATAATTCACTTTTTGGTTCCAGCCTTGACTACCGCTGACGTAGATAAATCTACTAGTAAGAGTTTCACCGCCTGTAAAATTTTTATCCGCAGGAGCAGGTCTATCTAGTAAATAGAAAAACAACAATATCGATGTTATTGTAATGAATAGAAATGCTGTAATAATACGTTTTTTCATTCTCTAGGCCCTAATGTCATCTTTACTTATAACCCACATAGCTCTTACGGCCCCTGCACTCATTATTTGGTCATCTGTAAATCCTGCCGAGTTCTCGGTATAGCTAATCTTACCGTCGCCATTCAAATCTTTCATTGATGATGCATCGGCAGATATTGTTGTACATCCACCGCCACCGTGGCTACATGCCTGATTTCCACTTATAGTGTTTTCTTTATTAGGGTCCGCTACTAGTATTTTACCATCACTAGTCAATCCGCGTAGTACGATAAAATGTCCCGATCTCGTGAATATACCATGTTGAGGATTGGCTATAACATATTTTCCACTAGACAAGGCTTCCTTGGCTTTTGATATATCAGTGCCGATATCCTCCGACTTTAGTCCGTGAGCGGTCGGTATGGCTGTGAAGGCACTATGTCTTGTGCCAGCTCCCTCCGTGTGTCCTCCTTCGCGAGCCTCTTTGGCTATAGTGACTGGAGTTATAGTTTTATCTCCCAGGAGAGTGGATAATACCATGGCCAATGAAGTTGTACCGCATCCACAGGCATCTATGTTACCGCAAGCAGGGTCAAATAAGTCGTTTGGGTAATCTGTTTGATAATAAACATTAAAATTACCCAGCGAAGAGGATGCGGAACTAGCACTACTACTATCGTCACATTCATCGCCGCCGCTTGATACTGAGGTTGCTCCTGGAGTGCCGAGGTTTGCCTTGTTTATTGAATCGCCAGCCAAATCATATATTTCATTAGACCATTTTTTCAAATCATTGATATATTCTTCGGTTTGGTTTTCAGATGGCGGGGCATATTTCATCATCACCGCCTCAATACCCTGCTCCATTTCTTGGCTGTATACCTCTTTAAGATACATATACATGTCGTTGTCGTTTTTTGTATCATACAATGATTGTTCTAGAGTATCCCAGGTGTACCATTTACGACCCTCAACTACTACGTGAGGCTGGGAATCAGTAGCTGTCCTTCCGTAGGCATTATTGCCGCCAGGTATATGAACGCCAAAAGAAGACTCTTTTCTAGATATTATTATTGGTAAAATAGGATTTATGCCAGCTCGCTTACCGCCAGCGATTGCCATTTCGCCAGCTTTTATGTTTCGAAACGGAGATGATTCCGGGGAATTTTCTTTAATCCAAGTATCTATAGCCTCGGCGAACTTTGTGGCATCTTTAATTTCCATTAACTTGGCGGATAAGTTTCCGCCTTTACTAACCGGATCTTCTCCGGAGGCGCTAGCTCCAGTGACACTAGCAGAACTGCCGCTGCCGTTTCCGCCTCCCTCGCCTTCGCGTACTTTCTTGTTTCCGCACTTAAACCACTTTATATCCTGTTCTCCGTAGATCTCGTCTAATTGTTCTTTCGTGTATTCTTTTTCTTCGGCTAATACTACAGGCGATAATATATTAGAAAAAATTAACAGCACGGCAAATGTTATGGCGGCTATCTTTTTCATACTATGATACTCCCGGTTGAGAAGACAGGAACTTCTTAATAATCAAACTTTTATTTATAACGTTGTTGGGAATTTTCTGATCTGTAAAATTTTGTCTAGTAAACAAGGTTCCTGGCCCTAAAACTCTTTTATAAGTATCATTGATGTGGTGATAAATAAGTAATGCTGGGTCAGTGGAATGGTCAGTTGGTTCAACTATTATTATCACCCATTTATCTATATGCTCCTGTTGGCTGATATTTATATTCTGGCTAGATGACAGATCGTCTTTTATGTTGTCTATAGTTAAGTTTCCTTTATGTATTTTACCAGTAAGTCTAGAATTGTTGGGCTGACTACTAATGTTAGTATCACTGCTTCTACGCTTAAGAATGTCCTGCTGTTTATTATTAGATATCACAGTATTCATTATAATATAGATTATCGATATAATGACTACAGAAATTATAAATATAATAATTGCTGGTTTTAAAGATTTTATTAAGTAGTTATTATTCATTACTTTACTATCCTAAAGAATTTAGTTCCCCAACTGGCATCGGCTGGTCCGCCGATTGGTCCGCCGTCGTTTGGTCCGCGGGCTCCTTGTGAATAAATTTTTCCATCAACTCTCCCAGTCACTATCTCGACATGCCCCTGTCTCCAAACAACGTCGCCAGCCTCAGCTTCCGATGAGCTGATTTCCTTAAGCTTAGGATTTGACGGATAACCGCTGGTGCCGTCGCCGCCTATATCAATGCCGTAGGCGATATATAAAGACGCTCTTACAAATCCTGAACAGTCCAGAATCGGTGTTCCTTTTGCCAAAGATCCGTTTTTTACTCCTTCTATCATAGTATTCATCTCTTCAGTACTACCGTGTCCGCCAGTATATAGATACGTATATTCAAAGAATTGTTCGCCAGCCTTCACTACTGCGTTGCCATCACCAGTACTAGTAGAACCCTTCGATCCACCCCCCGATTCGTCATCTTCATCCTCGCCGTTCATCGACTGAGCAACCTGGAAATCAAGCAATAATACCGACATCGCTGCTATTTTTTTGTTGCTTATAGTATTGGCAGTAGCCTCTCCTATTCCCTCTTTTTCTGCAGTGTAGCTGATATCATTGCCGTTTTCATCTTTTAATCCTGTAGATTCTGAAGTCTTTGTCTTGTCTAGGGTGGCTGACGATACACTATCTGGTACAGTGCAACTGTTCATGTTAGTCCAATAGTCGCCTTCTTTTGCGTCGCTGCATGATTCGATAAACTCTGTTAGCGGTGTATTTGCTTTTAAGTATCCACTGCTTTTCATGTCCTCTATTGTGGCGTTTTCCGGTATGTTCTTACTGTCGTCAATCCAGCCTTCGTCTTCAGCAATTGAGATAGCTTCCTCGGTTGACATACTAGCCTGACCCTTTGTGATGCCAGTACATGGTAATCCTGCCATATTTACTGCCGGCATTCCTTCATCGCTGTCTTGCTGGAATTCCTTGCCGTAGTCGCAGTAGCTTCCTGAATATATAGCACTTTTAGCGTGAGCAGTTGACGAGAATGACAGAGCGAATGAGGGTAGTTTCAGTATATTAGACAATGTAGACATAAATGACCCGTCAGATGTTCCGTTTGCCAGCATCATATTGCCCATATTACGGACGATACTACCCATGAAAGTGTATTTGCTGGAAGTGTCAAACGGACTTAGCGATGCGATATCCATTCTTTTTTGGAACTCTTCGTTGGCTAGTTGGATTTTGCCAAAATCGGCTAGTTGGCTGGTTTTTAAGGTTGGTAACATCTGCGCCATGCTTCCAGACGAGAAGAATGCTGCTAAGCCAACACCCAGCGCGTCGCCCAGATCCTTAAATCTAGCCTTTGGTAGCATATCGTTTTCAGCCAAACCCTTAAACACCGGTCCAAGCATTCCCGAAACAAGTCCGCTCACCCAGTTGCCGATCTGATCCTTTATGATTTCTTTACCTATCCAGCTAACAAGAGAAGAAAAGCCGCCTGTCCAAGCCGCCATAGCCGCTTCGGCGCCCATAGAAGCATACATAGCCAGAGGACCTAATACGACATTACAGAAAGGCTCAAGTTTATCTCCGACTGATTTAGCGCCTTGAACGATTGGGCTGGTAATCATTTTATAGCCTGGAGCAAAATCGGAGATTACTTGTTTATTCTTAATTACCCCAAGAGACGCCATCAGTATAGGCGAATCTACGGCTGAACCTTCGGTGTTCTTAGAACCTTCAACCGTACCTCTTTCAGTTAAGACGGTGCCGACAGTATCCATTTCCTCGGCAGTAAATCCGCTGCCGAATCCCGCTGCTTTGGCCTTTGATGACGATGTCAGTATAGTATCAAAGGCAACGCCTACGATGGGAAGAATCTGTATAGCAGTTACCGCAGTGGCGACCATGCTTGGTATCTTTACGCCTACGCAAGTGGCAGTTGCTAAAAGATAAATAAAACCGCCCACCTTAGCTTTGGTCATGTTCTTGTTTACTTTTCCCGTAAGTTTCGTTCCTGCTTCGCCTGAATTAAACTTTGGAAATTTCTCTTTAAACTTATTAAGACGTTCGTTTATCTTTAACTTTTTATCTATTTTGTGGGCAAGCCCGCCGTTCCTTTTTAGTTTAAAGGCTTTCAGGAATTTATTTTTAATATGTTTTCCCACCCAAGCTTTGATGCGCATCTTAAACGCGCCGTATCTACCAAAAACCTTGCTAGCTTGTTTTTCGTTGCCTTTTTGCATCAGATGGTCGAATAACTCGTCTTTCTTTAGTACCTTACCATCAACGTCGTACTTTGCTGGTTGATTACTTGGGTAGCCTTTTTTATCGATTTTGAATTTACTGCCGTCCTCGTTAAGAGGGACAATTCCCTTTTTTGATAATTTTGATAAACCCTTATTAGATATCTTGCCCATTTTAGTACCGATCTTGCTTTTATATCCACGATCTTTTAGCATGTGCTTGATAGTTTTCGTGAACCGGGTTTCCTTGGCTACTGAGGCAGAGTCGTTTTGATCAACGGAGTTAGCTTCCAAATTAAACAATAATAACATCGGTCCTGCCATTGATCCGCCGATAAATGCTCCGCCGCCGATAAGAGCGGTTATGATGCCTGCTGGTCCGCCCTTTTTTAACACGCCCTTTAATGTTAATGGCTGTTTTCTGCCGGAACTCTTATTGCCTGTTGGCTGGTATAATCCACTTCCTTGCGGCGCGGAAGATTCTTGCCTGTCGGCGGCTTCGCTGGCGGCGTCAATTCGACGGCCATCTATATCAGATTCAGAATCGCCGAACTGAGATTCAAGACCAGCAATGGCGGCTTTTTCGCGGTCGCTTAACTCTGACTCGCCGAAATCAGCCTGGGCTTGATCAAACCTAGCTTGCTCGGCAGGACTAAGTCTCTCGTCGGCTCTATCGTCCGTGGTATAGTCAATCCTTGGCGGTCTCGTTTTTGTTGCCATATATCCTCAATTATACTACACGTCTCCGTACCCGCCGACCGGGATTTCTGACGGCCGTTTTTGCTTGGCTACCGGGCTGGTGTTTATTAAGTTATATTCGGTGTCGCTGGCTTGAATTTGGATGTGGACGTGGTTTTGTCCGGCGAAGAATAGGCCTTGCCCAACTGGGAAGTTAGATAACCGCTTTTGTTCTTCCTCGGTCAATTTGAAGACTTGCGACAAGACGTCAACGGCACTGGTGGATTGCTTCAGTAGCAGCTGAATTGATGAGTTGGAAACAATTGCTCGTCCCATCTTGCTGCCGACGAAGTCTTCCACGTCCTGGGTAATGGTCGTTAATCCTAACTGGTATTTGCGGGCGCGCTTTGCTAAAGAAAATAAGAAGCTGGCCGAATCATCGTAGCGCATTAGCTGCCAGGCCTCATCAACGATCAGCATACGCCGTTTTTGGTCGGTACGAGTAATATTCCAGATGTGATTTAGCACGATATACATGGCAATTGGCCGCAGCTCGTCCTCCAAATCGCGGATATTAAACACTACCATCCGGTTGTTAATGTCAATATTTGATTGCTGCGAGAAAATGCCGGCAAACGTACCAGCGGTAAATTTGCGCAGCCGCTGCGCCAGCGCCGGGCCAGTACCGCCCATATGCAGCAAAGTATCGTATAAATCGGAAATTGTCGGCGGTAGCGAATGGTGAGTTAACGGATCGGAGGTGATGCCGACGCGGGCGTAGGTGTCAATCAAGGCTTGGTCGATATCGGCCTCTTCTGCCGGCGATAGTCCGGATGTAATTTGTCCGTCAGATTGGAGACCGCCCAACATTTGCCGCAATAGACCATGCAGTGTTACCAGGTTGGCCCGCAGGGCATCATCCGCCTCGTCGGTGTCGATTACCTTTGGCAAATCAAATGGATTAACGCGCGTGTCGCTACTCAGGCTCAAGCGGATATAGCTGCCGCCGACCGCATCGCATAGTTTCTGATACTCGTTCTCCGGGTCGATAATCACGATGTCCGAGCCGATCATCATGCTGCGCAGCGCTTCCAATTTGACGGTAAACGACTTGCCGGCACCAGACTTAGCGAATACCACCATATTGGCATTTTCCAAGGAAAAACGGTCGAAAATCACCAAGCCGTTATTGTGCATATTAATGCCGTACAACACTCCCTTGCCGTCGGTTAGATCGGCTGATGTGAACGGAAAACTGGTAGAAATGGCGCTGGTATTCATATTGCGGCGAACCTGCAGTTCGTCGGTTAATTGCGGAATAGTACTGTTCAGCCCCTGTTCTTGCTGGCTGGAAGCGACTTTCGAAAATACCAGTTGCTGGCCGAAAATTGTCTCAATTTTATGCTGCACGAAATTTAATTCATCCATGCTGTCAGTATAAATCGTGATATATAATCCGTAGCGGAAAAACTTTTCAGCGCCAATTTGCAGCTGGTCGCGCAACTCTTCGGCGTCCTGCAAAGCCGCCTCCAATGCCGGGTCGCGCACTTTGCCTTTTTCTGTGTTGATATTCATGGTAGCTTCCAGCTGCGTCACTTTTTTACGCAGATTATTAAGCACCACCTGGGTATCGACCGGATAAATAAACATGCTAATATCCAGAACTTCGTCGATGTTAATAACCGAGCTGAGCCAGCCAGTGTAAATTTGCCGCGGATAACCGTAAACATACATGGTGCGACCGTATTTTGCGCCCAAACGGAAGTGGTCGGCGTGGAGTTCCAGGCTGCTGGGCGCGATAAAATCGCGCATTGTTCTGACACCTGTCAGGAAAGCTTGTTCGACTTCGGCTTGTTCGCGCGCCCGCTGCTGCGCTGCGATATCAATAGCGTCTTTCTTCTTTGCCATTACAATAATCCCCTTCCTGCCGGTGGTGGGCCTTGTCCTTTGGTGATGTAAGTGGTTGTCAGCTCGCTCGGGTCAATAGCTGTTAGTGATTCTCTGGATGATGTATCGGGATTATATGACACGTAAAGCAATTCGCCTAATTCTCTGGTGTTTAACTGGCGGCTTTTGACACCCATCTGGAACATGCCGCTCATCACCGAATCGAGGCGGTTTTTGATCTCATCCTTCGCTTTCGCATAGGTTACTTGATCAATTTTTGTTATAGAAGCTTCTTTTTTGCCGCTGAAAAAGCTGTTGAACAAACCCTTGGCTTGTTGTTTAGTCACACTCTCGTCGCCCTTTTGATAGTAAGGCACCACTACGTAAAAACTCTTATCCATAATATTAGCCTCTTGGGCTAGCACGTCAATAAAATCCATATAATCGTCCATCAGCACGTTCAAAAGCATATTATCTTGGTTGCGGCGAATCTCTGCCAGCCGGTCAAGATATGGTCCAATATCCACCCGCCGTGAGCGTATTAAAATCTGTACAGGAAAATAAAGCGAATTAAGGAAGTTTTGGTAGCTAAACTCAACGCCTTCCCGCTCTCTTGCACTCATCAAGTCAAAGTTAATCGATTGGCATTCAACCACTGCTCGGAAACTGCCGTCGCTCATAATAATCATATTCTCGCGCATCTCTGAAAACAGTAATGTATTCTGCGTGCTGATCGCGCCGTTCTTTTTTTTATCTTTTGGAGATTGTGTCTTGGATGTTTGATCTACTGGCTGTTGTCCGGAACCGATTGACTGCTGCTGTGGAACACTACCATCAGAAATAGCCGTCGCATTGGCTTGCTGCGATACTGGCGGTTGATACGGTTGCTGGTTTTGTAATTCTGGCTGCATAATTCCCACCTTAATGTAGCGAAATCACCACCTCGTCTTCCATCTTCTTTGCCTTCTCTTTCTGCTCAATTTCGTTTGCTACGCGCTGGATCGTCTGAATAGAGAAATCTCTGTGGTTCTTTGCCAAGTCTATTATAGCAGGCGAGACGCTATCAAGGCTAGTCTGCGGCGGTGCTGTCGGGGCTGAGGCTTCTGCTGTTGGCTGCACTGGTATCTCGTCCAGCGGTATGAGTGTTGATTGGCGCATGGTTGGATATGGCCCTGCTTTCATACTGGATGCTATTGCTTGTTCTATATCAGATTGTTGATCTACTGACGCGCTGTCGTCTAAAACTGATGTTTGATCGGATTGCGTATTGCTTGCGCTGCTATTTGAGCTTGATGATTGACTGGACTGGGAGTTGTCTGTGGACGAGGCACTTTGAGGGTCGTCAGGTGCTATTTGCTGAACTGCCGACATCGTTTGGATCATTGCCTGCCGCCGCCGAGCATCTGATTGATTAATTAGATTGGTAATGTTCTGCGCAGTTGCCCCAGCCTCATCTAAGGGGTCGAATGCCGTCTGCGCCTCATTATATAAATCGGCTTGCATCGGACTGTCCGGGTCGTTAACGCCGCGAATTGACCAGCCGCGGCTGTCTACCAAATTTGCCAAATACGACAATCGCCGCTGCACTTCTTCTTGATCATAACTATTTCTGCGGGTTGTTTCTTCGGTTTTTGGCGCAGTAACCTCCACCAAATACTCAATGCCATCAGGTTGCCATAGCCGTTTTTTTGGTTTTAGCATAAAAGAAATTACTGCCGCCAAATAGACTTCCATAGGCTGGTCTTTTCTCAGAGGCAGTGCTAATGCGCCGAAAAATAAGGCAATCGGCACAGGAATTAAGCCTAGCGGTAGTAATATCCGCGCCAGAATATAAGCAGCTCCCAGCGACACGACAGCGATAATTAAGAAAATAAACTGCCGAAAACTAAACGGTCCAAGCAGCTTGTCTTCCGCCTCCACATCCTGAGGGACTTTATATACAGACATACTGCTTATATTATAGCAAATTACAGCATAGTCTTAAGAACTTGGTATTGCTCTTTGGCGGCTTCGGTAACATTACGCTTAAGCTCTCTTTCTGTCAACGCTTCATTAATCTTCTTCCTGAAGGCAGCTCGCTTCTCTGCTGTGACAATGCTGCCGTGGCGGCTATTAAGAGCCTTCTGGAGAAGCTTGACACCCTGAGCATCAGTAATAGAAACATCCTCGGATTTGAACTTACCGCCCTCAATCCACTCGGCAACATACTTCAGGAGGGCATCTTCGTTAGGAATAGAACCCTTAATTATATCGTCAACTAACTTGCCGCCCAAGAACGGTGCTTTACCCTTTACGTTTGATGAAGCTAGACCTGCCGCTATGGAGCCGTTAAATTCCGGCGGCATGTGGCTGATCAAATCGACAACTTCGTCCACTGTTCCATTTTTCATCTGATCTTCTGTCGCTGCTTCACGTACATATGGACTGTTGCGATCAAATACTCTGTTGCCGCGATAGACGACACCGCCCTTTGCCAATTCCTGCTTCTCTTGAGCGCTAAATTTGAAATGATTAATAACCTGGTGCGCCTCCTCGATGGATTTGGCGGTTTCTCCGCGGGAGGCTGCGACGGCCGTTGCCAATGCTGCATCCATACCCAGGTTGTTGCCGTGTTCGTCAACATACACATTGCCGCCAGCCATTCTCTGATAGGTGTCATTGTTTAAGATATCTTCAGCCAGTTTTTTATTCTGGGCGCGCTGCGCGTTGGATTTGCGGATTCCTTCCAGCGCCAAGTTGCGGGTAGCCTCTTCTGCTTCATCCATGAATTGCTGTTGTCTGTTTGCCCATCTCGTAGACACTCTTTGTAGCGCTCTGTCGGGAAGGGATTGCTTAATGTCGGACGGTACATATCCCTGAACTGCTTCGGCATACCGGTTTTCATCTTGTGCTGCCAGAACTTCAGCCTGCCGCTTAGCTTGCTTGGTATGTAAATCCTCTCGCTTATGCAGGTTCGACTGGCCATAGGCATTATCTGCCTGCTGCTGCAGCCGCTCCTGCCGCTCTTTTGCCCGCCGCTGGCGGTGGCTCATGCGCCGGCCAGCCCGCCGGATAAGCTGCCGGCCTTTTAGGTTGTCATTGCCCAGCGACCGCTTGTTAGCAATTTCCGTGCTCTTATCCTTAGCCCAGTTGCGCGTCCTGTCGATAAGCCCCTTGTTCGGATTGTTGACAATTCCAGCGATACGATTTAGGATTCCGCCGCTTAGCTTAAACAGGAACGGCGTTAATGGCAGCGCGATAATCTGCACCGCTAATCCCAGAATAACCTCTATGATAGTTGATGCATTCTGTAAAATTGCTGCCGCTGCTAATTGAGAGCCGCCGAATAATAAGGAGAATGCCGGGAAGAAAATCAGCATCGTCATGAACATTTTGCGCCACTTTTCGAACCATTTTTCTGTACCTGGCAGTAAATAGCAAACAAACGCCAGCGGCGAAATAATTGTCAAAATAACGATTAACGCATGCCGCGCTGCCAGTACTAAAACCACCATTAAAACCGCCAGTAATGCCCCCAGTAAAACCGGTAGCAGTAGAATAATCGCCGATGTTAAAACGCCGCCTTCGCCGACCAGAAAGGCTCTGATGCCGACTGCCGCCGCGCCGCCGGATAAAATAAGCGCTGTTAAATTCTCCCAGGTAAATACTTCAATACTGCCGCCGCTGGAATGTCCAGTCGTTAAAACCGTAGTTCTAATCTGCATAAAGACATCTTGCAGGGCATGTCCGGAGATGTTTGATAAATCAATAGCAAACGCACAAATATAATAAGATATATTCACTAACACCGCGGCAATTGCCAGGCGCGGCAACATCTTTTTTATGCCATAATTACTAATCCCTGCTGAGGTGACTTGCGAATAAATAATAACTAAGAAAGCAATAATAAACGCCGCGTTGGCAAATCCCAGCATAATATTCCACGCCAAATATAACCCGCTTTTATTGTCAGTAACATTCAGCGGCTGCGTCTCCAGAGAATCGTTCAGTTTACCATATAGCCAATCCATGTTTTTTGCTAAAAACGTCGAGATCGGACAAATATAAAAACCCACCGATGCTATGCCGCAATCGCTACTGCCAACATCGGGATTTTCACCGGCTGCTTCGGTGGAAATGCTGGTTGATGATTCCCTGGTGTAAGTCCTTGGTTTCTTAAAGTCATAGACGATAAATTCTGCCGAGGTTGCTGTTGTTATATCGGTGCCAGGCGGAAAGTAAATAACTTTCATTTTCTCCTTGCCGCCAGATTTGTCTAGCATACCGTAAGCGTAGCCTTTTTCATCCAAGCCCATGTTCTTCAGCTGGTTTTCGTCGGTGATGTTTATGTAAGTGTTGTCTTGGTAGACTAAAGACCGTCCATTCCAAGTGGCATCTGCCGCCATAACAGGGGTAGGCTGTAAAAAAGTACCAGCGAAAACACCAACGATCAGCCCAGCCGTCAGAAATGCAAACCATCGCGACCGTTTCATCAACTGCCGCATATATGTCTGTAACCACTTCATATACGGACTATGTTAGCATTTTTTAGATAAAAAGTCAAGGAAAACTATGGAGCTGTCTAAGTTCTGCCAGGAGGTGACGACGGTGTCACAGGTGGTCGCTGCGTCGGTTGCCCCGCAGAATGCCCTTGCCGGGCTTGCCCCGATGATGTTACTGGTTGTCCACCTCCACTTGCCTGTCCCGCAGGTCTTGTTGCTATATCTAATAATTTATCCTTAAGATCGCCAGAAGAGATATGTTCCACTATACGCTCATTTGTTACTATCTTCATGGCTTGATCTTGGCTTATCTTATTGTTTTTGATATCCTCTGCAAGGCCTACTTCAAACTTGGCTTCTATAGCTGTTACATTCTTTTCAGGTGTTGTCCTCATTACATGCCTGTCGCCTAATATCCTCTCGGCTTGCTGCCAACTCATATCGCTACCCTGGATAGCGGCTGCGTTCTGTTCAGCAGCTTGAACATCTCCTCCTACTCCCGCAAAACCTTCTTTGGTGAGCTGAGCTATTTCATTCTTGTTAAAACTCACGGGTGCTCCGCCTGATTGTTTCAACCTGTCCATAGCTTTTTCGCCAACTTCAGCAACACCAGCATCTCGTTTTTTCATTTTCTGCAAAGCCTCTGCCATGTCAGTATTATCAATGGTGCCGCCATTCTCCAGATACTCGCGCACCTGTGCTATTTCTCCGGCGCTACCTCTTTCGGCTATTTCTTTGGCTGCCAGCGCTTTGACGTATTCGTTACTGCTATCGTTTAATGCTGCTACCGCGTTGCCGTTATGCTTGCTAGACAGTTCCATGTTAGCGGCTTTATAAGCAGCCTCTTTGATGAAGGATTTTCCACCAACAGTTTCAGCTACCCTTCCAAGTAATGCAGGATTTTCTGCCACTCTAGCTTCATATTTCCGCTTTTCTTCTTGTTCTACGGCAGATTCGTATACTTTTGCTTGCATCTTGGCTTGTACCATTCGCTCGTCATGTGCTTGCATGCGTCGTCCTGTGGCATGCTTAACCCTAGCTCTTAGCCTGCGCGGATCAAGGCGATGATATTTGTTGCGCTCAGCCGCCTCAGCCGCTTTGCTGTGGTCTTTTGCTAAAAATTCCGCTCGCTTGGCACCCTTTAAAGCTCCCGCATAGCTTGCTAGTGAATTTACTGCCGGCGCAGTAAGTTTAGTACCAATATTCTTTATGCCATTCATCATGCCGCCCATTATGGAATTTGACTTTATGGCCAGTACCGCTACAAACCCAGATCCCAAAAGCAGCATGGTTACTCCCATCATTCTGAATAAAACTTGTTGAGGTTCGGTGTTCTCGCTCATAAGTGACAGTGCTACAAACTTCAGCCCGCCGCAGTATAATGAGGCTAATGGATACAGAAATATCATACCCAGGAAAGTACTCTTCCATTTCTCGAATAATTTTTGGGTGTTTGGCAGTACCCAAGCGGCAAAAGCAATTGGCGCAGAAATTGCCAAAACTGGTATGATGCCTGCACGGAATACTAAAGCCATCAGACCAGCGATTAAACCTAATATGGCTGGCACAATGAATACAAATAACAGCAACAGTCCCACTTTTGGATCCATATCTGACATAGCATGTCCTGCTGCAGTTGCTCCTGCTCCGATAGCAGCTACCGCTATACCAGTAGCAGCAATATCTGTTATGATAGTTGCCCAACCAACATCTCTATACTGCACTTTTGGCGCTAGCTCTGATATAAAATCGTACAGAGTTGAACCTAGAATATTTGCTATGTCTGTAATAATCTGCATTAGAAAATACGACATATTTATGGCAATGGCAGCAATTATCAGCCGCGGTAGCATCTTTTTTACTCCATAGTTGGATATGCCGATGTTTGAGACCTGGGAAATAATTATAGCCAGGAAAATGATGGCCAATATAGCGTTAGCCACATCCCTCAACCCGCTCCAAGCCGACGGTAAAGGCTTGCTGGTGTCATCCGGCAAAGGATTAGTTTGTAATAGGTATTCAAATAAACCCCAGGTACCATCGGCAAAATCAACGAGTCTCTCCAGGATAGGGCAAAGGAAGTAGCCAATACCTTCTACATGGCCGCCGCATTCCTCTTTAGGCTTTTCTTCTTCGCCTTCGGCGGTTTGTTCTTGGGCGAGTTGCTGCTCGGTAGCTGTAGTAACCTCTGCACCTTTTGTAGCGCCAACAAGCGGATCAACGCCGCCAAGAGCCGCCTTTACCTCGTCCACTGATTTGCCTGTTTTTCCAGCCAGACACTGAGCGAAGATTTCCTGGCGACGTGCCGCTTCGTCCGGCACGGAGTGGCGGCTTTTTTCCATTTCTACAGAATCTTTGGCATGTACCGCACATTCTCCGATAGCCTTAGGATCGGAGGTGATCTCGGCTAAGCCAGGAGCTTGTTTAAGCATTTCTTGTCCGGCAGCCGTGTATACGCCGTCGCCAGCGCTAACGCAGCGGCGCCAGGTTATCCCGTCTTTTACAGCTTCCTGCATTGCTGATGATGTAGAACATTTAAAGTTTATCGCGTAGTATTCGTTTCCGTCATAGCAATAAAACCCGCCTTTGCTATCGCCTTTTTTATGGTTTGCTGCTTTTGAACACTTTGCGACAGTAGGACTTACGGTAGGTTTTTTATCGCCAGCGAAAGGGGAAGTGGGTTTGGAAGGTTTGGAGGAAGAAGTAGAGTATTTGCACTTATTTCCATCGGCGAGTGTATATCCGCTTGGACATGAATACGACCATTCAAGACACTGACTATATGACGATCCTCCATTGGGATCAGAGCCAGAGCTTATTCCGCCCCCCTTACCGTATCGCTTACATTTATCTTGATTCGCTTTTATAGTGCTTTTTCTACATTTCGTATTGTCACCCTCAACAGGCGTAGAACCAGATGGGCATGTATATTCGTATTTTTTGCATCCACCCGGTTCAGTCCTGGTTGCCCCTGGTGAACCGCTTGTGTTTGGAGTAGTAGAAGAGGAAACGCACTTTTTGTCCGCGCTTATTATAGGATCTTCTGCATGGCTTGTATTAAATGGAATGAATACAGCAGCTGTTAAACTACATGTTAAAATTAAAACTATAGAACGAGCATACCGCATATGCCTACAATTGTAGCACATCCGTCGGTGTTTGCGGTAGGCTAAAATCTTCAAATATTTTATGAAAAATACAGCAATTTTCTTGCATTTTATGGTAAATATATTACAATAAAACCAATCAGCCCGTGCTGAGGAGAGTTTATTTATAATTCTGGTACGACCAGAGGAGAGGAGCCCCAAGCGTTATGGAACGTAAACCACATAACCCAAGCGGTTCAATAATAGACAAATTAACAGGCAGGAGAGGTTTTCTGGGTGCAGTATTAGCCGGCGCTGCCTTTGTAGGTGCTACTGCCTGCGGCAGAAGCAGCGGAGAAACTAAGACAGCACCTTCCTCGACGCCATCGACAGAGGCTGCCAGCGGTGCACCAACCTCAGCAGCGCCAACGCCTGAAAAAACCGCTACGCCAACACCGGAAGCGCCGAGACCGAAGTTTACTTATGAGAAACTGAATAGCGGTTTGCGCGAATGGGTCGGTCTTGACGATCTCGCCACCAGACTGAGCGCTGCCTCCGGCGAAGAAGATAGGCGTAAAATACTGTATGAATTCTTTGGTAATGAGAGTAATAACGGCGGACTACCGTACCCAGAGCTAAGCGGTCCAACGAACGCTCGTTGTAACCCTGAAAGAAATGCTGAAGTTGTCAGGAGAGCGACAACGGAATTAGCGACCGTAGCTGCCTTATTAGCAGATGCTTCTGTGCCTGAGGAAGCAAAAAAGGTTATAATCAGCCAATATGGCGAGCTGTTTATGAAATCTAACTCTGAAGAAGATCCTCTGGCAGAGATCCGTAATATGGTATCGAAGCTAAAAGTAGAACAGTCACACCGCTGCAATCTGTTTAATATGTCAAATGGTAAGATAGAAGGTGCAGAGTCGCCTATCCCCGAACTACCTGCACTTATTGCTGTAAGCAGCAGTGATGGGCGCGGCGAATGTATATCAAAACGAAGAAAAGGCAACTCCGCAGCCAGTAACACGATACAGATGGCGTTTGTTCCTAAGTCATTAAAACCTACCGTAGATTCGGAGGGTAACATTACAGGTTATGAGGTAGACGAAGAGTCTGCCGCTAAATCTCCTGTGTGTATTATTGAAATGGTGCCAAAATCTACCGATACGAATAATATGTACTCAGGTTTAATTTGGGTTGTATCCAATGTTATACCAAATGGTAGCCAAACCACGATAGAAATCGAAGGAGTGGAAAAACCGATATCTAGCTTACGCGCCAAATAGCGCGATAAATAAATAAAACTCAATACCGCATATGCTGTAAATTGTAGGCATATGCGGTATTTTACTTCTCTAGATAGTAAATAAAAAACACTCCAATCAGGAGCGAATCATTGTGGCGCGCTCGACCGGATTCGAACCGGCGATCTCCTCCGTGACAGGGAGGCGTGATAGGCCAACTTCACTACGAGCGCATCTGACAGTAGTCATAATAGCAAACATCCCTGCTCTTTTCAAGAAACTATTTGCATTTTTTCCCCGGCTATTTTACAATTTTAACCAGAGAATTGTTTATGATAAAAAGAAATACCATCATTGCTATCGCTTTTCTCGCTGCGGTTGTCTGCGGTTCTATACTAAGTACCAGCCAAGTATTCGCTGAGACTGAATGTGCCGGGGCTAAGACGTCGGTTATTGCCTGCGGCGGGGCTACTGGTCAGGCTGCTATCATCGAGATTGTAAAGATGGTTGTAAAGATCATGACTGCTGGCGTTGGAGTTTTGGCGGTTGGCGCGGTGATATTCGGCGCCATTTTATATACTACTTCCGAGGGTAGCCCTGATAAGCTTTCCAAGGCCCGGACAGTTTGGACTAATACCATCATTGGGCTATTGCTTTTCGCGTTTATGGTGGCGATTACAAACTTTTTCGTTCCGGGAGGGATATTCTGATGAAGAAAATCATCTTAGCTGTTTCATTAATTGTATTTGGAGCTTTCAGTTCCACTATGATTTTTTCCGGCAATCAAGCCTTTGCTGATTCCTGTTCTGACAAGGGTCAAATACTGACGTTTAAGCCGTGGTACGATGGGCTGACTGACGGATCATGCAATATCATAAGCCCTGGCAGCGATACAGATAAACAAGCGGCATTTGTATGGAGAATTGTACTGAACGTGATTGATGATTTGCTGCAGGTTGTCGGTTATATTGCGGTCGGTTATATTATGTATGGCGGCTTTTTAATGATGACCAGTGTTGGTTCGCCGGATAAAGCCGCACATGCCCGGAAGACAATTTTAAGCGCGGTTATCGGCTTGATAGTTACGCTATTGTCGATTGCTATTGTTAACTTAATATCATCAACGATAGGTTTGTAGTATGGATTTTTTACGTTTTTTGGCTGGACTACTAGGCGACGCTTCAAGCTTGGGTGTCCCGAGTAATCCTGCTGATAATAATGCTCTGAACAGAGTTGTTAATTTGGTGTTTATGATTGCTGGCGCAGTGGCGGTGATTATCGTGGTTGTCGCTGGTATTAACTATTCCCTGTCGGTCGGCGAGCCGTCAAAGACTGCCAAAGCAAAGGATGCGATAATTTATTCGGTAGCTGGGCTGGTCATGGTCGCTGCGTCGTTTGTTATCGTAAAGTTTATCATTGGAAGATTTGCGTAGAAAGGAGTGTCGCGCATGAAACAGTTGTTAAAAATATTGGTTGTTCCAGCACTTCTGCTTAGTGCATCGTTTGCAGCGCCGGTGATAGTCTCGGCGGTTGACGTCTGTTCTGGCGGTAACGGCTCTTCGTTGTACTGCCAAAACAAGAGCGAGGGCGAAGCTAAGGTCAAGTCAACGATTGGTAATGTCGTAAACCTTCTATTAATGGCAGTTGGTGCCATATCGATTATTATGATAGTTGTTGGCGGTATACTATTTGCTCTGTCGAATGGCGATAGTTCAAGGGTTACTAAAGCCAGAAATACAGTTTTATATGCCGCGATTGGATTGATAGTTTCTTTATTGGCGTCGGCGATTGTTAATTTGGCATTTGGGCGTGTTTGGTAAAATAAAAAAGAAAGGATAAGATTATGAAAAAAATAGGGTTTGTGATAGTGTTTGCGGGCTTGTTGGGCGTTTCTAGCCTGGCTGCTGCCTCGCTATTAATGTCTGATGCTTCTGCTCAAGTATCTTCGGGCATAAATGCTGCGACAACCAGCGAGATGCAAGGTAAAAGCGTCAACAGTACAGTTGGTTCAATTGTAAATGTTTTATTATGGGTTGTTGGTATTTTGTCGGTAACTATGATCGTGTGGAGCGGTTTTAAGTATATTACTTCGGCTGGCGATACCAGTAAGTTGGCTTCTGCAAAAAGTACGCTGATTTATGCAGTAGTTGGTTTAATTATTGCTATTATGGCGTACGCAATCGTTAACTTTGTCCGAACAGAGGTGACATCGACAGGCGGTAAAGCGGTTGGCGGTTCTCTGTCTGGCACTTCCTCGCCAGGTGGCTCTGGTGTTAGCAGCGGTGCCGTTGCCGGCTCTTCTTCTGGTGCCAGCACTCCAAGCAGTAAGTCTGCCGGCAGCGGTTTTGGTTCCGGCGGCGGCCATTTAAAGCCTGGACTAAGCAAATAATTTATGTATAAGAGAGTAGATAGTAAAGGCGGGACAATAGAGGATAAATGTTGCAATGTATCGGATAAAACAGTACAATAATAAACATCAAGTAACGAAAAGGAGAATAAGCGAATGAAGAAAGTAAAAGTGTTGCTGGCGGGACTACTGATGGTACCGATGGTTGCTTTGGCTGCTTCGCCGGCGGTTAGCGCTCAGTATAATCTGACAGGCGGAACAGAGGCTGCAAAGGGTGAAGGTATGAAAGACGGCGTGGGGGATGCTAACTCGTTAGTAAAAAACGTCGTTAACATCATCCTGTGGGTTGTCGGTATTTTGTCGGTGATCATGATGGTTTGGGGCGGTATTAAATATACGACCTCGGCTGGCGATAGCAGTAAAGTGACGTCGGCAAAGAATACCATTATATATGCGGTGATTGGTTTAATCGTCTCTATTATGGCGTATGCTATCGTCAACTTCGTTATCGGGCAGATTGGTACAGCGTAGCTTTAAGCTTTTGTCAGCGTTTTAAACCCCGGCATGCCGGGGTTTTTATAAAGCGAATTGCGGGTTTAGGTTTTTGATTTTTACTTTGCCGCGCAAAACAGATTTAAAAACTCAACATAGAGTCTTACAAAACTTTAATCTTCTTTGCTCGTTCTTGCTTGATTTTTTCAAAGGTGATTGTCAGTACGCCGTCTTTTAATTCTGCCTTAACGCCTTCTTCATTGACGGCAGTTGGCAGCGGTAAGGTGCGGCTAAACTCGCCCCAGTAGCATTCCTGAATGTGCCAGTTGCGTACGTCGCCTTCGTCGCCGCTTGATAACGTGCCGCTGATGGTTAAAATTCCGTCGGAAATACTAACATCCAAATCGTTGCGGTCAACACCAGCGGTGCGGGCTTTAATAACCAGCTCATTTTCTGTTTCAAACACATCGACAGCCAGCTGTCCCATTAAATTTTCAGAATCTTCCCAAGTCTCGTCGGTTGCTGCGGCAGCTGTCGCAGTAGTAACGGTGTCGTCGCCATCCACCGGCTCTGGTTCTGGCATGGAACTGTCGTCGCTCCCTAAGAACGCCGCCGTCAGCTCATCGTCCAGTAATAGATTATCATCTTGTTTGCGGGCCATAATCTCCTCCACTGTTTATATAATAGGCTCATGACAGTAGTCTATTACAATTATAGCTGTTATATGCGGTATAATCAACACTAGAGGTTATAAAAGTATAAATTACGATGTTTGACCAGATCTTATCAATTATCGCTCCCCACCGCTGTTACGAGTGCGGTAAGACTGGATCTATCCTATGTCAGAGTTGTAAAAAATACATCATCAAACAACGATTTCAACTATGTATTTTATGCGGTAACCCGCTAAAAATGGGCAATCTTTGCGATAATCACCAGCAGCCGTACGGTATGTTGTGGTGCTTTGGGTATCGCCGCGGGTCAATAGCTAAGATTATTGATGATTATAAATTTCGTCGTGTTCAGGCAGCAGCGGGTATTTTAGGAGATTTGCTTGATTCTACCTTGCCGGAGTTGCCGGCAGATGCGGTTATTGTGCCGATTCCCACGACGTCCAGGAATATGCGCCGCCGCGGTTACGACCATATGCGGCTTATTGCCAAACATCTGGCCAGAAAGCGGAAGGTCGGCTATTCTTCCCTGCTTCGCCGCCGCAATAATGTCGTCCAGCACGCCACTAGGTCGTCGCGTCAAAGAAAACGGCAAGCTAAAGAGTTCTTCGAGGTGTCTAAATCGGTTGATCAAAAGAAGTTGTATGTAATAATCGACGATATCTTTACGACAGGCTCAACCTTAGCGGCGGCAGCTGACTGCTTGAGACAGGCGGGCGCTGAAAATGTCCAGGCGGCGGTTATTACCCGGCATGGCAATATATAAATCATTGGTGGTGATAGCGGCTGCCTTTGACTATTTCCTGCGCGCGGTACAGCTGCTCTGCCAGGATAAGGCGGACTAACTGATGTGGAAATACCAGCTTTGATAGCGACCAAGTTATATTGGCTCGCTGGCGCATTGCATCGGTAACACCATAAGCGCCGCCGATAATGAAAACGATATGCTTAGTGCTGTTTTGTAAGATTAAGCTAGATAATTCTGGCGAACTAAGGTTTTTACCGCGCTCGTCTAGTAAAATTGTAAAATCACTGTCTTTTAGCCGTGATAATAATCGTTCTGACTCTTCTTGGCGCGCTCTGTCGCCCTCAAAGCTTGAATGTGGTAGAATTATCATCTCTGCGGCAAACGGCGTTCTCAGACGCTCTAAAAAACGAAAAACGCCTGGTTGAATCCAGGGTTCGTTCTTTTTACCGATTGTTAGAATGGTTATTTTCATCTTAGATTAATTGTGGCGGAGAGAGAGGGATTCGAACCCTCGATGGGTTGCCCCATACCGCTTTTCGAGAGCGGCCAGTTCAACCACTCCTGCATCTCTCCATAAAGCTAATGTGGTACACCCGGCAAGATTCGAACTTACGACCTCTGGCTCCGCAAGCCAGCGCTCTATCCAGCTGAGCTACGGGTGCATACAGCCTTTCGGAAACCCGATTGGCTATAACAGAAATATAAAGTGCTTTCTCCGCCCAAAAACGGTGAACTTTCGTATTCTACCACATATAAACTAGCGGGGCAAGTTATAGTTTTATCATACGGATGAGTTTTTCCAAGGCGTCGGGCTTAATCTCCTGCATTGGCAGCCGCGCTCCCAGCATATCGACTATCTTCTCACCCTCTTTTTCAGAAAAATAGAGCGTTAGTCCGGGCGAAAAGCGCTTGACCGGCAGTAAAATTGCTGAATGCTGGTTATTTTCACGGGTTATCCCGAAAGCCCTAAACTCGCTGAAGTCGTAAAGCTTATCGCCGACGTAAATGCCTTTGGGGCTGATGGCGTAATTGATGTTTTGAGGTGTTTTCTCTGATAGTAAGAACAGCGCCACCGTCATAATTGGCAGTAAAATGGCAAAGGTCGGGCTTTTGAATACTAAAATAGCCAGCGCCATGAGCCCGATAAGAACCACGCCGAAAGCGACGTACCACCACAGCTCGCGGTGGACTTTGACGCCCTCTGGGGCTGTCCAAGCAATCGGCTCTTTTAAGCTCAGATCATCTTCTGTCTTATTTATGTCTGCGTTTGCGTCGGTGTCTGATTTTTTCGGCTCAGAGCTATCAGCTTTCGATTTCTCGTAAAATACGGCAGATTCTTTAGTTTCTGGAGGCTGATTGTCTTGGCTTGTATCCATGGTTACAGTATACCACGAGCGATTTTATCGGGCAATTTTATACGTTAGTGGTCGGTCCGCCACTACCGCCGATTGCGGTCATCAGAACAAAGTTGATGATAGCATAGGCGAAAATGGAAATTAATAACCCGATAATAGCGTAAACAATGGTGTTTTTGGCGGCGGTTACCGAGTCTTTTTTACCACTGGAAACGACGTAGCGGACACCGCCCCAAATCAGCATGACCACGCTGAGGACGCCGGCGCCGTATAGCATCAGGTTAATGCCGCGGCGGATGATTGAGGTATCGCCATTAGCCAAATTTGCTGGCATGTTATCGCCGCGCGCTGCATTGACGCCAGCTGGCGCGCCACCCTCGCCGATAGCCGAAACTGGCGCTGTGGCGACCGTCACACCCAAACCAAGCGCCAAAACACCCGCAACCACTCCCAAAAAACCTTGCTTCATCATGATAAGGCTATTATATCGTCTTTATGTGGCAGCGTCAATCGAAAAATTGCTGATAAAACTATGAATTATGGCCGATATATGATACACTCTATCTGTAGATCTGGAGGAGTACCCAAGTGGCTGAAGGGGACGGTTTGCTAAATCGTTAGTACGGAGAGATCTGTAGCGGGAGTTCGAATCTCCCCTCCTCCGCCAGATTTTGAACTGATGTTGATGTTGGAAGGGTGACCGAGTGGTTGAAGGTACCGGTCTTGAAAACCGGCGTGCGGTAAAACGTACCGAGGGTTCGAATCCCTCCCCTTCCGCCAGAGAATATAGCCGCGGCTAGAGAACTGGGGTTATTTTAGTTTGGCGAGTGTATGTATATTTAGGAAAATATACTTGACAAAAAACAAAGCTTGTGCTAATATTAAGACCAGTATTTCATAAAACAGATACAAAACAGGAAAATGAAATGAATATAGCACAACAGTTAATTACCATAGCGACTATGCTGGTTAGCGTTCATACGGCAATTGGCGTATTGTTGCATGACACGAGCATGGATAAGGCGTTTACTGCGTCTTGGGAATATGTTTATTATGATAAATCGGATACGGATGAAGCGAAAATGCCGGAAACTAATCCGCACACCCATCCGGAGCATGCGCAGGTGTCTCATATTTTAAAGAACGGTTCATCGCAGCCTCGGACAACGCCGCGGGATAATGACCGTAAACGATTGCGCCAAAAATACGCCGCGCGCGGTCAGCACACGTTTGATGGTTATCGGTTGATTGTTGGTGATGCGGCTTAGGGGCGCGGATTATGTATGATTTTAGGCTGGCTATTTTTTTGTCTAGCTTGCTGATTGAGGCCTGGCTTATATCTACCCCGCCTATTTTACGGTAATCACTTTCAGTTCAGCGACCAGCCGCGCGATAATTTGCTCTTGTTCGGCTAGCTGCTGGCGGGTTTCTTCAACTAAGTAAGCCGGTGCTTTTTCAAGGTATGTTGGGTTGTCGAGCCGTTTCTGTAAGCCAGTTTTCTTTTGGCGGGCTTCGGCAAGGCGTACTTCCAGATTCTCCTGATGCTGGTATAGCGTTTCGCTATCAATATCTAACCAAGCTTCTCGATTGGCGACAGCCAGCCGCAATCCTTTTGGCTGGTCAGTCTGTTTGATTGAGCTGAGGCGCATCAAATGCTTAACGGTGTCCTGATTTTCATCAATTAAATTGTCATTACCGTATAACAAGCGGTATTTTTTGTTGCCCGGCAGTTCAGCGATTACCCAGCGGCCTTCCGCGACCAGCGTTTTCAGCTGCTCAAACTGCTCAGCGGCGATGGGGTCGAACTTTTCTGGGGTCGGCCAGTGGTCGCGCATTAAAATGCCGTCGGTGTAATTAAGCGTCTGCCAAATCGTCTCGGTGACGAATGGCGCGAATGGATGAGCGATTTTCAAGCTGGTTGCCAGCGCCCATGACAGCAATGGGCGGTTGATAGCGGTTTTTGACGATTCGATGTACCAATCGGCTAGGTCGTCCCAAATAGCGTGATAAACCGTGTCCGCAGCTTCAGAAAAGCGGTACTGCTCCAGGCGGACGGCGACGTTATTGGCGGCGTCGTTCAGCTGGCGGATAATCCAGTGGTCGGCTGGTGTCTGCGGCTCCAGGTCGACGATTTGGTGTTCATCGCCGATTTGCGCCTCGACGAAACGAGCGATATTCCACAGCTTATTACAGAAATTACGAGCAGCGATGACCGCGCCCTTGTTGAAGGCTTGATGCTGGGCTGGCGCCCGACCAGCGATAATGCCCATGCGAGTGGCGTCCGAGCCAAATTCTGAGACTAGCTCCATTGGATTAATGACATTGCCTTTGGATTTGGACATTTTTTGATTGTGCTCATCATTGACCATACCGTGCAGATAGACGTCCTTGAACGGTAGTTTGCCAGTGCGGTACAGGCTGAGCATAATCATGCGCGCTACCCATGCCCGCATAATATCCATGCCAGTTTCCATCAGGCTGGTCGGGAAATATTTGGCCAGTTCCCCGCCGTTTAGGTAATCGGTAACGATGTATGGCCACTGTCCAGATGAGAACCAAGTATCAAAGGTGTCCTCTTCCCTGACATATGTTGTACCATTTACAACTATCTTTCGTTCGTCAGTGCGGATGTTGAATATCCAATCGCGCGGGTCGCTTTCATTGACAAATGCGGGAATCGGGATGCCCCACGGGATTTGCCGGGAGATATTCCAATCTTTCAGTTGCTTGAGATAGGCGATGAGTTCTTTGCGCTTGGCGGCTGGATAAAAGGTAATCTCTTCCCTCTCTAAGGCTTTGATGGCTGGCTGAGCCAACGGCTGCATTTTAATAAACCACTGCTCCTTAACCATCGGCTCAATGACGCTGCCGCATTTATAACAATGTCCGACGGCATGTTCAATGTCTGTTTCGCCGCGGCGCAGCTCTAACGATTCCAAAGCTGCCAACACGCGAGTGCGGGCTTCTGCCGGCGTCAGGCCTAGGAATTGCGGCGGTACGTTGACCATCTTGCCTTCTTGGTTGATGATTTGTTTGAGCGGCAGGTTGTGGCGCTGGGCCATCTCGAAGTCGTTCGGGTCGTGCGCCGGCGTAATTTTCACCGCGCCAGTACCGTAATTCATATCGACGTACTCGTCGGCGATAATCGGGATTTCCTCGTCGGTGATTGGCAATAAAATTCGCGTGCCGATGAGGTGTTTGTAGCGCTCGTCGTCCGGGTGGACGGCTACTGCCACGTCGCCCAGCATAGTCTCCGGCCGCGTGGTGGCGACTACGATTTCGCCGATTTTATCCAGTGTCGGGTAAGCAATTTGCCATAACTTCCCTTTTTCATTTTTATGTTCAACCTCAATGTCGGCGAAGCTGGTTTGGTGTTTGGTGCAATAATTAACGATCCGCTCACCGCGGTAAACTAGTCCGTCATCCCACATCTTTTTGAACGTCTCATATACTGTGGCGATAACTTTATCGTCCAGTGTAAAGGTCAAATGCTGCCAAGAAGCGCTGACGCCCAGAGCGCGCAGCTGCAACTCCACATTGCCACGTTTTTCTTCCACAAACTTCCAAACCTGATCGTATAGTTGTTCACGTGAAAAGTCAAAGCGGCTTTTTCCCTGTTTTGCCAGTTCTTTTTCATAAACTACCCATGTCTCAAAGCCAGCATGATCTGCCCCAGGAATAAATACCGCGTCGTCGCCCTTCATGCGGTGATAGCGGATCATAATATCTTTTAAATTCATGTCCAGGGCGTGGCCAATGTGTAAATTGCCATTGGCGTTGGGCGGCGGCATGACGATGGAGTACGGTTTGCCGACACCGGTCGGCTCTAATGCGCCGCTGGTTTCCCACATGGCGTAAATATTTGGTTCGTAATCGTTTGGGGTGTATTGTTTGGCTAGTTGCATGAATAATTCCTACTTTTCACGTGAAAAGCGAGCATCGCTACTGTCAAGATTTTTCACGTGAAAACTCAGACAATAGACGTAAATGATCTCTCCACGCGGTTATATTACCAAGCCAATTATACCACAGAAAAAGGGGCGGTAAAATCGCGGATGATGCCTGGCTGGGGGGGGTGTTAACGCAGCGTTTGGTAGGCGCGGTACAGCCAGTAGCGGCTGCGCTGTAATGGCAAATCCCAAGCCCCGGCAAAGGTGACGTCGCGTCCGCCAAATGAGCGTTTGAACTTGGTGAAGCCAGTCCATGGATGGTTTTTGTCGGCGCCGTCGGGAGCAATGCCGTAGAGGTCAGCGGTGGTTAATCCGCGCTGCTGAGCATCAATGGTTGCCTCGGCCAGCAGGGCGGTGCCAGCGTTGAGCTTGCGGTGAGCTGGGTCTGATGAGGCGCCAGCGTGGGCGTAATATAGTGTGTCGCTGCTGTGATAAAACAGGGCAGCGGCAATGGGCTGATCGTCAAGCGCGGCGTAATACAGTGTGGCCGCGCCGAGCGGGAAGAGGGTAGCGGCTTGCTGGCGGAAATAACTATCAGGGTGCGGCGTAATGCCACGGTGCCGAGCGACTTGGTGGACAAATTTTAGCAAGATATCAATGTCGTGCGGGTCGGTCGAGCGGTGGACAGAGACGCCTTTTTTATGATAATTGCGGTACACATTGCGGACTGGCTGCGCCATGCGGGCAATCAGCTGGTCTTGCGGCTGAGTCAGGTTGATGACGTGCGAATGTTCCGGCTGGAGCTTTTGGTAGGTAACCTTTTTCCAGCCGTGAGTTTGCAGATAAGCAGCAAAGTCGAGGTTGGTTGGCTCGACGCGTAGGAAAGTAACGCGGTGTTTTTTGCCAAGCTGAGCTAGGGAATCAAGAGCTGCCGCTAGCGAATGTTCGTCATCGGCAGTCGGGCCGTACGGGCAATACAGGCGGGAATTACCAGTGCTGCGCTCCAGGATAGCCAGATATTCCCAACCCGGGCCGCTATCGCGAAAGGTGGTGCGCCCGAGTGATTCTTGAAAGGCTTGCCAGGCGGTTGATTGTAAAAAATGTTGGTTCATGTTGTAATCCTCACAACGTTAGATTGTTGTCATTGATAAACTTGGCTGCACTTCCAGGTCGTACGGGTCGGCGGGCTGGTCAATGCGGGTGCGGAAATAACCGAGCGCAGCGATCATGGCGGCGTTGTCGGTGCAGAGCTGGATGGGCGCATACTCAATGTCGATAGGCAAGGCTTGGCGCAATTGGCGGCGTAATTCTTGGTTGGCGGCGACGCCACCGGCGATGACGACGGAGGCAGGCTGGAAATTGTCGTAAGCTTTCTTAGTCTTATCGACCAGGGTTTTAACGGCGGTGTACTGGAAACTGGCTGCCATATTATGCCTTAGACTGTCGTTTACTAGCTCTGGAAGCTCGTGCGACGGAAAGGTGAAATCTTTGCCCACCTCGCGCTGAACGGTCCTCAGAACGGCTGTCTTGAGGCCAGAGAAGGAGAAATCGTACTCGCCGGCGAGCTTGGCGATGGGCAAGTGAAAGGCGCGGGGATCGCCGAGCTCGGCTGCTTTGGCGATGGCAGGGCCGCCAGGGTAGGGCAGGCCAATGATTTTAGCAACCTTGTCGAACGCCTCGCCAACGGCGTCGTCTTGGGTTTGGCCGATGAGCTGGTAATTGCCGTGATTTTGGAATAGGACAAGCTGTGAATGGCCGCCAGAGACGATGAGGGCGAGGAGGGGGAAGGTGGGTTGATAATGCGGTAAAGACAGCGCCAAATCGCTAGAATTAACAACGGCTTCCGCACGCCGAGATGCTTTCTCGTCAGATTCTTTGGCGACTGCGGGACTCGCTTTGCTCAAACAGTCCTCGTCTCGCAAGGAATCTGACAAGCTTGCCTCTCGGGTTTGTGCAGATGTTGTTAATTCCAGCAATTTGGCATGTTTTGAGCCTCTCTTTCTCTGTTCTGTAATGAAATTAGCATACACATGCGCCTCGACATGGTGTATCTTGTAGAGCGGCTTATTGCGAATAATAGCGAGGGTGCGGGCGGCGAGAGTGCCGATGAGCAGCGAGCCGATCAGGCCAGGCGCGTAGGTAACGGCGATGGCGTCGATATCGTCCCAGGTGCAATCAGCGTCAGACAGGGCTTTTTTGATGACTGGGTTAACAACCTCCAAATGGCTGCGGGCGGCGATTTCCGGGATGACGCCGCCGTATTCGGCATGGATGTCGATTTGGGAATTAACCACATTAGAAAGCAAGCGTTCGCCGTCTTCAACGACCGCCGCCGCTGTTTCATCGCAGCTGGACTCGATTCCCAAAATCCTCATTTGCTTTTATTATAGCAAATATAAGTGGTAAAATAGGGATATGAAGAACAGGTTGGTAAAAATTGCGAGGAAAACATTACCGAAGGGGGCTTTGAAAAATACGGAGAATGCCTACAGGATTACTCGCACGAAGATGGTTAGCCTGCGGTATGGCAATCCAGCTCGCGGTTTGAGGATCATTGCGGTGACCGGGACGAACGGTAAAACGACGACTGCTTGTTATATTAATGAGATTTTGAAAGAGGCTGGTTTTAAGACGGCGTTGTTTACGACGGCGGTGATTGAAATTGCCGGTCAGGAAAAACTGAACGATTTGAATGCAACGGTGCCGACGGTAGCGAAGCTGTTTCGTTTTTTCCGGGCAGCGCGGCGTAAAGGCGCGGAATATGTGATTTTAGAGGCGACTAGCCACGCTTTATGCCAGCATAAGTTTGACGGCGTGCCAATTGAGGCGGCGGTGATGACGAATTTGACGCAAGATCATTTGGATTACCATAAAACGATGAAGCAATACGCGGCAGCGAAAGCGAAATTATTTGAGAAAAAGCCGAAATACATTGTACTGAACCGCGATGACGCGTGGTTTGATTATTTTAATCAGTTTACGGCGCGCGAGCAAAAAATGACCTACGGTATGAATCCAGAAGCTGAGGCGCACATAACGCACGTTAAATTGTATAAGAAGGGGACGGAGGCGAGTTTGCTGATCGACCATCAAACTCATCTGGAGCTGGCAACAAATCTGCCGGGCGAGTTTAACGTGATGAATATGTCGGCGGCGGTGTCGCTGGCGTATCTGTTGGGGATTAAGCTGGAGGATATTCAGGAAGGCGTAGCGAACCTGGAGGTGATTCCGGGACGGTTTGAACGGGTGGATAACAAACTCGGGATTGACATTATCGTGGACTATGCGCACACGCCGGACGCGCTGGAAAAATTGTTAAAAACTACGCAAAAGATTACTAAGGGGCGGCTAATCCTGGTGTTTGGGGCGTGCGGCGACCGCGATCAGTCGAAGCGGCCGATTATGGGAGAATTAGCGGCTAACTTGGCAGACAGGATTTTCCTGACAGATGAGGAAAGTTATAATGAAGATCCGGATGAGATTCGGGCGATGGTTCGCCAGGGGATTGAAAAGACGAAAAAATCTCATAAAATGACGGAAGTGGCCGATCGGAAGCAGGCAATTAGTCAGGCTTTGCAGACGGCGGCGCGCGGCGATACGGTTTTAATTACCGGTATGGGCCATGAGCAGTACCGAATTGTTAATGGCAAGCGGATTCCGTGGAATGATAAGGCGGTGGCGAGCGAGGTTATTGCCGAGATTGGTCAAGAGAATCGTAAAATTTCGCTTTAATTCGCTGCCAATTTGATGATTGACGAACTAATTTTTGGCTGTCGGCGGAGTTTTTAAGGAGAGGCTTGATGGCTTCCTCGAGGTAGACACCGCCCTGCGAGCCTTTGAAAAGAATGGTTGCGTCTTTAATATCGCTGCTTTTTAAGAATTCGCCGGCTTCTGGGGCTGATTGGAAAGATATGACTTTGCAGCCGTTTTTTTCGGCGGCTGGTGCCAGATGATTTTTTGATAGATTGCCGACAGTGATGAGCATGTCTAACTGTTTAGGGTCGCAAAGTTTGCCAATTTTCTTATGCTCTGTTTCGGATATGCCGCCAAGCTCGTTCATATCGCCTAAAACCGCGATTTTATGCTTAGCTTCCAGGGAATAGAGGGTTTTCAAGGAATGTTCCATGGCGATGGGGCTGGCATTGTACGTGTCATCCAGTAATGTACAGTCCCGTATACCGTGTAAAATATTCATTCTGCCAGAGACGGGTTGGATTTTCTCTAGGGCTGCTGCTACCTCTTCAATATCCATGCCGCAAGCCAGTCCCGCTGCTGCCGCGCCAGTGATGGAGCGAATATTATGCTCGCCCAGCATGGAAATGGTAATCGTGCGGGACGTTTTTCCGGAAAATTGCAAATTCGCTGCGCAGCCGCTACCGGTAAACTTTTTGATTTTTAGGAAAACGTCGGCAGCTTGATCGCCATAGCTAATACGATTTCCAGCGATGAGGGAATGATATTTTTTATCAATGTCGTGAAGGTTGAATATTGTTTTTTTAGCTGCCTGGCTGACGAACAACTCTTCACGCGCTACCGCGTCCATTGTTTTAAAAAACTCCATATGCTCCGGCGCAACAGAGGTGATAATGGCAATGTCAGGTCGCATATACTTGGTGAATATCGACATTTCGCCCGGGCGGTCAATGCCGCATTCTTGAATAATAATATCGGGCGCATCTGGATTTTTAATGCTGGCTCGGGCATCCGCAAAGACTTTCAGCCAAGCCAAGGGAAATTTAGCGTTTTTCGGTCCATCAACGCCGAGGATTTCCAGGGGCGCACTTAAGGTGGTGTTCAAATTGCCACGGCTATGGCGGACAGTGAACTTTTCTGTTAAAACAGTGGCGGTCGCTGATTTGACGCTGGTTTTACCGACGCTGCCAACTACAGCGATGAGTTTAACGTTGGGGTGAGATTTAAGATATTTCTTAACGTAAGAACCGAGGATTTTTTCTAAAAGACGTTTGAATAATTGCATGGGGATATTATAGCAGAGTTATAGTAATTAAAATTAGCACTCGCCCTTGACGAGTGCTAATTTGGTGCGGTACAATGGGTGTATTGTTAACAAAATGGAGGATGATATGGATACACCTATCAAGCCTCTCGGCGACCGCGTGGTAGCGGTGCGCGAGGAGGCGAAGACGCAGACGGCTAGCGGATTATATTTGCCGGACAATGCCAAGGAGAAGCCGGTGGTAGCTGAGGTCAAAGCGGTCGGCGGCGATGTCAAGAATGTGAAGGTGGGCGACAAAATTGTGTATAAGGAATATTCGACCACGGATTTAAAAATTGACGGTACGGAATATTTGATTGTCCGTGAGGAAGATATTTTAGCAACGGTTGTTTGAGAAAAGGGGAGTTTAAGTTATGGCAAAAAAAGTTTTTTACGATGATGATGCGCGCGCTCGCGTGTTGGGTGGTGCCCAGGCGCTATATAATGCAGTTAAGGTAACCTACGGGCCAAAGGGCCGCAATGTGGTGATCGCCAAGGGTTTTGGCGGGCCGACAGTGACGCACGACGGCGTGACGGTAGCGGAAGGCATTGAGCTGGGTGAGCAAGACGACGAGACGCTGGGTTATAAGGTCGGCGCTGATCTGATCAAGCAGGCAGCCAAGAACCTGAACAAGCAGGCTGGTGACGGTACCACGACGGTGACGGTGCTGACATACTCGATTTTGAAGGAGGCTAACCGGTTAATCGCGGCGGGCCACAACCCGATGGAGCTACGCAAGGGTATTGAGCAGGCTGGTGCGGAAATTGTCAAAGAGCTGAACAAATTAGCGGAGCCAATTGAGGGCAAGTCTGAGCGCGTGGCCGAGGTGGCAACCATCTCAGCGGGCGACAGCGAAATTGGTAAATTGATCGCCGGTGTCATCGAGAAAGTTGGCAAAGACGGCGTGGTGACGGTTGAGGCTGGCCAGGGCTTGGAGTTGGAAGCCGAGGTCGTAGAAGGCTTTAGTTTGGACAAGGGCTGGGTCAGTCCGTTCTTCGTCACCGACACTGGTCGGCAAGAGGCGGTTTACGAAAAGCCAGCGATTTTGATTACCGATAAGAAGATTTCCAGCGTGCAAGAATTCTTGCCGATGCTGGAGAAATTGGCACAATCTGGTAAAAAGGATGTCGTGCTAATTGCCGATGAAGTTGAGGGCGAAGCGCTGAGCATATTGGTGCTGAACAAGCTCAAGGGTGTATTTAACACCGTGGCGGTCAAGGCGCCCAGCTTTGGCGACCGCCGCAAGGAGATTTTGCGCGACATCGCAGTCTTGACTGGTGCAACGGTGATTTCTGAAGATCATGGATTGACGTTTGAGAATGCTGGCCTGGAAGTGTTGGGCTCGGCGCGCAAGGTGATTGTCGGCAAAGATGAAACCACCATCGTTGAGGGCGCGGGCAAGCCATCAGCCGTGAAGGAACAGATCGCTCAGATTAAGGCACTGTCCGACAATGCTTCCAGCGAATATGAAAAAGAACAATTCGACAAGCGAGCAGCTGCCCTGAGTGGCAAGGTAGCGGTCATCAAAGTCGGCGGCGCGACCGAGACAGAAATTGACGAAAAGAAGTTCCGCGTGGACGACGCGGTGGCGGCTACTAAGGCAGCCTTGGCCGAGGGAATCGTCGCTGGCGGTGGTGTGACGCTGGTAAACTTGGCTGGCGGCCTGAAGGTGACTGGTGCAGATAGCATCGCGGCTGGCCGGCAGATTCTGAAGGATGCCTTGAAACAGCCGTTCCTACAGATTATGCGTAACGCTGGCCTGAATGCCGACGCGCTACTAGCGCAAGTCGAGGCGGGCAAGGCTGGCTTTGGCGTTAATGTCATGAAACCTGCGAATGAATTGGTGGATGTCAAAAAAGCTGGCGTCATCGACCCAGCGCGCGTCACCAAGGAAGCAGTGCAGAACGCGGTATCTATCGCTTCAACCGCAGCGACCATGGGCGCACTGGTCGTCGATGTACCAGAGCCAGAAGCTCCAGCTGCACCTGGTGGCATGCCGGGCATGGGGATGATGTAATCTCTAGCGGCTGGTTAAGCGGGCGGGTTTGCAAATTTTTACCAAAGCCGCTCGCAGCCGATAAAAATACCCGCCGGGCAGCGGGTATTTTATTTAATAAACTAAACTTTTATTTGCTGGATTCAGAAAAGTAATCGATTTCTTTAACGATATCTAGCAGTGCTTGGGCGCGGCGAGATTCGTCGACGATGGCAACAGCAGCTTCATGCGCTGGCGCGATCAAATCCCTGTCATCAGTTGAGCGCAGCAGCAATAGATAGGTGTCGAACTTTTCTTCTGGCGATACGTTAAGCTTGTTAATAAGCGGACGCAGTTCGTATAGGGCAGTTTGTTTAATCTCGTCAAGCGTTGAATCAGGTGTAGTTGACTGCTGCGGCGCTCCTGGCTGGACAGTTCGCCCTGAACCCGAAGACAAAGATGTTTTTGCTGCATCCTTCGCGGCAGACGTAGCGTTCTGTACTGGATCTGGATCGGCAGTTTGCACAGGGTCAGCAGCAGGCGCTGGGTCTGGCGAGATGGTAGCTGGATTTACAGTTGATGGCGCTGCGACACTGCCAGTTTCTTCGAACTGCATATTATTATCCGCCTCTTGAGAAACGCCGGCCAATACCTTGGCTAGTTCTTGATCGTCGCTGATTGATTGATTAGTATGAGAACTCATATACCCACCTTTATATTAATTCTGTTTACGCTTATGTTATACTTTAACATGGACAAAGGGAGAAATGCAAGATGTTAGATGATTTGAATGTAATAAAACAACGCGATCCGTCTGATACGCTCGGCGGTATTTTAGATATTTCCAAGCAGGCAGTGTACGAAATAGAGGTGATTCCTGGCGATAACCAGCGGCGCGAATTTAAGAATGTGGTTTTAGCTGGTATGGGCGGATCGGCTTTGGCGGCGGATATGATTAAAGTCTTAACGGACGGCTGGCTGCATGTACCGCTTGTGGTGGTAAAAGGCTATGATCTACCGGGATTTGTCGGTGAAGAGACACTGGTGATTACCATTAGTCACTCGGGCAATACTGAGGAAACCCTGAGCTGCTATCAGCAAGCATTGGAAAAACAGGCTTGTTTGGCGGCGTTATCAACGGGAGGATCGCTGATTGAGCGCGCCAAATCTGACCGCGCGGCGTACGTAGAAGTCCCATCAGGCGCGCAGCCTAGAATGTCAACAGTGTATCATTTGCGAGGTTTGTTGAAATTGTTACAACATTTTTGGATTATTGACGGTGATCTATACCAGCAAGTTGCGGATAGCGCAGGCTGGCTGCACAGCGAAGCGGCTGGCTGGGCGGCAGACGTCCCCGAGGCGCATAATTACGCGAAACAGATTGCTAAAATGGTAATCGGTAAAACACCAGAGTTTTTTGCTGGGGAATTAACCTGGCCGCTGGCATATAAATGGAAAATCAGCTGGAACGAATCGGCGAAGAATTTGGCTTTTTCTAACCAGTATCCAGAGTTTAATCACAATGAGTTTATCGGCTGGTCGTCGCATCCAGTTGAGAAGCCGTTCGCAATTTTTGACCTTCGAAGCAGCTTAGAGCGGCCGAGAATTCGCGAGCGTATGGAATTAAGCGACCGCCTGCTGAGTGGCAAGCGTCCGAAAGCCTATGTAGTGGAGCTCGCCGGCGAGACGCTGATGAGGCAGTTGCTTTGGGGTTTGGTGCTGGCAGATGCTGCTAGTATCTATACCGCTATATTAAATGGTGTTAATCCTGGCCCGGTGGCGCTGGTTGAGCGGTTGAAACAAGAATTGAGTTAGCGATTAGCTCAATTCTTAAGCCAGTTGGCTCTATTAAGTGCGGCAGTTTGATGTGCTTCCACTTTGTTATTTGGAGAATTTGCTGCTCTGGGCAGAGAGTTTAATACCGAAGCGATTCAATCGGGTCGCGCTTGGTGGCGCGGAAGGCTGGATATAGGCCAGCGATGATGCCGATAAGCAGTGATAGGAAGATCGTTATTACAATAGTTTGCCAATAAATATATGGTGTAAACGATAAATAAGCGCCAACTATATAAGCGCCGCAGAGACCTAAGATGTAACCGATAATGCCGCCCAGTAGACCGACGATTGCCGATTCAATAACGAACTGGTTGATGATGTGCTGGCCGGTAGCGCCTACAGCGCGGCGGATTCCTACTTCGCGCCGGCGTTCAGCAACATTAACCAGCATAATATTCATAATACCGACACCGCCAACTATCAGCGATACGCTGCCGATAACAGCCATCACGAATGACAGTAAATTGACTAAATTGCTTTTACTCTCATTTATTTCATTACCCGTAAGGATGCGGTAATCATTATTACCGTCGTGGTTTTTATGCAGGATTTTCTCGGCTTCAGAAAGGCCAGACTGTAGTTGTTCGCGAGAATCTGCAGCGACAGCGATTTGCTGAATTTGAGCAGTGTTCTGAGTGAATCTTTTTATAACAGACAGCGGCATGATGGCGGCATTATTAAAGTCGACATTAAGGTGTTTTGCGGGATGGCTGACGTTTTTTAAGACGCCAGCGACTGTAATTGGCTGGCCGTGGATATTGATGACATTGCCGATAGATTTGTCGGTACCAAATAGGTCGACGGATAATTGCTGTCCGACGATGATGCCGTCAGCCTCGTCGATGAACTGACCTTCGCTAACTTCCAGGTTGGCGATTGACTTTAATGAGCCGGTGCTGCCGACTATCGCGGCTTTCTGGGTGTCAACTTTACCGTCGCGTGCTTTTAGTTCGCTGTGTAAAAAAGCGATGGGCGCTGTCTTAAGGTTGGGAATTTTCCCTAAATCGCTTACATCCTGCTCGGTTAGCGTATTGACTGTAGTTGATCCGTCTGCTTCAGTAAAAATGTTCGTGCCAGTTTTTTGTCCGCCAGATCGGATGATGGCGACCGGCTCATTAGTGTTGATATTCTGCTGTCCGCCAAACAGTTTGGTAACGCTGCTGGCTAACGATAATACCATGGTTATACTGGCGATACCGACAGTGATGCCGATAATTGTCAAAAATGTCCGGCCGCGGTTAGCTTTCAAAGCCTGAGCGGCGTTTTCAAAATGATTCTTTAATAACATACTCACGATTCTTTTTCCTTTTTCTTATCAGCTTTTTCGGGTTTTTCAATTTTCTCCGCTTTCTCTGGTTTATCGGTCTTCTCTGGCTTCTCTGTCTTTTTAGTCTCTGTTTTAGGATGTTTGCTTTCTTTATTTTCTTTGTCGTCTTTGGCGGCCTTGCTTACGGTTTTTTCGCCAGTTTCCTGCTTTTCTTTATGAATTTCGTCTTTGTGCTTGGCGTCTTTGTCTTTCTTTTCTTTATTATCGTCTTCAATCAATTTTTTAGTAAATTTTTTCCTGCCCAGGTGTTCGTCGGTGTCGATTTTACCATCCAACATAGTGATAACGCGGCTGGCGTAACTGGTCAATTCCGGATTATGCGTCACCATAATAATAGTGTTGCCGCGGCGATGGATGTCCGCCAATTCTTCCATGATCAAGTGGCTAGCCTTGCTGTCTAGGTTGCCAGTTGGTTCGTCCGCTAGAATAATCGATGGGCTATTGACTAACGCCCGGGCGATAGCGACGCGCTGCACTTGGCCGCCGGACAGTTGATGCGGCATGTAATATTCGCGTTCGTTCAAATGAAACGTCTTTAATATTCGGCTAGCTTCCTGTAATCTTTTAATTTTGCCGAGACCTGTGTACGTCAGCGGCAGGGCAACATTGTCGATAACGGTTAGCCGCGGTACTAAATTAAAATTCTGAAAAATAAAACCAATTTGTTTGGAGCGAATCTGGGCGCGCTGGCGCGGCGTTAAAAAATCAACCGGCCGATTGTCCAGGTAATATTCGCCGTCAGACGGCTGGTCTAATAGTCCAATCATATTAAGTAGCGTCGTTTTGCCGCAGCCGCTTGGACCCATAATGGCGATAAATTCGCCCTTTTTGACAGTTAAATCAACGTTATCCAGGGCGCTAATCTCGGCGTCGCCGATCCCAAAGCGTTTGGTAACATTATTAAGCTTAATACGTATTGAAGGATCGTTCATCATTGCCTTTTATTATAGACAAAAAGCAGGTGATGTTGCAACCGCTATCTGATCTTCTGTTATAATATGGGTAACGGAAGGATGCAGGAGTGGTTGAACTGGCACGCCTGGAAAGTGTGTAGGCTCTTCACGGGGTCTCCGGGGTTCGAATCCCCGTCCTTCCGCCAGGAGGATTAATTCATGTCAAAGCAGAACACGAGATTAGAATCAATTGCAAAAATCCTAATCATCGATGGTGACGGTAATGTTTTAACTTTGACTTTGAGCGAACACTTAAAATATCCAGAGAAATCGTATCAGCCAGACTTGCCGGGCGGAATCGTGGATGCCGGCGAGTCGGAGAATTTGGGGGTGATCCGCGAGGTACAGGAAGAATGCGGAATAGACTTAGATCCAGCAAAAATACAGTTAGTGTATGCCGAAACTACGTACGATAAGAAAGATGATAAATCAGTCACAAAGCTGTTATATATCACGCATTTGGATAATACGCCGGCGGTGAAATTGAGCTGGGAGCATAGCGATTATAAGTGGGTGTCTGTCGCTGAGCTGCATAACATTGATTTGTGTCCTTTTTTTAATCGAGCAATTCAGTACGTAATCGCACACAAGATAATTTAGTTATTAGTAGCGATTTAGCTTGCCGCAAATTCACTCACTAAATAAAACGACCCGGCAACAACGACGTACGTATCAAGCTGCCGGGCTTTTTTGATGGCTTTTTCTAAGGCTTTGTTTGGATTATGTTCAATCTCGACTGCAGATTTCATGACATGGCGGATGTTTTCCGGCGGTACGTTGCGGTGGTTTTTGCCGTAATTGGCGCTAAATGTGGTGGCGTAGGTTAGTTGCGCCAGGCTGTCAATTATGGCAAGCGATTCTGCCAGCGACGAATGCTTATTTTGCCCGAATGCTACTACGAAAACAGGCTTTTTATCCGGATACAATTTACGTAATGAATCAATCAAGGCGTGGATTTTCTGCGGATTATGCGCAACATCAAATATGATGTTAACTCCATCAACATTGCGCTTCTCTAGCCGCCCGGGAATAGTGATATACACGGATTTTTCCAGAACTTCTTTTGACAGGGACGGCTTTTCATCCAATGCCAGCCGCTTTTCGACCGCATAGTATGCCAATATCCAATTCCGCTGCTGAAAATCCGGCAGTATTTTCAGGAATTCGCTATTTACTGGCGAAGCAATTGAGAACTGTGAGTGCTGTGACTCTGCATGTTGCCGAATAATCGCTTCAATCTCAGAAGCTTGTCGGTTCATCACGGTTGAATCATTCTGGTGGATAATGCCAGTTTTTTCTTGAGCGATTTCTGTCAGAGTATTGCCTAATAATTCCGTATGGTCCAGTCCAATATCAGTGATGACGCGTACAGTTGGCGAACGGGAAATCACGTTGGTCGTGTCCAGCCGACCGCCAATTCCAACCTCAATTATGATATAATCAACGTCTATTTTCTTAAATAGCCAAAAACTAAAAATCGTCAAAAATTCAAAATAGGATAGATGCAGGTTGTGTGCCGCGTAGAAGCTGATAAACTCTTGGAAATAATGCAAATATTCTTGTTCAGGCAGCGGCTGCCCGTTGATGAGCGAGCGCTCGGCGACGCTGGTGATATGCGGCGACACTAATGTACCGGTAGTATAGCCAGCCCGGTTCAGTAAACTGGTCGCATAATAAGCAGTCGAACCCTTGCCGGAGGTGCCGGCGATGTGGATGGCGGGAATTTGATTTTGCGGACTACCAAGGGTTTCCAAAATATGCGCTACATATACCAGCCGATTATGTTTTTCGGGCGGATAGGCGATTAACTTGTCCAAAAAATAAGTGGCGTCGCGCATTGAGGCAAATTTCATATCGTATCTGATTATAGCAAAAATAGGTTGTAAAATTTACCAAATGTCTTGAAAAACACTATATGTAGCGGCTATAGTTAGTGTTGTACGCTATATATGTAGCGAACCCATAAATAAACAAAAAGGCAAATTATCCAAATGAGCCACCAGATAGGGTACTGGCGGCTGATTTTTAGCAGGGCAAATTAAGGAGGGTAAATGCAACAAATTAACGTGGTCAAACGCGACGGAACGAAAGAGCCGTTTGATGCCAATAAAATTAACGCGGCGATTTTGAAGGCCTGTGATAGGCTACCAGATCAGGTTTCTAAGGTGGTGCAGGTGGCAACCGAGCTGCAGCTGACGCTATTTGACGGGATTACCACCAAGCAGCTTGATCAGGCTGTCATCCAGACGACACTACAGAATGTCAAGGATGATCCAGATTATGATAAAATCGCAGCCCGCTTACTGCTAAAGACTATCTATAAGAGCATTTTGGGCGATTACGAGACGGCAGACGAGTTAAAGAAATTGCATGCCCGGGAGTTTCCGAAATTTGTTAAAGCGGCGGTCAAAGATGGTTTGCTTGATGAGCGGATGAGTGACGGTCGGTTTGATCTAAAGAGGCTTGGCGAGGCACTTGATCCTGCCAAAGATGACCTCAGTAAATATCTCGGTGTGATGACCAATAAAAACCGCTATGCCTTGCGCAAACAAAGCGGCGACCCGCTGGAAACGCCACAATTTACTCATATGCGTACCGCTATGGGACTCAGCTACAATGAGCCAGATCCAACTGCGGCAGCGATTGAGTTTTATGAACATATGAGTAAGTTAGAATATCTGCCGGGCGGCTCGACGCGGGTCAATGCTGGTGGCTCCTTCCCGCAGCTCAGCAACTGCTTTTTACTAAATGTCGACGATGATATGGAGTCAATTGCCAAGAGTGTGCGCGACACTATGTTTATCGCCAAGGGTACTGGCGGCATCGGCATCGGTTTTACTAAATTGCGGGCAGCTGGTAGCCCAGTTAAAACTACTAACACCGAATCAACTGGCCCGATCCCCTTTATGAAGATGATTGATACGGCGCTGTTTGCGGTTAGCCGTAAGGGTAAAAAAGCGGGTGCAGCGGCCATTTATATGGAGAACTGGCACCTCAATTTTGGGCAATTTATTGATTTGCGTTCTAACTCTGGCGATCCGTATATGCGCACGCGTTTTGCCAACACTGCGGTATTTATCTCTGATGAGTTTATGAAGCGGGTGCAGAAAGACCAAGATTGGTATCTGTTCGACCCAGCGGAAACGCCAGATTTGCCAGAGTTGTATGGTGAGGAGTTTTCGGCGCGTTACAAGGAATATATTAAGCTAGCCGAAGCTGGTAAATTGCGGGTCTTTGAAAAGATGTCAGCTCGCCAGCAGTTCAAGCAGATTTTGACTAGCCTACAGGCTACCAGTCACCCATGGCTCACCTGGAAAGATACTATTAACGTGCGGGCGCTAAATAATAACACTGGTACAATTCATTTGTCCAACCTCTGTACGGAAATTACCCTGCCTCAAGACAAGGATAATATCGCCACCTGTAACTTGGTTAGTATCAACCTGTCGGCGTTTTTGCGTGAGGATAAGACTTGGGACTGGGATCGTTTGCAAGAGGCGTCACGGGCGGCGATTCGGCAATTGGATAATCTGATCGATATTACTGAGACGCCAGTTAAAGAGGCAATGCACGCTAATCAGCAGACGAGAGCTGTTGGCCTGGGCATGATGGGTTTTTCGGACGTATTGGAAAAACTCGGTTATTGCTATGAATCGAGCGAAGCCTATGAGCTGATTGACCAATTGACGGAGTTTATCAGCTACCACGCCATCGATCAGTCAGCGGATTTGGCGACCGAGCTAGGTAATTATCCGACGTATAAAGGCAGCGGTTGGAGTAAGGGTGTTTTGCCGATTGATACAGTGGCGGAATTGTCGAATAATCGCAAGGTTAAGGTGAAAATTGATAACAAAACCCGTCTAGATTGGGATAAATTACGCAAAAAAGTTAAAAAAGGCATGCGTAACGCCACTTTGATGGCCATTGCACCGACCGCTAACATCGGTCATGTGGCAGGAACGACCCCAGGGATTGATCCGCAGTTTGCCCAGATTTTTAGCCGTTCGACCTTGAATGGTAAGTTTCTGGAGGTAAACAATAATTTAGTACGCGACCTTAAGCAATTGAACCTGTGGGATGACATTAAAGAAGAGGTTTTTGCTAATCAGGGTGATATTCAAAATATTGACGCCATTCCGCAGAAACTGAAAGATGTCTATAAAACCAGCTTCCAATTGAGCCCGTATGCATTCATTGAAGTAGCAGCCCGGGCACAGAAATGGGTTGATCAGGCGATTTCTCGAAATATGTATCTGGAGACTCGTGATATTGATGAATATGTGGAGATTTATTCTGAAGCGTGGCGACGCGGTTTGAAAACCACCTATTACTTACATGTTAAGCCACGCCATCAGTCAGAGCAGACCACCGTGTCGGTGGAAAAATTAGCAGAACAGAAGATTCGAACTGGCGCTAAAACGCGCGGGTTTGGATTTACCAAAGTTAAAAAAGGAGAATAATATGGCAGATTATCAACATCCTAAACAGGGAATTTTAGGCTCAGGACTGCGCGATGGGCTCAGCTTGCACCCAATTCGCTACCCATGGGCATATGATTTATACAACCAAGCAGTGGCTAACACTTGGTTTCCAAACGAGGTCCAGCTGGTCCAGGATTTGGCGGATTTTGAAAAATTATCGGACGAGGAAAAGCATGCACTCAAAACCGTCATCAGCTACCTCAATCCGAACGAACTACTGATCAACAAGTCGCTGGCATTTGGTATTTATCCGTACGTCAACGCCGCTGAAGCGCAGTTATATCTGTCAAAACAGATGTGGGAAGAAGCCAATCACTTCATGACCTTTGAGTACATCATTGAGACGTTTCCGTTTGATCGCGAAGAGATTTACGCGGCAGGCTTTGGCAAAAAATCGCTGGCCGACAAGGCGGATTTCCAGAACAAGCACCTGGATGTGATGCTCGATCCAAACCTCGATATCTATACATTGGAGGGCAAGAAAGACTTTGTCCGCTCGCTGGTGGCCTATAACATTGTGCTCGAAGGCATCTGGTTCTACTCGGGCTTTATGGTCGGTATGAGTTTCCGCCAGCGTAACTTGCTGCGCAATGTCGGCACGCTGCTAGACTGGATTACCAAGGATGAAAACTTGCACTTAACTTTTGGTATCAATTTGCTACTGACCATCCTGGACGAAAACCCAGAACTGCAAACGCAGGAATTTGCTGAGGAAATTCGCAACCTCATTTTGCAGGCGGTGGAGCTGGAGAAAGAGTACAACAAGGACATGCTACCAAAGGGCATCTTGGGCCTGAACGCTGATTATGTTAACCAGTATGTCATGCACATGACTGACCGCCGTTTGGTCGAGCTTGGCTTTGAGCCTGAGTATAACGTGGCCAACCCGGCCAAATGGATGGCTACCGCAAACGACACCCTGGAGCTCGTCAATTTCTTTGAGAGTACCAATACTAGTTATGAGGTAAACACCACGAAATAACTGCCATGGACAAAATTACAACAGATATTTTAGACACAGTTGAAATTGGCGCTTTGGCAACTGTTAATCGCGACCGCACGCCGTTAATCACGCCGCTCCATTTTGTACGTTATAAAAATGACAACATCATTTGGATCTCTGACCGACAGTCCCGCCATGCCGTTAATGCCTACCGCAGCGGTGTTGTAGAATTTGTAGTGTGGAATGATCAAAAGAGTGCTGTCTTTTTGACAACAAAGGTACGAGAGTTGCCAGAGGAAGAAGAGGCGGCGGCTTTGGAGACCTACGCCAATAAGTTGGGTGACTTTATGCCGCGCGTGGAAAATAGACAAATTTACATCATGCCAATCGGTAATCTTGATGAAAAAACTACAACAGGAAATTGGCTGCACTATGTTGCATAAGCGCTATATATAGCGTAATATAAGCATTAGCACTACTAAATATAGATAAGGACAGATAAATGAACGCAAGTCAAATTATTTCTGACGACATGACATTGGAAGAAAAATTGAATGCCATCGATGCGGCGATGCAGGCAGTGCAGGCGGTGGCTGATGAGCAGGCTAAGGCGAGCGGGGGTGTCGCTGCGCCCATTGATCCGGCGAGTCTGGCGATTTGCGATGGTTGTGAATAAAACAACAGAGGTGTCGATTTGACGCCTCTTTTGATATGTTGGAGAAGTGATGACAAAGAAGTATATTTTCGTAACAGGCGGCGTGCTGTCGGGCGTTGGCAAGGGTATAACGGCGGCAAGTATCGGCGCAGTGCTGCAGGCCAAAGGCATCGCCGTGTCGGCACAAAAGTGCGATCCATACCTGAATGTTGATGCTGGACTACTGAACCCGAAAGAGCACGGCGAGTGCTTTGTGACCAAGGATGGCGCCGAGACCGATTTGGATTTGGGCCATTACGAGCGGTTTTTAGATTTAGAATTGACGCGGAAAAACACCACGCTGTCGGGTCGGCTGCTGCGCGATTTGATCGCCGATGAGCGGGCCGGCAAATTTGGCGGCCAGACGGTACAGATGGTGCCGCATTTGACTAATTCTATCAAGGCGGCTATCCGCGAGGCGGCCGAGGGCGACGTCCACATCGTGGAAATTGGCGGTACGGTCGGCGACTACGAAGGCCTGAGTTTTATTGAGGCGATCCGTGGTTTTGCGCTGGATGTGGGACGAGACAATTGCCTATTCGTGCACGTGGTGTATGTGCCGTTTTTGGAGGCGTCGCACGAGTATAAGACTAAGCCGGCTCAGAATGCGCTGGCGGATCTTCGCGGTTTTGGCATTATGCCGGATGTGGTAGCGGTGCGGACGGAGGGCCACGACAAGCCGCCGCGCAGTATCGGCGAAAAAATTGCTATTTCGTCTGGCGTACGCCAGGAGGGAATTATTATGATGCCAAATGTCAATACGGTATATGAAGTGCCATTGACGGTGCACCGTGATTTGGGGAAGTTATTGGGCGAATTTACCGACAATTCAGTGGAGCCAAATTTACAGCGATGGAAACGTTTGGCAAAGCGTGATAAAACTGAGTATGACAAGCGGGTAACCGTCGGCTTGGTGGCTAAATACATTGATAATTCTGATACCTACTTATCAGTGACCGAGGCGCTAAAGTCTGCCGCTTGGGCGAACAAAAGCGAGATTTCTATCAAGTGGATTAATGCTGAGACGGCGAACGAAGCTGATTTCGCCAGTGTTGACGCTATCGTGGTGCCGGGTGGTTTCGGCACGCGCGGCGTGGAGGGCAAGATCAAGGCGGCTGAATATTGTATAAAAAACAACAAGCCGTATCTAGGAATTTGCCTGGGTTTGCAGGCGTCGGTCATTGCGGCAGCGCGTTTGGGCGGCGTGGCGAATGCTAACAGTGAAGAGTTTGGCGCTGAGCCTGGCGCGAATGTGGTGTATATCATGGATGGCCAGCAGGGCAAGCAGTCGACCGGCGGTACGATGCGCCTCGGCGATTATTCGGCGGTGCTGAAATCTGGTTCGCTTGCTGCTAAAATTTATGGTAAAACAGAGGTAATTGAGCGCCATCGCCATCGCTACGAAGTGAATCAAGATTTTGTTCAAGCGATTGAGCGGGGCGGCCTCGTGACTTCTGGCACGTCGCCGGACGGCCAGCTGGTGGAATTTATCGAAGCGCCGCATCATCAGTATTTCGTGGCTACGCAAGCTCATCCTGAATTTAAGTCGCGCCCGTTCCGACCGCATCCGCTGTTTGATGGATTGATTCGGGCTATTTTAGTTGGAGATTCTTAGTCAAATATTCTTATTCTAGCCTGGTTAGGGAATACTGCACTGATGATATATTATGCAGACTATATAAAAGTCATTTTTGCTACTTTTGACAACTGGGGGGGGCGGGTAGTAGAATGAGGCTATCATGACACTATTTTCACGTTCTCCATCTATACAAGAAATTAATCGGCAAGCTAAAGCTGGGGCGGCCGAAGGACTATATGAGCCTAGCCAGCGGCGATTACGAGTTCCGCTGTCAATGGTGGTTAATACGCTACTGGGTAATGTTACAACTGAAGTTTATGGTAAAGAGCATCTGCTTAAAGCAGCTGAAAAGACTAAAGGTACTGAAGAAGATAATGACTTTATAACGGCAACCAGCCATTTAACTGACGTCGATGTTGCAGCTATTGCCAGCCTCGTCGCCCGGATGAGGAAAATTGTAGTACCGGTTGCTAAAACTAATTTGGAACTCTGGCATCAGAGATTACCATATAAACTTGTTGGTATGGATAATGTTTACCCAGTAGCTTATGAGAATATGCCAGGTGTTAGCGGTGAAAGTAGCGGTGAAAGTAAATATCCGCTGCGGTTTAATAGCAGCGACTACGACGGGCTGACACAAAGAATGACAGACAGCGGCTTGACGGTTGTGACGGCAGCGCATAACCCGGTGACTGGCTACGGCGTGGAGAATAACGGCGAATTGCCAGACAAGCCAGGCAAATTAGTACCGCATTTGGCACTGTCAACGGGGCGGCCGATTTTGCCGGCGCTTATGCAGGTTGAAGGACAGCGCCGCAATCCAACCCAGCTTAATGATAATGAAATTCATCCGTCATGGTTGCTTACGAAAAAAGGTGTGTTGCTAGTGTTTGGCAAGCCGATTACGCCAAGCTATCAGGACGTTGAAAATTATAAGGACGTACTGGGTAGTTTGAGCGGTCCGTCTTCGGAAGCAGCCCGTCAAAAACAGCGGGAGATATTAAACGCTCTTGGCGGGGTGGTGCTGGATTGGATGCATCAGAATTACGATTGGGAATTAGCATCATAATATTGACAAAATAAAAAGCATATGCTATCATTAAATAGTATATTAAACTAAACATAAAAAGGAATAAAAATGGCTGAAGAAAGCAATATCCGCGAGCTGGATGATAATAGCGTGCTGAGCCGCGACGATATGTCGGCTTTGGACTATGTCTTAAAACACGTCAAAGGCTCTAGTCCAAGTTCAATGAGTTTGTTACAGTTGGAAGAAATGAGCGAGGAGTAATTTAGGCCATATCTGTTATACTAAACAGTATGGAACGAGTTATTTCTGAGATTATTACAAAACTTTTTGATCAAAATGTGGCGGTGCAGTTAACGCGCCCCGACCCGAAGTTCGGCGATTTTGCGACGAATGCGGCGCTGCAGTTAGCGAAACCCTTGGGTAAGAATCCGCGCGAGATTGCTGAGGCGATTGCCGAGGAGCTGCGCGGCCGCCAGGAATTTAGTGATGTCAGTGTGGCTGGGCCAGGCTTTATCAATGTGAAATTGAGCGATCAAGCGGTGCTGGAATCGCTGAAAGTGCGGCCGGCGACCAATCGTGCAGGAAAAACAGTGGTCATTGAAACCAATTGCCCGAATCCGTTTAAGGCCATGCACATTGGCCACGCGCTGAACGCGATTTTGGCGGACACCATGGCGAATCTGCTGGCGGTGGATGGTGCATCGGTACATCGGGTGAGTTACCACGGCGACGTCGGCACGCATGTCGGCAAGAGTATGTGGGCGATTTTGCGCGAAATTGACGGCGATGCCAGCAAGCTAGACGCTATTCCGGCTGACAAGCGCAACGAGTTTATGAGCCGTATGTACGTTGAGGGAGCGCGGGCAGCTAAAGAATCGCCAGAGGCGCGGGCAGAAATTGATGAGCTGGCCAAGCAGTCGTTTGTGCTGGATGATCCGCTATATAAGCAGGTGTACGAGATTTGTAAAGCCTGGAGTTTTGATGAAATTGACGCCAATGTGGCGCGGCTGGGTAATGTGCCGATTGAGCGGCGTTATGTCGAGAGCGAAACCGAAGTGCCAGGCAAGGCCTTGATCAAAGAAAAAACCCCAGAGGTCTTTACCAAGTCGGACGGCGCATATATTTTTAAGGGCAGCCAGTACGGCGCGTTTGACAATGTATTTATCGGTTCGCACGGCAACGGGCTGTATGGCGCGCACGATATGGGGTTGATCCAGCTGAAACATCAGGATTATCCGAACTTAGATTTGTCGGTTACCGTCAACGGTGAAGAGCAGGCGGCGTATTTCCGCGGGGTGATTGCCGCTAGTGAATTAGCAATTCCAGAACTGAAAGGTAAATTGTTTAATTATGCGACTGGCCTGGTCAAATTAACAACCGGCAAGATGAGTTCGCGTACCGGCGAGGTGATCACTATTGATTGGCTGTTCAACGAATTCAAAAAAGCCATCAAGCAAGCTGGCGGCGAGCCGACCGACGAGGTGGTGGCGGGCGCATTGCGCTATCAATTTTTGAAGGTGAAAATCGGTAGCGACGTAGTATTTGACATCAATGATGCGGTTAGCTTGACTGGTAACACCGGTAGCTACCTGCAGTATGCACATGCTCGGGCACGGGGGATTTTGACAAAATCTGAGCAAGCAGCCACTTTCCCGACGGAATTGTTCGACGAAGATCGGCTGCTAGTTAGGAAAATGAGCGAATACACGGAGGCGGTTAACCGTGCTACCGAGAGCTTGGAGCCGCATCATGTCTGTGCTTACCTGTTTGAACTGGCCCAGGAGTTCAACCGCTATTACGAGAAAAACCAAGTTGTTGGCAGCGACAAAGAAGCACACCGTGTTGGTTTGGTGGCGGTGTATGCTGATATATTGGAAGCGGGGCTGACGATTTTGGGAATCGCGGCGCCAGAGCGCTTGTAAAATCTGTTATATTAGTATATAATAATGCAGTTATGGACGAACGATATTCGGCTAAATTGTTGACGCCAAAAAGTAGGCTACTGGAGGCTGATCCTGATTTGGAACGCGCACCGTTGTTAGAATCGCAACAGTTACGGACGATAAAGGCGGATTATCAGCAGTCGCCGCAAACGTTTGATGATAAGATTGAGGCGGCAAAAGCCGTTGGACTATTAGTACGGCAAACGTTAGATTTTTCCACGACGAGTGATCTCACGCCGGTATTTAATGCGGAGACGCTGGCGGAAAGAGAAATGGCGAACTGCTTTGGTTATACGATTACGGCGTCTGAGTGCTTGGATGGGGTTGGCGTAGAACATCTTGTCGCTTACGCGAATCAACATACTATAATTATAGTGCCTGATAGAGAAAGCAATCGTTTATTTATGTTGGACACGCCGACAAAGGAATTGTATTGCGAAGTGACGGAAGCTGTTGGCGGCGCAGATCCGCTGGATCAGTTAGAAACTGGCGAACTTCGGGCGATAAACAGCTTGCATACTAATCAGGTATTGAAACATTTGCCGCCCGCTATTGACAGGGAACGGTTTGTTGATCGAAGACCCTGGTTGAATTTCTCCAGCTCAAACATGCGGTTTCAAGACAATCCTCGCGATAGTATTTTACAAATGATAAGCTTGCCGTCAATTCCTGGCAGGAAATTATTGGCGATGGAATACAATGCGGAGATTTTGCGGCGGCAGCATCGTCCGGAAGAGGCAGCTGGTTTAATGGAGGATCTCTCGGGCATTTATCTGGATGTTGATTCGCGCAATAATTTGGCGGAAGCGGGCAGACTGTGTCGCCAGCTGATAGAAAACAGCATGGGGGGGGAAGCTGTCAAGGTGGCTATGGCGGTGGACGAAAGTCTGGTCGGAGGAGACGCTTCAAAAAATATATTCTTTTTACCAGATACCGAGCGGAAAGCAGCTAGTGCAACTGGCGATGCGGACTTAATGGAAGAAGCGGTTGCGTTGTACCGTGAACTTCCGCCCAGCAAGCTAAGAGCTGGAAAATTAGCTAAAGCCTGTCGGCTATTAAAAATGTTACAATCAAAACATAATAAAAGGAGTTTACATAATGGCGAAAACTATTTCATCAGTAAAAAAATCAGCTAGCAAAACCTCAGGGACGAAGTCTGCTGCTAAAAAACGGCCGCTTAAGACCGCTGGAAGGTTATCAGCCAGCGGCGTGGCGTCTGCTAAAAAGTCGGTTGCCAGCAGTGCTAAAGCTGCCGTGAAAGCGGTGTCTGCCAAGGAGAATAAAGTAGTCCGCGAGGCAATTAAAGACACCCACATGGGCGGTTTCGTTAATTTTATCCGCGAACAGGGTATAGTCGGTCTAGCGGTTGGTTTGGCAATTGGTACGGCAGCTGGCGATACGGTGAAAAAGTTGGTGACGGCATTCATTGATCCGCTGGTGCAGTTGATTGTCGGCTCACAAAAAGGCTTGCAGGCGGCGTCGTTCACGGTTGAGTTTGCCGGCCGCAAGGCTGAATTTCTCTATGGCGCGTTTGTCAGCTCATTAATTACACTGCTAGCGGTGGCCTTTGTGGTGTATGCGATTGTGCACTTTTTCAAGCTGGATAAATTAGATAAGAAGAAAGATTAACGTTTTTGAGGTTCGGCCGTGGCTTAACGGAACGGCGGTTATTGCGGCGACTTGCCTCGGCGGTATTAAAGATGCTAGCTAATCAGCGTGCCAACTGTTTCGCCGCGGGCGGCTCGGGCGATATTACCGTCGGTGAGTAAGTCGCAGATAATAACTGGGATATGTTCATCCATAGCCAGGCCGATGGCTGCCTTGTCCATGACAGTGATGTCGGGATTGGTCAAAACATCGTGGTAAGATATGTGGTCGAATTTGATGGCGTCAGGGAATTTAGCCGGGTCTTTGTCGTACACGCCGTCAACTTTCGTTGTTTTAACGACAACATCGCACTGCATTTCTAGCGCCAAGTTGAGCGCGGCGGTATCGGTGGTCAGGAATGGCCGGCCAGTGCCGCAGGCAACGATGACCACCCGGCCTTTTTGAATGTGGCTGAGCGCCCGGCGGAAAGTGTAGTGGTCGATAAATTGATTAATTTCGACGGTGGACAGGGCGCGGGTCGGCAAGCCAGCGTCGTTGAAAACGTCAGCTAGAGCGATGGCGTTCATCAGGGTAGAGAGCATGCCTATATTATGGGCCGAGACAGGCTGAATACCGTGGCCGATGATTTGGTTGCCGCGGACATAATTGCCACCGCCGACCATAATGACGACTTCGGCGCCGCTACTCAAGGCTGGTTTGATTTGTTCAGCAATCCAGCGGGCGCGCTTGGGGTCGAAGCCGCTGGTGAACTCGCCCTGAAGCTGCTCGCCGGATAATTTGAGGAGAATGCGTTTGGTCATGGTTTTAGTGTAGCACGCTGCAAGGAAGTGGTAAAATAGAAACATGAAAGCCAGTTTTAAGCCGAAAAAGATTTTATGGATGGATTTGGAGATGACCGGGCTGGATCCGGTGCATGATGAGATTTTGGAGGTGGCGGCGATCGTCACGGATTGGGATTTTACGGAGATTGCGACCTATCAGGGCGTGGTGCGGCATGATCCGGCGAAGCTGGCTAAACTGCTGGATCGCAACGCTGGGTTTTGGAATGAGCATCCAGCATCACGCCGCGGTTTGGAGGAGCAAAATATCTCGGGCAAGCCGCTGGCCGAGGTGGAGCATGATTTGCTGGTGTTTTGCGATGAGTATTTTGCGGATGAGCCGCGGATTTTATTGGGCGGTAATTCAATTCATCAAGACCGGCGATTTATCGACCAATGGTGGTCTGCGTTGTCAAAAAAACTACACTACCGGATGCTGGATGTCAGTGCTTGGAAAGTGGTATTTGAGGGAAAATATGGCAAGAAGTTTGCCAAGCCAGAGGATCATCGGGCGCTGGAGGACATTCGCGGTAGTATTCAAGAATTAAAATATTATTTGAAGAAGGTGAAGGTCTAGATCGGTCAGGTGGCATATTCACGGCTGCTGAATTATTTGACAAAGGTGTACTTCTCTGATATTCTCTTGACAAAAGGAGTTGACGAAAATGTGTGCAATGAGTTCTGAGCTACAGCAATATATGACCGGGCTAACGAATGAGATTTCGCGCGGCCATTTTGATAAGGCTGTGCGGCTTGGCGATAAAGCGCTGGCAACGGAGGAGTTGCATGGTGAGGGCAACGAGTCGCTGCTAGGGGAGGTATGTCGCAACATGGCCGCCGCAAGTGATCATTTGGGTCAAAATGATACGGCGCTTAGATATATCGGTCAGGCACATGATATTCATAATGCGGCAGCTAATGAGAATCCCGGAGCTGAAACGCTACGAGAGCGGTTAGCGACGGCGTCGTATGTTGGTGTGTTTGCGTTAAAGGCGTATTTATTGGCGGATGGTTGTCGGGATGAAGCGTTGGCAGGCAAGGCGCGGCTCATGACGCGGCAAGCTGAACTAGATATGGCAAAGGTAAATCAGCTCTCTGAAAAGAATAGCGTTGATCAGTATGAGATAAATATGACCTCTCGCTGGAGTATGATTGAAAGCTTGGTAGGTGATAAGCAGCGAGGTTTGGCGTTGGCGGGCCGGGCAATTCGGTTGGCGTGGCAATCAGAGCGGGATCAACAAAAGGGCTTAACGGGGCGAGATATTCTCAGGGCGCGAACACGAGCGGCGCTTCGCGGTATGGCGGCTGTGGCGGTGAATGTCGCGAGTCGATTTGGCGCGACGCGGGACATTGCTGAGAAAATTGCTCTTAAGACATTGTGATTGTATAATTAGGTTATGACCCATAAACAATTTGAAGAGTTTATCCTAAGTTTGCCCGGTGTGTGGCTGGATTATCCATTTGGCGAAGATGTTGCGGTGTATAAATTTGGTCGGGATAATGACGGTGCGGGGAAGATGGTGGCTCTGGTGGCGGAGGGCTCGAAGCCCTTGCGGGTGAGTCTGAAGTGCGACCCGTTGCTGGCTGAGAATCTCCGCGAGAAGTACGAGACGGTGTTGCCGGGGTATCATCTGAATAAGAAGCATTGGAATACGATTATTTGTTCAGGACAATTGAGCGATGAAGAAATTTTTGATTTGGCGCGGCTAAGTTATCGGCTGGTGGCGGAAAACACTAATTAGTTTTTAAAAACTCTTCTAGTTGTTTTTGAATATTTTTTAGATCAGCGACTGTTTTTACTAGGTATTCTTTGGTTGATTTAGATCTAGTGCTTTTTTGCAGTTTTTGCATCATCACAAGCGTATCAGTAATTTGTACGTTCATTTCATGCGCGTATATGGAGTCGAGTTGTGCATTTAAAGCGGCGTCTTCAAGTTTTTTATCCATTTTTTCCGAGGACTCCATTTTGGCGATTTCTTTTTTCTGTTTTTTATAGTCAATGCCAGAATTTTCGAGTGGCTCGGATAGGCTAGCTTCGGCACTGGTCAGAACAGAGACGAACGAAATATTGATGGCTTGCATGGTGCTGGTTTGCAGTTTTTTATCATATTTTTGGGAAATTGTCAGCAGTTTATTGACGCGGGCGGCAACCTGAATCGGCGATGCACCGGACGATGAATTTTGCGACATCACAAAAATGGCTACCAAGCTGATAATGCCGAATAAGCCGATAATAGCAAGAATGAGCTTGGTTTTTTGATCAAAACCTTGGGCTGGCGGCGGGGTAGCTATTTGATTAAGGTAATCTATCCCCGATGGCTGGGGGTTAACAGAATTGTTCAAATTATCTGGATACATGTATCTATTTAAGCACAAACGATAACAGAGGTAAAGAGTGATATAATAAAAACCATGAATGATGCCAAGGAAGAGGTGCGGGCGCGGCTGAATATTGAGGATGTGATTAGTGAATATGTTCAGCTGAAGCGGGCGGGTCGTAATCTGAAGGGACTGAGTCCGTTCACTGATGAGCGGACGCCGAGTTTTATGGTCAGTCCGGAAAAACAGATTTGGCATGATTTTTCGTCGGGCAAGGGCGGCGATATTTTTACGTTCGTGATGCTGGTGGAGGGGATGGATTTTCGCCAAGCGCTGGAGCATTTGGCGCGCAAGGCGGGCGTGGATTTGAGTTTGTTTTCCCGCGGTGATGGACGAACGGCCAAGCGGCGGGCCCGGGCAAGGGAAGCGCTAAAATTAGCAGCAAATTTTTATCAGCAAAATTTGGTGAAAAATTCGGCGGCGCTCGAATACGCGGTGAAAAAACGGCGGCTGAATCGGCAGACGATCGGTGATTTTATCATCGGCTATGCGCCAGATCAGGGCGATGCGCTGACGAAGGCGCTGGAAAAGCGGGGATTTTCGCGCCGGGAACTGGCTGACGCGGGGCTGGTTAATCGGTTCGGCGGCGACTTGTTTCGGGGGCGGATGATGGTGGCCTTGAGTGACGGCAGCGGCGAGGTGGTTGGCTTTACGGGGCGAATTATTAATGACGACCCCAGGGCACCAAAGTATCTGAATACGCCGCAGACATTGCTATTTGATAAATCGCGCCATATTTTTGGGCTGTATCAGGCGAAAGAGGCGATTCGTAAGAGCGACGCCGCGGTGATTGTCGAGGGGAATTTGGATGTGGTTAGCAGCCACCAAGCCGGCGTCAAAAATGTGGTGGCGACGGCAGGAACGGCGATGACGCTGCAGCATTTGAAGGCGCTGAGCCGGCTGGCAGGGCGGATTCGCCTGGCATTTGATGGCGACCGGGCGGGCGTGAGCGCAACGGAGCGGGCGATCAATTTGGCGCAGGAAATTGGCGTGGAATTAGAGGTGGTGAGCCTGCCGGACGGCGTGAAAGATCCGGATGAATTGATCCAAAAGGATGCGGCATTATGGAAAGCGGCGGTTGAGCGGGCGCAGCCGGCGGTGGACTGGGTAATCGCTCGGCACGCAGAGATGGAAGATTTGGCGACGGCCGAAGGCAAGCGGCGGTTTTCAACAACTGCATTGAGAATTGTGCGCAGCCTGAAAGACCCGGTGGAGCAAGAGCATTACTTGGCGGTGATTTCTAAAAAAACTGGCGCCTCGATTACTGCCTTGAAGTCGAAGCTGGCGGGCGAAAAAACGGTAAATCAGCAGCTGAGAAAAACTAAAATTGACAAGGAAAAACCGCACCCTGTTCAAGATGAAACTGAGGATATGCTAGCAGGGCTGGCAGCAAGCGAAAAAATAGTGCGGCGCTGGCTGGCAGCGATTTCCGGCGAGATGCTTGAGAATGACAATACGCGGCAATTAATTAGCTATTTACGGGAAAATTTGGATATTGACCTAAGTAATATTCCTCAAGGCTTGCAAAAAATTGAGCAGTATGTGAGAATAGTACAGTTAAAAAGTGAAAGTCGTTATGCCAATTGGGAGCAGAAAAGCTTGGATGAAGAAATGGCTCGGCTAGTCAGGCAAATAACAATAAAACATCGCGAAAACCAAAAGAATCAATTATTAACCCAGCTGCGGGAGGCTGAGGCGGCGGGCGACGAGGTTTTGTCCCAGCGCTTGCGCCAGAATCTGAACCAGCTGATTAAGGAGAAAATGTGAGCGACGATACGACTACCAAGCCGGCAAATTTGAACGACGATGCGGACTTTGATCCGGCAGCTATAGACGAGGAAGAATCGGAAGATTTAACTTCGCTTTCAACTGGTCAATATTTGGATGATGTGTCGGACGATTCGGTGCGGCTGTATCTAAGGGAAATTGGCAAAATTCCGCTGCTAAGCGCCGAAGAAGAAATGGAGCTGGCGCGCCGGATTATTAAAGGCGATAAGAAGGCTAAGGATAAGATGGCCGAGGCGAACATGCGTTTGGTGGTGTCGATTGCCAAGCGGTATTCGGGGCGCGGTTTGGATTTCCTAGATTTGATTCAGGAAGGAAACACTGGTCTTTTGCGGGCGGTCGAGAAGTTTGATCCGGACAAGGGGTTTAAGTTTTCGACATACGCGACGTGGTGGATTCGCCAGGCGATTACCCGGGCGATTGCCGATCAGGCGCGGACGATTCGTATTCCAGTTCACATGGTGGAAACCATCAATAAATTGCTGCGCACGCAGCGGCGAATGACGCAGGAATTGAACCGTGAGCCAACGATTGAGGAATTGTCCAAAGAATTGGACATGGAGCCGGAGAAAATTGAATATGTCATTAAGATTAAGCAAGACATTTCTTCTCTGGATGCCAGCGTGGGGCGCGACGGCGAAGATGACGAGTCGGCTCTTCAAGATTTTATCGTTGACGAGGACACAGTTTCGCCGGAAGATTCTGCTACAAGTCAGTTATTAAAAGAGCAGGTTCAGGATATGTTATCCAGTTTAAGCGACCGCGAGCAAAAAATTGTGCGCATGCGGTTTGGGCTAGATAATGGCAAGAATCACACGCTGGAAGAAGTCGGTCAGGAATTTGCGGTGACGCGCGAGCGAATCCGGCAAATTGAAGCCAAAGCTCTGGCAAAACTCAGGAAACATAAAGACGCTAAAAAACTTTACGAATATTTGGACTAACTAGCACTGTTCGGGTGATTTACAAAAATGGGCGTCGCGGGTAACGGCGTCTATTTTTTGGTGTAGTTGGGTCAAATCGCTGTCGTTAATAATGAAATAATCGGCGATGGCGATTGGTCCGCCTTTTTCCAAGTTTTCAATTTCCGACCAATCACGCTGGTCAACTTCCCGAGGCTGCATCGGCCGCTCCGGGCGTTTTACCATTCGCTGATAACGCAGATGCTTCGGCGTGACGATGGCGATGACAACGACTTGTCCGGGAAATTCGTGCTTAAGGATTTTATACTCGCTCCAAGTATATAAGCCATCCAGGACAATTTTATTTTGTCCGGCATTGATCAAATCATGAATATTCTTAATTACACGCTTGATAACGAAATCTTTACCTTCGCGCTGGCGGATTTCTTCGCGGAATTTTTGCTGATTGTCCCAGGTTGGTTCAATACCAGCTTCTTCCATGGCTTTGTAGATAACGCCGCCAAAATAAATTTTAGGGAAGCCTTTTTTTGTTAAATATTCGACGGCTGAACTTTTGCCGCTACCAGCCAGACCGACGAGGGCGATGATTTTTGCGTGTGGTTGTGTCATGTTGCTAGTATAGCAAATTTGCTATACTGAGTATATGAAGCGTTTGGCGGTTATCGACGGAAAATCAGTGTTTTACCGAGGGTATTATGCCATGCCGGGGCTGAGTACGGCTGATGGTACGCCGACTGGCGGGGTGTATGGGTTTGTGAGTTTGGCGATTGAGCTGATTAAAAAATTAGAGCCGGACTACGTGGCGGTGGCGTGGGACAAGCGCGGTACTAACATTCGCAAGCGGCGGGAATTGTACCCAGAGTACAAGGCGGGTCGCAAGCCAGCGCCTGATGATTTTTATCAGCAAATTCCGATTTTGATGGAGTTGCTGGACGCCTTTGGCTGGCCACTGTATGAACTGGATGATTATGAGGCGGACGATATCATGGGCGCGTTTGCCAGGCAAGCGGAGGCGCGCGGCGTACAGACGTGTTTACTAACGTCGGATTTGGATGCGCTGCAATTGGTGTCGCCCCTCACCAAAGTTTACGCCATGAAAAATGGTCTGAGGAATATCGAGGAATTTACGGCGGAATATTTTGAACAAAAATATGGTATTCGGACGGACCAGTTTTTGGATTTGAAGGCGCTGAAGGGTGATTCTAGCGACAATTTGCCAGGCGTGCCGGGCATTGGTGAAAAGACAGCGGTGAAATTATTGCAAGCATATGGCACGCTGGATGGGGTTTATGCACATGTGGACGAGCAAAAAGGTGCTTTGCGAACGAAGCTGGAAAATGGTCGTGACTCGGCATATTTGACCAAGCAGGTGGCGGAGCTGTGGACGGACGCGCCGGTGGAGCTGGACTGGGAAGTGGCTGATGTTAATGACTGCGATTTTGCTAGAGTGGCGGAGATTTTGCGGAAACTGGAGTTTCATTCGCTGATTGGGCGATTGCCGCGAACAATGCAGGCGGTGGATGAGGTAGCAGAGACGGTGGAACTGGAATTGCCGCGCGTCGAAGATTTGCCGGCTGAGCCGCTGTTTGAGGCGGAAAATATTATCTATATTGACCCCTTAGAGCCGGACACAGTCTATATTAATTCTAAGCCGGGTGTGGCATGGCGCGCAAAGGTTAGTGAAATTGGCTGGTCGGTTTGGCAATTGTTGGCGCAGGGCGTGGTTATCGCGGCGGACGTCAAGGGGCTGTATCACGCGCTGGATGCTCACGATGTGACGGTGCGGTTTCATGAGGTCTGGGATGTTGGGCAGGCGGCGTTTTTGATCGATCCACTGAGGCGTGATCGTAGTTTGCTGGCGCTGGCGGGTGATTTCTCTGAGGATAATTCTGTGTCGCGACAGCTGGCACGATTACGGCAGATTTACCGTCAGCAGCAGGATTATATGGCGGCGCATCAGCAGATTGCCGGGGTGCTTCGAGACTTTGATTTTCCAGTGATTTGGTCGCTGTTTCAGATGGAAAAGCGCGGCATGAAACTGGACACGGCGCTCCTTGAACAGATGGGCGAGGAGTTGAGGGCGGAGGTGAGTCAGCTTGAACAACAAATGTATGCGATGGCTGGGCGCGAGTTCAATGCCGCTAGTCCGGCGCAACTCTCCGAAGTGTTATTCACCAAATTGCAGCTGCCAACGACCGGTATCAAAAAAGGTAAAACTGGCTATTCGACGGGGCAGAAAGAGCTTGATAAACTGCGCGGGCGACACCCAATCATTGAGCTGATCGAGCGGTACCGGGAGCTGACTAAATTGATCAGCACCTACATTGAAGCGCTGCCGAAGTTGGTGGCTGAGGACGGTCGGATTCACACCACATTTAATCAAGACGTCACCAGTACCGGGCGGCTGAGTAGCACAAATCCTAACCTACAGAATATTCCGGTGCGCACAGAACTGGGTCGGAAAATTCGCCAGGCGTTTGTGCCGAGTGAGGGCAAGGTCTTTGTTGGTGCGGATTATTCACAATTTGAGCTGCGGCTGGCGGCGGTGCTGGCGGGCGATGAGCAGCTGATTAACGATTTTAATAGCGACGTTGATATTCATACCAAGACGGCGGCCGAAACTTACGGCGTGCCGATGGCCGAGGTGACGAAAACACAGCGGCGTGCGGCCAAGGTGATCAACTTTGGCGTGCTGTACGGCATGAGCCCGCATGGGCTGGCGGCAGCTACCGGCATGACCTTTACCGAGGCGAAGCGGTTTATTGAACACTATTTTGCGGTGCGCCAGCCAATCCGCCAGTATCTGGATACAATTTTAGTTCAAGCGCGCGAACAGGGTTTTGTCGAAACTTATTTTGGCCGGCGCCGACCAACGCCAGATGTTAAGTCGAGCAATTTTATGGTGCGTTCGGCGGCCGAGCGGGCAGCTATGAACATGCCGATTCAGGGAACGGAAGCGGATTTGATGAAGCTGGCGATGATTCGGCTGGAGGACAAATTAGCTGGGCTGGCCGAGCCGGTCCTGCAGGTTCACGACTCAATTTTGGTGGAATGTCAAGCGGAAGATGCCGAGCGAGTCGGTGGCATCATGTGTGCGGAAATGGAAGGGATTTGTCCGGAGCTTCCGATTAAATTAAAAGTTGATGTCGGCGTGGGTACGCACTGGGACGAAGTATAAAAATATGGTATAATCACCCCATGAAATATGCTCAACCACGAAACTCAATCTCTCGCTTCATCCCGATTCTACTAGTTATTATCATTACGATTGTGGCAGTGGCGGCAGTTATTGCGATTGGCAGGGCGCTGTTTGGCAATGGCTCGACTAACGATAATCGCAACCAGCCAAATCCAAACATTGAGGATGCAAAAACCGCTTTATTGTCGACTGATGTTGACCGATCGGTGCGCTTGACGGTACGCGGTCCAATTGTGGCGAACGAGAATTTTCGTTCGTATAGTATTACTATCACCCCGGATTCGCGTGAAATGATAACATATGAGGGCTATCTGGATAATCAAATTGACCGGAAAAGGTTAGATAATAATACGAAAGCTTATACAGAGCTAGTTTATGCGCTGGATAAACGTAAAATGATGGACGGCAAGGATTTGACTGACGAACAGAACGATTTGCGCGGTATCTGCGCCAGCGGTAAGATTTATAAATTTGAAACTATAAAAAATAATTCGGTTGTCAAGAGTTTATGGACGTCAGATTGCAGTGGATCCAAAGGTTCGGCGCAGGCAAATGTTAATGAAATTTTGGACATGTTTTTAAAGCAAATCCCTGATGGTAAAAAAATGGCAAGCGGCATTGGTTTAGGGCAAGACGAATCGCCGTTTAGGCTTTAATAGCTATGCCGGAACTTCCCGAAGTCGAGACGGTTCGCCGCGGTTTGGCGGAGCTACTGCCGGGCCGAGCGGTGGCGCAGGCGACCGTATTTGATTCGCCAAAAAGCTTCCCCAATGCGCCAGCTGATGTCGAGCAATTTTTGTATGGCGCATGTGTGACGGCGGTGCGACGGCGGGCAAAGGTGCTGATGATCGATCTGGATACGCAGTATTCGCTGGTGATACACCTGAAGATGACGGGGCAGTTGGTGTTTCGCCAAAACTCTCGTCATAGCGCTCGGGTATCCCCAAAAAAATCTCGGGACCCACGTAAAGTTGCCCAAGATTTTTCTGCGGATACCGCTCGCGAGATCGATGACTTCGCTGGCGGGCATCCGAATGACAGCTTAATTGGCAAGTTGCCGGATCGATCGACGCGGGTACAGATTGACTTTACCGATGAGTCGCGGCTATTTTTTAACGACCAGCGCAAATTTGGCTGGGTGAAATTGCTGCCAACTGATGAAGTGAAAAACCTGCCGTTCATGCAAAAAGTCGGCCCAGAACCGCTTGATCCTCAGACGCGCGCCGAGGATTTCATCCAGCGGATTCGCCGCCGCCAAAATTCAATGATTAAGCCAGCATTGCTTGACCAGACAGTGATCGCCGGGGTTGGTAATATTTATGCTGACGAGGCGCTGTGGGCGGCACAGATTCATCCGCAAACGCGGGTAAAAAACATCAGTGATCAGCAGCTGAACACATTATTTAATGAGTTGCGGCAAATCTTGCAACTGAGTATTGATCAAGGCGGCTCAACCGATAAAAATTACGTTGATGCTGAGGGCCGGAAAGGGAACTATCTGACATTTGCTCATGTGTTTCGCCGCGAAGGCCAAGCCTGCCATCGCCACCCCGACCAAGAGATCATCAAGCTAAAAGTCGGCGGTCGTGGCACGCATATTTGTCCAGTCTGTCAAAAACCGCCAAAATTTGACAAATAACGATTTATAGTGTATATTGCAAGATATGGCAGGATTAGAACAACCGCGCGGTGGATTCGACCAACCTGATGATCTGGATCGGGAATGGGCGGCGTTTGCTGCTTGCTTGGACGGACAACTGGCCGCCATCCCTGGTAGTGCGGATGGTGTAGACAGTGAGCTGTTTGAATTAGTAAATAGAGGAGAGCGTGTTTCTGTGCAAGAAAACGAGCTTCATGTAAGAATTAGTGACATGCTGAAAAGATATGGGGTAGATACTATTGTTTGCTTTCCAGAAGGTAGCCAGGAAGAGGGGCTTGAAAAAAGAGAAATCGCTCGTCGGGGCTATATACAAGCAGTAGAAGATGGTGACCTAAGCAGAGTGGATTTACAGTCCATTGAGCCTTTATTTGAAGCGTATAGTAATGAACCAGAGACTCTTGAACGATTAGTTCGTGAGAATCTTGAGATGCAATCGTCACTCTGGGTTACTAGGCGTACTTCTGCTGAGATTTTTGCTACAACTATGGCTTCTATGGAGTTAGGGAAGCGGTTACTTTCAGATAATTCGGGTAATTCTGAGGGTGAGATTGATTTATCGAGTAAGATAAATGATATTGCTAGACATTTGTTGGATCTTGACGAAGATACTAGATCGTCTTGGTTTGGTTTTCTGAATGAAGCGTTCGGCGGTGAAGATGTTTCGTCCGAGCAAGTAGAGCAGGCGATGAACAACCTGGCTGCTGTTAAAAAGGCAAAATCGACGTCGAATAAAGGCATGGTTGTCATTAAACAGATAATTGAGGAAACTGGTGGAAAGCTTGATGCTGTTGATAGAGTGCTTATCGCAAGCTATGTGCAAGATATATGGATAAAAAAGATTAACGGTGATAATGGGGAGATGATGCGCCGTATCGCTGATTTGAGTAACAGAACCGGATTGTCTTCTGACCAAATAGAACGTATCGTAGATCAGTTTGATAATGTAATTCGAAATACTGATAATGATGAAAAGGAGAGTAGTACAGATGAGTAAAGATCCTTCTGATCAAATAATTGATGGCGGGGAAGCTGACAAGCCGAACAGTGTAGGCGATAATCCGTGGAATAAACTGGCTGGTGCGAGGCGTACATAAATCAATCCGGACCTTCTCGGTCAGCTTAATTGTGTAAAAGCTTTTATAGAAAAGAACTTTCCTGATTGGCAAAAAGACGATTCGAATCGGCTCATTCTTTACCCTGGCAGTAATTCCGACGGGACGATGGCGGACGTGTTTGGGGACAGAGTTGTTCATGTCGATCCAGACGGTCATGCGTTGGGATTTCTAGAGCGAAAAAACCTTGAGACAAAGCATATGATGATTGAGGAATATATTGGTAATATGCCTGAAGGGCGCAGATTGATATGTTGCTGTCGTATAATGCGGGTTCTGTGCCTGAGTCGGCACTAGAACGTTTGCGGGAGGGCGGCATCGTCCTGGCGAATAATTGGCATGGCTCGGCGGATGATTTGTATGCCAAAGAAGGGCTTGAAATGGTTGGTGCGGTTGTATACGAAAGCAAAGAGTTTGTTGCCGATGAAGAGGCGGAGTCTCTGTTGAGCACAGAGCAGTTTGTGTATACTCCGGGCGGCATAAAACCCAACCCAACAGAGGAAGAAAGAGCGGCGGGTACGGTCTTTGAACAGTACAGAAGCCCGGATACACTGTGGATATTTTGTAAGAAGCCTGTTGAATCCGAATAAAACGCTGCGCCGCTCCCGGAAAAGAGTGTTGTTTATTATTCTGCGACTAATAAAGAAGGAGCGCCTAAGGTAGTCCTAACCATCAAAAACCAGACAAACCCGTCTCCTATCACGAGGCGGGTTTTATTAATATGCGGTATAATTACTAATAAATGCTATACGTATTATGCGGTGAAAATGAGTTTGATAAGCGTCAAAAGCTGGCGGCATTGATTGCTGGCGGTGCTGTACCGGAGCGCTATGACGGCGAGCAGCTGGACACGGCAAGTTTGCGCGATATTATACAGGGACAATCGTTGTTTACACTGGAGCGTACAGTAATTATTTCGCGGCTGAGCGATAACGCCGCACTGTGGGCGGAATTGCCAGAAATCACTATTAGCGGCAGCACTGAGGTGATTTTGCTGGAGAATAAGTTGGATAAGCGCACGAAAACACACAAATGGCTGCGGAAAAATGCCGAGATTTACGAATTTACGCCGCTGAATGAACGGCAAAAACCGCGATTGGCGAAGTGGTGCGCCGACGAGGCGAGGAAACGAGGCTATACACTGAGTGCAGTGCAGGCGGAAACATTGATTGACCGGCTGGGTTATGATCAGCTGCGTTTGAACAATTTTATTGAACAATTGTCTTTTGCTGGGGAAATTACCGATGATTTGCTTGATAAACTAGCGCCTTTGGCGAAAACGGAAAGTGCTTTTGAACTGTTTACAGCAGCACTGGCTGGAAATTCTGGCCGTGTTCATGAAATTATCGCATATTTGGAGGCTGAGGGCGGTACGGAAAGCGCATATCAAACAATGGGGTTATTAGCGTCGCAGGCGGTCAATTTGAATGCTTTGGTACTGTCTGGCAATGATACTGCATCTGTTGCAGCGGATTTTTCAACCAATCCGTATGTTTTACAGAAATTATCTTCTTACGCTAATAAGATTGATTCCAGGCAGTTGGCGGTGATAAACAAAGCGTTGTTCTACGCGGATTTACGAATGAAAACAACCAGCGCCTCGCCGTGGCTGTTGATAGAGGCGGCGCTGGTTGAGATTGCTGCGGGGAGTAAAAATCTTGACTGAAGTCGCTAGTTGATTTTATGATATATCTATAAATAGCAGACTTAGGAAAAGGAGTTAAGCAATGCCAGGAATTGATGGAATGCCGCCAATGGAAGATGTTGGAGGGTGCTCAAGAAGAAATTTTTTGAAAGGAGCTGGATTTGTTGGTTTGTCTGGTTTCCTTGCTGCTTGCCAGAGACAAGCCGACAAAGGAAATGACGGCATGCCGCGGCCCGCGGATCACGGCCGCCGGGAACCGTCGCCGCTATCTATTGAGTTAACCGATGAAGAAAGGGGTGAAATCGATAGTTTAGCTCGCATGGCTGCCGCCTCTATTTTTGAACGTATTAAGAACAAGCCAAATCATTTGCAAGTATTTTCTCCTGAAGCTTGCGTTATGCTGCATATGTCTGACGATAGATATGAGTTTAAGGTGGATCAAAACGTAACAGGGTGTGAAAATGATCCAGATGTTGGTACGCGTATATGGGTAACGGTGAAATCTGGAGAATATCACAATTCTAACCAACCGTGTTCTGATGATCGAATTATGCTGGAATCTCCGAATAGAATTGACGGCGACGGAACTGTTTCTTTGGAGGAAATAGAGTCGCTGCTGCAGGATGATAAAACTAGAATAGCTAGATTACTGACCCCAGACAGGGAGGCTATAAAACTTGTATTCGACGAGCAGACGGTCTCAAACTACTGCCCAAATAAAGTTACAGCACAGCAAATCGCCGACTATATTGAAAAGGTGTATGGCGCTTAAGGCGTATAACTAGACCAAGCGGATTAAGTTAAAAGCAATTATTTAGCCTTTAGCCGTTTCCAGCTTTACGCCGGCGCTTTTGGCAGTTTTACTTAAGGCGCTTTTACGGCGGGCGGCAGTATTTTTCTTAAGCAAACCCTTTTTTACAGCGGTATCAAGCTCGCTTTGAGCGCTGGCCAGCGTTTTGGCGCTTGGGTTGGTATGGAAGGCTTTTACGGCGGTTTTAATATCTTTTTTAATGCCTATATTGCGTTCGCGGCGTTTGACGGTTTGTTTAGCGCGTTTTATGGCGGATTTTATGATTGGCATGGTACTCCTTAAAAGTTAATTTAATCTCTAATTTTTATTGCTAATCAGGAGGAATTATACAGAAAATAGCCAAAATTGTAAAGAGGAGGGCAAAACTATTGACTTTATGGTAATGCTTATGGTATAGTGGAGGCGAGTCGTAATTAGATAAAAAAACAAAAAATAGGAAAAAATATGGCTGATGGATCTTCAAAGCAGAGAATAATTGATAGCATCAAGGATGTTACCAATATTTTGGTGACGGTTAGCGCTAATCCGTCGGTTGATGAACTGTCGGCGGCGCTGGCGTTGACGATTTTTTTGAACAAGCTGGGCAAGCATGCCACGGCGGTATTCAGCGGTGAAGTACCGCCGGCGATTTCGTTTTTGAATCCAGATAAGACGTTTGAACAGACGGCGAATAGTTTGCGCGATTTTATCATTGCGCTGGATAAAGAAAAAGCTGATCATTTGCGGTATAAAGTGGTTGACGATGCGGTGAAGATTTTTATTACGCCGTACCGCACGACGATTTCCGAGAAGGATTTGGAGTTTTCGCAGGGCAATTATAATGTTGAGCTGGTGGTGGCGCTGAATGTCGAGAATGGCGAGCGTATCGACGCTGCATTGACGGCTCATGGTAAAATTTTACATGACGCGATCGTAGTAACTATGACAGCGGGCGGCGTTAAAAGCGGTTTAGGGTCGGTTGATTGGCATGAAGATAGCGCGAGCGGTGTCAGCGAGATGATGGTTGAGCTTATTAACGATCTGAGAACGCAGAGTGCGGCGCTGGACGAGCAGATAGCGACGGCATTGTTAACTGGTATTGTGGCGGTGACGAACAGGTTTAGTAATAATTTGACGTCATCTAGGGTAATGACGGTTGCCGCAAATCTGATGGCGATTGGTGCTAATCAGCAGCTGGTGGCGATGAAGATAGCCGAAAGCGAGGCTAGGGCTGAGCGGCCGCAAGCCATAGAAGAAGCGAAAGACCGGAAAAAACCAGGCGCAGATAAGAAGAGCTCGGAAAGCGAACAGGCTAGAGCTGACGGCGCATTGTCGATTAACCATGAAAAAGAGGGCAGCTTAGATGAGGTTTCGCATCAGACTATCCAAGAAAAACGGCATGAAGCGGCACAATCGACGCAAACTAAGCTAGCTCATATTGAGATGGTAAATAATTCTGCCGTGCCAAGCCGGACAGATTCGACTGCTGGTAGTGATGATAACGAAGATGACGAACCAGCCCCAGTAAAACCTCCAGAGATTAAGTTACCGCCAGTGCAGAGTAGCGTAAAAACTTCGACGCCTGAGCCGATAGGTAGTACGCCGTTGATGGGCGGCACGTTGAATGCAACTACCGAGCAAGCGGCTAAGGATAAAGAAAGAGAATTGCAAAATAATCAGAATAAGACAATTTTGACACACGGCGAGTATATTGGGTCTAATGAGCCGTCATTTGGCGATACGCCGTTAAATGCCGTCATGGGCAAATCTGACGAGCCGCCGAAAATTGATCCGTTTGCAAATAACTCTTCGACGGCTGCTTTGCCTGGTATGGGAGCGTCGGAAACACCTCCAGCTTCTTCGGCGGACGAATCAATTATGGATGCGATCGCTAAAGACACAACGCAGCTAACCGGTAAACCAGCAGCGCCAGCTTCACCGGCGGTTAACGACCGCGAATCCGCTTTGGCGGCGGTTGATGCTGCGCTTTCTGCCGCTCCTCCAGCTGCGGCTGTAGCTTCGCCGGTGCAGCCTGCTCAGGGGCCAATGCAGAGTGCAAGTAAATCAGCGACACCGACACTAGCCGAGCTTGAAGCTGCTGCTCCAGCTTCATCTGCGCCAACACTGCCGCCAATGCCAGACTTTAGTACATTGCCGCCAATACCGCCAGCACCGACAGGAACGCCGGCTGGTTTGCCGCCAGTTCCGCCGCTGGGCCGCGGTATGCCTTCTGCTCCAGTAGCACCTGAACCTGCCGCCGCGCCGCAGAGTACAAGTTTTAATCCTTCGCAGTTTCAAATTCCAGGTCAGAAGTAGTTGATGGATGAAATATTGCTGATTGATAAGCCGGCGGGCATGACTAGTTTTGGCGTGGTGGCGCGCTTGCGCCGTGTCTTGTCTAAGCAGGAGGGTAAGAAAGTTAAAGTCGGACATACTGGAACATTAGATCCGTTTGCAACTGGACTAATGATTATAGTTACGGGTCGGATGTGCCGCCGGGCTATGGAGTTTACCAAGTTGGATAAGTGGTATGAAGCGGAAATTATCCTTGGCACAGAATCGACGACTGGCGATCCGGAGGGAGAACTGTCCAGGATATCCGGTAAAAAACCAGATGAGGGCGAGATTAAGCAAGTTCTCCAAAAGTTTACAGGTAAAATAGAGCAGACCCCGCCGGCGTTTAGCGCTGTAAAAGTTAATGGCCGGCGAGCATACCAGCTGGCGCGGGAAGGTAAAGAGGTTGATATCCCCAAGCGGATAGTAACTATTTATACTTTAGAATTGATAGGATATGATTATCCAGTCTTGAAGCTGCGGACGCACGTCTCCAGCGGTACATATGTACGCAGCTTGGCGGCGGATATTGGCAAAGAATTAAAAACTGGCGCTTACTGCCAGAATTTACGGCGAATTAAAATTGCTGATTATGACGTGAAAAATGCTAGAGTGCTGGCGGATTTTGGAATTCTGTCGTGAAGTGGTATTATCAGGATATGAGCAAGCATAAGGGTTTTACATTAATTGAGATATTAGTCGTTACTGCGGTCATTGCTATTTTGGCAACGATTTCAGTGGCTTCTTATACAGGCATGACCGAACGTGCCAGGGATTCTAAAATTCGTTCCGTTGTGAAGACAGCAGGCGATGCTCTGCAGCTGTACGAAACGAAAAATAACAGCTTGCCGTCAGGGCAGGGAAAATTTAACCAGGCAAATAGCGTAGATTCTTTAGTGCCGCAATACATACAACGCGGGTATAGGGATGATGCTGTAAGTAAAAACGCTTCTAATAAGGAAGATATTTTTCTTTGGTATCAGTGCAAGGATGGAAGCGGCGCAGTAACTGGCGTGGCGGTTTTTGCCTCGCTGAATAGTCCTACTAGCGACGAATCATCTCGAGTCGCTACGATAAAGGCTGATTGTCATATTGCTGCCAGCGTTCCTACTTCCGGTAATCCTGCATATAATTATGCGCAGGTGTTCTAGGTTGCGTTTACAGGTTAGGCTTGGTATAATAACAGAGCTATGATTAGCAAAGATAATAAAGCGAAAGCAATTGCTTTGACTCAGGTCAATAAAAACGACGTCGGCAGCCCGCAGGCTCAGGTGTCGGTTTTGACGGCTCGTATCAAAGAGGTCACGGAGCATTTGAAGGCGAATAAGCACGACTTCATGGCGCGCCGCGGCTTAATCCGAATGGTTGGTAAGCGCAAGCGTTTGCTGAAATATTTGGAGCGAACTGATTTTGAGAGCTACAAAGCAGTTGTTGCCAAGTTAGGTTTGCGTAAATAATTTCTATTAGCAAACTAGACTGCTTAAACCCCTTTATCGGAGGGGGTTTTTGATTTATGGCTAACGTTTGGTTTGGCAATGATTACTTCGCGACCGTCGTTGGCACCGCCTAAAGTGCAGGAATAGAGGGTTAGTTGCGGTTGGGCGGTTCGTTGCTCGATTTCTACTGCTTCCGGCTTAACGCTGCGTTTTTCGCTAATAAGGTACTCGTAGCGCTTGCCGTTATAATCAACGATGATTTTATCGCCGATATCCAGCCGGTTGATATTATAAAACGGCGACTTTCTGAGTGTCTGCTGCGGGGTCATGCCCATAATAAAACGATGTGCTGATAGAACAAAATTGCCGCCGTCCTTCGGGTTACCGTTCTCTGGCTTGCGCCACCAAGCACCGTGTTCCATAACGCTGGCGGGACCGGTAAGATATGGCAAATTAATGTCAATTTTAGGGATATAAAGGCGATTTTCGGTGATGGTTTGAGTTTGCGCCAGGCGTTTCGTTGTAGAGTTGTTGGTTGTGTCGATAAATTGCGACTGAAAAAGCGGTGTTAATATCGTAAATAGCATATATCCACCCGCCAAAATCATGGACAGGGCTATGATGGCAGTAAGCAGACTTTTGGATTTGCGGGATTTCTTAGTATCGTTCAGCTTTAGAGACATAGATAAAGTATAACATGATTGATGGAGGATGATTTTTCTGGCGGTTCAAGGGTTTGAGAGTTTTATATTTTGGCATGAAATTTGTTATAATAGAGACAGTTATTGTTAACGCGGAAGTGATAGAGACGAGAATTTGCGGCGCGCGGCTTTGAATCGCCAAGTCTGGCCAAGACGAATTTTCATCCCTGTTACTTGCCGCGAAGAAAGGAGCTCTTTTATGAGTATTATTAACCCGAGCGGCAAGGAGATTTTTAGCGTTAGCACCGAGCTGTGCGGCCGGCCGTTGACGCTGGAGGTCAACCGGGTCGGCTTCCGGACGACGGGCAGCGTGCTGGTGCGCTATGGCGATACGGTGGTCTTGGGCAGTGCCCAGGTAGGTAGCCGGCCAGTGCAGCTGGATTATTTCCCGCTGTCGATTGATTATGAAGAGCGGTTTTATGCGGCGGGTAAAATTTCTGGCTCCCGGTTTATCAAGCGCGAGGGCCGGCCCAGCGACGAGGCGGTGCTGATCGGCCGGTTGATCGACCGCCCGATTCGGCCGCTGTTCCCGAAAGGATATCGCCAAGAAGTACAAGTGGTGGCGACGGTGCTGAGCATGGATCCGGATTTCCGTCCGGATGTGGTGGCGATGATTGCGGCGTCGAGTGCCTTGATGCTGACCGGGACGCCGTTTGACGGACCGGTGGCGGGCTTGCGGGTGGGCCGCGTGAATGGCGAGTTTAAGGCCTTTTTGACGCCCGAGGAGCGTGAGCAATCTGATCTGGATCTCGTGGTAGCCGGTATCGAGAGCGGCATCACCATGGTGGAGGCCGGCGCCAAGGAAGTATCAGAAGAGGTAATTGTCGATGCCATGGCCTGGGCGCACCAGATGATGCAGCCAGCGATTGACTTGCAGCGAGAGTTGGCAGCTAAAGTGGCGCCAGCTGCGCAGGAATATGAATTAGTTTTACCTGATGAAGCAATTCAGCAGACGGCTGATGAGTGGGTTGACGGCAAGTTGGGCGAGAAAATCCGCCGGCCGTATCCAGAGCGCAACGAGGTGGTTAATGAGATTCGCTGGGCATTCCACGAAGCGATGGCCGAAAAGCTGGGTTTGAGTGCTGAGGAATACGACGAAGTGCGCGACGAGTACGATGAAGCATTCACCTTGGCGTTGCATAAAGATGTTCGCCGCGGTATCGTCGAGGATAATATGCGTCCAGACGGCCGCAAACTAACTGAAATTCGCCCGTTAAGTTCAGAAGTTGGTTTGCTGCCACGAGCGCACGGTTCAAGCTTGTTTACCCGCGGCGTGACGCAGGGTATGAATATTGTCACTTTGGCGCCGCTGAGTTACGCGCAGCTGGTTGATACCATGGAGGTTAACGACGGCGAACGGCGCTACATGCATCATTACAATGCGCCTGGCTATACGGTTGGCGAGGTCAAGCGGATGGGCAGCCCAGGCCGGCGCGAGATTGGCCACGGCTACTTGGCAGAGCGTGCCTTGACGCCAGTGTTGCCGAGCGAAGAAGACTTCCCGTACGCCATCCGTAGTGTCACCGAAATCATGAGCCAGAACGGTTCGACGTCAATGGCAGCGACCTGCTCGAGCTGTCTGGCGTTGATGGATGCTGGCGTGCCTCTCTCGGCGCCAGTTAGCGGCATTGCTATGGGTCTAATGATGGACGGTGACACGCCGTACGTACTAAGTGATATTGCCGATGCTGAGGATTTTGCCGGGGATATGGATTTCAAGGTGACTGGTACGGACAAAGGCATCACGGCCTTGCAGATGGATATGAAGGTGCATGGTTTGCCAGTGGCAGTGCTGCGCCAAGCGATTGAACAAAGCAGGGCGGGGCGGGCGCATATTTTGCAGCATATGTTGAGTGTGCTGCCAGCGCCGCGCGAAGCACTTAGCCCGTACGCGCCGCGGATTGAAAAGCTAAAAATTGATCCAGATAAAATCGGCGCGGTCATCGGCAAAGGCGGCGAGGTGATTAACAAGATTACCAGCGAGACCGGTGCTGAGGTTGATATCAAGGAAGACGGCCTGATTACCATCGCCAGCCCGAATGGTGAGTCGATTGAGAAAGCACTAAGCTGGATCAAGCGCCTCGTGGAAGAGCCAGAAGTTGGCAAAATTTACGAAGGCAAGGTGGTCAGTATCAAAGATTTCGGGGCATTCGTGAATATTCTGCCGGGAGTTGACGGGATGGTGCATATCTCGAAGCTGGCCGACCACCGCGTGGCTAAGGTGACTGATGTGGTCAAGGAAGGACAAACCGTTCGCGTGAAAATCACTGGCATCGATGAGCGCGGTAAGATTAACTTGACGATGATCGGGCTGTAAATGATATACTAGAAGAAGTTAACGAGGAGGAGTATGGATAATAGTAATAACCAGCAGAAACAAGCACCAGTTCAGCCAGCGCCGCAGCCAATGCCTGGTCCTCAGCCGCCGGCGCCTGATCAAGCGCCAGCACAGCCCGGTATGCCGCCGTATCAAATGCCGCCAAAGAAAAAAATGAGTAAAGGTGTTCTGTGGGGAATTATCGGTGGTTCGATTGGGTTAGTGGTAGTTGTCGTAGCAGTGATTTTGGCTGTTGTCTTTTTAGGTGGTCCAAGCAAGGAAGATTATAAAGACTTGGTGTCGACAATCAATAGTTTTAATCGGTCGGAAATCTCTGAAGGTGTGAGCTCAGACCCTGATAACTATAAGGAGAATGTTAATAAGGCAATAGAAAAGGTTGATGAGTATCATAAAAAAATAGATTCGCATAAGGCACTTAAGGATAAAGAATTAAAAACTGCTTACGATAAATATATTAGTGAATGGGATAAAAGTAAGAAACAGTTGGTAGAAGTCGCTGATGGGATGAGCTCATACAGGAAATATGCAAAAGCTTGCAAGGCTTATGTAGGCGTGAGCTATGCAACGAAGACTGGCGACGAAGTAGCTAAAGAATTTGATGAAAAGATGAAAGGCTGCTCTAAAACATTGAAGGATATGGAGAAATCCAGTAATTCAAAGGTGTCAGAATTTGCTAAGAAGATGTCAGAGTATTATTCGTCGCTGAAGAAGTATTATGTAGATGTGGCTAAAAGGTATAGTAGTAAGGACTTTTCTTCGTCCTATCCGAAGTTCCCGAAGTTCCCGAGCGGATCATCGTTGGTATCATCTATATCAAAGGGTACTGACATGAAAGCGTTGGACGACTCATATAAGGAATTTAAGAGTATTCTGGAAGAAAAAGCTAATAAATAGTCGATTTTACAGGATTATTAAAAACGCCTCGCCAGATGGGGCGTTTTTTGGTATACTTTTGGTATAAAAAAAGAAAAAAGGAGAATTCATGAACGAACAACCGCAACCGCCTCAAATGCCATATCAGCCGGCGCCACCGCAAGGTCCGCCAACCCCACCTCAGCAGTATGGGCAGTCGCAGCAGCAATTGACGCCGCCGCAACCGATGCCTGGCTCTCAGCCGCCGATGCCTGGTCAAGCACCAATGCAGCCGATGATGCAGCAGCCAATGCCGCCGTATCAAATGCCACCAAAAAGAGTGAATAAAGGTCTATTATGGGGGATTATCGGCGGAGTTGTTGGACTTATTCTGATTATCGTAGCGATAGTCGTGTCCTTAATTATGTTCTCTGGTCCATCAGAAAATGATTATATGGAAGCGCAGAAAGTGCTGGATGAAGCACACCCCGCCTACTCAGATATTTCGGACAAAATATATGCTTTGTTTTCGTCGAGCGGAAAAGGAACAAGCAATTCTAGTGCTGTCGATTCGCTGAAAAAATCAAAACAGACGTTGGATGAAAAATTTGACAAACTTAGCAAGATGAAAGCGATTACCGGTGATAAAAAGGTAAAAGAAAAATGGGATAAATTAAACGCCAAGCGTGATAAATTTAATAAAATGATTGATTTTTCAATTGAACTGAGTGAAAAAGTGTTGCCGACATATTTTAAGGTGTTACAGATTGATAGCTATTCAACGGTTTCAGATATCAATAGAATGATTACTGACATTGAGAATATCTCTATCAGCGATGCTGATACGAAGCAAATGATGACAGAAGCGGCAAATTATTTGAGAGCAGTAAGAGATTATGCGAATGCTAAAAGTTCAAGCAGCTACTCTTACGATTCAAATGCCTACGATAAATACATGGATGCTGCCGATAGGTTTGAAGCGGCGCATAAAAAATGGACCAATTCGGTCGACAAGCAGACTGATGAGGCGCAGATCAAGAATGAGGTAAACGATTTGATTGAAGAGTTATCGCATAAGGGTAAAGATTCGTAAGAGGAAAACATGGCCGCCTCGCTTCAATTAGGGGCGGCTTTTACTAAGTTATGGATAAGCAAGCTGAATTAGACACATTGGCGGCGGAAATTATAGAAGCTGGGATTTGTTCGGAATTAGCGAGCCAAGCGACGCAGCTGGTGATGGGCGATGGCAATGCTGATGCTGATATTGTATTTATCGGCGAAGCACCAGGTAAGAATGAAGATTTACAAGGTAAACCGTTTGTCGGTGCAGCGGGGAAATTTCTCGACGAGATGCTGGCGGCAGCTGGTTTGCAGCGCCCGGACGTTTATATTACCAACATTGTGAAGTATCGGCCGCCGAATAACCGCGATCCGCTGCCAGAGGAGAAGCGTCAGTTTTGGCCGTATTTGATGCGGCAATTGGAAATTATCCAGCCAAAAGCGGTGTTAACATTGGGGCGGCACAGCGGCGGCGGTTTTATCCCTGGCCTAAGGATTAGCCAGGACCACGGCCGGCAGCGGCGGGTGCGCTTGCATGAGTTAGAGTTTGTAGTGATTCCGCTGTATCATCCAGCAGCAGCGCTGTATAATGGCGGTATGCGCCAGACGCTGATTGACGATTTTATGCGGGCGGCAGCGTTTGTGCAGCAGAATAATTCTAAATCGTAGAGATAATGCGCTGGCAAACTATAGATAGCTGCTTAAAAGCCAGGGCTTGTTTCAAATTCCTTTATTAAACTCTTGCAAAAACTAGCCTAGTGTAGTATAGTGGATAATCGATATCCACTATATCTAATTTACGGAAGGACTAATATGAAACTATCGGGAGCTGTTGAACAAGCATGCTGTATTATGGCAATTTTAGCTGATCCGCAGCGAAAAGCGCCGATGACCAATGATGCTTTGGCGGAAAAGATGGCAGTATCGCCGACGTATCTGAAGAAAATTAGCCGCAAGCTGGTGGTAGCACGGTTGATTACCTCGACGCAGGGCGCTGGCGGCGGTTTCATTTTAGCGCGGGAAATGAGCCAAGTAACGCTGCACGATGTGGTGCTGGCGATCGAGGGCGAAGCGCCGTTTTTCCAGCCTCAAGGAATTGTCGAAAGAGTGTTTGCGTCGCGGCCTCGCCAGGTGGAAATTGGCATGAATATGATCGAAAAAGTCTTTTCCGAGGCGCAAGAGAAGTGGAGCGAATATCTAAAGACGGTAACGTTAGCAGACGTTGTCAAGGAGGTAATGCATGGTTGAAAAATTAAAACGGCTGTCAAATAGACGCCGCGCTAATATGGTGCGAGCTGAGTGGCAGCATCTCTGCAAAAACAAAATATTACTGCTGTCGATGGCGGTTATTTCCTTTATTCCGATTATGTACAGCGGTTTTTTCTTGGGTTCAATTTGGGATCCATATGGGCAGGTGAAAAATCTGCCAGTAGCGTTTGTTAATGAGGATAAAGGTGCGCAGCTAAACGGACGGACGATGAATATCGGGCAATCGGTCGAGCAAAAACTCAAAAGTAATCACGATTTGGGCTGGGAATTTGTAAATAAACAGCAGGCTGATGACGGGGTCAATAGCGGACATTTCTATGCGGTGGTGACTGTTCCGACGGATTTCTCGGCAAAAGCGGCGTCGATTACTACTGCTCAACCGCAGCAGGCGGTGATTCGCTACACGACTACGCCAGCCAAGAACTATATTGGTTCGCTGGTCAGTAATCAAGCGGCTGAAAAAGTCAAAACGTCGGTGGCCGAGCAAATCACTCAGGCGTACGCTAAAGGTGTGTTGGAAAATATCGGTAAGCTCGGCGATGGTCTGGAAACAGCGGCGGGCGGCGCAGCTACTTTGCATGGCGGTTTGACGCAGCTGCAAGCGGGCGCGCAGACGTATACTGGCGGCGTCCGGCAATTGGCGGTAAATCAGCAGGCGATGACTAATGGTTTAGCGCGGCTCGGCGATGGATCGCGCCAATTGCAGGCAGGTTTGGGGCAAATATCGAATGGTTTGCCGAGTGAAAATCAAGTTGCGCAGTTAACAAACGGCATGAAACAGTTGCAAGCAGGTCTTAATCAATTAAATACCGGCGTCCATAATCCATCGCCAACCCTCGTCAGCCATCAGAATAAGGTACAGAATGAGGCGCAGGCTTTGGCGCAAACAATGCAAACGTCTTTAGCTGATTTATCAGCAGCAGGTGCTGTGTTGAAAGATTTGGGCAGCCAGGCGGTAGCTTCTGGCGGTTCGACAACCATAACTTTGCCGCAAATTAGCCAGCTTTCCCAGGCACTTAGTAAAACGCAAACGATTAGCGTTCAAGCGGCCGCGCTGCTTAAAGATTTGCAGATACTCACTCAAAGTCTGTCAACGCAGCAAGCACAATTGCAGGCTGGTGTTTCGACGCTTAACAATGGAGTTAACCAGCTGGCGCCAAATGCAATCACTGCTCTTAATGGTTATAACAGCGTAAGAGCGGCAAATAATCGGTTACTGGCCGGCTCGACATCGCTAACAAACGGTCTGGCGCAAGCGCAAACTGGCAGCCAACAGCTAGCGAATGGCGCGCGGCTGTTAGATAGCCGCTCCAGTATACTAACGAATGGCGCGTCGCAATTGGCGGGCGGCGCGGATACCTTGGCTGTGAAATTGGCGGATGCTTCTCGGCAGCTCAAAATACAACCAACTGGCGCGGCCACGCAGCAACAAATAGCCAGTCCGGTGAAATCGGAAACGACCAAGCAGGGCGAAGTGCCGAATTACGGCTACGCGCTGGCGCCGTACGTATTGTCGCTGAGCTTGTTTGTCGGGGCGATTGCTCTGAATATTATTTATCCAATCCGCAAAACTTTTGCCGAGCAGGAAAATGCCTTTCGCTGGTGGCTGGCCAAAGCTTCGGTTACTGGCGTGGCGGCCTTCGTTCAGGCAACCATCTTGATGCTGATAATGGTTTACTGCTTGGGTCTGGTGCCGGATCATCCGGTGAATTTCATCGGGGCGATTTATTTGACGTCGTTTGTCTATATGTCAATCGTGTCGCTTCTGGTGATTGTATTGGATAACCCGGGACGCTTCTTGGCGATGGTGCTATTAGTGCTGCAGTTGGGATCGAGCGAGGGGACGTTCCCGATTCAAACAGCCAATAGCTTTTTCCAAGCAGTCAATCCGCTGGTGCCGATGACTTATTCTATTCGGGCGCTGCGCCAGGCTATTTCGGGAGGCTTAGGCAGTTCGTTCTATAGTTATAGTATGTGGGTGCTAGCTGGATTCTTACTGGCGGCTAATCTGCTAATGATCGGCTTCTTTATCTACCGCGGCAAGCGAAAATTCGCTCATACTTCGGTAGATGGCGACGATTAACCTTCTTTGAAGCTTTTAAGAAATGCCAGCGTCTTTGAGAAAACGGCGCTGGCATTTTGGTTGATACGCGGCTATTTTTGACAAAATACGGGCAGTTTGTTAAAATAAAGCTACTAACGAGAGGGATTTCTAGCGAGTAAAAGCACCTCTCTACCTGGTTTTTAGATTATTGTAATAAAAAAGGAGTATAACAATATGGGTCAGCGGCGACTGGCAACACCGCAGAAGGACGATACTAAAAAGCGTCTGCAATCAAAAAAGAGTAATAATGCAGTATTAAATAACACCACCACTCGCAAGGGCGAGGTGTTTCGTGCGCAGCGGCGGACGAGCGAGAATGTTAATCTCAGGGCGTCGCAGCACGTGATCGATATCCCGGTCAACAAATCAGTTTACAACGGCTATGGCGGCGAACAATTTAGCGCCAAAATGCAGCCAAAACGCACTCGCGGCGGCAAACCGAAGTTGAGGATTATCCCAATCGGCGGTGTCGGCGAAATGGGCATCGGTAAAAACATGAACGCCATTGAGTATGATGATGAGATTATCGTCGTAGATATGGGCTTCCTGTTTCCGGGTAGCGATTATCCAGGCATCAACTACATTACCCCAGATATCACGTGGCTGGAGGAGAATAAACATAAGATTAAGGCGCATGTGTTCACTCACGGACACCTGGATCACATCGGTTCCTTCCGGCACTTTATTCACCGGATTCCGGCACCAGTGTATGGGTCGAAGTTTACTATCGGCATGCTAGATAAGTCGCTGGCTGACGCTGACACTGATTTTCAGCCGGACTTTCGGGTGATGGATCCATTGAGCCACGAAATTGTTCAGGTGTCGAAGCATTTTTCCGTGGAGTTGGTGCGGGTAAATCACTCAATTCCTGACTCGACGGCGGTGATTATTCGGACGCCATTGGGTGTAATAATTGACTCTGGTGACTGGCGGTTTGAGGAGAGTCCGGTTGATGGACAGAAATTTGATCTCAAGCGGATGACCGAGGTGGCGTCCAAAGAGGGTGTGTTGATGTTTATGAACGAATCGACCAACTGTGAGTCGGCCGGTACGCATACCCACACCGAGTTTGATATTCAATATTCCATCGGCCAGGTGATGGATAAATTCAGTAACAGCCGAGTGATTTTAAGCTGTTTCTCTTCGCAGGTGCACCGTTTGCAATTAATCTTAGAGGAAGCGCATAAGCACGGTCGCAAGGTGGCATTTGCTGGCTTTTCAATGATTCAGAACCTGGAAGTGGCGCTGCGCTCAGGAACCATTAAGATCCCGAAAGATACTGTCATGAAGATGGAGGATATCATCAAGCTGCCGGATAGCCAAATCACCGTGGTTTGTACTGGTTCGCAGGGTGAGTTTAATGCCGTGCTGAGCCGTATGGCGACTGGCGCGCATAAATACATGAAGATTAAAGGCTCTGACGTAGTGGTGTTTAGTTCCAATCCGATTCCGGGCAATGAGAAAAACGTGGTGCGAACGGTTGATGGCTTAATGCGCGAGGGTTCTGATGTGATTCAGAACGGCAAGACGCACTTAACGGGGATTGGGCCGCTGCACTTGTCGGGACATGGTTATTACGATGATCACGTCAAGTTGATTAACGCGTTGAACCCAACGTACTACATGCCAATTCACGGCGAATTTCACATGTTGGTTTATAATGCTCGGCTGGCAGAAAAAGAGTGCGGTATTCCACGAAAGAACATCTTTGTGTGCGACGCTGGCGATATTATTGAAATTGATATTGAGCGGCAAGCTAAGAAAGCCGGTCGGATTCAGGCTGGTGGCGTGATGTATGATGATACGGGTGCTATTGTGTCTGAGGTGGTACTGAAAGACCGCATTCATATGTCTCAAGAGGGAATGTTTGTGGTGGTGCTGACTGTACAGCGCGGCACAGGGCGGTTATTAACTAGCCCGGACATTATTTCCCGCGGTTTCATCTATCTGCGTGATTCCGAGGAATTGATGAATATGATTCGCCAGTACTTGAAACAGAAAGCAGCGCGTAGTTTTGCTGGCAAGTACGACCTTGATGTAGTGAAGAAAGAGATTAAGGATGAAGTCACTCACATTCTGTACGATCAGACGCGCCGCACACCGATTGTTATCCCAGTTATTAACGAGGTTGGCGGTCTGAAAACGGTAAAAGCAGCTGCTGCTTCAAGTAGCTCTATCGCAAAGACACCGGCGCGCAATAAAAAATCTACCGCCGCTTCAGCGGAAGAGCCAAAGATGACTCTGCCAACTATGCCGCGCCGCCGTTTCCCGCGCCGCCAGGTGCCAGACACCGAGGCGAATGATACGAAGGCTCGGGAGCGACATGACGTGCGGGCATATTAACGTGTATAATAATAGGTATGGCAAAGAAACGAAAGGCAGCTAAAAAGGCAGCTCCTGCCAAACCGCAGCATAGCCTGCCGGCGGGTTTTTGGTCGCAAGTCGGCGCGGTGCTGCTGATTTTGTTTTCTTTGCTGCTGGTAGTGGCGTGGTTTGGTGTTGGCGGTCCGGTGCTTAAATGGATTGATACAGTGTCGCTGCAGGCTGTTGGCTATACGATGTATGCTTTGCCGATTTTGCTAATCTATTTGGCGGTGGAAACCTTTCGAGCGGAGGGTAATCAGCTGCCGCTAGCTGTTAAGTTTGCGGCAGTTTTGGAGATTGTTTGGTTTTCTGGCTTGTTCGGCTTGCTAAAAACCGCGTCGCGCCCGGAGTCTGGCGGTTTCGTTGGCGATTCAATCAATATGGGCGTTCTGCAAATGGTTGATTCGGCAATTGCAGCCATAATTTATTTAGTCTTGATTTTTATTACCGTGCTGTTTATTACTCAAACGTCGCCATTTACGGTATTCAGTAGAGTTTGGGAAATGATAAAAACCGACAGATCTGAAGACGATAAGAATCGCTCGGTAATGAAACAGGCGGCAAAGCGCGACTCTGGCGATAAATTGGGCGATATTAAGTTGAATGCTGGCGTGCCGATTATTGACACTGCGAAAGAGAAGAAAAGTTTACTAAAAAGTAGTAAAAAGCAACTGCCGCACCCGGAAAAGACGGAAGAGCAAACTGCTTTGGTGGCAACTCGGGATCCAAACTGGCAGCCGCCAAGTTTAGAATTGTTGGAGAGGAACGAAAGCGGGGCCGATGCCGGCGATACGCGCCAAAACGCGCAAATTATTCACGATACGCTATCGGAATTTAATATTGATGCGGAAATGGGTGATATTAACGTCGGGCCAAAAGTGACGCAGTACACCTTAAGACCGCCAAGCGGCGTGAAGTTAACGCGAATTACGGCGCTGGAGACGAATATTGCGCTTAACTTGGCAGCGCAAAGCCTAAGAATTGAAGCGCCGATTCCTGGGCAAAAGGCGGTGGGCATAGAAGTGCCAAATCGCAAAGCTGCCGACGTGCGTTTGTACGGCACATTGAACTCCAAGCAATGGAAATCTGCCCGTGAACAGCTTAGCTTTGCTATCGGTAAGGATATTTCCGGACAGGTGGTGGTCGGCGAATTGGGTAAAATGCCGCACTTGCTGATAGCTGGACAGACTGGTTCAGGTAAGTCGGTGATGATTAACACGCTGTTATCTAGCCTGCTTTACCGTAATAGCCCAAGCGATATGAAGCTGATTTTGGTTGACCCGAAACAAGTAGAAATGGCGCCGTATGAAGACATTCCGCATTTGCTTACGCCTGTTATTACCGAACCGGAAAAGACGATTTCAGCTCTGAAGTGGGCGGTTAACGAGATGGAGCGGCGATATAAATTATTGGCGGCAGAGAAAATTCGTAATATTCGAGACTATAATAAAAAGTTGCAGTCGCGCGCTAAAAAGATTGCCATCGCTGATGAAAACGGCAATGTCCAGCAGCATGAGGACGGTTCGATGCCGTACATTGTGATCGTGGTGGACGAAATGGCGGATTTGATGATGATTGCCAAACGTGATGTTGAAGCGCTGATTGTGCGGTTGGCCCAGAAGGCCCGTGCGGTTGGTATTCATCTGGTGCTGGCGACGCAGCGGCCGAGTGTTGACGTGATCACTGGTTTGATTAAAGCGAATGTGCCAGCGCGTATTTCGTTTACCGTCGCTAGCCAGGTGGACAGTATGACGATTTTAGACCAAGCGGGCGCCGAAAAGCTGCTGGGTCAGGGTGATATGCTATTCTATACGCCAAGCATGAGCAAACCGAAGCGTATCCAGGGCGCCTGGGTAACCGACGATGAAGTGAATAAAATAACTGATCATTTGCGGATGCAGATGGCGCCGCAATATAACGATGAGGTGGTGGCGCAGCCGGTACAATTGAACGGCAAGGGTGGCGTGATAATGGATTTCTCTGAGGGCGGCGATGATAAATTTAAGGATGCGGTACGCGTGGTGGTTGAGCGGCGTAAGGCTTCGACAAGCATGCTGCAGACTCGGCTAGGTATTGGCTACCAGCGGGCGGCGCGGATTATTGAAGAGATGGAAGAGCGGGGTATTATTGGTGCAGCGAACGGCTCAAAGCCGCGCGATGTCCTGATATCTAGTGTCGATGAGTTGGATATATAACCCTGGCGTTTTCTGTGGTAGCAGACATTTACCTAATAATTATTTAACAACTGGATTCATATTCGCCGAGTATTGTTACGTTGTGTTCGGCGCTTCTGATTTCGTCAACAGCTTGATGAAGTCGGTTCCCTGCCGCGTCAACTGTTAGAAAAAACTTATATTTCCAAGGCTGTCCGGCAATAGGCTGAGAATGAAGGCTGGCTAGATTTATATTTTGGCGGGCAAAGATTTGGAGAACCTCGGCCAAACTACCAGCGTGATGGGCAGTAGTTACAACCAGGCTAGCGCGGTTAGGGTTTTTCGGCGACATATTCGGATCAAGGACAAGGAAACGGGTTAGATTATCGTCGGAATCCTGGATGTTTGTTCGGAGAATTGGTAGGTCGTATAAGTCCGCCGCTGCAGCGCCAGCAATTGCCGCAATTTGCGGATTTTGCTGCTGTTTGACAAATTCGACAGCGCCAGCGGTGTCAAAGAATTCAATCTGAGAAGCGTGCGATAGAAAATCTTGCAGGAACTTTTGGCACTGGGATAAGGCGACCGGATGCGAATATACTTTTGTAATGTGAGGTAGCGTCGTGCCTGGCAAAGTAATCAAATTCTGGCTAATGCGCAGCGTGACTTCACTGGTAATAGGAGCTGCACAACCTTCAATTTGCCGGTATGCTTCGTTGATGGTGCCGTGGATAGTGTTTTCGACGGCTACAATGATGGCGTCAGCCTTGCCTTCGCGATAAGTTCTAAAAACATCGCCGAAGGTATCGCAAGGTACAATTTCAATATCTGAGCCGTATTGTTTATGGGCGGCTTGTTCATGAAACGAGCCAGCTTGTCCTTGGATGGCGATACGCATGCTAGTATCATAGTATACTCTTTGGCTGGCGGCAATGGCTACATTAAGGTTCGGTATTGCAAAAGCGGAACATTATTGTCTTACTATTGACAATTATAATAAAGTATGCTAGTATTGACAGGACAAAATTAGAGTAATAAGAGTTAAAAGAGGAATTTACGTGCCGCGGCCAAAGCAAAAATCACCCGAGCAATTTATCGCTTCATCGCCAATTGGCGAAAAGTTAATTGGGGGGGGTATTTGAAAGAAACCTTGCCTCTGGCGCGCTACGCCTTATTGAAATAAACGGCGAACCGCAGGAGCTTAGCAAATTAGGCAACAAAGAAGAAAAAATTAAGGGAACGCTAAAAAGCGGCTATTTCGGTATTATAAAACCTGAATCAAATGGATTATATATTGATGCAGAAATTGAGGGTCTACTGATTCGCCGAGATAAAGTGCCGGAGTCATATTTTGATTTACAAAGACGGATTGCGCGCGAACGCGGTTATGGCGACTTCGAACTTACCGACAGGCAAAAAGAAGAAGATGTTAAAAGGCTGCGAGCGGATCAGAAGGAAAGTTTAATGAGGTGGTCTGACTATTTGCGCAGCGAAGAAAACGGACACTCCTATCCTGATTGGTTTAAGGTGTATGTCTGGGAATCGCTCAAAAAGATGGGTGAATTTGACGAAGAAGGCGGCAAATTTAAGAAGCGTACTAAATCTACCGTGGCGCCGTGGCCAGAACTGAACGCTGAGGCATTGTCGTATGTATATGATAGGGTAAACGAAGGTGTTATTCAGGGTAAAGATATTGAAGATAAGCAGATGGCGGAGTTATTAAACAGAGGAAACTTTGCAGCTATGTATGCATATGCTATATACAGCTGCGAAGTTGGCGGTTTAACGCCAGAGCTGGGTGAGATTACTGATGGCTCTTGGGTAAAGTATGATCAGATTGAAGGAGAATATGACCCGGATTATGAATTCCATCTTACTGAACGAGGAGCTGAATTTACGGACAAAAAGCCTGTAGATAGCGACACTGCCATGCGGCTCGCTGAATCGCTACAGGGAAAAGGTGCAGGGTGGTGCACGGCTGGCACGCACACTGCGGCGCATCAGTTATCAAAAGGAGACTTTTACGTCTATTACACGCCGGATAATGACGGTAACGATACGATGCCGCGCGTCGCGATTCGTATGGAAGGCAATCAGGTTACCGAAGTTCGCGGTATTGCGCCTGGTCAAAATGTAGAAGGTAACTTATTGGATGTTGTCGCAGAAAAGCTTAACACGCTGCCGGGCGGTGGCGAGTATTTTAAGAAAGTCGAGCAAATGCGACGACTAACAGAAATTGATAATCGTGTTAAAGCTGGCGGCGGATTAACAGCGGAAGATCTTGAATTTTTATGGTTCGGCGAGAAGATTAAAGGGTTTGGTTTATATGAAGACAGCCGTGTTGACAGGCTTTTAGAGAATAGATACCGTGAAGATGACTTTGATTTTGTGCTTAGGTCTGCTGGCGATGTTGAAGAATTAGCTAGTAGGATGAATATTAAAAAACTTTTCCCAGAGGAAATTCGCAAGCTTCTTGGACTTGAAGCGAATGCGGACGATATTGCATCTCGTATGGACCATCGTGAAATTAGCCATCTTTTTTCAGATCTTGCTTCGGCTGGGGCTGACATGGAGGCGATCGCTCATCGTCTTTTTATTGAGTGTCCAGAGTTTTTCATAGCACATCTTAAAAGCTTTATTGAGGCAGGAGTTAAGGAGGTTGACGACGATGATGCAATAGCTGTACTTCTTTCGCGGTTTAGTCCTGTGTCGTTAAGACAATATGTTTATAACGCAGGAAATTTTGGACATCAACCGCACCCGATAGTCGAAAGATATGTTTACAGGTAGTAATTAACCCTGATTCGATTCTTTCTAGACCGGCAGATTTTCTCTGGTAAACAGCACTAATTTAGTGTATAATTATCTCTGTATATTAACCTAAGGTTGCGTGAGACAACGTAACCATCCGTACGGATTCCAAAGGAGGAAATATGAACGAGTACGAGCTGACTGTTCTTATTCATCCGGATTTAGAGTCTACTTTAGATTCGGCGCTGGATAAGGTTCGCGGCTTAATCACCAGTAATGGCGGTGAAATTGTCAAAGAAGATAACTGGGGCAAGAAAAAACTGGCTTACCAGATAAAGCGGGAAGATTTTGCAATCTATGTTTGCTTTGACGTTAAGCTGCCAAGCGATGCGCCGCTTAAAATATCAAATATTTTGAATATTACTGATGAAGTTCTGCGCTATTTGTTAGTCAAAGTTGATGAAAAAACCCGTAAAGCTTTAAGCGAGCAAAAAGAGAATGCAGAAAAAGCTGCCGCTGAGGAAGTGTTAGATAAGGATTAGCCGTTTATTTTATTAACTAAAAAGAGAGGGTAAAATTATGGCAAGAAGTATCAACCAAGTTATTCTGCTCGGCAGGTTAACACGCCATCCAGAGCAGCGAACAACTGCTTCTGGCAAGAATGTCGTTAGTTTTAGTATCGCAGTGAGCCGGGCGACTCAGGATGATCAGGCAGATTTTTTCAATGTGACTGCATGGGAAAAATTGGGTGATTTGGTTATGCAATACCTGAACAAAGGCCGCCGCGTACTTGTTCAGGGGCGCTTGCGCCAGGATAGCTGGGAAGATAAGGATACTGGCAAACGCCAGAGCAGGATTGAGGTTGTGGCGACGGACGTAACATTTTTGGACGGTCCGGCTAATGATAACAGTTCTTCTGCAACTTCTGCGGCACCGAAAAATAGCAAAAGAGAGGAAGCGGTGACAGAGATCGACGACAAGCCGATTGATTTGAGCGAGATTCCTTTCTAGTATAATAAGGAGTTTATATGGCAAAAGTAAAGAAAAGTACGCCGGTAGTTTTTGACTATAAAGACGTCAAGACTTTAATGCGGTACATTAACGCTTATGGGCAGATTGAGCCAATTGGCAAAACTGGACTAAGCGAAAAACAGCAGCGAAATTTGGCAGTAGCGATCAAGCGCGCCCGCCATCTTGGCTTGTTGCCATTTGTTGCCAACAATTAATAGTAAATTAAGGTAATATCTCGCTGCTGTTATATTTTGGCAGCGGGATATTTTGTTAGGAAGGTAAAATGTATCAACCAACAGATTTGAAAAAAGGTACGGTGTGTCAGATTGACGGTAAGCCGTATAGAGTAGTAGAGTATAGCCAAAAAGTAATGGGCCGCGGCGGATCGATTGTAAATGTTAAGCTGAAGAATTTGATTGACGGTAGCGTAATACCTAAAACATTCAAAGGACAAGAACGAATTGAAATGGCAGAAGTGAGCAATAAAACGGTTCAGTACCTGTATAATGATGGCAGCAATTTCTTTTTTATGGATCCAGAAAGCTTTGAGCAGTTTGAATTGCCGGCAGATATTGTGGACAATGCCAGCAACTTTTTAAAGGAAGGCGATGAGCTTACTTTGCAGTTTTTTGACGGCAAAGTTATTAATGTAGAATTGCCAAAAAACTTATATTTGAAAGTTACATATACGGAAGATGTCGTTAAAGGCGATACGACTTCGTCGGTTATGAAGGATGCAACTATGGAAACAGGATTGGTGGTAAAAGTTCCGGCATTCATTAAGCAAGGAGATGTTATTAGCGTCGATACCTCAACTGGTGAATATCGCGAACGTAAAAAATAATTATAAGCTAGTACGAATTTAGTAAAAAGCGCCGTAAAGCAACAAGCTTGGACGGCGTTTTTTATTGCGCGGTGTTTACGATACAATTGAGCCGTTTCAAACGTAAAATGATAGATTGTCGGGATCTATTGTCTTGTTGAGAAGGTGCAACTAGGCATGAAAAAATGACAAGCATAGCTGTGTTGAGCAAAATAAGTGTTCAATTGGAGTTTTGCTTATTTTTGATAAAACTTACTGTGCTTGGAGTGATATGGTTGAGAAATACGATAATATTACGTTGTTATTTATACAACTATATGTAAAAAGAACAACAAAAGCTTTAATTAGATGATAAAAATACAACATTGTATAAAATACAAAGAAACTATCCTACGTTCTCTAATATTTAGCGAGTACATACGGATAAAGTAGCTGGCGAGATAAAGCAGATATGTTAAAGATAGCAGCAAAAGGGCAGTGTAAAATAATCAACGATGTGTATATAACTACGTTGTTAAAAAAGCCACGTTACAATTGATGCCATATTTACATCATTTGTAGTAAAAATAACCTCATGGATTGTCGGTAGCGAGCTGACCGCCAGTTTATGGGTTGTGCGGTATTTTCGGCGATGACCCGCGACATTGAGCGGATTATGTATCCATAGTAGAATTGAGGAATGAAGCAACGGTTAGATAAATTGATGCTGGCGCGCGGATTGGTAGGTTCGCGTTCGGAAGCCGAGAATTGGATTCGTTTGGGACGTGTGCGTGTTGGCGGGCGAGTAGTAGCCAAGCCGGGGTTGTTCGTTGATGAATCGGCGCCGATTGAATTAGCAGCGTCAGAGCGTTATGTGTCGCGGGCCGGATTAAAATTGGCGGGCGCGGCGAAAGCTTTTAATTTGGATTTTCATAGCAAGACGGTATTGGATATTGGCAGCAGCACGGGCGGCTTTACCGATTTTGCGCTGCAGCATGGCGCGAAGAAAGTATACGCTGTGGATGTTGGCACAGATCAGCTGCACCCGAGCTTACGCGGCAATAAACGAATTGAGCTGCATGAAAAAACTGACATTCGGGATTTTGTGCCAAGTGAAACTCCGGATATGGTAGTGATTGATGTATCGTTTATTAGCTTGCGGCAAATTTTGCCGCACGTTGCGAAAATAGTTGATAAAAATACAACGATAGTAGCAATGGTTAAGCCGCAGTTTGAGGCGCAACGCCAACAGTTGACTCGCGGCGGTGTCGTCAAGAATGACGGCGTGCGGCGGGCAATCTTACGCGAATTCGAGCAGTGGGTGCGTGCTAATTTTATAATTATTGATAAAGCAGACAGCGAAGTGAAAGGCGCGCACGGCAACTTGGAACGGTTTTATATATTGAGAAAAGCTGGAAGTTGTTAGCGGCTTATGCGGCTGGCCGGCAATTCGCTGGCAAATTGGCCTAAGCTATATCAAATTTAAGCGATTAAATGCTAAATTATTTACTAACGTTAAATCTAAATTCAACTACATCATCTGGCTGCATGACGTAAGTTTTACCTTCAGTGCGGATTTTGCCGGCGGCGCGAGCGTTAGCCTCTGAGCCGGCAGCGACTAAATCGTCGTAATTAACAACTTGGGCGGCGATAAAGCCCTTTTCGAAATCAGTGTGAATGACGCCGGCAGCTTGCGGTGCTGTCCAGCCCTGGCGGATTGTCCAGGCGCGAACCTCTTTCGGTCCGGCGGTTAAGTAGCTTTGTAATCCGAGCAAATCGTAGGCGGCGCGAATCATTTGCGTTAGTCCGGCTTCTGGCACGTCGTAACTTTGTAAGAGTTCGAGTGTATCGCTGGGGTTAAGGCCTTTAATTTCGTCCTCAAGCTTGGCGCAGATAAATAGGCTGCGAGCGTACGGCACGAGATTGCGCAGGCTCTGCTTCTTGTCTTCGCTAGCCAGGGTTTCTTCATTGACGTTGAACACATAAATTACTGGCTTGGCAGTCAAAAGGTGTAAATCAGCGATATCGTCAGGATCAACGCCGGAAATTTCGTTAATTGGCGTGCCAGCGCGCAGTTTTTCAGCAAGCACTTCTAAACGATTTTTGATAGCGCTAGCTTTGGGGTTGGCTTTGGCTTCTTTGGCGAGGCGAGCTAGGCGAGTTTCTAGCGTTTGCAGATCAGCCAGAATTAGTTCGGTATTGATAGTGTCGATATCGCGTTTTGGATCGATAATATTCTCGACATGAATGATATCGTCGCTTTCAAAAGCACGGACGATATGAACAATGGCGTCGCATTGACGGATGTTAGCTAAGAACTTATTACCCAGACCTTCGCCTTTGGAAGCTCCGGCGACCAGCCCAGCAATATCGACAAAAGTCACGGTAGCCGGGATAATTTTCTCGGCGTGGTACATTTTAGCGAGGACGTTTAAGCGCTCGTCGGGTACCGGCACGATGCCGGTGTTTGGTTCGATAGTGGCAAAAGGATAATTGGCTGCCAAAATATTATTATTGGTTAAAGCATTAAAAAGCGTGGATTTGCCAACATTCGGCAAACCGACAATTCCGATAGATAAACTCATGATAGCTATTATAGCAAAATACTTGCGATTTATAGATGACTGGGTTACCATAAGTATTATGAAGAATAGGGTAATATTATTTATAAGCATACCAGCTGCTGTGTTATTTATCTGTGTTGGACTTATTCTATCGGGTTATTTATACGTTGGTATAAAAAATCCGTCTCAGGGGGTTGTCTTGTCCAGTGCTCAGTCGGCTTGCGGGCAAAGCAGGGTTGATGAGTTTAAAAAGATCATCAATTCAAGCAGCGGATACGACCAAAAGTCGTTTGACGGCATTGTCAGCGATGTAAAATCAAAGGCAGGCTATGATAAGAATCCGGTTTGTAATTATATAGTCTTGTATCAGGCAAGTCTGGGTGACGATAAAAATCAGATAAAACAGCTGAAAGAAACATTTGAAAAATCCATTGATGAATCTAACGATACAGGTCTGCTATATAAAATTGGAGCTACAAGTAATAATATAGATAAATTGACGGATAAAAACAGTATAGGTAGAGGATAAAGTGAAACGAACACACCTGTTTGTATTAACTAGCGGTATCCTTTTTACTGCAGTTGTTGGGGTGTTCGGCGGCAATAATACGGCGTCTGCTGTAGAAGAGCGATATTGCCGCGGTCTTTATGGTCCTATTTCCGCTATAAATCAGCAGAGATGTATTAATGCCAGAAATTCTGGCGAGGTTCACTCTTCGTATGCAATTTGCAGCGATTATAGTACAGCGTCAACTTGCGGCGCCTTTTGGGCTGGTTATCCAGGGACTAATTATTTTAGCGATCACATACCCGATATAGATCCGAATCAGAATACTGTAGATTTAGAGTTAAGAGGTTCGGCGTCTCCAGGTCCGCACTCGCAAAGAGGGCTTATATATGCTAAAAATATTCAAATTCAAATTAACGGCAGGTATATTGCTAACAACCTTTGGCTATACCGGGGAGATATAGGTAATATAGGTGGTTATAACTGGACAACTGACCAAGCAAACCACCCCGGACAAAGCGCTAGAAGATTCAAATTGGATATAAGCAGCGTTCCTGCGGGCGGTGCTAAGACGTTCATTATACGAATGTATAGACAATTTACGTATTATACCAGAGAGCGCTATAACGAGTGCGTGAACCGTTACGGATCATTTGATGTTAATTCTTGCCCGTCTAATGGTGATGGGTCTGCTGCATGGCAGAATGTAGCTGTCACGATTAGAAAAAAACCTGGTTTGTGGACGATTGATGGGCAATCTCATATTACTAAAGACGATGGCGCTACTTGGCGTCAGGGTTCTAATGCCTTAACTGCAAAGCCAGGAGATATTATCAGTTGGCGTCATGGGTTAAAGAATACTACGGCAGATATGAATGAGAGTGTTAATACAGGCGTTGAACAGGAGAAAAGATGGCCTAATGACAGCCAGATTGGCGGGAGCTATTTCTCCAGAATAGATAAGAACAAGTCTAGAGGCGTAAATAATGGCAAGTGGTTCTATATGCGAGATAAAACTAGTGGCGATATGTTTACGCATAAAGTAACTCAGGATGATTTGGGTAAGAAAATATGCCAGAGAGTGTCTTGGTATAAAGAAGCGTGGAATAAGCCGAATTGGGGGCATGCTCAATCTGGCTATGCTTGTGCAAATGTTCTTTATGATTATAATTTAGTACCGTCTGTTGGCGTTGATTCAGAGAAGATGGATGAAGAAACAAAGGCGATTAGCGGTATTAGGGCGAGCGTTCAGAATAGTGGTCCAACAAAAGCAGATACTAATACTAAAAAATATGCAGTAGCCCGCTATGTGATAAAAGCAGAGTCTTCGCATGTTGGAGTCCCGTCTTCAGGAGACGGTGTTAGCCGGCCGGTGAATAATGGCAATGATGTCTGCGCGATTGTTCAGAGCATAGCTGGCGGCAGGTTTAATCCTAATAGCTGTAAGAGCTTGAGCTTGTCGAGTAATAATGAACAGTTGGCATCTGGCGCGATGACTGAATTCTTAGGAAGTACTTCTGATGATGTGTCTGATTTAGTTTTGCAAAGCGGCGATAAAGTGTGTTATGTGTCGATGGTTAGCTCATATAATAGGACTGTCGGGGAAAACACTTTCCGGTACTCAAATTCAAAGTGTGTATTTGTCAGTAAAAAACCTAAAGTCCAGATTTGGGGCGGTGATGCAAGAACAAACAAGGAAGCAATTACAAGTATTACCGTGCAGAAAAATACGAGACTGGAGACGGAGCATGTGATTGATGCGTCAGTTCTACAATCCTCTGGTTTATGGAAGACTGGTATTGATAACAACAATAATACTTTGAAGGATGATTCTAAAGATCCTCACTGGTCTATTATATGCTCTCAGGATTATAAGGGCGGCAGTGGTAATCAAAAAGCGTATAATCAAAGTAATAATCCTGCCTGGCTACCAGCCTGCAAGGATGATGCTAGCGGCTTGAAGACGGAATACCAAGCAAGAGTAATTATGCAGCGCGGTAATATGGTTGGTAATTTTACTTGCCCGTGGTCGCCGCCGCCTGCCAGATACTATAATATTCTGGGAGACGTTCCAACGTCTAATGAGACTGCTACTTGTAATAAAGGACCATGGAACAGAACATCAAGCGGCGCTAAGTGGATAGGTCTTAATATATATGGTCAACACACTAACATTAGCAAATGGCTAGACCCATCATCTACTTTTACCGCGCCTGGCGATAAGGTTTTAGATTATGGCAATATGTATGTATTTCGCTTAAAAAATATTAAATTAGGAAACCTAAAAGATGTAAAAAATTTAACATTGAAATTTTCTGGGGCGGTGGATAATTTAGTGAGAGTTAAGATTAACGGATACGAGATGGACGTTAATGCTCAATCTTGTCCTACGTGTTCGTATGGAAAATATAAGAATACCTCTTGGGCGGTACCTGGATGGAGCACTTATTCATATTTTAACGCGGACATGAAACCGGGCACGGTATTAAAAAGCGAAGGCAATGTTATTGATTTTTATATAAAGTCCGACTGGACGCATATGGGCTTATTGATTGATAACATAGCCATGACATATACGATGGATCGCATGTATCAGAGTACGTATGGTTCATGGGGCGAGTATGGGATTGCCGCAAAAGACAAGGCTATTACATCTTCTGGGGCTGGGCTATCTTCCGGGTATGCTGGCAGGGATGGCGTTAGTTCAGCAGGTTACAACAAGTTAACGTTTGCGAATACGCCAACGTTTGGTAATTTTACGAAAAATTCTCTAGTTTTAGGCGGTTTTACTACTCCGTCGGTGCGCGGCAATAGAGGACGTATCTCTGGCTCGGTGGATGTTAATAGCTTATCAACCGGGGAATATATGGCTGGCAATGTCACGTTGTCTGGAACAACGCTGGGTACTGGGAAAAGTGTTGTGATTAGGTCTAGCGGTACCGTAAAAATCTCTGGCAATTTATTGTATGAAGCGACGAGCGATACAACTCGCCTGCCGCAGCTAATTATCTATGCTGAAAACATAATCATAGAGCCGGATGTTTCAGAAGTGAATGCGTGGCTGATAACTCGCGACAAAGGTTATGTTAGTACATGCGGCAGTATAGTAAATATGACGTCGTGGTTGAGCGGGTTGTCATCCAGCCAGTGCAATAAGCAACTGCGAGTAAATGGTCCAATTATGGCAGGCAGTTTGTTCTTACGGCGTACATACGGCGGTCGTCATTCCAGTCCTGCTAGAAATGATGATAATATGCATCCGGGTACGCCAGCTGAGGTTTTGAATCTGCGAGCCGATGCTTATATTTGGGCCTATAACAATTATCGTGGTTCTGGTGCGATTCGTACGATGAATGTCAAAGAATTACCGCCAAGATATTAAAATTGTTTGCAAATTAAACCGCTAATGTATATAATTAGAATCGGTTATGAAATTAGCAAAAGGGTTGGGCGACTTCTTCGGACTAGACATCGGCACGAATGCAGTGCGGGTGGTTCAGTTGTCGCGTTCTGGTACGGGCTGGAATCTGGCTCATTACGGCTATACGCCTGTTGACGCGAAACTTGTCGGCGGTGATTCGCCAGAGTCAAAGCGCCGCTTAGGCGAGGCTATCACGACTGCCGTTGGGCAGGCCGGTATAAAAACGTCTAATGTAGCGGTAGGTTTGCCTTCAAGTAAAACATTTTCTACCGTAATCGATGTGCCGAAAGTTCCAGATCAGGAGCTGAAAGCGATGATGAAGTATCAGATTGATCAATATATACCAATGTCGCTTGATGAGGCGGAGGTTGACTGGGCGCTGCTTGGCGACAGCTTGCGGGAGACGGATAAATACGAGATTTTACTGACTAGTGCGGCTAAGACGTATGCCGAGGAGAGGCTAGAATTAGTAGAGGGATTGGGTTTTAATGTCATAGCAGAAGAGCCGGATCCGATTGCTATGGTTCGAGCTTTAGCTCCGTCAGATATTCAGGATGCCCGGTTGATACTTGATATGGGGGAAGGCTCAACTGATTTGGCGGTGGTTTATGGCGGTGTGCCGAGGCTCATTCGTACAATTCCAACAGGGCTATCGTCGCTGGTGCGTGCCGCTGTTCAAAATCTAAGCATTCAAGACGACCAGGCGCGGCAGTTTATCTTAAAGTTTGGGTTGGCGGCTGATAGATTAGACGGTCAAGTGCTGCGAGCAATAGATCCAACTTTAGACAATTTTGCTTCTGAGTTGGTGAAATCGGTGAAATTCTTCCAAACTAGATATCCAAATATTTCAGTGCCGGGAATCTTATTGTCAGGTTTCGGTTCAGCTATTCCGCAGCTTGATAATTATGTAACGACGAAATCTGGTATCCAGTCTGCAGTAGCAGATCCATGGCAGAAAGTTCAAGTGTCGCAAGCAGATCAGCAGCAACTAGCGCCGATAGCATCGGAGTTTGCAACAGCTGTCGGATTAGCCCAAAGGAGTAATTCGTCATGATTGAGATAAACCTTATACCAAGCGTTAAGAGAGATTTGCTGCGCGCGCGGTCGATCCGTAATCGTGTTGTATCGGTGTCGTTTTTGGTTGGCAGCGCTTCAGTGGCGGCGGTCGTTGCGCTGGCGGTAATATTTGGCGGACAGATTGCAGCGGAGGCCGTGCAAAACGGCAGCATAAAAGATAAAGGTAATAAACTGTCGTCTATTAAGGATTTGAATAAAGTTGTAACAATCCAAAACCAATTAAGTAAAATTACCTCGCAGCACGACTCTAAGAAAATAAACTCCCGGGTGTTTGATGTGGTTTCTGCTGTGAATCCGCCTGCGCCGAACGACATCAGCTTTTCGACGGTCAAACTAGACCCTGAAGCGAAGACGATTACTTTGGAGGGGACGGCAGCGAATGGATATAGTGCTTTGGAAACTCTGAAGAAGACCATACTGAAAACAAAAATTAAGGTTACTGGCGATAAGTCGTCGGAGGTTTCTTTGGCGGAAAGTATTCAAGATGGTAATACTAGTTTCGGCGAAAACTCTGAAGGAAAGAAGGTCTTACAGTTCTCGTTCTCATTTAATTATCCGGATGAGCTTTTGGGAGTTTCTCGCGATGGCAGCGTCTCTATAGTAACTCCAATATCCAAGGTTGATGTGACTGATTCGCGCCAGAGTATTCCGGATAGTTTGTTTAAGAAAGAGGCGACAAAAAAATCTTCAGACAAGGAGAATAAATAGCGTATGTCAGCCAATAATAAAGACGTAGCAGTCCGCAAGCGGCAGCAAATTGATTCTTCAAGAAAAACGATGTTTGTGTTCGTTGCTGGTGCAGCATTTTTGGCGGGAATTGCCTTAGTTATTAGTATCTTTTTGATTCAGCAAATTGTATTTCATTCAAAAGTTATTATTGAGAAACAGAGTACGATTTTCAGATTAGATAAGAATTTAGAGTCGGTAGATGAATTAAAGAAGAACGTGCGCGTGCTAGAGACAAATTCAGCTCTTAATTCTGTGAAGGCTAATAGCGAGAATAGCGCCCTGCAAACGGTTTTGGACGCCTTGCCGGATAACCCTAATGCCGATGCCTTTGGAGCTTCAATTAAGAATAAATTTGTTGACACTGTTGAGGGCTTGACGCTGGATAATTTATCGGTGACGTCGCCGAATAGCCGGGGGGAGGAGTCAGAAGATAACAATTCTGAGTCAGCAGATTCGCCAAATACGTTACATTTTTCATTAGAGGTTAGCGGGTCGGCTGATAAATTACGGGAATTATTAACGAAGTTTGAGCGGTCAATCCGCGTTATTGAGCTCAAATCGTTTGAAATTCATACTAGCGAGGACAAGTTGAGCCTGACGATCCAGGGAGTTGCCTATTATGAGCCTGCGCAAAAAATACATTTAGAAAAGAAGGTGGTAAAACCATGAAAAAAACAGATATTGCTATGATTGTTTTAATAGCCGGACTAGGTGTTGGCATTGGTTATCTGGCGGCGTCGAATATATCGTTTTTGAAAGTTCCGGAAAAAGGCGTTGAGGTCCAAACTATACGGGAGATATCTTCAGACGTAGAGAAGCCGAGCCAAGCTGTCTTTAATAGTAATGCAATAAATCCAACTGTCGAGGTGTTTGTGGGTCAGAATGCTGCCAATTAGGGAGGGGACGTAGCGTATGGCCTTACTTACGGATGATATTCAGGACAAGTTGATAAAGCTGCTTGTTGACGAGGGGCTGATTGAAAAGCCAGTTATTGATGCTGCTGTAAAACGGGCAGCCGATATAAATAAGCCGCTGTTCAGTTTATTGGCTGACGAGGGGGTTTTAGATAACGAATTGTTAGTTCATGCTGTGGCGCAGGTGTCTGGCGTGCCATATGTAAACCTGGAAAATAGTATGATCAGCCAGGATATTTTGTCGTTGTTGCCGTCTGATATTGCCGAACGATTTATGGCGGTACCGCTGGCTGAGGTGCAAAACCGCCTGGCGGTGGCGATGATTGACGCCAATAACGTCCAGGCTGTTGACTACTTGTCAAATCGGATTCAGCGTCCGCTTAAGGTATTTATGGCCTCGGAAGAGAGCGTCCGCCATGTATTAGACCAGTACAAGACTGACTTATCAACTGTTAATATGGCGGCGCAGGCATCGCAGGAAGAGATGCGGTCAGAGACGAGCGATATTAAGACTATTGTTCAGGATTCGCCGATTTCTCGGGCATTGTCGACTATCTTGGAATACGCTGTTAAAAGCCATGCTTCCGACGTTCATATTGAACCGCTAGAAAAAGCTTTGAAGATTCGTTGTCGCGTTGACGGCGTACTGCGCGAGATTATGCAGCTGCCGAAGAGTATTGAGCCGGCGCTAGTTAGCCGTATTAAGATCTTATCTAATCTGAAAATTGATGAACATCGCATTCCGCAAGACGGCCAGTTCGCGGTTAGCGTGGCTGGAAAAGAAGTTGACTTGCGTATTGCAATTTCGCCGGTCGTTTGGGGCGAGCAGGTAGTGATTCGCTTGTTGGATAAGACTGGCAATTCGTTTAACTTGGAGGATATGGGTTATGCCGGGCGTGCTTTAAGGGCTATTCGCAAGGGAATTAAGCGTCCAAACGGCATGATATTAACGTCGGGACCGACTGGTTCGGGAAAATCGACTAGCCTTTATGCATTAATTAAAGAGATTAAAGACGATACGGTTAATATTGTGACGCTGGAAGATCCGGTTGAGTATAAAATTGATGGCGTTAATCAGATTCAAGTCAATGCAGAAGTTGGCTTGACGTTTGCGTCAGGATTAAGATCAATTTTACGCCAAGATCCGGATATTGTAATGGTCGGCGAGATCCGCGACGGTGAAACCGCTAATTTGGCAGTTCAGGCTGCGCTAACAGGGCATTTGGTATTTTCGACGCTTCATACCAATTCGGCTTCTGGTGTTCTACCGAGGCTATTAGATATGGGAATTGAGCCGTTTTTAATTGCTAGTACGGTGAATACTATTATTGGCCAGCGCCTAGTGCGGCGAGTTGCTAAACGCCGCGATCTGTATCAGTCGTCGCCATTAGAGACGCAAACCATTCAGAGTACGGTCGGACATTTGTTGCCGCAGACTAAAGAGCAAGTGGCAGCGTTTTCTCAGGATTTGGGCTATGACAGCTTGCCGTTAGCAAACCAAAGCTCGTTTATATTAGCAAAAGGCCGTGATGCGCCGCAAACGCCGCATGGTTATTCTGGCCGGGCTGGTTTGTATGAAGTGATGGACGTAACGGAGGAAATTCAGAATTTAATCGTTAGGCGGGCAACGACTGCTGAAATCCAAAAAGCAGCAATTCAGCAGGGAATGATTACGATGCGCCAGGACGGATACCTAAAAGCGTTAAACGGTATAACAACATTGGAAGAAGTAAATAGAGTAGCGGCGGACACCGCATAAAAGGAGGAAATATGAATAATCAAGAATTACGAATTGAGATTTTACTAGAAGAAGTGGTAAAGAAGCGGGCTTCAGACCTTCATATTCAGGTTGGCTTGCCGCCGATGCTAAGGATTGACGGGTCGCTAATGCCGGCTGCGGGAACTCAGCCGTTGGACGAGCCTGCGGTAGAACGGCTGGTGTTTCAGATTCTTGACGAAGATCAGCGCCAGATTCTGTTAAAAGACAAGGAGTTTGACTTTTCGTTTGCGTTTGGTACGTTAGGACGATTCCGGGTGAACGCCTTTCATGAACGCGGCAATTTGGCGGCGGCTTTGCGCCTGATTCCAAATGAGATTAAGTCGGCAACCGAGCTGGGCATGCCTCCGGTTGTTAATACCTTTGCTGACTTTCCGCGCGGTTTGGTGCTGGTGACTGGGCCGACTGGTTCAGGTAAATCGACGACTCTGGCGGCGCTAGTTGATAAGATTAACTCTGAAAAATCGCAGCACATCATTACTATCGAAGACCCGATTGAGTTTACGCACAAGTCGAAAAAATCGGTAGTGGTGCAGCGCGAAGTTCATTATGACACCTATTCATTCTCGGCGGCGCTGCGCTCCAGTCTTCGCCAAGACCCGGACGTGGTGTTGATCGGCGAGATGCGCGACCTCGAGACGATTTCGGCGGCGATTACCATTGCTGAGACCGGACACTTGGTGTTCGCGACACTGCACACCAACTCGGCGGCACAATCGGTTGATCGTATGATTGACGTTTTTCCACCGCATCAGCAGCCGCAGATTCGGGCGCAGCTCAGCAATATTCTGATGGCAATTTGTTCGCAGCGGCTAGTGCCGTCAATCGGCGGCGGACGAGTTGTGGCAGCGGAAGTGTTGATCGCCAACCCGGCAGTCCGCAATATTATTCGCGAAGGTAAGTCGCACCAGTTAGACGCGGTGATTCAGACTGGTGCCGATCAGGGAATGCAGACGATGGACAGAACTTTGGTCAATTTGGTACAAAACGGTACAATTACGTATGATAGCGCTCGCGAATTTGCGGTTGATTTAACGGAATTCGAGCGTTTGATGAGGGGGTAATATATGAAAAAATATACGTATGAAGCCAGAGATAGCGCTAATAATAAAATAGTCAAATCAACTGTTCAGGCAGAAAGCGAGAATGCTGCTGCTAAGTTGCTTACCGAACAGGGTTTTGCGCCGTTAAAAATTGAGTTGCAGGACGAAAAAGCGGGTTTTTTCGCGCGCTGGTCGAATAGAATTACCAGTAAAGATAAAATCATTTTTACGCGCCAGCTGGCGACGCTGATTGGCGCTGGTTTGCCGCTGGCTCAGAGCTTAAATACCGTTCAGGAGCAAACGGCTAACAAAAAAATGCGGGAAATTGCTCAGGAGGTTCTGTCTGATGTTGAAGGCGGGAAATCGCTGTCTGATGCTTTCGGCAAGCATCCGGAAGTTTTTGATAAAGTTTACATTGCGCTGGTTTCAGCGGGCGAAGCTTCGGGAACGATGGACGAGGCGTTGAAGCGTTTGTCTGCTCAGCAAGAAAAAGACGCCGCTATGATAAGTAAGATTCGCGGTGCGATGACCTATCCGATTATTGTTTTGATAGTTATCATTATGGTGGTGGCTTTTATGCTCCTGACGGTGGTGCCGCAGGTTGAGCAGTTGTATGACGATTTGAATAAAGACTTGCCGCTACCAACGCTCATTATGGTTGGAACGGCTAATTTCTTTACTAATTTTTGGTGGATACTTTTACTAATTGGCGGCGTGGGAATTTACTTTTTAGTTCAGTATCTGAAAACTGAACCTGGTATCAAGGCTAAGGATACGCTTAAGCTTAATATACCGCTTTTTAAGGGGATGTTTCGCAAGCTGTATATGGCGCGGTTTACGCGGACAGGGCAGACACTATTAAGTACCGGCGTGCCGATGCTGGATATGCTAAAAATTACCAGCGACGCAGTTAATAATGTGGTGATTAAACAGAGTATTCATCATGCAGCGGATAAAGTGAAGGGCGGCAAGGCGCTTTCTACTGCCTTGAAAAATGAGGATTATTTCTTGGTTATGGTGCCGCAAATGATTAAAATTGGCGAACAGTCGGGTAAAATTGACGAAATGATGGGTAAGACTGCCCAAGTCTACGAAAACGAATTAGACGAAGAAATCCGTGCAATTTCAACAGCAATTGAGCCGATTTTGATGGTGTTCTTAGCCTTGGTGGCGGCTCTTATGGTTGGGGCGATTCTATTTCCTATTTACAGCCTGGTTAATAACATACATATATAGACAATTTTGGCTTTTATGTGTATCATAAACGTAAGCGTTAAGCGTAAATTAATAAAAAAGATCATAGAAAGGTGGAAATTTTCATGATCACTCAACAGAACAAAAAAGGATTTACTATCATCGAAGTTGTTTTAGTCTTAGCGATTGCCGGACTTATCTTTTTGATGGTGTTTGTGGCACTGCCAGCTTTGCAGCGCGGTCAGCGCGATAGCCAGCGGCGCAGCGATATTTCGCGTTTTATGTCGCAAATTAACAGTTATCAAACAAATAATGGCGGCCGAGTGCCATCTGCTGATAAAGATGCTATGGGGAAATTCTTGAATAATTATATGAAACGGAGTTCCGGCGAATTTGTCGATCCGCAGTCTGGTAATAACTATACGGTAGGGTTTAGCGGAAATCCTTCTACGTCGCATATAATATATGCTACCCAGATGAAGTGTAACGGCGAGGAGTTTACTTCAGCAGGATCAAAGAAGCGCGCCGTAGCTGTTCGTATCAAATTGGAGGGTAGCGGTATTTATTGCCAGGATAATCAATAATCAGGAATAGCGAAAGCCGATTTATATAATAGCAGCTCCAGTTTACGGGGCTGTTATTTTTTGCTACCATACTAGTTATGGTAATGTTGATTTTGATTGGAATATTGGGTGCGGCGTTCGGCAGTTTTGCCGGCGCGCAGGTTTGGCGTTTACGGGTTCGCCAGCTTGTCGAAGATAAAAAGGCTGGCGAAAAAGTTAGTGCAAAGGAGTTAAAAAAACTATCCCCGTTGATTAAGAAAGCATCTAAAGACCGGTCGCGCTGCTTGTCTTGCGGTCATATACTAGCGTGGTACGATTTGATTCCGCTGGTTAGTTGGCTATTGCTACGCGGCAAATGCCGTTATTGTAAAAAATTTATCGGCTGGACGGAATTTTTGTTAGAGGTTGGCATGGCTGCACTGTTTGCTCTGTCGGTCTTCCTGTGGCCGATGCCGCTTGCTAGTTTTTGGCAAATTATGATGCTGGCTTTGTGGTTGGCGGCGCTGGTGCTGCTGGCAATTTTGTTTGTTTACGACCTGAGGTGGTTATTACTGCCAGACATTGTTAATATTCCGTTCATTATTCTAGGCGCGGTTTTTGCTGGTATAAAATTGTACTTGACGTCTGACTTTACTAGCACGCTGACATCTCTTCTAGGCGCGGTTTTCGTACTGAGCGGTATTTATCTGCTGTTGTATCTGTTTTCAAAAGCGCGTTATGGCGAGGATAAAACGTGGGTCGGTTTTGGCGATGTTAAGCTTGGCTTAGGTTTATCGTTATTTTTAGGAAACTGGCTGCTGGCATTTGCGGCACTATTTGCTGCCAATCTTATCGGCACAATTTTAGTACTTCCATCAATGTTAACAGGTAAACTTCGCGGCAATTCCAGGATATCTTTTGGTCCATTGTTGATCGCCGGATTTTTGATAGTCTGGCTGTTTTCTGAAAGTATTTTGAATTGGTATCAATTTATTCTTTAGCAAACCGCCTATGCTATAATTAGAGTAAGTTATGAAACGCCAAGACGGATTTACAATTATCGAAGTGACGCTGTTTTTGGCTGTCTCTGGATTCTTTGCGATTTCCCTGCTGGTTGGTGCTAGTACTGCTGTTCAACGCCAGCAGTACCGCGATTCTGTGCAATCTTTTGCTAATTATTTGCGCTCCCAATATTCGCAAGTTATTAACGTGGAAAATGACCGCAATTTTGGCAAGTGCCCAATTGGCGGCGGCGATACGAATCGAGGGCAATCCGAATGTGTAATTTTGGGTAGATATATTGAAACAGCTGCTGATGGCGATCATGCCGGTGACAGATATCGATCTTATCCAGTTTATGGACTTTACTCTAAAGCGGGCTCGTCCTGGAAGTATGCGCTTGGCGAATCTGCCTCTTATCAAGTGAATTGGGGTGCTAAAACTAAATTGGCGAACTCTAATACTAATATTTCGGTGCTTATGTACCGTGATCCAGAATCTGGCGGCTTGCAAGTAAAATTATTCAACAGCCGTTTTTCTAATACTAGTATCTCCAAAGCATTTTCAGACAGCACTGTCTCTGATAATGAGATTTGTGTTTATGATGACGGCTGGATGTCGGGCGAGCGTCTTTCAGTGTTTTTGCCGCAGCGTGTCGGATCCGCCGATGCTATAACTGTTGGTAATGCGAGAGGCTGCAGCAATGGATAGGAGCATGTTTAATCGTGGAGATACGATTGTCGAGGTGGTTTTCGCTGTGACAATATTTAGTATGGTTGCTGTTGGGGCGATTTCGATTATGAATAAGGGCGTGGCAATTGCGCAGCAATCGCTAGAAATTACTCTAGTGCGCCAGCAAATCGATTCGCAAGCAGAAATGCTGCGCTATATTCATGATAAAACAGGCAGTAATGATGCAACCTATGCTTCGCTGTGGAAAAATATTTTACGCGAAAATTTGAAAGGATCTGGCGAAGTGCAGCAGGTCGTTGGCAGCAACGGCGGTTCGTGCGGCGATGTGCGCAATAGCTTTTTCTTACGTCCCAGCGGAAAAAATATTGTAAAAGGTGACGCTAGCCATTATGAAAATCCAGAAACTTATGCCAAGGTTGAAAACGCCAAGCCGTACGGGATATCTATTCAATTAACAAAGGGAAGCAGGCATTATGACGCGTATATTCAAGCCTGCTGGTATGGTCCTAGCGGTGCAGCGCCAACGACTATGGGGACGATTGTGAGGTTGTATGATAACGATGCATAGTTATGATAAGAAAGGGTTTACGCTCGTCGAGCTGATGCTGGCGATGGTGTTTGTGTCGGTACTGCTTCTGGCAATTGCTCTCACGGCAATTCAGTCAGGAAAGCTATACAACAGAGGTACGATTTTAAGAAGCATCAATCAGGCGGGTCGCGATATTAGCGATAATCTTCGCCGCGATTTCCTTCAGGCTAATTCGCAGAAGATTAATTTGGGTGCCGATCCGGCAGATATGTCGGGAAATATTATTGAACATAAGTCTGCTTCCGGAAAAACTGGCGGTCGGATTTGTCTAGGTTATTATTCTTATGTCTGGAATGATGCTGTGGATAATGCAGCTTCCCGGCCGGATTTGGTGAAGTATGATTCTGGCGAAGCGATTAATTTTGTGCGCGTGGCTGACTCTGGCGGTAATCTCTGCAGAAAGACTGAATCATCTGCCAGCAAGTATCCGTATGTGATAAAAAAGAGCGATTCTACAGAACTATTAAAAGGATTAGGAGAAGATACTTTAGGTGTTCATTCGTTTGAGGTTAATAAAATTACCTCTGGAGATGATGCCGAAGAGTTGTATAAGATAAGTTTGACTATCGGCACGAATAGGATAGGGGAGATAAATACAGTTAATCAACAATGCAAGCCGCCGTCTGACGATGAAGAAAATATACAATTTTGTGCAATAAATAAGTTTGAAACGATTGCGAGGACAAATGGCTAATACACATAAACAGCGCGGTGCGGCGTCGCTATTTGCGGTGATTTTTGCAACATTACTATTGACCGTGCTGACAGTTGGCTTTATTAAGTTAATGATTCTTGATCAGCAGCAGGCGACAAACAACAATTTATCGCAAGGCGCTTACGACGCTGCTTTGGCGGGCGTTGAGGACGCTAAACGAGTGGTGCGTGCTGCTCAAACTGGGAATACCGCTGCTACACAGGCATTGGTCAATTTTGGAGACGCCTGTAATGTTATCAGAAGGTCTGGCGTAGTGAATGGAGCTTCTGACACGGAAACTATTGTTAAATCTGGAACTTTATCTACTGGCCAGGTGCTCGACCAGGCTTATACCTGTGTAAAAATAGCCATGAACACTAAGGATTTCATATATAAAGCCGTCGAGGATAAGTCGCAAGTTATACCCTTAAGGGCTACTGGCGATTTTGATACAGTGGTAATCGAGTGGTATAAAAGGGACGACGAGGGTAATTCTGGGGAAGACGCCACTTCTCCGGCGAACGAAAGCAGTATGACTGGTCTTTTATATAACAAAAGTACGTGGGGAGCTAGTACCCCGTCGCTTATGCGCACCCAAATAATTAATCCCGGCGAATCATTTAATTTAGAACAATTAGACAAGACTGGTTCAACGATGTTCCTGCGTCCGTATGTACCGAGAAGCGATATTCCTAGCGCATCGCTGGAAAATGGTACGTCATTAACAGCCTCAGCTCATCCGCGAGCAACTGATGGACACGCTCACGATAATGATGTAAGTATAACTACTTGTAGTAAAAGCTTCCGATTTTCTGGCACGTACGCCTGTAAGGCTTCTATAAATGTCGGTACTATAACCAGAAGCGCCAGCGCGAATGCATTCTTGCGGTTAAACTCAATATATAAGGGAGCTAGTGTTAAAGTCTCCTTAAAAAACGGACATTCGATAGTGTCGTTTGACGGCGTGCAGCCAGCAGTCGATTCAACTGGACGAGCAAGCAATTTGTTCAGGCGGGTTGAGGCGAGGCTGCAAATTGGCGACGATTTCGCTTATCCAGATAACGCCATAGAGTTGCTTAATAGCCTCTGTAAAGATTTTTCGGTAACTGATTCAGGGCATTCTTACGGAGAATGTAAACCTTATTAAATCTAGTCAGTATCGCTATGAAACCGTTCGTGGATATCTTTAAGGTGCTGGTCGGTGACATGGGTGTAAACTTGTGTAGTAGATATATTACTATGTCCCAGTAGCGACTGAACTGATCGCAAATCTGCGCCGTTCATTAGTAGATCAGTGGCAAAACTATGGCGCATGGTGTGCGGACTGACATGTTTTGTTATACCGGCTAACCGAGCATATTGGCTAATCATTCGCTGAATACTACGGGCGCTTAACCGCCTATAGTCTCCTGATAGATTTGGCGCGGCATTTCTTCGGCTATAGCTTAAGAATAGGGCTGGTAAACTATCTGTCCTGGCATCCAAATACGATGAAACATGTTCGGCGGCGCTCTTTGAAATAAAAACTGGACGATCTTTTTGGCCTTTTCCGCGTACCATAAACTCGCGCCGTGATAAGTTTATATGGTCGCGATTCAAATTTACCAGCTCCGAGACTCGCAAACCGCTGGAAAATAATAACTCAACGATTGCTCGATCGCGCAGACCAGCTTCGGTGTCGGTTGGTATTTGATTTATCATTCGTACAACTTCGTCATATTGTAAAAACGTAACTTGTTTTCTGGCGGTTTTAGGCAAGATGATTTTATCGGCAGCCAAAGATGTAATATTCCGGCGTGATAGATAGGTTAAAAATCCGCGCAGAGCTATCAAGTGGTAGCTTTGGGTGATTAAAGACAACTCTTCATTTGTCGTTTCATTTTTGTATCTATTGAGCCAAAGCCTGTATCGGCGAATTACTTCTGATGTAATTTTATCAACAGTAATATCGCCGGCAAAATCTATGAAGCGCTCTAAATATAATTGATAGTTAGCAATTGTTTTTGGACTGCGGCCGCCTTCAACTTCTAAATGCTCTAAGAAATCGGTTAACGCTTCTGATATAAACATATGCTTATTGTACTTGCCTCTGTGAAGTTTATCAAATTAGCAATTTCTGATATTATATAGCGTAACAAGTTAACAGAGGAGATGTCATATGGCGGATAATAAGAAAAAGTATTGCGGTGTTGAGAGAACGCTTGTCGTTTTCAAGCCCGATGCGGTGCAGCGGGGGATTGTCGGCGAGATTTTGCAAAGATTTGAACGCGTTGGATTAAAGATGGTTGGCGTTAAGATGGCAGCGCCAGGCCGGGAGCATTACTACCGTCATTATGAAGATATCGGCAAGATGGTGACTCGCCGCGGCGAAGATACATTTAACGTCACGCTTGATTTTATGATGAACGGTCCGGTAGTCGCTGTGGTATTTGAGGGCGTTGAGGCGGTGGAATTGGTGCGTAAAATTGTTGGTCCTACTGAACCAAAGGCGGCTGATATGGGAACGATTCGCGGCGATTATTCGCACATGAGTTTTGGGTATGCGGATGAGTGCCAAAAGGGCGTGCCAAATTTGATTCACGCGTCTGGCGATCCAGAGGAAGCTGCCCAAGAAATTGCCCATTGGTTCGATAAAGAAGAGCTGATGAATTACCATATGCTAAACGAGAAGTTTACGCGCTAGGCTGGTCTTTCCTGAGAGCTGCCGTGGTATAATTAGTATATGCCTCGGTAGCTCAACTGGATAGAGCAGATCCGTCCTAAGGATAAGGTTGTAGGTTCGACTCCTGCCCGGGGTACCATAGATATGACAGAGGGCACGGTTGAAAAGCAGTTTGATGGCCAGCGAGATGGAGAGCGGCTATTATTTGTATTTCGCCGCCATATTATTGCTATGAGAAAGGGGTTTTACTTGCTTTTAATCCCCATGGCAATTGGAGCGCTGCCGTTTCTTATTTGGCAAGATAACCTTAATTTATTATGGGTGTTCGCAGGGAGTTTCGTGTTTGGTTTGATTATGTTTTTATACCATTTTTTAATGTGGTTTTATACATATTATATTGTGACCGATCAGCGGATCCGCCAAATTACACAGCACGGTTTTTTCGGCAAGGATGTTATTGAGTTACGCCTGTCAAAAATACAAAATATCAGCTATAATGTGCCAGGGTTTAGCGGCGAGGTCTTTAAGTTTGGTACAATAGTCATTCAGACGTTTGTAGGCGATTTAGTAATAAAAAATGTCGAACACCCAGATGAAATCTATAATAAACTGCAAGACGCGGTTGAGTTGTCGGCTAAGAAAGAGGGGGACGATAATGAAGAAGTTATTGAAGCGGAATAAAACTAAAAAAGAGCTGCCATCGCGTATTACTAATGATACCGTGGCGCAGCATCGCGAGAAAGTGCTGGCGGCAGGACGTAAGCATAAGTACCCGATACAATACACGAAACATCGGCTTATTTGGATTACATCGTTTGTCAGTTTGGCTGTTTTAGCAGTTTTTGTTACTTTAGGATGGCTGCAGTTGTATGTCTGGAAAGATACGGGAGATATTTCGTATCGGCTTGTTAAGATATTTCCGCTGCCGGTGGCAAATATTGACGGCGAAGATGCTCTATATAGAGATTATTTGTTGTATCATCGCAGTACATTAACTATTTTGAACAATCAAGGCCAGTCTGATCAAAAAGATAAAGTTAAATTTTACCAGAAACAATCCATAGATAAAGCTTTGGACGTTGCTTATGCGAAAAAGCTGGCGCGTGAAAACGGAATCTCGGTTGATAAAGATAAAGTCCAGGGCTTAATACAGCGCCAGCGCGAAGCCAGCAAGCTTTCGGAGGCGGCCTATGAATCTGTAGTCAAGGATAATCTTCACTGGACTATGAGCGAACTAACAACTGCTATGGAGTACACGGTTCTCAAGCAAGAAGTTTCGTTTAAAATTGATAAAAAAGCAGAAGACCTAGTTATGCAAATCCAGAAAAAAATAAAATCAGGCAAGAATTTAAAAGATATCGCGCATGAGTTTGGCGATAGAATCCAGCCGGTATTTGATCTTTCTATCTCTAAAGATAACTCTGATGGCGGTTTAACCGAGGCTGCCCTCAAATCGCCGAAAGGAAAAATTACTGGACCTGTTAAGACATTGTCTGGCGATGGTTATTATTTTATCGTTTTGAACGCTGTCGATGGCAATAATGCGAACTATTCTTACATTAAAGTTCCCTTGACGGTATTTAATAAGCAGCTAGATAGTATTAAAAAAAGCAACAAAGTAAAATACTACATATCTGTTGATAAGTAGCCGTTCAGGTTGAAAAAAACCCTCCTTTTGGTATAATCTTCCTAGGAGTATGCCGCTGTAGCTCAGTTGGTAGAGCGGCGCTTTCGTAAAGCGTAGGTCACCAGTTCAAATCTGGTCAGCGGCTCCATAATTTATGAACGATACTGTAAAAAAATCTTTACGAGTTATTACTGCAGACAGAGGACTAGCTGGTCTGATTGTTGTTAATCTGACTGCGGTTGTTATTATTGCTGTCTTTCTGGTAGTAGCAATTAAGCCTAATGAATCTCAAGTGATCACTCGGTACACGGCGTATGGTGTTGCTAATTTTTACAGAAGTTACTGGTATGATCTATTTAGCTATGCTGTTTTAGCGATAATCATGGCTGTTGGTCATTCGGTGCTGAGTGTGAAGCTTGCGCTTGCTAAAAGACGCGATCTAGCAATGTTTGTGCTGTGTCTGACGCTTGGGCTGCTGATAATATTGGTGATTTTTGCCTGGTCGATAATTAAGATTGCTTCTTTGGGGTAGCGATGGATTTAGAAATTCCTCTTGGAAAACGGACTAAAAAGTATCGGTTTTTTGAAATATTGCCTGGTTTTTTTAGCTACGGGGCAATTATTCTATTGATAGTTTTATCGATTTTTAATCCGCTTTTAGCTTCAATTTACCTTTTGATAATTATTTTATCTACTTTAGTAAGGTCTATCGGTATTTGCTATCGAGTGGTTGGCGGACGCAGTATGATGGAGAAAGCCTCGAACACGGACTGGAACAGGCTCTTGGCGGATTTGGATAACCCCAAGGCAGCCTATGATAAATTAAAAAAATCTAATCGTAAAATTAAGAACATTTTTTATAAGCGGCACATGGAAAACCTGGGATTGATGTCTACTAATAAGGATGGTTTTTTCCCAAAAGCTTCAGATTTATACAATGCTTTGATTATGCCTGCGTATAACGAGAGTATTGAGGTTATTGAGCCAGCTTTAAAGTCGGTTGTTGATACAACTTACGATAAAAAACATCTAATTATTGTATTTGCCTACGAAGAGCGTGGTGGAGCTGGTATTGAGGAAACCGCTAAAACCCTTCGGGATAAATATGGCAAGTATTTTCATTCTTTCCACATCGTCAAGCACCCTAAAGATTTGCCTAATGAAGTTATCGGTAAGGGCGGAAATATAACTTACGCAGGAAAATGGCTGAAAAAATATCTGGAAGAGCAGAAGATAGCTTTTTCTAATGTGATAGTAACAACCATGGATTGCGATAATAAGCTGCATAAATACTATTTCGATTATTTAACCTATGAATACATTGTCCATGAAAATCGAAAGCACTTGTCTTATCAGCCGATATCCTTGTTTACTAACAATATTTGGGATGTGCCAGCGCCGATGCGGGTGCTAGCAACTGGTAACTCTTTCTGGAATATTATTAGTTCTATGCGGCCGTATTCACTGCGCAATTTTGCTTCTCATGCCCAGCCGATGGATGCGCTGGTTGAAATGGACTTTTGGAGTACGCGTACAATTGTCGAAGACGGGCATCAGTACTGGCGCAGTTATTTTCACTTTAAGGGCGATTACGCAGTATTGCCTATGTACGTCCCGATTTATCAAGACGCAGTTTTAGGCAATACTTATATAAAGACGTTAAAGGCACAATTTATTCAGCTGCGGCGTTGGTCATATGGTTCTTCTGATGTAGCGTATGTTGGTAATATTGTTTTTAGCCGCAATCGCGGCGCGCCATTCTGGCCAAGCTTTACGCGGTTTATTAGGTTATTGGAGGGGCATGTAACCTTAGCTAGCGTCTCGGTTATGGTAGCTTTCGGCGGTTGGATGCCGCTGCTGCTCAATAGGGAAGCGGCCAGGAGTGTGGTCGCTCATCAATTGCCAGATACAGTTAGTTTTTTGCAGCAGATTGCCATGATAGGTCTTGTAGTTTCGATATTTACCTCTTTTAGGTTTTTACCGCCGCGTCCAGAGCGTTATAAACGCCGCCGGAATATATTAATGCTACTACAGTGGGTGTTGATGCCTGTTACGTCAATTCTTTATAGCTCAATGTCGGCCTATAATGCCCATACGCATTTAATTCTCGGCAAGTATTTAGACAAGTTTGATGTGACAGAGAAGACTACGATTGATATGAACGATCAAAAACGCCAGAATAAGAAGAAGGCGCCTCGTATTTTTAAAGGCAGACGAAAAAAATAAACGTAACTTTGTATTGTAATTATTTCTTAGAACGAGAATTTTTCTGCAGTCTTGCGCGTACTTTTGTGATTCTCTCGTTATATTCGAAATATAAAACCGTCTTATCAAGCAGTGAGCTTCGCGATTGTTGCGGAAGCTGCTTGGATGCTTGCGTCGAAGAAAGATTACTCATACTGTTTATACTAACATATATAAGTAAAAAAGTCAAACATAAAATACAAAAACCTGAATTGGTGGGCAATAGAGGATTCGAACCTCTCACCTCTTCAACGTCAATGAAGCGCTCTAGCCAAATGAGCTAATCGCCCGCTCTCTTGATTCTATCAGAGAAAGAGGTTGATTACAAGACATGGTATAATATGACGTATGAGTACAGATGAATTACATGAAATGCGGCATAGTTTAGCGCATATTATGGCGCAGGCCGTTCAACATTTATGGCCTCAAGCTAAGTTTGGTGTCGGTCCAGCTATTGATGATGGCTTTTATTATGATATTGACCTTGGTGGCGCGACAATTTCTGAGGATGATTTTCCAAAGATAGAAAAAGAGATGAAAAAAATTATCGCTGCTAATTATCCGTTTGAACGCCGCGACGTGCCGATTGAGGACGCCATTGCCTGGGCAGAAAGCAATCATCAAGTATTTAAACTTGAATTACTAAACGACCTCAAGCGGTCTGGTACGACCGTTGCTAAGGAATTGGTTGGCGAGGATTTAGGATCGGTAACCGATAGAGATAGTAAACTTAAAACAGTATCTCTCTACTCGCAGGGTGATTATACCGACTTATGCCGCGGCGGACATGCCGATAGTACGGGTAAGGTTGGTGCCTTCAAACTGATGCGGGTGGCTGGGGCATACTGGCGCGGCGATGAAAAACGCCAACAAATGCAACGGTTATACGGCGTAGCTTTCGCTACCCATAAAGAACTGGATGATTATCTTAAAAATCTGGAGCTAGCTAAGCAGCGCGATCATCGAAAACTGGGTAAGGAGCTTGATTTATACACAACTTCGCCGCTGGTGGGCGTCGGCTTGCCGCTGTTTACGCCGCGGGGTACGATTTTGCGCGATGTAGTGGCTCAATATTCAAACCAGTTACGGCAGAAATTTGGCTTTGAAAAGGTCTGGACACCGCACATCACTAAGAAAGACCTATACGAAACTTCTGGTCACTGGGCAAAGTTTGGCGAAGAACTATTCTTGGTTAAAAGCCAAGAAACCAGCGATGAAATGGCGCTCAAGCCGATGAATTGCCCGCATCATACACAGATTTTTGCCTCGCGGCCGCGGAGCTATCGCGATATGCCGGTGCGCTATTTGGAAACGACGACTGATTATCGCGATGAAAAAACTGGCGAACTTGGCGGCTTAAATCGCGTGCGTTCGCTAACTCAAGACGACAGCCATGTATTTTGCCGTCCGGATCAAATTGAGAATGAGATTAACAATTTATTGTCGGCTGCTCGCGAGCTGTACGGCACAATTGATATGAAACTAAGAGTCCGGCTGAGTTATCGTGATAATTCTGATGCATATTTGGGTGAACGCTCATTATGGAATTCTGCGCAAAATCAGTTGAAATCGGCAGTCGAAAAGGTCGGTTTGGATTACTTTGAGCAGGAAGGAGAGGCTGCTTTTTATGGGCCAAAAATCGACTTTATGGCGACTGATGCAATTGGTCGTGAACACCAAGTTGCAACTGTGCAGCTAGACTTTGTGCAGCCGCAACGGTTTGGTTTAGAATATACAGAAAGTGATGGTAAATTTACAACACCTGTGATGGTCCATTGTGCCTTGCTGGGGTCAATCGAGCGCTTTTTAAGTGTTTTTATTGAACACACTGGTGGTTGGTTTCCATTCTGGGCGGCTCCAGAGCAAGTGCGAATTTTAACGATTAACGACACGGTTCTTGATTATGTTGCAGAAATAACAACAATTCTATCAGGGGTAACGTTAATGAAACCTATAAAATACAACGATGTAAGATTTACTACAGATATCCGTAATGAATCGATCGGCAAGAAAATCCGTGAAGCAACTGTTGTAAAGATTCCAACACAAATTATTGTTGGTCCAAAAGATAAAGCAGCGCGTATTGTTAGTGTTCGTACTCGCGCCGGCGAGGAGCAGATTTCAATCGATCAACTAGCTAGCTATATTAAAGGTGTTCAGTGATGAGAAAATTAACCATTGCTGTTGACTGCGATGATACGCTGTTTCCGACGGCAAAATATTTCATAGACTCCTATAATAAGAAATTTAATGCAAATGTTGATTTTGAGAATCAGCATGAACCTGATTATGATGGATGGGGTGTCAGTGATGCTGAATTGTTGCGGCGATTAGGAATGTTGCAAGATGCCGAAGAATATCGTCAAATAGAAATTTATGATAATGCAGTCCGCGTGCTAAACAATCTACGTATAAAAGGACACAGGCTAATCGTTGTAACCGCTCGAAAAGAACATGAGAGACCTATAACAGAATCGATGATTGAACGGGATGCGCCTGGAGTATTTGATGCGATTGAGTTTGTTGGCTGGTACGGTTCAAAACATGAAACTCTAAGGAAAATAGGAGCTGATGTTCTGGTTGATGATTCTATACATCATTTGAATAAGGCATTAGAGGAAGGTGTATTGAATCCGGGCTGCGCTTTGTTATTTGGCGATTTTCCGTGGAGCAGGACGGTAAGTGATGCTGGCAGCGGTATTGTTCGCTGTGCTGATTGGATAGAGGTGGAACAGAGAATTGAGCGAGTTATCAATAGTTAGTTTGCGCGATAAAGTTTATGAATTAATGGCGCAGTTGCCTGAGGGTAAAGTAACAACCTACGGTGATTTAGCGGCTATGGCGGGGTATCCGTATGCGGCGCGGCAAGTTGGGCAGATTGCTCATGGCGGGCCAATTAGCCTGCCATGGCATCGTCTGGTAAACGCAAAGGGCGGTTTAGCGACAGGATTTCCTGATGGACAGGAATCTCAGCGGCAGCTTCTTAAACAAGACGGTATTATTTGCGACGAATCGTATCGGGTGATTGATTTTGATGAGCGGCGGTGGAGGCCTAAGTTATGAAAAATTCTTTACCGTTGATAGTAATCGTTGGACCGACAGCAAGCGGAAAAACTGGACTTAGTATTAAGCTTGCAAAAAAGTTTAATGGTGAAATTATCTCAGCTGACTCGCGCGCGATTTATCGCGGCCTGGATATTGGTACGGCTAAACCGTCTATTGAAGAGAGACAAGGTATAATCCATTGGGGTATAGATTTAGTAAATCCGGGAGAGTATTATACGGTAGCAGATTTTAAAAGATACGCTGGCACAAAGATTGACGATATCAGGTCAAGGGGGCATTTGCCGATTCTGGTTGGCGGCTCTGGTCTTTATATTGATGCAATATTGTTCAACTTTGAATTTGGAAATTTGCCAATTGTTGAAAAAAGAACAACGCTTCAAAAGATGGATATCTTGGAGTTACAAAGTTATTGTGTAAAAAACAACATAAAATTACCAGACAATATTCGAAATAAAAGACATCTAATTCGGACGATCGAAAGGGACGGCATAAGAGGAGAGAGAAGTAAGTGTCCACCTAATAATACTATTGTGGTTGGTATAACAACGTTGAAAAAAACACTACATGAACGAATTGCTAAAAGAGCTGAATGTATGATAAAAAACAACGTTGTGAATGAAGCTACAGCGGCAGCTGATAAATTTGGCTGGAGTAATGAGGCTATGACAGGCAATATTTATTCAATAATTAAAAAGCATAAAAAATGTGTACTAAATGAAAAAGAAATGCTGCAAGAATTTATAAAGAGCGACATGCGCTTGGTGAAAAGACAAATGACTTGGTTCAGAAAAAATCCGTTTATCGTTTGGGGCGATCTTACTAGCTGCGAACATTACTTAGAGCAAATTTTAGAGGGTGGGCAACTGGAGAGCAAGTAAAGTTTATGGTACAATTATAGAACGATGATTGATTCGTTATTCGGCTCAAAAACGAGAGTAAAGTTATTACACCTATTTCTGAACAATCCAGAAAAATCGTTTTACGTGCGGGAGATTACCAGGCTTATTGACGAGCAAATAAACTCCGTTCGCCGGGAGCTGGCTAATATGGTTTCTGTTGGTATCGTGCAGTCGGATAATATAGACAACAAACTTTATTATAGTACTAACATAGGTTATAGGTATTTGGAGCCTCTAAGCGTCATTTTTTCCGATAAAAGAAACCTGCAGGGCAATGATTCTAGCAAGGTTTGGGCGAAGACTTTGTCTAGAATGTCTAATATTAAAGTTATAATATCTGCTGGGAAATTGGTCGGCGACACTGACGGTAAAATAGATTTGCTGTTAGTGGGCGATATATCAGCGGCAGACGCTGGTAGCCTAGTTAAGAAAATAGAGAAGGTAGAGAATAATGAATTAAATTATTCAGTAATGTCGTATGAGGATTTTTACTATCGGTTGAGTGTTAGAGATCGGTTTATAATGGATATCATTGAAGGCAAGCATTCGGTATTGATTGATACGGAAAATATATTGAGAAAGGAGTAAGGATGTTTGATATAGAATATAAGGGCGCAAATGCTATAGTATTTGCTACAAAGAAAGTACGGGTAGTTTTTGATCCAAATCTAGCAGTTGCCGGTGCTAAGAATGTTTCGGTTAAAGATAGTGTTGAGGTAGTTACAGAAGATAGATTTGCGGTTACCGACCCCGCGCCAAGATTGTTGCTCAATGGTCCTGGCGAGTATGAGGTTGGCGATGTAGCAATTTCTGGTATTCCTGCTCGGCGTCATATTGATACTGATGCTGATGGTAAAAAATCTACGATATATAAGATATCTGTTGGCGACGTAAGAGGGGTGGTGATTGGCAATATTCAGCCAAAACTTAGCGATGATCAGCTTGAAGATATTGGTGTGGTTGATTTTGCAATCATACCGGTAGGAGGTAGCGGCTATACATTAGATGCCGTGAGCGCTTGTTCTATGGTTCGGCAGCTAGACCCAAAGGTGGTTATTCCAGTTCATTATGCAGATTCATCTATAAATTATGAGGTTCCTCAGGCTGGTGTAGAAGATTTTATGAAAGAATTGAACGCAAACGTTGTGGAAGCTGGTCTAAAATGGAGATTAAAGAAGCCTGCTGATTTGCCTGATAGTCTAACTGTTGTTCAAATATCGAAAACATAGACGTAAGTAATTAGGGCTAGTAAAAACCCTGTCTATTGCGACAGGGTTTTATAGTTAAGCGGCCTTTGCAGCTGGCGGTTGCAGCAATCCTTTTTTCTTCAGTGTCCGTATTGCTTTTGTGCTTAAAATCATAGTAATTTTCTGACCGTTTACAACAAAAGTCTTTTTCTGAAGATTTGGCTTGAAGACGCGCTTAGTTCGGCGCAAAGAAAAGCTAACGTTGTGTCCGTATTGCTTGCCCTTGCCTGTCAATTCACATCGTGATGCCATTTTCACTCTCTCTTTAAGGTTAATATCTAATCTCTAGTATTGTAGAGGTATTTCTTTAATTAGTCAAGATCCAGCTATGTAAAAAATAAAGTCTTTCCCGTACAATTCGTAGTTTGGATGCTTTTGGACTTTACGGCTGCGGGAAGCTACAATAGAATAGGATGGTCTTGCTAACGACTTCACTAGAACAAATCAAAGGCGTCGGCCCCAAAACTGCCCAAGCGCTGTTGGCGGCGGGTTTGGAGACGGTGGCGGATGCCTTGGGTTTTTTGCCGCGGGCGTATGATGATTATTCGGCGGCGGTCAATATTGCTGATCTTCAGCCGGGCAAGGTGACGGTGCGGGCGCGCTGCGAGTCGATTTCGACGCGGATTGTTCGCCGGGGCTTAAGGATCACCACGGCGGTACTGGCGGATGATTCTGGTAAAGTCAAGGCCGTTTGGTTCAACCAGCCGTACCGTGAATCGCAGTTGAGGTCTGATGCTGAGTTCATGTTTTCCGGCCAGTTTGGCATGCAATATAACAGCTATCAGATCAGCAATCCATCTGTCGAACTCGCCAAACAAACCGATGCATCCGACGCCCAGCGCACGTCGGACATTCATCCGGTCTACAAATCTATCAAAAACCTCTGCCCGAAAACCGTGCAGGATTTGCTAAAAAACCTGCGTCCCATCATGGAATTTTTGCCCGAAACGCTGCCGGAGCACATCGTCCAGCGGCAAAAACTAGTCAGCCGCGCTGAAGCCGTCAAGTTTCTCCATGCGCCAAAAAATCATCAGGAAATTGCCCGCGGGCGTGAACGCTTGGCGTTTGAAGAATTGTTCGAAATGATCTTGGCGGCGCAGCTGAATAAGCAAGAACAAACCAAGCTGACTGGCTGGCGCATTCCATTCAATCAGCCGGTCGTCAAGCAATTTGTTGAGCAGCTGCCGTTTCCCTTGACCAACGCGCAGCGCCGCGCCGCCTGGCAGATTTTGCAAGATTTAGAGTCCGAGCATCCGATGAACCGCTTGTTGCAGGGCGACGTTGGCTCGGGTAAAACCGTGGTCGCCGGGCTGGTGGCGGCAGAAGTGGCGCAGGCTGGCTTTCAGACGGCCATTATGGCACCGACCGAGATTTTGGCGACTCAGCATGCCAAGACGCTGGATGAATTATTGTCGCCATTTGGTGTGTCGGTGGCGCTGCTGACAGGGCGCGTTAAGGGTGCTCAGCGGCGGCAACTGCTGGACAATTTAGCAAATGGTGACATTAACGTGGTGGTTGGCACGCATGCGCTGATTCAGGAAAAAGTGGCGTACCATAAGCTCGGTTTTGTGGTGATCGACGAGCAGCATCGATTCGGTGTCAAGCAGCGGCAGGCGTTGCTACAAAAGGCAGACCACATGCCGCACCTGCTCAGCATGACTGCCACACCGATTCCGCGGAGTTTGGCGTTGACCTTGTATGGCGAGCTGGACATCTCGATTTTGGACGAGTTACCAGCCGGCCGTCAGCCGATTGTGACGAAAATTTGGTCGCCAGCCTCAGCTCCGAAGCTTTATGAAACCATCGACCACGAACTAGCTCAAGGCCGCCAAGCCTACGTTATCTGCCCATTGATTGACGACAATCCTGACAATGACAAAAAGTCGGTCGAGGCGGAATACCACAAATTGGCAAAAACGATGTTTCGTCATCGCCAGGTCGGATTGCTACACGGTAAATTGCCGCCAGAGGAAAAAGCGGCGGTCATGCAGCAGTTCGCTGACGGCGAGCTGGACATGTTGGTGAGCACCACGGTGGTGGAAGTTGGCGTCAATGTACCGAACGCCACGGTCATGCTCATCGAAAATGCTGATCATTTCGGCCTCAGTCAGCTTCATCAGCTGCGCGGGCGGGTTGGGCGCGGCCAGCATCAGAGTTTTTGCCATTTGATGTTGTCAGGTCATGACAAGCCGTCCCAGCGCCTCAGAGAGATTGAGAAATCCCAAGATGGCTTTTATTTGGCGGAAGTTGACTTGAAACTGCGCGGTCCTGGTGAGATTTACGGACGAGCGCAGCATGGCGCATTGAGCCTGAAAATTGCCTCGCTGAGCGACACGCCGCTGATTGCCCGTGCGCAGACAGAGGCCGAGCGCTTTGTCAAAGAGGGGCGGGATTTGTTACAATATAACCATCTGGCGCGTGCCGTCAGTCGCTATCAGCGATTAACCATTTTGAATTAATATGTACGCAGGAACAACAATTAGAGATGGCTCTGGTCGATTTATCGGTGTTCATCAAAAGATAGATCGAGTGGCCAGGCGACACCTTGAACCGATGCTGCCTGATTGGTGCGAATTTCCTGATGTTAAAAATATTCTGCATTTTGAGGGCAAAAACGGTCCTGATGGCGTCAAGCGCAAAAGTCCAGCCGTTGACGAACCGTGGCATTTCATCAATCCAGATGATCCGAATGACACGGCTCTGTTAGAAATGATCGACCAGCACATTGATAATCTGGCAAAGGCGCTACAAAAACATAATTCCGAACGAGCCGCGTTTGAAGCAGCGTGGATGGCGCATGCTATCACTGATGGTCTAACGCCGGCGCATCATTTTCCGTTGGAGCACGCCATGCAAGAGCTACGCGGCGGTGAAGGTTTGGAGACGCGAACCTCCATCCTCAAGAAAAACGTCATGAAAGGCGGCACGGGGATTGAGCTCATAAAAAACAATTGGAAGTTTTGGGGCGCCAAAGGTATGATGACCATGCATGTGGCGTTTGAGGCGGGCGTGGCGAGCGTAGTGGCCTATCCGCGCTTCAAGGATGCTGTGCCGAGTGAAGCTGAGATTTTACAGGTCAAACAGCAAGGTTATCGAGAATATTATCTAGAGCAAGTGCACGCTGTGGCCGACCTAAAGATGTATGACAATTTTGGTAAAAACGGCTGGACGACGGACTTGGCGTGGCAAACCAACCATGAACTGATGCCGATCATCATCAAAGCCGTCATGCTGGGCTGGCTCGCGTCGGTTTGGAAACTTGAGGCCAAACGGTGAGAGTGCGCATCATCGCTGGGGAATTTGGCGGACGATTTATCCAAACGCCGCCAGGCTCAACGACACATCCCATGGGCGAGCGAGTCCGTTCGGCAATGTTTAATTCACTGGGCGAAACCGTGCGTGGTGCGCGGGTGCTGGATGCTTTTGCTGGTTCTGGCGCCATTGGTCTGGAAGCGCTCAGTCGCGGTGCCGAGTCAGTGTTTTTTGTGGAACGAGACCGAGTCGCGCAGCGCGTCATCGCTGAAAACATAGCCAGTTTGGGTGTCGATGAACAATCTATTGTAATAAAAACAACGGTATCGAATTGGCTGGAAACTTCAGGTGTAACAGGGGAGTTTGATATTATTTTTGCCGATCCGCCATATCACAATCCTCAGTTTTCCACAGTTTCACGACTGATAGGGCTTCTCAAACCAGGCGGATGTATGATATTATCACACCCAGGAATAGGTGAGGTGCCAATTCAAAACGGAATTGTTGTGGTGGACAATCGTAGTTATGGGGAGGCGCACCTCACCCGGTTCCGTCGAGAGAGATAGGTTTATTAAGCAAGCACGGCCCGTAGGGTTGTATTTTTTATTTTAAAGTAAAAACTTTATTGGCATACTTGTTTTGTGGAGCTTCCTTACGGAGTTTAATACTGATGAAGACGCAGATTAGTCATGATATAATGCTATTATGATGTCTATCATGAGTATCATAATGATTTTTGTTGTAATTCTCTTATCTATGACGATTCATGAGGCTATGCATGCTTTTATGGGATACTTTCTGGGCGATAATACTGCAAAAATTGAGGGACGACTGACCCTTAATCCATTAAAGCACATTGACCCATTTATGACTATTCTTCTGCCGTTAACCATGGCGCTGCTGGGCGGGCCAGTGTTTGGCGGCGCAAAACCGGTGCCGTTTAATCCTAATAGAGTCCGCTATGGCGAATGGGGGGCTGCTATGATTGCATTGGCAGGGCCTTTGACTAATCTTTTTATAGCTTTTCTTGCTTTTGGTATTGGTGCTTTGATGGGTGTTGTTAGTAACGGTGGGTTGGTCGCGTCATCGTTTCTTGGATCGGTGATAGCAATGACAGTATCCGTTAATCTGGGCTTTTTCGTGTTTAACATGCTGCCTGTACCGCCGTTAGACGGTTCTCGCTTGTTATATGCTTTAGCGCCGGAAAGTGCTAGGCGACTGATGGAGCAAATTGAACAATACGGCACATTGGTAGTTTTTTTACTTGTTGTGCTATTCTCTAGTGCAATTGGCCGAGTAATGAGTGCTTGTATCAGTGCTATGCTAGATGTATTTATGGTGATTTTTAGTGTATAATAGAGATAGCCCTAAGTTGCCTGCGGGTACGTATGATTTTCCTAACATCATATGATAGGGAGCTTTAATGATTTATTATCGTGGTAATAAGTTGCGAGCACCCACCTTGCTTTTAAGCGGGGAATATCAAGTATTTGCAGGATCTTAGGGTTTTTTGTTTGGGATTATATGAAAGTTTAATGTATAATGAAGCGGTAGTCTGCTGAGCGGTCGCTTGGCGCGTGCTGCGCTAAGAGGAAAGTCCGGGCAGCGAAGGATACGGCAGTCGCTAACGGCGACCGGGGGCAACCCTAGGGAAAGTGCCACAGAAACGAAACTACCTTAGTGCTTAATTAAATACTAAGGAAAAGGTGAAACGAGCGAGGTAAGAGCTCGCAGTTGCCTGCGGTGACGCAGGCAAGAGGTAAACCCTGCTGGCTGCAAGGAGATTTACACTAAAAGTGATCCGCTTGTAAATCGATAACCGCTTGATTTGCTTGGCAACAAGCAAACTAGATAGATGATCGTTCTCGACAAAACCCGGCTTATAGGCAGGCTGCAATGTAAAATAACCCTGATTACTGGGTAGTCAGGGTTATTTATTGGTATACTTGAGTAATTACGAAGCTGCTTTTACGATGTCCGCAAAAGCCTTTGGCTCATTTACTGCCAGTTCTGCTAATACTTTCCGATCAAGTGCGATATTGTTCGCTTTCAATCCTGCAATTAGCTTGCCGTATGTCGTACCTTCCTGGCGAGCAGCGGCGTTAATGCGGGTTATCCATAAGCTGCGCAAATCGCGTTTTTTATTGCGGCGATCGCGGTAAGCATACTGTAAAGCCCGGATGACGCCTTGCTTTGCTAGGCGGAAGCTGCGGGTTCTATTGTGCTGCATACCCTTAGCGGACTTGAGTGTCTTTTTATGTTTTGCGCGGGCAGCGACTCCTCGTTTTACTCTCATGACGTTATTAAACTCCTATTGCTCGGCGGACATTCTTTGCCATTGAGCCAGTTACTTTTGCTGTTGTATTGATAGCACGCTTTCGACTTTTTGACTTTTTAGCCAGAAAGTGACCGCCAAACGCGCGTTGGCGAGTCAATTTGCCGGTGCTGGTCAGCTTAATGCGCTTCGCAGTACCTTTGTGGGTCTTTAGTTTCGGCATTATTTACTCCTTATTACTACGCTCAGATTGCGACCAGCCATCTGAGGTTTTTGCTCTAATATTGCTTCTTCTTCGAGATGTTTCATGATTTTGTTGATCAACTCATAGCCTATCTCTTTGTGTGCCATCTCGCGACCTTTGTAAACAACCTGTATGCGCACTTTATGTCCGCCTTCCAGGAATTTACGAATCTTCTTTAGCTTGACCTCTAGGTCGCCAGCGCCAATCTTCAGTCCAAAGCGCATTTGTTTCAAGTCGCCAGATTTTGCCGAACGCCGATTTCTTTGCTGATCCTTCATCTTTTGATACTGGTATTTACCCCAGTCGATGACCTTAGCAACAGGCGGATTGGCATTTGGTGAAATTTCAACAAGGTCTAGTCCAGCTTCCTCGGCCGCACGAAGCGCGTCGCGAAGCGGCATAATTCCGAGCTGTTCGCCATCTGAGCCGACGACCCGCAGTTCTCGGGCACGGATTTCTCCGTTGATACGAATTGATTTAGTGATCTTCAGCTCTCCTTTGAAGCAATTTTTAGATTAATTCCACTGGTCATTGTAACAGAGATAGAGAGCCTTTTCAATATGTCTTATTCAATTTGCGGCGATTTGGCGATACTGAAGGCTTTCGGCGACATGGGGGACTTCAATAGTGCGGCTGTCTTCCAGGTCGGCAATAGTTCTAGCGACTTTGATGATTTTGAAATAGCTGCGGGCGCTCAAATCTAGTTTTTTACTTGCCGAAATGAGGAAAGATTGAGCCTTATTTGATAGTGATGTATATTTATCAACATCAATGTTATTTATATTGCTGTTGTAATTAGTACTACAATTATAACGAAGGTGTTGAAGATTATGTGCTTTATTTATTAAAGACTGAATATTAGTATGTTGTGATTTTAACGACAGGTTTTTTATCGCTAATTGCTCATGAGGAACTCTGGATACAGACACGGTAAGATCGATTCTATCCAGTAGTGGTCCGGATAGTTTTTTCTGGTAGTTTAGTATTTGGGATTGAGAGCAGGTGCATTGCTTTTCTGTATCGCCTAAGAATCCGCAGGGACATGGGTTCATTGTGGCGATAAGTATAAAGTCTGCAGGGAATTTAAATTTTCCTTTTGCACGGCTAATGGTTATTTCGCGGTCTTCAAGTGGTTGTCGCAGCGATTCGAGTATTGATCGCGGATATTCCAGGAATTCGTCCAAAAACAGAACGCCGCGATGAGCGAGACTAATCTCTCCGGGTTGTATTCTGGATCCGCCGCCGATAATGGAGGTTCGACTGGCAGTGTGATGCGGCAACCTAAAGGGCCGTTCGGTGATGGTGTTATTTGTAATGTTACGATCTCCAAGGTTGTGCAATTTAGTTACTTCAATAATCTCATCCTGGTTGAGGGGCGGTAGTAAATTTTTTAATGCGCGGGCGAGCATAGTCTTACCTGACCCTGGCGGTCCGGAAAGAAGCAGGTTATGTCTTCCGGCTACTGCTATTTGGATTGCTCGTTTAGCTTGCTCTTGTCCGTATATGTGATCAAGGGATATATTGTCTTTTGGTGTTTTTGAGTGGCTAAGCTTAGTTTTGCTGACGGGTTGTATGACCCTTTCTTTTTTTAGATGAAGAAATAACGATTTTAGATTATCTACGGGTATTATTTCTACCCCTGAAACCAGAGCTGCTTGATTGGCATTTTGAGACGGAACATACACGGTATGAATTTCGTGCTTTTTAGCGATTTCAGCCGTGATGATAGCAGACCTGATAGGCCGTAGGCTACCATCCAGAGCCAGCTCGCCAGCAAACAGGGCGTCGTCTAAGTCGTTTTGGGATAATAGTCCGCCTAAGCATAGAATAGTTAAGGCTATTGGCAGGTCAAATTGAGATCCATCTTTAGGCAGTTCGGCTGGCGCTAGGTTTATGACTATTTTACCTTTTGGAAAATCTAAGGATGAGTTTTTGATAGCGCCGCGTACTCGGTCGCGAGATTCGTCAATTGCTTTATTGCCAAGTCCAACTATTTGCATTCCAGGTAAGCCCCGTGATATGTCTCCTTCAATGTCAATCATTTGACCGTGAAATCCGTATGGAGTGGCTGACTGTACTTTACTTACCATGATTTTATTAAACCATACATGCTTAGTCTTTTAAAATATAGCGTGCTATAATAGTGGGTAGATGTGCGGGGCTGATATAGCTTTCGACAATTGGACTTTATCAAGATATTCTGCGAGCCGACGATACGCGTAACGTATGATTTTAGATGCAAGAACATCTTTGAAAGATCGTGTTGCTGCATTCTTTGATTCGTTCAAAGTTGCTCAGCCGGTCGCTATCGCTGCTTAGTTTTTAGCGATCATCCTCGCGTTGTGGCAACAGCCGATGCGTAGGGTGTCATATATATGTTGCTGGCTGTATGTTCGGAAGCGGCGGACATGCGGGACTTTCTCTGCGTAACGAAACTTGGTTTTTTCGGTTTATTTTTAGCCAGGCGACGTTATAAAATTCTTAAATGAGCCTATGCTCGTAGACGAATATCAGGATACCAGTTGGACCCGGGGGCAGTACCCGGCAGCTCCACCATATATGTCAAATCTAGCCAAGAGGCTGGTTTTTATTTGGTAAATTATAGCAGCGGATGAGTGTGTAGATTTCAAAAAAACAACCACCTGCGAGTAGTGGTTGTTTTCAAAAGTGGAGTTTTACGAGTTCTGTTTATTTTTGGCTTCTGTATAATTTTTTTATTCAGAAGCTACCCCTATAATATAGCACAAAAACGCTTATGTCAACAATATTTTTATAAAAAGTCTAGGTAAAAAATACTACATGTAAAATAGTGGATTGGATTCTGGGTTAGAGGACGCTGGGCACTACTGGGGCGGCAGGATATTTTCTCCTTTTAGAAGCATGACGAAGGCTCATAATAACACAAATAATTAGCTTAAGTTACACGTCGAAGCTATTGACTAAATGGTTTGAGTGTGCTAGTATAAACGTAAGCTTTTACGAAAACAAAAAGCAAAAATACATTAACAATTTTAGTCAGAAGCTTGGCGTCTTTGCGCATAGCCGCGCAAAAGATTTGACGGAAACTCGGCCACGGCATCGTTCGGATTCGCAACAAAACAATAGTTGCTTGAGTCTATGGTGGCATGGCCGAAGCTTCGCCAACATTTGGTTGGCGTCAAGCGCGTATGGAGATAGCACCGTATGCATCCAGTTAATCCTTATCAGAGTGTTTTGGTAATGAAAATACTGGATGCGTATGAGGAACGCCATACAAGGACGTGCTCCTTTAATAAGGAGCGGTCAACTGCCTTGAGCGGTAATGGAGCATAGCGAGAATGCCCGCGCCCAATAGTTATTTTTAAAGCGGCGGATGGTTGCATTTGCTTTAGCGAAGTTATCGCTCGGGCTCTCTTGGTATAATTGTGAGTATGGGGATTAAAGTAGCTGTAATGGTTGGCGTGTCTATGGCGATTATAGTCGCGCTGATTTTAAGTATGACCAATCCAACTGCGGTAGGACCGTTGGGGGTTCTTGCTTTTTTTGCTTGTGCATATTTATTTTTTGTGTGTTTATTTTTTGTACTTATAGTATTGGTGCAAAGGACAACAGCTAGGTTTGTCAGAGAAAAAAACCAAATACAACTAACTAATATGTCAAGCAATAACAAGAGTTATTATTATTCTACGGTTGTTGCTTTAGTGCCGGTTATTTACATAGGAATGCAATCTGTCGGCGGTGCAGGGTTGTTTGAGATTATTCTACTGTTGTTGTTTGAGGTGCTAGCCTGCTTTTATGTATATAAAAGACACTAGTGTCCATATGTTTTTAAGCGGTGGCATGATACAATAAAGATATGAATCCAGAATTGCCGCAAGTCAGGCAAAGTGTTGAAGCGCCGCCGCAAATACCGGGCAGTATTGAGCATAGCCCAGAGCAGGCGCCTCAAACTCCAGAAATTCAAACAGGCGTTGAAGCTAGACCCGATCCTGGTGTAGCACAGCAGCAGCCAGTTATTCCCACGGCCTTGCCGGTAGTTACTGTTTCTCAGCCTGTGCAAGATGATACGCAGACAGTGGCGTCGGACGATGACACTCCATTGACGGCTGCGGACGAAGATCTTATTGAAAAAGAGTGGGTTGAAAAACTAAAGAAGATAATTACATTAACTAGGGATGATCCATACGAGCGCAGCAGGGTGATTGCGCAACTGCAAGCTGATTATTTGAAAAAGAGATATAATAAAGTATTGGGTCAAAACCAAAATAATGGGTAGGGTTTTATGGGTGCTGGACCTTTAATTATAAGCTTTATAGTGACTATTATTATAGCCGTTGGTGTTACAGTGGTAGTGTTTCAGTATCGTAAAATGCTTCGAGAGGCGAAAAATTACGAACGCGGATTGAAGATGGTGCCGTTGCTAATTCACCTGCCGCCGTCTAGCGAAGATATTGATAATTCTAATCGTGACGAGAGAGACCTGACGGAAGAGATATTATCTCAGGCGCAGGTTATGTATAATATTGTATCCAGTACGGCCACTAAGGGATTTAAGAGTAAAGTGTATGGTCAGCGTCATATGTCGTTTGAGGTAGTGGCTCATGGAGGATTGGTGCATTACTATGCTGTAGTGCCTCTAGTTTTAGTTGACGTGATTCGCCAGGCAGTAGCGGCAGCTTATCCGTCGGCTAGGCTTGAAGAAGTGACTGATACAAATATATTTAGTAAAGTCGGCAAAATGAGCGGTACTATTGGTGGCGAGTTTAACTTGAGAAAGTCGTTTGTTTATCCGATCGCTACCTATCAAGAGTCAAAGCGAGACGCATCGCGAGCTTTATTGAACGCTTTGTCATCGGCGACTAAGGATGATGGTATCGGCGTGCAGTTTTTGATACGACCAGCGCGTGAAGGCTGGTCAAAGTCTTCGGAATCTCATATTGATAATATGAAGAAAAATAAAGGTAAAAAAACTGGTTTGGCCGCCGGTGGCGCAGCGGTTGGGGAAATCATGGAGGCATTGTGGAAACCGCCAGAGTCGGACAAAGAAAAAGACAGCAAGCCTGAAGACAAGCAACTTACAGCACTAGAGCAGGCGGAGGTTGATGCAATTAGCGAAAAGGCGCGTTATCCGGCTTATGAGGTTTTGATTCGCGTAGTCATTTCCTCAAATACAGCAGCCAGATCGCAAGCTCTATTAAAAAATATCATTGCCGCATTTTCGCTGTTTGATTCGCCGCGAAATAATGGGTTTAAATTCTCGTTAACTAGGAATGTCGAAGAAATGACCACAGCGTACATTATGCGATTCTTTCCTCAGGAAGTGCGCGGTAATATTTTGAATAGCGTAGAAATGGCTACACTGTTTCATTTGCCAGGAGCTGGTGCAATTCCTACATCGCAAGTTAAGCGGCAAATGTCAAAACAGGTAGATGGACCGACTGATGTTTTGGATGAAGGGTTATTGATCGGTTATAACGAATTCCGGGGGACAAGGAAGCCTATTAGAATTGGCACAAAAGACCGCCGACGCCACGTTTATATCATTGGACAGACGGGTGTTGGTAAGTCGGTGTTGCAGGAAAATATGGCTTATCAAGACATGATGGATGGGCGCGGGTTCGCGTTTATTGATCCGCATGGCGACTTGGTCGAATCCTTGCTGGGTAAGGTTCCGAAAGAACGAGTTGAAGATATTATTTATTTTAACCCGGCAGATATGACCAATCCGATCGGGCTTAATATGTTTGAATACGACACGCCAGACCAAAAGGACTTCTTAGTGCAAGAGGCAATAAACATGTTGTACGGTTTGTATGACCCAGGTCATACAGGTATTGTTGGTCCGCGTTTGGAGCATATTTTTAGAAACTGTGCCTTGCTGTTGATGGCGGATCCGGAAGGCGGAACGTTTATCGATGTGCCGAAGTGTTTGATTGATCCAGAATTCGTAAAAAGTAAGTTGAAATATGTTAAAGATCAGCAGGTGATTGATTTCTGGACGAAAGAATTTCCAGCATCTCAGCGTTCAAACGAAGCCGGCGAAGTTGTTTCTTGGGTGGTAGCAAAGTTTGGTCCATTTATTTCCAATGATGCTATGCGCAATATTATTGGTCAGACTAAGTCTGGGTTTAATTTGCGCGATATTATGGATAATAATAAAATTTTGCTGGTTAACCTGTCAAAAGGTAAGATGGGCGAGTTAAACTCAAGGCTGCTGGGTATTATATTTGTGATGAAGTTTCAGGCGGCAGCCATGGCTCGGGCAGACATTCCAGAAGACCAGCGAGTCGATTTCTCTTTGTACGTAGATGAGTTTCAAAACTTTGCGACAGATAGTTTTGAGTCAATTTTGTCTGAGGCGCGAAAATATAAATTGAGCTTGATTATGGGTAACCAGTTTATGACACAGTTGACTGATAAGATTCGCGAGGCGATTATCGGTAACGTTGGTACGGTGATTTCCGGGCGAATCGGTATTACTGACGCAGAATTGATGGTTAAGAAATTTCAGCCAACGTTTGATGTCGATGATTTGGCAAAGTTGCCGAATTTTCAGTCTATCACTTCAGTGATGATAAATAATGTGCCGTCGGCGCCGTTTAGCATGAATTGGATTCCGCCGATGGGGCAGGTTAACACGCAGTTGAGAGACGCCTTAGTGAGGTTGTCGTCGGCTAAGTACGGTAAGCCGCGGGCGGTTGTAGAAAAAGAAATATTCGACAGATTGAAAGACAGCAAGCCAAATAAACCTGCAGCACCACAGATGGGCCGTCCAGGCGGCGTGCCAGCTTCTGCGGGCGGGGCAAAATCTGGCGGATCGTCGTTTTTGGACGAGTGGTTGGCGAAAAGACAGCAATTGGGCGGAAGACCGGCAGCTTCTTCTCGTCCTGCTTACGCGGGTGCTGCTGCTAGGCCGATGGGGGCTGCTACCCCATCTGCTGCACCTGTCCCTGCGGCTTCCAATATGAACTCTGCAGCAGCAATGCCGCCGCTTTCATCAGCGCCAACTTCTTTATCGTCGTCTACTTCCTCTCCGGTTTCTCCTGCTAGTATTAGTACTATTAATAATAGTCAGCAAGCGATGCGCAGTAATGTTTCGCAGTATAATAATGCGTCCGCTTCGACGTCAATACAGCAGCCAATCGCAAGTTATAATAATGCCGCTGTAAGCAGTCAAGAAAACGACAGTATTAACCTGGCTAAAACTTCTCAAAGTTCGCCAGTTGTTAACAGACTAGATTTACGCGATAACGATGCCGATGACACAGAAGTGTCTATTAAATTAAGGTAAATGAATACTAATAGAGTTTGTTGTAGTGTACGATTTTTAGCGCAGGCAGAATAAACAATTACTTTTAGTGTTTAAAAGTCTAATATTAGTTGGGTATCAGCTGGTTTATCTTTTTTGTTTGTTAATTAAGCCAACTCGTCCGTACTCGATGATTGCGCCAATACACCATCCGGCTGCGAAAAGTACAATAGTCTCTGAACCGGATAGGACGTAGCCGTATTTTTTAGCAATTAGATAAACAATTATTGAAGCGATTGCTCCCAAGGCGCCAGCAATTATTAAATTAGGTCTGGCTATGGTGTTACCAATGGCGTCGCTTGTTTTTTCAACTGCCGAGTTATGAATAACCTTACTGAAAGCACGCGAAGGTGCGGGTAATTGTTTTTGGACATTATCCAGGGTCTTTTTATAAGAAGCTTCGACGTCGGTTTTCGTCAGGGAAGGCTGATCTTTCTTATTTTCTTTTGACTCCCTGGCTTTCTTTTCCTGCGCTGCTTCGTGCCGGCTGGCTATTTCTAGAGCTTCGTTTATTATATCTTCTTTACGCTCTGCGGATTTTTCTTTTTCGGCGGCACTCTTAAATCCCTTTTCTATGTTGTCGGTAAATTGTTCTCTTGCCGATTCTAAAATATTGCCAGTATTTTCAACGGTACCTCTTAATTTTTCTACCATTTGCCTCTCCTAAATTGTGCCGGCAGACATATCATGCCGGATAATCTTTACTTCCTTGCTTAGTTGTCGAGAGCGAGCATAAAAATACACAACGACAGCTGCTATAATCCCTGCGAATGTCATGTTCGCGCCTGGTCCGGTCTTTGGCAGCTCGGCAACGGTTTTTTCGACAACCTTAGGGGCAGGGCATTCTATATTCGTACTAATCGTATTGCCGAAGGTGTTGTCAATCTTACAGTCGTATGATGTCGGGTTGCTTTTTCCAGAGGCCATCGCTGGCAGGGTGTTTTTAATTTGAATAGTGAAACTTCTTTTCTGGGTTTCGCCAGGTTTGATTTTTACTGCTGGCCAAGTTAATATTTTTGAATTATTACTACCAGCGCTACCATCTTTATTGTCTGAGAGAGTTCCGCCGCCAGCGTCGAAGATATCTGCGTACTCTAGGACATCGCTAACGTAATCTTTAAAGATAAACTCCTCTTCCTTAAGTCCTCCGTTTTTAACAGATAAAGTATAGGTGATTCTATCTCCTGATTTTGCAGCGGTTGAATCGGCATTTGCATTATTTTGCGTTAAATTGACCGCGGTTTTTGACTGAGTAAAAGAGGCTGCACATTTACTGTCGCTGATTAGAAGCGTGGCGTCGCCAGGGCAAGGCTGGCATTTCGGATCGTTCTTTGCCAACTTGGCGTTTTGCGGGCACGGCGGCGTCGAGCAGTTTGGGTATGTGCCGACTTGCCCAGGAGGGCATTTGTGAGGCGGTGGCGTAATTTTTAAGATGAGATTACCGCAATTGAGCATAATAGCAAACCAGCCCACTCCTGCTGATTGTCCTACGAATGCTTTGTATGTAAAGTTGCCCCATAAATTGTGTGGACGGTAGTAAAATGTCCTGGCGCTTCCTTGAGAAGTCTTAACAACGTAAGAACCTTCGCCCTTGGCTGCGCCAAAATGAGGAGTTAATCCCCAAGAGTAACTTCCTATGTTACTGCTTAACGTTTGGAGATTGCCGGTAGCACTTGCCAGCTCAGCCCGGCTGATTCCCAGATGGTTATATAAATCGCGAATATTATTAGTGTTAGCGTCGTAATGCGCCATAAGTTGTGATCCGTTGGAGATTCCGCCGTAAATAAGGTCGCTAGAATCGGCGGCATTGGCAGATTCCGGCGGCGAGAATACGGTAAATGCTTGAACGATCAAAGCTAGGGCTGTTAAAACTAGCCCGATTTTTCTGGTGGCTTCTTCTTTGCGCAAGCGCCCAGCATAAAACCCTAGATTGTGAATCATTGAAGGGCTATATGGTATTCGTGAGATTATTTTTTTGAACATTTAAACCTCTTTTTGATTTTTATATAAACTCTGTACGTAGTTTACCATAATCTTTATGATAAAGTAAACAATTTGAGAAGAAATCTATTTTGGTGTATAATAAAGAGGTTGAAAAAGAGCTGATAATTCAGAAATAGTGAGGGATATATGGCTAAACAAACAAAAGGACAGGTTTATGATGGTTCGCAGATCCAGGTTCTGGAGGGACTGGAGCCAGTTCGTAAGCGTCCGGGTATGTATATTGGCAGCACTGGTTATGACGGCGTGCATCATCTTATTAAAGAGATTGCTGATAACTGTATTGACGAGGCGATTGCTGGTTATGCGACCAGGGTTGAGATTACTTTGCTTAAGGATGGCGGCGTTCGAGTTGCTGATGATGGGCGCGGTATCCCGGTTGATAAGCATCCAAAAACAGGCAAGAGTACACTGGAGACGGTTTTAACGATTTTGCACGCTGGCGGTAAGTTTGGCGGTGGCGGCTATAAAGTGTCGTCCGGTTTGCACGGTGTTGGGTCTAGTGTTGTTAATGCGCTTTCGACCAAAATGATTGCTGAGGTGCGCAAGAACGGTAAAGTATACCGCCAGGAATACGCAACAGGCGTTCCGCAAGCTGATATAAAAGCAGTTGGCAAGTCTGAAACGACTGGCACGACAATTACATTTTATCCCGATCCTACTATTTTTAAGGAAACGGTTGATTTTGATTATAAGTGGGTTGTCAATTATTTGCGCCATCAGGCATATCTGACTAAGGGTGTATATACTTCCGTTGTTGATGAGCGTACGGGAGATCGCAAGGCGTTTTACTTTGAGGGCGGCATTCAGAGCTATGTTAAAAATCTGAATATCGGTAAAGATGTACTATCTGACGATATTTTTTATGTAGAAAAGCAAGTTGAAGATTGTATGGTAGAAATCGCCGTACAATATAATGACACGTACGTGGAGACTGTTAAGCCGTTTGCTAATAACGTGTTGACTCCGGACGGCGGTACGCATTTGGTTGGTTTTCGTGCGGCATTGACGAGGGTTATTAATGACTATGCGCGCAAAAACGGTTTATTGAAAGAAAAAGAGGATAATTTGACGGGTGATGATATCCGCGAAGGTTTGACAGCGGTTATTCTGGTTAAATTACCAGACCCGCAGTTTGAAGGCCAAACGAAGAATAAGCTCGGTAATCCAGAAATGCGCCGCTATGTTGATCAAGTAATGAGCGAATATTTTGCGTATTATTTGGAGGAAAACCCAGCCACCGCTAAGAAAGTGGTCGGCAAGGCAACTTTGGCGGCACGAGCGCGCAAGGCGGCACGAGCGGCGCGGGATAATGTGATTCGTAAAGGAGCGTTTGAAGGTCTGAACTTGCCTTCTAAACTAACCGACTGCTCGTCGCGTAATCGGAAAGACTGCGAGCTGTTTATCGTCGAGGGTAATTCGGCGGCTGGTTCGGCTAAAGACGGCCGCGATTCGACTATTCAAGCAATTTTGCCTCTGCGCGGTAAGGTGCTAAATACTGAGCGGGCAAGATTTGACAAAATGTTCGCTAACGCTGAAATCGTTTCGCTAATTAAGGCTATGGGAGTTGGTATCGGCGACCAGTTTGATATTAGAGGGATACGCTACGATAAGATAATTTTTATGACAGATGCTGACGTTGACGGCGCTCACATCTCAACCCTTCTTATGACGTTTTTCTTCCGGTATATGTCTGAGGTCATTGAAGCGGGGCATGTTTATTTGGCGAAGCCGCCTTTGTTTGGTTTGAGTAAAGGAACTGGTAGTAATCGTAAAATAGATTATGTCTATGATGAAGCGGCTTTGGAAGAGATACTGACGGTAAAAATTAACGAGCGTAAAGCTGCTGGTACAAAAATTGATGAGGGTGCCGAGCGGTTTAAGCAAGCGGGCTATACGGCGCAGCAGCGATTTAAGGGTCTCGGTGAGATGGATGCGTCTCAATTGTGGGAAACAACGATGAACCCGGAAAATCGGACTTTAGTAAAAGTTAATATTGAAGATGCGGAGCGAGCGGACGCGATATTTACAAAGCTGATGGGCGATAGCGTGGAATTGAGAAAAAGTTTTATTCAAACAAACGCCGCTAAGGTTAATTTGGAAGACTTGGACTTTTAAGGAGGTGATATGGCGGATAGCGATAATAAGAATATAGTAGAAGAGCCGGAAATTATGAACGACGATCCAGAAGTTCGCGGCATTGAAAAATCGACAGTTGAAAGCGTCATGGAAGACTCTTTCTTAAAGTATTCTATGTCGGTGATTATTGATCGGGCATTACCGGACGTGCGCGACGGCTTGAAGCCGGTGAATCGGCGGATATTATATGCAATGAATAAGAATGGCTGGCGTGCCCCTCATGCAACAGTAAAGTCGGCGAAAATTGTCGGCGAAGTCATGGGTAATTACCATCCTCACGGCGATTCCTCAATTTATGACGCGATGGTTAATTTAGCGCAGCCGTGGAAAATGCGCTATACGTTGGTAGAAGGACAGGGTAACTTCGGCTCGATGGATGGCGACGAGCCAGCAGCTTCTCGTTATACTGAGGCGCGAATGGATAAGGTCGGTAGCGAGCTACTGTCCGATATTGAGAAAGAAACGGTTGATTTTCGCGATAACTTTGATGGGACAGAGAAAGAGCCGGTTGTTTTGCCGGCTGCTGTACCGAATATTCTGCTAAACGGGCAAATGGGTATTGCTGTTGGTATGGCGACAAATATTCCACCGCACAACCTTGGCGAAGTGGTTGACGCGACAGTGGCGCAAATAGATAATCCTGATATTACACTGGATGAGCTTTTAACGCATATTAAAGGCCCTGACTTTCCGACAGGTGCGAAAGTGTACGGGGGCGCTCCAATGCATCAAGCGTACGAGACTGGGCGCGGCTCGGTGACAATTCGGGCGGTGGCGACGATTGAGGAACGTAAGAACGGCCGCTACAGTATTGTAATTACTGAAGTGCCATATGGCATGAGCAAGGAAAATTTTGTCGATAAGGTTCGAGAGCTGGTCCTTGCGAAAAAAATAACTCACATCGCTGATGCGCGTGATGAAAGCGCCCGCGGTAAGGTTCGGGTTGTTGTTGAATTAAAGAAAGACGCCTACCCGAAGAAGATTCTTAACCAACTATATAAGCTAACTGGGTTGCAAACGTCGTTTCATTACAATGTACTAGCCTTAGTGAATGGTATTCAGCCTAGAGTTATGGGTTTGAAAGAAATTTTGGCAGAGTTTATCAAGCATCGGCAGGGGGTGATTCGCCGCCGGACTGAGTTTGAGTTGCGCAAAGCTAAGGAGCGGGCGCATATTCTGGAGGGATTAAAGATCGCGCTTGATCATATCGATGAGGTAATTAAGACGATTCGCGAAAGTTACGACGATGCTGACAAACGGTTGATAGATCGGTTTGGTTTGTCGGAAATTCAGGCGGCAGCGATTTTGGCGATGCAACTGCGTCGTCTGCAGGGTCTGGAGCGCGATAAGATTGAAAGCGAGCTAAAACAGCTGCACGAATTGATTCGTAAATTGGAAGCGATTTTGGCAGATGAAAATGAGATTTTACGGGTCGTTAAGGAAGAACTGGTCGCGATGAAAGAAAAATACGGCGATGAGCGGCGCAGTAAAATTATCAATCATGAATTAGGCAAGTTCTCGGACGAGGAATTGATTCCGGAAGAAGATGCTGTTGTGCTTCTTACAACAGAAAATTATATTAAGCGAACGCTAGCTAGCGACTATCGCAAGCAGAACCGCGGCGGTAAAGGTAAGCGCGGTATGACCACTAAAGAAGAGGATATTATTGCGCAAATTGTGCCTGCTAGTACGCATGACTATTTGTTATTCTTCACGAATAAGGGCCGTATTTTCCGCTTAAAGGCTTATGAAGTACCAGCTGCCGGTTTGAATGCTAAAGGGTTAGCGGCGGTCAATCTGCTGCAATTACAGCCAGAGGAAAAAATTACAGCCATTATTAAGCACGAGAAAGGCTCTAAAGATACTGGCTATCTGTTTATGGCGACTAAGAATGGTACTGTTAAGAAGACTCCTTTGGAAGATTATGCAAATATTCGGACGAATGGGCTTATTGCTATTAAATTGGATGATGGCGACGAATTGCGCTGGATAAAGAAGACGAATGGCGAAAATGATGTAATTATTTCAACATCCGCTGGACAAGCGATTCGTTTCAATGAAAAAGATGCGCGGCCGATGGGGCGGTCAGCTCGCGGCGTCCGCGGCGTCCGCCTGCGTCCGAATGATTGCGTAGTCGGTATGGATGTCGTAACTAGTGACGGTCAGACGCTGCTGGTGATTAGCGAGAAAGGCTTTGGTAAGCGCACTAAAGCGGCAAATTTCCCAACCCATAAGCGCGGCGGCGTTGGTATAAAAGCGGCAGTTGTTACGGCGAAAACTGGTCCAATTATTTCGGTGCAAACTATTGATCCGGGTATGACAGACGCCATTTTAGTATCGCAGAACGGTCAGACAATCCGTCTGAGTCTGAAAGATATTAAATTACTTGGCCGGACAACGCAAGGTGTGACGATTATGCGGCTGGATGGCAATGATGCAGTCTCGTCCATTGGTCTTATGGAAGAGCGTTCGCAGAGCGAGGATACTTAATGCGGTATCTGTTGACACCCTTGCTGGCTTGGGCGCTGGCTCAGGGTTCAAAGCATATTTTCCATCTAATGGGCCGCAACCGCCGAGTGTTTAATAAAAATCCGCGCTCTTCATTGTTACTATCAGGCGGTATGCCGAGTGCTCACGCAGCTACGATGGTGGCATTAGCAGCCACGATTGGGCTGTATGACGGAGTTGATACAGTGCAGTTTGCAATTAGCTCTTGGTTGGCGATGATTATTGTTTATGATGCGGTAATGGTGCGTTTTTCTTCGGGGCAACAAGGCGATACGTTGAATCAATTGCTTGACGAGCAAAAAAGTACGCTGCCTCGTATTCGAGTAGCGCACGGCCATACGCCTATTGAAGTGGCGGCTGGGGTAATTTTAGGGATATTTGTAGCTATCGTTGTATTTTTCGCAACAAAATAATAATGAAAATCTATTGACCTAGTCAATCAGATGAGGTAAGATTGGTATTAAGTCTGGTTGCTGGAGTGCGAGTTAAAGCAACGATTTACGAATATGTAAAGTGGAGCAAACGATGCTTCAGACCGGCTTAAGATGAACTTTAACAATTTGATTGTGCAATATCATCGTCAGTTTATATTTTTGTAGAGCCTTAATACTTTGATACAAAGTAGATTTTTAACGGAGAGTTTGATCCTGGCTCAGGATGAATGCTGGCGGCGTGCCTAACACATGCAAGTCGAGCGGCAGCGGGTTCTGCACTATCGACTTGAAGCCTGGACGCGGGGATTTCCGAAGGAAATCAGTCGCATCATTTCGAAAGAGATGAGTGTCTGGGGTGACTTCAAACTGATAGTGCAGAATGTCGGCGAGCGGCGAACGGCTGAGTAACGCGTAGGAATTTGCCCCAAAGTGAGGGATAACTGCCCGAAAGGGTAGCTAATACCGCATATGGTCTTCGGATTAAAGGATTTATCTGCTTTGGGAGAAGCCTGCGTTGGATTAGGTTGTTGGTAGGGTAATGGCCTACCAAGCCGACGATCCATAGCTGGTCTGAGAGGATGATCAGCCAGACTGGAACTGAGACACGGTCCAGACTCCTACGGGAGGCAGCAGTGAGGAATCTTCCACAATGGGCGAAAGCCTGATGGAGCAACGCCGCGTGAAGGATGAAGGCCTTCGGGTTGTAAACTTCTTTTATGAGTGAAGAATATGACGGTAACTCATGAATAAGCACCGGCTAACTACGTGCCAGCAGCCGCGGTCATACGTAGGGTGCAAGCATTATCCGGAGTGACTGGGCGTAAAGAGTTGCGTAGGCGGTTTAATAAGTGAATAGTGAAACCTGGTGGCTCAACCATACAGACTATTATTCAAACTGTTAAACTCGAGAATGGTAGAGGTAACTGGAATTTCTTGTGTAGGAGTGAAATCCGTAGATATAAGAAGGAACACCGATGGCGTAGGCAGGTGACTGGACCATTTCTGACGCTAAGGCACGAAAGCGTGGGGAGCGAACCGGATTAGATACCCGGGTAGTCCACGCCGTAAACGATGGATACTGGCTGTTGGAGGTATCGACCCCTTCAGTAGCGAAGCTAACGCGTTAAGTATCCCGCCTGTGGAGTACGGCCGCAAGGCTAAAACATAAAGGAATTGACGGGGACCCGCACAAGCGGTGGATCGTGTTCTTTAATTCGATGCTAAACGAAGAACCTTACCAGGGCTTGACATCCAGGGAATTTTTGGGAAACCAATTAGTGCCTTTTGGAACCCTGTGACAGGTGATGCATGGCCGTCGTCAGCTCGTGTCGTGAGATGTTTGGTTAAGTCCATCAACGAGCGCAACCCTTGCAACTAGTTGGATTTTTCTAGTTGGACTGCTTCGGTAACGGAGAGGAAGGAGGGGATGATGTCAGGTCAGTATTTCCCTTACGTCCTGGGCTAGAAACGTAATACAATGGCTAGTACAATGCGCAGCGAAGCCGCGAGGTGAAGCAAATCGCATCAAAGCTAGTCCCAGTTCGGATTGGAGGCTGAAACTCGCCTCCATGAAGTCGGAATCGCTAGTAATCGCAGATCAGCAAGCTGCGGTGAATACGTTCCCGGGTCTTGTACACACCGCCCGTCAAACCATGAAAGTGACCAACACCCGAAGTCCGATTCGTCGGCCTAAGGTGGGGGGCATGATTGGGGTTAAGTCGTAACAAGGTATCCGTACCGGAAGGTGCGGATGGATTACCTCCTTTCTAGGGAGAATAGATGCCAGCTTGTCGAGTAATCACAAGTTGAGCTAGGTCGGTCTCGTAAATATGCTGAGCTTACATATTTACAATAGTCCTTCTTGGACGAGACGAAGTTCAAAAACCTTTCTCTACGATTAAGCCGATTGATGAATTGCACAATCAAGTTGTTAAATAGAAAAGTCCCGCCAAGGGACTTTTTTGTTATAGTATAATTATGACGTTCAAGACGGAGCGCAAGAAGTTAGTTGTATTAGCGTCAATTATTATTGTCGCTCTAATCGCCAGTCTGCTGATTTTATTTATGGATTATTCTCCTAAATACAACAAAAATAATCATCCTGAAGCTAATGAAACTAAGCCGGCATCAGATAAAAACTCAAAGAAACTAATCGATTCGGCAATGGAGAATAGGCAAAAACCATCAGAAAATCAGCCGGAAAAATCGCCAAAATCAGTTCAGAAACAGGAGAGTTCTGCCGAAAATTTGCATGGCGTGGCTATCGGTGCAAGGTATAAGCTCGATATAAAACCGCAACTTCAGCAAAAATGGTACTTTTGCGCGCCAACAACAGTGAGTATGATGTTGTCTGCTCGAAATATTGCAGCAGATCAGACGATATTGGCTCAGGAAATGGGAACTTACGAGCCATTTGGGACCCATAATAGCGATGCGATAAGAGTTTTGAATAAACATATGTTTGGTTACGAGCTGCCGCAAGCAGGTCAAGCGGGCTATCGACTAGAAATGGTAAAAACAGTCGATCAGAAAACGATTGAACTATTTAAGCAAAGGCTTATTAAGAACACTAAAGATGGTTATTCAATGTACTATACGATTAATCCGGCAAAAGTATACCCGGGCGCAAATAACTCCGAGCATAATGTTGCTGGCGCTGGCTATATTGCGACGCCAGACGGCACAGATGTGGCGCTTATTTACTACATTGATCCATATCCTAATTTTCAGGATCCAGTATATGGCGGATTGAAGGTAATGACGCCTGAAGAGTTGCTGCAAGCGACAGTTGGTGTGAGCGAACCAAACTATGCCTGGTAAGGACGAATAATTAATTGATCCGGATAAGATCGAAAAGGTTACGTTGACAGAAAAATCTTACCGTACGCCGTTACTAAAAACAGACTGAACAATCCAGTTGAGCGGAATGGTGTGCAGGCTTAGCATGACCGCGACGCCGATGCCGCAGACTATCAATCCCCAAAATTTGAATTTATCGTAGCTGTTGAGACCGTCAGCTAGGTTGTCGGCAAGCTTCTGGTGATAGATGACGCCAAGAGCGCCTGCGATTAATATTAGTACGCCGACAAAAAATGATTGAACACTGAATTCGTATAACATATACACTATTATACACTTGTCATAACGAAAAAGATACGGTACAATGGAAAAAGTCTTGGCAATGGGGACATAGCTCAGTTGGCTAGAGCACCTGCTTTGCAAGCAGGGGGTCCAGGGTTCGAGTCCCTGTGTCTCCACCATATGGGGTGAAGCGGGCTTATGTCCGCGGCACTCCACCAAGACAGAGTGCGAGGGCGATTAGCTCAGCTGGTTAGAGCGCGTCACTGATAATGACGAGGTCGGAGGTTCAAGTCCCTCATCGCCCACCATAACGTCATTGTATTTTGAATAGAGCGATATAGTGGCTTTCTGGAGGGTTATTTTATTACCCACTGTTTTTTATAAGGGCGACTAGCTCAGTTGGCTAGAGCATCTCGTTTACACCGAGAGGGTCAGGGGTTCGAGTCCCTTGTCGCCCACCAAATAGTTTTTACTGGAATTGGTAGTTGGGATATTATAATAACTATTCTTGTAGGAGCTAAAATGGATAGGATTTGTGATTTACCTTCTTTTATAATTACAGGAGCTTCGGCGTCGGGTAAAACTACGCTTGTAGAGCAGGCTATTGCCGGCGGGTATAAGTATATACCTACGCATACAACAAGACCGCCTCGGCCGGGCGAGGTGCCGGACGTTCACAGTGTTTTTCTCAGTAAAGGGCAGTTTGAGGACAATTTTCGTCGAGGATTGTATATAGAGGGCTCTTTTGGTTTGGAGTTCGCATATATGCCAGAAATTGGCGTATACTATGGTTCTCCGCGCAAACAAGTGGATTTGCTGAAGGAAAATGGTTTTTGTTCTTCTCCGGTGTCAACCCAAATTGCAAGAATGATATTTTCTATGTGTGGCTGCGATATGAAATGGCTTCATCTGGAGTGTGATGATACCACTAGACGTCATAGGCTTGAACAAAGAGATATGGCGCCAGATGAAATAGAGGCGCGGATGACTTTTGGCGATAGTCTAAAAGCTCCTGGCGAGGCTATCGTTGTTGATACGTCCAGGGTGGCCGCAGAGAGCTTATTTGGTAGAGTGAAACAGCTGCTGGGACGTGATTAGATATTTAACGTGCAAGTTTGCCTTAAAAGTCTGGAGTTAAGGTATAATTATATAGTAGAGATGTATAAAAACATTATCAAGCCAATATTATTCCTGCTAACGCCAGATTTTACCCATAAGCTAATCGTTTTCTGCGGCCGTATGGCACAGACGTTGCCGCCTGTTCGGTGGGTTATTCGTAAGTTATGTAGTTTTCATGATAAGTTGCTTCAGCAGGAAGTTGACGGTATTACTTTTTGTAATCCGATTGGTTTGTCGGCAGGATTTGATAAAAATGTCCAGCTGTCGCCGCTGATGGAGGATGTTGGTTTTGGGTTTGCTTCGGGCGGATCGGTGACGCTAGAGCCGAGAAAGGGAAATCGACGACCGTGGTTTCATCGTTTGCCGAAGACAAAGTCGGTGGTGGTGTATGCTGGCATGCCAAATTATGGACTAAGAAAGATTAGCCGCTATGTCCGCCGTAACCGGTGGCGGCTAAATGACATGCCGACGGTTATGTCGGTAGCAGTTGTGGCAAATAAAACAACGATTGAACGGGCTGGCGGTTGTCCAGCCAAGCAGGCAATTATTAATGATGTAAAAAAAGCAACAGAATATATTAATAATAACAAATTGGCGAGTGTTGTAGAAATTAATATCTCCTGTCCTAATGCTGGCAAAGAGCCGTTTATTGAGGCAGAGCCGCTTGATGCATTATTAACAGCGCTTGACAGCGTGCCGCGCGATGTGCCGTTTTGGGTGAAAATGCCGCATTTGTACGATATAGAACGATTCGATTCGCTGCTGAAAGTTATTGTTCGGCATAATATTCAGGGCGTGACGGTGGCTAATCTGGTGAAAGACCGTAGTAAAATTGACATCAAAGATCCGTTGACTGATGAAATCCGCGGCGGGTTGAGCGGCGAGCCGACGCGCGAGCATAGCCTAGATCTAATTCGCCATGCATATAAGAAATACGGCGACAGATTGACGATTATTGGCGTAGGCGGAGTGTTTTCGGCTGAGGATGCGTATGCCAAGATTAAGGCGGGCGCCAGCCTGGTCGGGTTGATTACTGGATTATTTTTTGAAGGACCGCAGCTGGTTGGGCAAATCAATCGCGGGTTGGCGGAGCTATTAAAAAAGGACGGTTTTTCTCATATTTCCGAGGCAGTTGGCGCGGATTTTCGCATCCGGTCAAAAAAGGCGAAAAAACTTTGAAAAAACTCTTGCAAAACAACTTCAGCTACTGTATAGTTAATTACTAGTTACGCGAATGTTCAGGAGAACCTCTGGCAATACACTGCAAAAACGTGCGAGGGCAGTGAAGCATGATTAGTTGAATGCAGACAGATGTGTTAAGTTTTTAACAAATCTATTGTGCACTCAAAATGCGAGGCATGATCATTAACAATTTGAGAGCAAAAGAAATTGAGTTTTTAATTGACGGTAATAGTGATTGCAAAGTAGCAATTACTAGTTAAGTCAATGCATAAAAAGGTACTCAAGGGCGCTAAATGGATGCCTAGACGTATATTACCGAAGAAGGACGTGGAAGACTGCGATAAGCCTCGGGAAGCTGTCAACAAGCTTTGATCCGGGGATTTCCGAATGGGGAAACCCAGCATGAGTCATGTCATGTTGCCACTTGCTGAACACATAGGCAAGCGAGCGGGAACCATCTGAACTGAAACATCTTAGTAGGATGAGGAAGAGAAAGTAAATAACGATTGCGAAAGTAGTGGCGAGCGAAATCGTAACAGCCCAAACCTTTTAAGTTTTTAAATATGAGACTGAACTTAGGGAAAAAGAGCAGCCGGTCCCGGCGGATTTATTCCGACGCACCGCGCGATGAGAAAAAACCGTAGGTTTTGTCTCATATTTAAATAAGTTGGTAGACGAATACTTAATAAGGGGTTGTGATATTACATATGACCAAGTCAGAGCATTTGAATTCGTTCAAATAATCTGATTTGCGATACCAGGCTATCAGCTGGTAGTAAGGTAAGAAAATTGCGTGGTTAGCAGAATAGTTTGAATGACTAGCCAAAGAACGTGAAAGCCGTGTACGCGAAAACGACGCTGACCTTATGTATGTTTTATCGAGTAGGACGGGGCACGAGAAACCCTGTTTGAATCTGGCTGGACCA